>SVOT01000003.1:182249-205186 GCA_015066225.1 Oscillospiraceae bacterium
CAACTTGCAACTTATAAAAAAGCCGCCTATTGGCGGCTTAAAAATTCATCTTCAAATGTGTCTATTCCGGAGCCCTTTTCAGAATAAACCTGTTTTGCTCTGAAAAGTAATTTGTTTGTTTCTTCGTTTTCAACCTCTTCTTTTTTGCTGAGGCTGTTGTAGTGCTTTGAAGCTGCAACAAGCATAATAACGATAAATGCGTATTGCAAAATACACAGCACTGAGGCAACTCTGTCCCTTGCAAATAAATCGGCAAAGCCTTGCCACGGGGATATCATTCCGAATTTAAAAAATGCATAATTAAAGAGCTTATAGAAGCTGTAAATTCCGGATAAAGCAAAACAAAAAACCTCTAATGCACAGAGCTTTTTTGATTTTGAGTCACGCATAACGTACCAGAATGAAACGGCGAGAAACAAAAAGCTGTATGAGGTAACAACGTAAACCACCGCAAGTCCCAGCCTTGCAAGAAGCCCCTTTGCCTCAAACGCCGAAAGGGTCATAACACTCCCCCTCAACGCACCCTTGAAATAGATGCTCACAAAGCAGACAACCGTCAGAAGCTTGAGGTAGCCCGTTTTCTTTTTGGCAACTCTGTTTCTGCCACGCTTGTGACCGATGCCCTCACCATTAAGAGCCACATAGCACAGCACAAGCACAACGTAGGTTGACAAGCCGGATACCTTCTCACCTATATCCACGGCGAGCGCAACACCCAAATCACCGATAAAAACTATTATATTTGCAACAAGCAACAAAGAAGCGGCAGCTGCCAGCATCTTTGCCGAATTTGAAATATAGCCTGTTTTAGTCATTTTTTCACCTGATAAAAATCGGCGACACATTGTGCCGCCGAATAAATATTATCTACCTTTGTTATGTTCAGCAACTGCCAACTGCTCTTTAGCAAGTCTTTCAATTGCTTCCTTGTCACCGGACATTGCAATCTTTGCATCTTCCTCACGGCGGGCAAGAAGCTCAGCGTACATACGCTCTCTCTTTTCACCGCTGAGGTCGTAGAAGAGAATGGGGATAATACCGAGAAGGCCGGTAACTGTGGGGATAATTGTTGCCATTGCGAAAAGACCGAACTTGGTGTTATCTGTCTGAGCTTCGCCTCTTGTGTATGAAGAGATATCGTAACCGATAAACTTCTTAAGCTGGAGGGAAAGCGCAGAGTTCGCAATACTTGCAAGCTTCTTTGTAAGGTCTCGGGCAACTGAGGTCATAGCCTCTGTACGGTAGCCGTTCTTCCATTCGCAATAGTCCATAGATTCGTTGTACATTTCGCTGGGAATAACTCGGCGAACGCCCCAGAATACCATATATATTGCCTCTTTAATTGCCATAACGAAGAACATTGGCAAGACTTTTTTATAAATACCGTTATGCTTGCCGCCTATCATACCAACAAGGAATACGGGGATATCAAGGAGCGGCTGGCTCTTTGTACCGAGAAGGTAAAGAGTTTTTGTTGAGAATCTTCTTCTGAACCACGGAACAAGTGAGAACGAGAAGGGGTTAATGATAGCACCGGGGATACCGGCAACCATTGTCATTGATGCGAAGTTGAGAACGTCGATGTAGTAGTCGTTGATGCTGCCGCCGACGCTGAAGTTTGAAAGAGTTTCTGAAAGAGTAAGCAACAAGATGGGCTTGTTGTTAACAACAGATTTCAAGCTCTGCATAACGCTGGGAGTTTCAACCGACTGAAGAACACGTTCACGGGTCATAACGCAGAATATGAGCGATGCAACACCGCTGACAATTGCGGTAAAGTTACCCATAAACATAAACGTTGATGTATATGAAAGGTTAATAACCTTGTTACCGATAAGGTCGATAATAACCGTCAGAATCTGTTGCGGCAGCTTTTCGCCCAACAGACCCGAGAAGAATTCCGCCATGGTAATTAGTCGGGTTCGGTCAACAGGGTGCGGCGTTATGGTTGCCAGCATACCTGTTTTTGAAATTGCACGGAACGTTCCCGCGCCCTCACGGACAACTGCCAACAAGAAATATGTAAGGAACTTGCCCATATCCCTGGCGCCTTTGCCCTTGAAGAGCATCGGCATCAGCCAATAGAAGCAGGTACCCAAGGTTCCGGGGATACCGAGACCGACAAGGTAGGGCTTGAATTTACCCCAACGTGTACGTGTCTTTTCAACAATCGCCGCTGTAAAAATATCGTTAATAACATCCCAGAAGCCGTTGAAAACACTGACGAATGTCTGGTAGTCAAGGTCAATCTGAAGAATACTTGTGACGAAACGGTCGTTGAAGGAGTCGATGTTGAAGCTCTGGCACATATCATAAACAACGTACCATATTGTTTCTTTCATACCGACATATCTTCTGTTTTCATAGACGTACTCACGGGAAGCAGCGTCTATTTCCGGCGTTTCGACAACAGTGGTTTTTTCGTCTGCCAAAAGATACACCTCCGTAGAATTTGCGTTAAAGCGCAATGACACACTTGAACACACTACTAATAGAGAAAGTATATCACAACTTAATTCTTTTTTCAACCGATAATCCGATTTTAACAGTTGTGATAAATATCAAAATAACTCCCTTTTTGTTGTGCAAGTTGCCAAAGCCAATTTTTATTCGTAATGTGTAATTGTCGAAGCACTTGGCCACTATTGTATTGGTGTGTAAAAGTGTTACGAAGCATATCAAATACAATCGGCGCTTGCGCCCCGAAACTTGCCACTTGCAACTTCCAACCTGCAACTGGTATCTACGTTGTTCGTTTCATCAGCGAAGGGGAGAAGTTAGGGGGCGACCCACCACCAAAAGCGTTGCTTTTGGTCCCCCTCCCTATTTTGCTACGCAAAACAGGGATGATATGCTTCGCAATACTTTAATATATCAAATACAATCGGCACGCAGTGCCCCTCAACTGGAGGCTGGCGACTGGCGACTGGCGACTGGTGTCTACGTTGTTCGTTTCAGCAACAAAGGAGAGAGGCAGCGGGGCGACCCACCACCCCGCAATTTGATTTTAATCCACGCTTGAAACTTTATTCTTATAGAAAACAATGTTATGTGTCCTCTTGCGGTGCCCAAAATTCTTTGTTCGCTGTTCGCTTCACAGAATTTTGACCGCTACGCCAACTCACACTCCCTTCATCCGCCACTGGCGGCGGTCGTGTTCCTTGCCCCCTCCCTATTTGCCGTTGGCAAACAGGGATGATAGGCTTCGCAATTCTTTAATATATCAAATACAATCGGCGCTTGCGCCCCGAAACTTGCAACTTGCCACTTGCAACCTGCAACTCATAAAAAAGCCACCATACAACGTACGGTGGCTTTTTATCAAAGTATTTTACTGAGGAAGGATTTCAATCTTTCGCATTTGGGGTTGCCAAAGATTTCTTCGGGTGTGCCCTCCTCCTGAATGATACCCTCATCCATAAAGATAACACGCGAAGCAACCTCTCTCGCAAAGCCCATTTCGTGGGTAACAACAACCATTGTCATTCCCTCTGCGGCAAGCTCCTTCATAACATCAAGCACCTCGCCAACCATTTCGGGGTCAAGGGCGGATGTGGGTTCATCAAAGAGCATAACATCCGGGCTCATAGCTAACGCTCTGACAATAGCAATTCTTTGCTTCTGGCCGCCTGAAAGCTGTTGGGGGTATGCTCCGGCTTTATCGGGGAGACCGATTCGTTCAAGGAGCTCTTCGGCTTTTTTCTGGGCATCAGCCTTGTTCATTTTAAGAACCTTGATAGGTGCAAGGGTGATGTTATCTGAAATACTGAGATTGTTGAACAGATTAAACTGCTGAAACACCATCCCCATTTTCTGACGATGGAGATTTATGTCTGTTTTGGGATCGGTTATTTTGACACCGTCAAAAATAATCTCGCCCGAGGTAGGTAACTCAAGAAGATTCAGAGAGCGCAGAAAAGTGCTTTTACCGCAACCCGACGGACCGATAATAACCACGACCTCGCCTTTTTTTATTTCGCAATTCAAACCGTCAAGAGCCTTTACAGTGCCGCCGTTGTAATGCTTTTTCAGATCGTTGACTTTTATTAATACATTACCGTTCATTTTTACGCAGTCTCCTTTCAAGTTTTCCTACCGCCCAAGTGAGAATCATAACAATGACAAGGTAAATAAGCGCAACCGCAATAAGGGGCATAAACGCCTCATAGGTACGGCCTCGCATAAGGTCACCGGCCTTTGTAAGGTCCATTATACCAACGTAACCTGCAATTGAGGTCTCTTTGATAAGAACAATAAACTCGTTGCAAAGAGTGGGAAGAACCGTCTTGAAAGCCTGTGGAACAATTATGTAGCGCATTGTCTGAAAATAGTTGAAGCCAAGGCTTCTGCCTGCCTCAAACTGACCTTCATCAATAGACATTATACCGCTTCTGAAAATTTCAGCGACGTAAGCACCGGAGTTGATACCGAAGCAAACCATAGCAACAACGTTACCGTCCGAAACGCTTCTGAGAATAATGAAGTAAATTATAAGAAGCTGAACAACTACGGGAGTGCCACGGATTATCGTAAGATACACCTTGCAAAGCGCATTAAGCATAGCAAGAGCATAATAGCCAAGCCCACCGTGCATTTTCATTGTTTCACGGTTTTTGTCAAAAGATGAGCGCACTGCTGCCACAAGAACACCGATAATAATGCCGATTATGAGCGAAACAGCGGTTATTTTTAATGTATTACCAAGGCCCTCAACAAGCCACTTCCATCTGTCATCCTCAATGAAAACAAATTTGAATTTATCAACAAACTGGTTGAATTCAATGATCAAGTTATCAATCAATTTATCCAAAATAAAAATTCCTTTCAGAAAAAGAGAGGCGGGATTCACCCGCCCTCAAATATAAAAATGTAATATTTATTTAGCAGGAATGTACTTCTCGATGATGCCGGGGATTGTACCGTCATCTGTAAGCTTTTCAAGCGCTGCGTTGATTTTTTCAAGAAGCTCTGTATCCTCTTTTGCAATAGCGATTGCATAATCCTCTTCAACATAAGAGGTTTTAAGGATTTTAAGACCCTCATTTGCTTCAACAAATGATTTAGCGGGCTCGTTGTCGATGATAACACAATCAACCTTGCCTGCGATAAGAGCCTGAACAGCATCTGCACCTGTTTTGTAACGGATTACACTATCTTCGCCAAAGCCCCATTTTTCGGGTTTGTCTGAAGCGTAAATGTCACCTGTTGTATCCTGCTGAACGCCGATTTTAAGGTCATCGATAACACCGTTGGGGTTGCCGTCTTTGTCATAGCCTGTGTAGAAATCCTCGTATGAAGTGTATTTGCTGTCTTCAAGAACGATAACAGACTGAACACCCTTAGCGTATGATGTTGAGAAGTTTACACTTTTAAGTCTGTCTTCTGTAACAGTCATACCTGCCATACCGATGTCATATTTGCCGCTCTGAACGCCGCCCACGATTGAACCAAACTCTGTGTCGATGATTTCAAGCTCCATACCGAGCTCTTTTGCGATAGCTTCTGCAATTTCAGCATCAATACCGACGATTTTATCGCCCTCTTTGTATTCATAGGGAGGGAATGCAGCATTTGTAGCCATAATGAGCTTTTCTTTTTCATCACCATTGCCGCCGCAAGAAGCGAAGCAAGCAAGCATAGCGATAACAAGAACTATGGAAGCAACTTTTAAAAACTTTTTCATTTTAAAAACCTCACAATTTATTTTTTTTGCGAAAGTGAGCAAAAGCCCGCCTTTCTTTGTGAGTGGATTATACAACTATTATTTAAAAATTGCAACTGTTTTTGAAAAATAATTCACTTTATACAGTTTTCTGTGTATATTTTTACGAATATGCATATAATCAACAAAAAATATACATTTTGGGTATATACAAAACCGGAATTTTGAGGTATAATTACAGAAGAAGTTTCTTGATGCATCAGCCTGTCATACGGCATACGGCATCTGAACACAGGAGAAAATTATGAAAAAGCTTTTATCCTTCATCTTTGCAATAGCTTTAATATTGGCGACGGTACCCGTTGCAAGTGCACTCAACTACAACGGCTTTGTTTACATTGAAAATGATGACGGCACCGTTACCATCAACGGCTATACCGATTTTTTCTCTGAAGAGGTTTACATCCCCAAAGCAATCAACGACAAGCCTGTTGTTGCAATCACGGGTCAGGCATTCAAGCAAAAAACCTCAATAAGAACGGTCAACATTCCCGAAACGGTTACTTCAATCGGTGCTTACTCGTTCTATGGCTGCACAAAGCTTTTTTCCGTTGTAATGGGCACAGGCGTCAGAACAATCGGCGACCACGCCTTTAACGGTTGTGTAGCCCTGAGCGGTATTAACGTAAGAAATGTCGAAGCAATCGGCGAATTTGCATTTTACAACTGCAACAAAATGACCGAGCTCAACTGTGGCACGGCATTAAAAACCATCGGCAAGCGCGCCTTCTGGAAATGTGAAAGCCTTAACTTTATAAAATTTTCAACCACACTTGAAGTAATCGGCGAATACGCTTTTTCGGACTGTAAGGCGTTGACCTCATTGAAGCTCCCCGATTCACTAAAGCAAATAGGCACAAGCGCATTCAGTGGTTGCACGGGTCTCGAAGCTCTCACCTTTGGCACAGGCGAGCTTGCTATCGGCATGTATGCATTCGAGAATTGCACGGCGCTTCTTGAGGTGACAATCCCGCAGAATATCACCTCAATCGGCAGATATGCCTTCGCCTGCAGAGATGCTCAGTCAACAAAATTCACACATTTAGTTAAAATCACCTGTAACCTCGGCAGTGCAGGTGTTGATTACAGCATGGCAAACGGTGCACCTGTTTATATTATTGAGCTCGACCGTGAAATAGCCTCCTTCGGCGATGTCAACGGTGACGGTGTAACCGACACAAATGATGCTCGCAGGCTTCTCAGAATCGCCTCAGGCATTGAAACCTCAACAGACTCCGAGCTGCTTCTTATGGGCGACCTTAACGGCAACGGCATTATTGACACAATGGATGCCGTAGTAATTCTCAGAAGAGCCTCTAAAATTGCTTAGTTCTTCTTCACAACATAACCGTCGAAGCCCGCCTTTTTCAGCTTTTTAACATAATTGTCAGCATTCTTTTTTGAAGAGAATGCGCCAACCTGAACACTATACAGCGTTCCGTCACCCGACGGAGCGTTGTTTTCTTTTTCAGTGAAATCAACGCCATAGTAGTCGCAAACGCCCATTGCAATTGCCTCACCGATTTGCTTGACGTTTTTAATTATGAAATCCGAGCCCTCTTTTGTGTCGTGAAATTCGCACTCACAATAGAGCGTTATACCTTTTGCAGCTCTTATTTCATAAAAATCGGGCTTTTCAACAAGTCGTTCGGCGCTTTTGCCCGGGGTTATGGGTGCAAGCCTTTTGAGAACCGCCTTCCCCGCCTTCTCCCTCTCACCGGTGAGAGAATAAAGAAGAACCTGGCTGCCGCCCGTAACGTTATGCTTTGCGGTGGCGTTGGTGTGTATTGCAACGTGCAAATCCGCACCGAAGGCGTTGCTTTCCCCCACTCTTTCATACATATCGTCGTTGTAGGTGCACCTGACATCAAAGCCGTTTTTCTTCAGAAAATTAACGCAATGCCCGGCAATTTTATGGCATTGCTCTTTTTCGTTTGTGTTGCCTGTGGCATAGGTGTTGCCGCTTTGGTTGCTTGGTGAAATATAAATTTTCTTACTCATTTTTTCACCTCCGAAAATCGCTCGTCACAATCGGTGCAATAGGTCATAGCCCTGTCGCTGTCAGAGAAGCCCTCTGTTGTGGGGTCAACAAGCACACCTGCAAGAGCAAGGGTGTTTATAAGCATATCAAAAAGGCTCATAACCTCATACTCTGAAAAAGCGGGCACAACCTCCGCCAACGCCAGAAGCTTGTAAATAAAGCTGACACACAGCGTAACGGCACTTATAACAAAGGTTTTGTTTTTTAATCTCGCTTTAAGGTTAATTTTCAAAAATGTTTCCCCTCTCTATATCATTCAGTCTATGATTGATTACTTTGATTTGTTCCTCAACAACAGGCATACGTGCGGCAAAATTGTTATGCTGTCTTACCTCGCGGGTCAGCTCCTCTACCTTCACGTCGGTTATCGCCTGTGATTTTTCAATCTGAAAACGCATTTTTCTGCCCGACGAGATATTGGTGACTATTACACCTAGAAGAGTAAGCAGGCCTGTTATAACCGCCGAAATCACAGTGTCGCTCATACTTCCCCTCCCCTGACAGCCGACGCTTCAAGAAGCGGAATAACCTTGTTGATGTCACGGTTATAGCTGACCTGTGCCACAATATCCGCTGACAGTGGTAAAACGCTCATACAAGGGTGTAACGCATCTGCTTCAAAACCGTTTTCGCCGCTCGCAAGCTCTCGTATCTGCCCAACGTACTCTTGAAACTGTGTGGCAACATTCCCTATTTCGAGTTGTATTTTCACCGAAGAATCCCAGGGTGTTGTGGTGCTTTCGTTGAGTCTGAACTGCACAAAGGAGTCCCCTGACTCGGTAACGGTAAGATAAAAAATTCTGTTGCCGGTTCTGGTATATGTCATATTATTGCTCTTTGCCTGAAAATAAACGTCCTCTGAAAAGCTCAATGTATATTTACCCACAGGCAAAAACATCTCAACTCTTCTGTAAATCTGCGGACTTGAGTTGCCGTCGGTTGTGACACCGTCGAAAAGATTTTTACCGCATATTCTGGCCTTAATCATCGAAACACTCCCGCCGTTCTCATTAACAAACGCTACCCTCGCCCTGTGTGAAAAAGGCGAAACGTCGTCAAGACGCACCGCACATCCCTCGGAATATCCCCTGAGAGCAGGTGACGCATCGCCGAGAAGAACGTCCTTTGAATTTTCAAGAAACTGTGAAAGGCGGGTCAAAACAGCATTGCAGTATTCCTCAAATCTGCCGATGGCAGGCGCCTCTTCTGCCATTTCATCCTCACAAAATGACCCATCACCCACATAAAAAACCGTCGGCTTCGGGGAATACATAATTTCCACCTGCTCACCCACCTTTTTATATGCATAAACACCAAGGGTCACGTTACCCTTTTTTAGTGACGGAATCACACATTCCCCACCCGAAACGGGCACGGGAATACCGTCGAAAACTGCCGTCACACAAAGGTCCTTGAAGCATTCGGGCAAGGTGAAAAAGCACACGTTCACGCCGTGCTCGCCGTAATTCACCTGTGAATTTTCGGTTATTGTAACCGTTTTTTCATTGACGCTTACCCTCATCACCTATCCCCCTCTCTGTAATCCTTGTATTTTTTATACATTGCCTGAAGATATTTTTTATATGTGGAATACTTTTTCTTTGTGGGAGTGCTTCTATCGTATTCTGTTTCGGTAAGAATACCGCTGTAGCCCGTTCTTGCGTAGAATTCCTTATATGACACGGGGTAAGCGATTGGCTCGTCATCCTCGTCAGATTTCTTTTTATCATTCGAGCCGGAAGAAGATGAAGCCGCCCTCTGAAGAGCAAGGTTATAGCTTCTGTCAGCATTCTGCTGGTCACGCTGTGCCTCCTTCTCCTTAAATGCCATTTCCTTTTCAAACTCTTCTCTGTCAAGTCGGTCACGGTAAAGCTGAAATTCATAATCACGGTCACTTTCCCAAGTGTCAACGCTATGAAGAAACTGCTCATATTCCGCATCACTCATAGACCCAAGTCTTTCGAGAAGATATTCACCGTCTTTATAATAACGGCTCAGCTCGTCAAGATATTTGTTGTAGTCATCGCCGTCAAGGGAGCGAAGAAGCGAAACGTCACGAAAAAGCTTGTCGCCCTCATCCTCGTATTGCTCATAAGCCCTGTCACGGAGCTTCAGGGCAACATCGTTGAGCTTCATAAGATACTCGTCATAAGCCTGCTCGCCTGCAGTAACGGCATAAGAGCTGCCGTAGCCACCTGTGAGAGCAGCCGCCTTACCCACGGTGTCATCCATCGCCTTTTTGCCGTTTTCAACATAAAGCTCACGGTATTGTTCATAAAGCGGGTCTGCATTGAGGCTGTATTTGAAATCCTCTCTGCCGAGAATTTCGCCGAGAATAGCATCGATTTCCTCCGCATAGGCGCTGCTGTATTTTTCGGGGGAGCCCTTCTCCCACTTCTGAAGCTTTTTCTCGGCATTTTTCACAGCCGAGCTTTTTTTATATTCGGGTCTTTTTTCTTGTGTTGGCTTGCTTGTTTTCTTAACACCCGTTGACGCGGTGGGCTTCTCTGTTTTGACCTGTGCGGCGCTGTTGAGCTTTCCCCAGGTATTTTTACCTACGATGCCGTCAACCGAAAGCCCGTTGTTTTTCTGATAATCCCTTACGGCGGCTTGTGTTTTCGTGCCGAACTGACCGTCAACATCAAGCTTGTAGCCGTATTTATTCAATTCCTGCTGAAGTTTTTTTACCTGCTCACCCTGTGAGCCGTATTGTAAAGTGGTGTAGCTGATTTTTCATCATCCTTTCTCTGAGTAAACCCGATATGCCTTAACGACTGTAATCGCAAAAGAACACTCCGCCCACGTAAATTCTCTCACCCTTTTCAATGGTGTGTGAGTTTCTGATAAATATTTCACCCGTGGCAGATTTCACGCCACCCTTTAAAGAGCTCTGAACGTCATTTGCAACGTAAAAGCTCAACGGTGTGAACATAGACGGCGAGACCGAAACGGTGCCGATAACGTGGTTGCTGCCCGGCTCAAGATTTCTCACCGCATCAAGCCTTATCCGCAGAACACACAACCCGAGACAGGGGTAGTATTTTATATTTGAATACAGAAGCTCCCCATTTTCTTCATTAAGTGAAAACACAGGCTTTTCGCTGACTAAATCACCCTTGACGTTAAGATTCCAGTTCACCGTCAGCTCATTATCCTTTTCTGAATACCCGCCGAAGGATGCACCCTTGCCGCCCTTTCTTATATTAAACGGCACAGCCCCAACGGGGAGCACCATTTTAACCTTTGTTCCGTCGGTGCATATACCGTCTGTGACCGTGAAAGCAATTTCATAGGTGCTTTCAAACCCGAGAAGACCCTTGAAAAGTATAACAGGGCCTTGTTCAAGCTTTACCATGCCCGACCAGGAGCTGTCGCCGCTTTTTCTGTACTGAGCAAATATTTCGGGAACATTTTTAGAATTAACCGATGCAAAAGAGCATTTATAACCAAGATAAAGGCTTGTGCCGTTGTTTGAGGGGTTGCCGTTTTCGTCGCACCTGTAAAAGTCGGCTACGTCAATATCGGGCTCAAAATAATCACGGACACTTATCTTCTGCGATTTTTTTACCTTAAAGCCTCTTGAATCCTTGAGAGTAAGGCTGACTGTTATCTCCCCGCTCGCCGTCAGCTCAAACACAGCAGGGTTAACACTTTTTGAATACGACCCCACCTTGACACTTACAGCCGAAACCGTTGCACCGTATTTCAAAGAAATATTCTCTGCCTGAACCTTCAGATCGGTTTTACCCTTGACGTATTCATCCCAATCAGAGGGCGCACCCTTAAACACTTTCGAAAGCGAAAGGGTGAAATCGGGTAAAAAGCCCTCCTCGGGTATGACCATTTTCAATTTATAGGTTCTCGCACCCGTTTTCACCTCTCCGCGGTAGGTTCTCAGCTCAACGTTTATATATGCATACTTACTGTCTGTGCAAAGCTGTGCCCACTCAATGGGAATATGCCCCACAACACTCTTTTTACCTGCAGAAATAAACGACGATAATTTTTTGTCGCCAAGTGTAAGATACAGCCTGTGGGTAAAGCTATCCGAAGCCGAGGTTATTGTCCCCTCGTAATTTCCGCCCGGCTGAACCGTCACAGTGTCAAAGGTCAGCTCCGATGCCCGAGGGATATCGCTGCAGGCAAAGGTACCGCTGACGCTACCGCCCGAAAGGCTGGTGCCGTTCATAGAGAAGCTGCCGCTTATGCTAAGGTCAAGCGAGCCGTCGTCCTTGTGGGTGACGTCACCTGTCCAAGCCGCAAGTGTAAGAGTAACGCAACCGCGGGTGTCAATGGCAAGAGCCTTGCTGACCTTTGTGGAGCCACCCACCTTTAATCTTACGCTGTTGTCAAGGGCTGTCAGGTTATATGCCGAATCCTTGTAGCCGTCGTTTCGTCTGAGAAGAAGACTGACCGTGACGTTGCTTGTGTTGTTTGTGATGCTCTGTGAATTCTGCGCAACCGACAGCCATATATCATATTTACCGCCGGAGCTGCCCGAGCATTCGCCATAGAATTTAACCGCCATCCGACCACCTCACCTCCAATCCGTTTGATGTAATATCAAATGTAAAAAAACCGTCGGTGCTGTTGCCGATTTTGAGATAATCAAGCACCTGAGCACGTGTGATATAAAGGTTACTTCCCGAAATATACGCAACCTCCGACGCTCCCTGGTAAAACGAGAGCCTGTCGTTTGTGAAGCGTGCTTTTATACCGGAATCACTTCTGCCGATTTCAATGCCGAAAACATCCTCCGACAGCTTCCCCCGCCTTATGTAAACGTCGAGCTCACTGACAAAGGTGCTTACCTCACCGCCCACTGATGAAATATCATCCTGCAGTGCTTTCAGAGATTGCGAAAAGCTTTCGGTGATATTCTCTTCATCCTGAATTATTCGTGAAACCACACGCTCCTCCAGCTTTTCCGCATCGCTTCTTGTGGTGAAGTTTTTCTCAACCTGTGAAAGAATTGAATCCGCCTGAAGCTTTATTTCTGCATTGGTGTGCTTTTTGAAATCCTCAAAATCCGTTGTGACGCTCTCCGTTGCCGAGGCGGTTGCCTCAATCCTGTCAGCAGTCTGGCTCAAAGCGGTGTCAACGCTGTTCTTGTATTCCTCGTGGTCGGCTTTTGCAAGGTATTCTCTGCCCACGCTTGCAAGAATCTCACGCTGTGTCACGTCAATATCCGAAGCGTAAGCCGTGCAGATTTCATCTGCCGTTCTGATTATTTCATTTTTAAGCTCAGCAAATTTATTAAGACTTTCCTTTTTCAGCCTGAGAAGCTCCTTGCCGGTGTCATCACCCTTTTCCACCGCCCGACTGACCCTTTCAACCACCTGACTCTCATTTTCAGAAAGAGCAATAGCCAGCATATCGTTGAGCTCATATAAATAATTTTTAAGAAGCAGAAACCTGTTCTCGTTGGTGTATTTGGGTGAATTGAAGTTGGGCACACAAAGATTCATATCATACATCAAGCTCACTCCCTTTCTGAAGAGCTCTTGCGATGCTGTAGATTTTCACCTTACCCTTGCCGCTGAGCCTCAATGCCAGGTGGTCGCACCTTGGCAGAGTAAACGGCAAAACAAGTGAGCCTGTTTTTTCAATTTTCTCTGACAGCTGTTCAACCCACTCCCCGTCGGAGTTCGTCTGCACCTCGACCCTGAAGCTTGCACCCTTTTCACCCCAAAGGCGGAAAATCACCGAGGAATAATATTTATTCTCGGGCACAGAAAGCCCCCAAAGCCCCGTCTGTGCCATCCATTGAAAATCATTTTCCTCGCAGTAGCCTGCAAGCTCACCCGAAAAATTGCCGAAACGGTTTTCGCCGTCTGCAAGGCAAAGACGCCTTCCGTCGGGTGTATCTGCTATAAAATACAGGTTATAGTTGTGGGTTGCAAACTCACGTATATCAATATCATCCTGCTTGCTCCAAAGGGACTTGCTCTCGTCAAAGGTAAAAAGCACCCGGCCACCGTCTTTGTCGCTCATACAGATATAATAGACGTCGCCCAGAGCACCTGCCACAGCATCGGTGAAATATTCGCCACCCAAAGCCTTTGAAATATCAACGGGCACACCGCCGTCAAACACACAAACCCCGTTTGGCGATTTATAAAAAAGTGATTCGTTGAGAATAACAAGCGAGCCCTCGCTACCCTTCTGCACACCGCGGATATATGATGCACTCACCGAAAACGGCGGATTCTGACCATAGATTTTGTGAACGCAGTTTTCTTTAAAGAACAGAACGTAGCCCCTGTAAGACACAGCCCCCGTAAAATCACCGTCACTGCCAACGGTTACGGCGTAGCTGTCTGTAGAAATACCGCGGTAGCAAAAGAAGTTTTTTGCATCGCCCAATTTCGAGGCATATATTTCATTTTTCTCACTGCTACAGCCCCACAGCCTGTTACCGTTTTCGGCAACAAAATCCATATCGGGGAGTCTTCGTGATATCTTCACGTTGTTCTGTGAGGTAATTGTGTTGGGGATAATACCCGCAACAATAATAAAATCGTCACCGCAATGGGTGATAATATGACTACCGTCAAGGGAGTCCGAAAGCCCCTCAACCGTCACACCGTCGTCAGTATTAAAGCTCTTGCCGATTCCCGCCGTGCTTATTTTCACGTAAGTGGCGGCAATATCAAACCAATCACCAAGGCCTTGGGAGTATTGGCGAAGAACGTTGGGTGTCACTGACGTGTCAACCCACAAATCACCGTTTTGCGGTTGCTCCGGTGTAGCGCTGCCAACGGTGTAGCCCTCGTAAAGCTCGCCATCTGCCTTGCAAAATGCGGCGGTGACACCCGCCCCCTCGCCACTTTCAAAAAAAGCCTCGAGGGAGCCATAGTCCGAAAGGTCAGCGGTGTTTATATATACCTTGTCGGGGAAAACGAGAAGCAACGCCCCCATTGAAACAAACCGACGCTTTTTTTCGCTTTCTGCAAAGTGAAGCCCATCAACTCTTTCCCCGCCGTAATAAAGACTGCCGTTATTTATGTAGATTAGCTTTGACTTTGAAAAAAGTCCGTGAAGCCCGTCACCCGTCACGTTGAAAAAAGCCCTCTTATTTCTCGGCGAAAGCAACGGATACTCTGAAAGGCTCATATTTTTCTCGTCATAAAAGCTGTTTTCGGGGATAACGGGATTTTTGTTGTAGCCCGTAAAATCGCCGATGATTTCACGGCTCCGCTGAAGCTCTGCAAGTCGTGGCTTATACATTCACGTCACCCACCTTGATTTTCACATTATTTTTAACGGGTACTTTTCTGTTGAAAAAGTCGTGCATTTCCCCGTAAAGTCTGTTAAAAAGCATTGCGAAATTGTTGCTTCGCCCCGTTTCGCCATTCATCAGGTCAAGCATATAGTTAAGGTAAAGAGTATAAATTTCGCTGTATTCTTCAGGTGCCTGTGCAACGGTTGAAAGCGGTGTTGCCTCGTCATAGCCCAAAAACTTATCTGCACCTCTCGGCACAAGAATCTGTGAAGATATTTTCATATCAAGCTGTGAAATCCAACGGAGCTTCTGCTGAAGAGACACCTGATTTTTTCGTTGAGAGTCAAACTCCTCAATAATTTTTGAAAGAGTCATAAAACCCCTCCTCAGAGCGAGATATTGGCATCAATATACGCCGCCGAAACAGAAGCCATCTCCTCGCTGTTTTTAACAACCTCGGCAAAGCGCTGGGGTATCTCAACGGTTTTGCCCGTCTGCACAAGAATCCTCTCACCGTTGACGGCAATAAATCTCTCTGTGTCGTTTCTTGATTGCTTGGGAATAAACACGCTCACAAGCTTTTCGTTTTTGTTGTTTTCAGTTTTCTTATCAGACATAATATTTTCCTTTCATATAACAAGTTGCATGTTGCAAGTGGCAAGTGGCAAGTGGCAAGTGGCAAGTTGCAAGTTTCGGGGCGCAAACGCCGGTTGTAAAAATGCCGGTTGCAACCTGCCACAAAGAAAACTTTAGTTTTCTTCCGCTGTCATGCTGAATGCAGAGCCGCTTTCAACACGAATAAGGTATTCCTCAACAAGTCTTTTTGCAGTTTTAAGACCCTTCCAGCCGATTGATGAGCGCTGGTTAAGGGGGTCGTTGCCGTAGCCCTTCTGCTTAACGATGTGCTCGATACCGCCGCCTGTAACGCTTGTTACACCGTAGGCATCCGCACCCATAATAAGCGTTGCGAAAACAGCACAGCCGTCTGCACCGGCTTTCCAGATTTTTGCCTCGGTGCTTTCAACGAAGCGAACACCGCCAAGGCAACCGATTTCACCCTTGAGCATATTTTCCGGTGAAGCGTATTTCTGCACCTCCATCCACTGGTTGCCCGCCTCCTGCATAAGGTCATAGGCAACGTAAGGGTGGATAATGCCAACGTAATAGCCGTCGATTTTGGGAGCGTTCATAGCCTTGAGCTCAGCCGCCGCCTTGAAAACATCCTTCACTCTGAGAAGAGCGGTTGAGTCAATCTGGCTTCTTGAGGTTACCTCTGTTTCGGTGCCGCCCGAAACCTTGGGGCAATAAAGCACGTTTGTGCCACCTACGATTTCGTTACGCACGATTGTATCCATTGTAAGACCTGCCTGTGAAGCAAGCTGCTTTGTTGCCTCAACAATGGTGTTATCAACGGCGGTGAGCTCAAGAAGGTCGCTCTGCTCAATATAGTCGCCGTACTGCTCAACACTTGCACTCACCGCAGAAACGTTGAGCTTGTTGCCTGTGGGTGTCACGCCCTCTGTAAGTGGTGTGAGCGCCTTGGGAAGCGAAGAAAATTTTCTGAATTCAATAATCTTACCACCATTTTTGGGAATATCACGCTTCTGACCGAACTGGTCGTGCACAAGATAGGGTGACGCAAGTGTAATAAGTGTTTTGTCGTAAAAAGTTTTCATTTCTGCAGAAAGGCTTTCGGTAGCTGTTGTGTTCACCTGCTCGCCTGCTGCAAAAAGCTGTAAAGCAATAAAATAGTCCTTCATAAATATCCTTTCTCAAAAACGTATATCAGCACCGTTTTCGACCTCTTTTAATATTTTAAGAATGTCCTTTGAGGTGAGCGAATTAACGTCAAGAGCGGTTACAACAGCGCTTTCCGAGGATACGCCGTTTTCCAGGGGTCGCCTGCCCTTTGATTCGATGCTTCTGACAACCTCCTCACGCACCTTGTCGGCGGTGTATGCCATAGCCCCGCTGAGAAGCTCGTCTCTGTGAACGGTTTCAAACGCCGCCCTCACGGGGGCACCGCCAATAAGAAGGCTTGCAAAAAGCTTGTTGCCTCTCAGCTCTTTTCTCAAATCAAAATCGGGATATGTGTTTTTAAGCTCCCTGCTCTCACGTGCCCATCCGTCGGCACGCTGTCTCAAAGCACCGATTCTGTCTTCATTCTGAACACTTTCGGGATTTTCATTTTGGCGCTGTGCTTCACTATTCTGTATTTTCTCCAAAAGGGAGTCCTCTTCGCCCTCAGAAATCCCGTATTTCTCCATCAAAGAAGCTATAATCGGCGAAACCTTATCCTTGTATTCTTCAAGATTTTTTGTTTCCTTGAATCTCTTGTCGATAATTGCCTGTGTTTTTTTGGTGAATTGCTCCTTGAATTTTCCGGAAATAAGCTGAGCAAATTCAGTTTCGGCATCACCGTCATTAAAGTTACCCTGCCCGGCGTCAGCAAAATCGTCGCCCGTTTCGGCAGATACGCTCTCTGCACCCTCACCTGCAAAAAGCTGGATATCTGCAAATAACAATAATTTCTTCATAAAAATTCCTTTCAAAATAAATTCATCGTCTTTCCGAAGTGTCATTTATATAAAAACCGTCGGCCGAACGGCTTATATCAAGTTGGAAGTTGCAAGTGGCAAGTGGCAAGTTTCGGGGCACTGCGTGCCGATTGTATTGATTTGTTGTTGGGTGCGAAGCCTATCATCCCTGTGCACGCAAGTGCATAGGGAGGGGGACCGCGCCGTAGTGTAACGAAGGCGGGGTGGTGGGTCGCCCCCTAACCTCTCTCCTTCGTTGATGAAACTAATAACGTAGTTGGAAGTGGCAAGTCGCAAGCTTCAGCCTCACTCCACTCTCACATTCTCCGGGTACTCCTCCGATAGCATATACAGCCCCGAAACCATAGCATCAACAATGGCTTTCGTGCGCTCCGCCGCAAATGAGAAATGCTCAATCTCAACGCTGACGTAGCCGTCACGCACAATCTCCCTGTGAAGCTTGAGCCTGCCCGCACTTTCCTCATCCTTGAGACAGTTCAGAAGCGTGCACACAAGTGTGGAAACACCTGCACACACAACGTCTGTGCCACGCTTCCCGAAGCCGCTGTGCCCCTCAACCGTCAGAACTGTCCTGTCGTGGTATTCACGGTAAAAAACCTCTGTCACACCGCGGTCACTCCCTCGCTGATTCGTGCAATCACCGCATCCTTGCCCTCAAAATCCATCATGCTCACCGCCGCCAATGCCTGTGAACGCATTTCGGGATTAAAAATGCCGTTGTTGTAAAGCTGCAGTGCCAGCTCATTCTGGCTGATTTTTGAAAACGGGCTCGCCTTCTGTGCGCTGACCTTTATGTCAAAAATCGGTTTTCTTGATGCAAGCTCCACACCGAAAAGCTCCTGCTGAGGCTTCACCCTTATAGAGTGGTTGTCGTAAGAAATAAACTCTTCCCCGCCATTTTCAGAAAGAATTCTGAAAAATCTGGGCTCGTCATAAAACTGACGTATGAGTTCAACCGCAAGGGAGTTGAGCTCCGAAAATGCTCGGTAGCCACCCTTTACCATATCTCTCGTCAGCTTGCTGCCCGCCTCCTGAAGAGCCGCAATGGCAGAAGCCGCCGTAACACCGCTTGAAACACCGCCCTGCGAGAAATCCCTGTTGCCGCTTGTCTCCTTGAGCTCGTCAATTTTGCTGTTAAGAATCGCCATATATACCTGTGGAAGACCCGAAACCCTGATTTCTCTTATGCTGTCCTCACCAAGATTACTGCCCGAAACGTGAACAAAATTGTTAGACCAGTCGGCAAACTCCTCTTCGTTTACCGCACCCGAGGAATTAATAAAATATCGGGGCGTAGTGGCAAGGGCGGCGTTCCTTGTCAAAGCGTTGTTGAGCACGTCAATCTGGAATTGAGCGTCCTTCATAATGTCGATGTAGCCGAAGCCGCAGGGCGTGCCCTCCTCAACAAAAAGCGTATCAAAAACAAATGGATATCTGCCATGGTCATAAAATCCGCGCTCAGCGTATTCAGGGTCGTTCTCCGAAGCATAAAGAAGCTCGCCGTTGCAGATTTTGCAATAATGCACAAGCTCTCTGCCATCTCTTATAACCTTGTAATATCGGTCAATCACCGCCGTTTTCTGCGAGGTGTCAACGCTGTCGTCAAACACATATTTTGAAATTTCAATGCCCGATGCGCCAAGCCTTCCCGAAAGGCTCGGGTAAAGCGACACAAGTGTGTCGTTATCCACAAGCTCAACGTGAAAAATGTTTTTGCTTTTCTGAATATCCTTTATACCCGGCTCCCAAAAAAGGTTCAAAAGGTCAACCTGCTTTATTTCAATGTCTCCCAGACCATTCGATTTCAACGGGTTCCAGAATGCACCGTAAACGGCTGTGCCCGCCTTCAGCTTATACCACCAGGCATCGCTGTAGATTTTCTCAAATCCGTTTCGCTCGAAAATAACGGGCAGAATCTGCGAAAGAATTCGCGCCGCCTTTTTGTCGCTCTGCTCTCTGGGCAAACAGCAAACCTCGGGGAAATTATCCATAGCGTCGGCGTGCTTGTTTGCAATGGAGTTAAAAAGCCAGGCAGACGCATATTGCTCGCCGTCGCCCTTGCCCTTTGCATCCCAATGGCGCAGCTTGAACCATTGCTCGTTTTCAACAATCCGTTTTTCAAGCGAGGCTTTACCCTCCTTGTATTTTTTGAGAATGTCTAAAATTCTGTCAACATCCTCTGCCCCCAAAAGGGAAAGCACGTTGATTTTGCTGACCTTGCTGTCATTCACTTTATTTTCTTTTTTCATATATGTATCCTTATCCTTTTCATTTATTAACTGCTCCCCTTCGCAGATGCGTTGCGAAGCCTATCATCCCTGTTTGCCAACGGCAAATAGGGAGGGGGACACCGCCGTAGTGTAACGAAGGCGGGGTGGTGGGTCGCCCCCCTAACTGCTCCCCTTCGCAGATGCCCTGCAAAGCTCCATTCCGAATTTCTAATTCCTCATCAAATCCAGCGGGTCATCCCCAACGGCAATCTCCTTCTGCCTTTGCTGTGGCTTAATGGGTCGTGCCATGCACATATACCTCACCTCGTCGGCGATGTGGTCCTCGCCCGACGTGTCAAGGTCCTCGGGGTTAACAGAGCTGAAGGTCTGCTCGGGCATAGTCCTGATAAAGCCCTTGCAATTTCTGAACACATACATCATCGGCACTCCGTTTTCGTCAAAGCTCATTCTGTAATGCACCTGCATCCAGCCGGGCAAACGCTTGTTGTCACCCTTGAGAAAATAAACGCCGTTTCTGTTGGCGGCTTCAATAATAGCTTCGCCTCGTGAGGCATCCCATATAGACGGGTCGGCAACACCGATAATATGCTTGTTTTTCAGCCACCTGTGCTCCCTTTCGATTCTCGCAATCTCCGAAAAAATCTTTTCGGGGGGCCATTTCACACCCTCGTTTGGCGATTTTGTGCAGCCGTAAAGCTCAAGTATTCTGTATATTCTGCCGTCGTAATCAACCGCCCACCACCCGCAGGAAAAGGGCTTTGCATAGCCGAAGTCAAAGGAGCGGTAAATCACCCAATCTCTCGGTATTTCAAAAGGCTCAATAACGTGTGTGAACGTGCCGTCACCATAGTGGTCGGGGCTATCTCTGAACTCCTCGAAAAACTGGCCGTCAAAAATATCCCAGTTACCGAATCTGTGAGCCTGCCTCAGCTTCTCGGGGAGCGAATCAAGCACCTTTACATATTCGGGGTTTGACTGCATAAGTACCTTGTTGTCATCCACCGTTGCGGGGATAAAAACGTAGTCGTTTTCATCCTCACCCGCCTCATATCTGCCCTTTACAAAAAGGCGCTTGAACCAGTTGTGACCAACTCCGCCGGGGTTCCCCGTGAAATACATTCTCGGCTTAAAATCCTTTCGTGTTGTTCTGTTGCAGGTCATAAGAAACTGAATCTGTGTAAAGGTGAAGTGAGTGCACTCCTCAACGCCGATAACGTCATATTCCTGACCCTGATATTGGTAAATATCATTTTCCGTGTCGCAGTAGCCAAGGCGTATTCTTGAGCCGTTGGGGAAAACAAACGCCCTCTCATCACGCTTATAGGTGGCAATGCCGTTGAGCTGTGCCAGCATTGGCAAAAGGTGATTTTCACGAAGCTCGGGCAGAGTTTTTCGCAAAAGAAGCAGCTTCAGATTGCCGTATTCAAGCGCAAGAAGAATAAACTTTGTTCTCAGCGCCCACGATTTGCCGCCACCCCTTGCGCCGCCATAGCCGATAAACCTTTTTCGGCTTTCAAAAAACAGCCTTTGCTTTTCATTTGGCGGTGAAATAATCAACTCCTTCACTTGCTCCACTCCTCAAGCTGTTTTTCAATTTTAACAATAACACCCTCGCTCGCCTGTCCGCCACCCTCGTAATCACCCAGAAGTGTGTAAAGCTCCTTGAGGGCGCTGACACTTTCCTTTATAAATCTGGGGTCAATATCGGGCTTTCCGGTCTCCCGAAAGTTCTTTCTCGCCTTTTTTATTATATCATCAATAAGAACACACATATTTCCGGCGGCAGCAGAAACCCTTTTAATTGATTTTTCCGTCAATTCTTAATCCCCTTTTCATAAAGAAGTGCAACGCTTCTGTGGTGTATGCACCCTTTTCCGCCGTTGACGGAGCAGATTTTTGTCTCATATTCCGTTTTATCGGAATTCTTTTCAAAGCTTTGGTTACAAACCGTTTTTTCAATAAGCCCCTCGCAGGCGATAAAGCAGTTACCCTCCTTAATATAAAAGGGGCATTCAATGAGTGATTCTATAAATTTCGACATAACTCCTCCTGTAAACCTCCGAACAGAATTTTTGTAAAGTACAATTTTCAGTATTGACAACTGTGCAAATATGGGTTATAGTATTTGCAGAAATTGTTCAGCGTTCTGAACTGTGGCTTCATTATATTACAGAATTCTGTACATTTCAACCCACAACAGAACATTTGTTTGTTTTGTACATCAGCTTTCAGATACAGGGGGTGAATTTGGTGAATATGTATGAAAAAATCATTTTTCTTTGCGAAGACCGCGGAATCAGGGCGGGTCGTCTATGCAAGGATATAGACATCCCCCGAAGCACTTTATCCGAGCTCAAGTGCGGCAGAACAAAATCCCTCTCCACTCAGACGCTTGCAAAAATTGCAAAATATTTCGGCGTAACAATGGGTTATTTTGATTCGAGCGACGATAAGGTTGAAGAAATGCGTGACCAGCTTTTCGAAAAGCGAAAGCTTCTTTTCGATATGTCCGCCAGGGCAACCGAGGATCAGCTTGACGCTCTGTTGGTTATGCTCAAATCAATAGATAAGGATACAGAAGAAGGAGTTTAACTTGAGCGAATTTATAAGGGAAATAAAAATGCCGCTTACCATCAGGGCATTCACTCTGCCCGATGCAAACGGCGATTTTAACATTTATTTAAACGAAAGCCTCTCACCCGAGGCAAAAGAAAAAGCGCTCCTGCACGAGCGCAACCATATTATTAAAAACGATTTTTCATCCCCCCTGCCGGCAAGGCTGATTGAGAATTTACGATGAATTCCTGATGCATAATTGTCGGGGCACCTGCAACTAAAAAAGCACTCCCTAGGGAGAGACTTCGTAAAGAAGTTTCTCCCTATTTCTTTTTTAATAAAAAATGACACTTTCGGTCTGAAAGTGTCATAGTGGGTTACATACTTTAAAATAAACGTATCTCAAAGATAAGAACAACAAGTGATATTGTGAGACAGGTCTCACAGTGATATTTTGCCTAACGGCAAAGTGATATTGAAACTTTTTAGTTTCAGTGATATTATATTCGCCTCCAAAACTGTCCGAAGGACAATATCACGATGCGAAGCATCATATCACTGCGAAGCAATATCACTCGCCGCAAGGCGAATATAACTGAGGCAC
>SVOT01000010.1 GCA_015066225.1 Oscillospiraceae bacterium
CTCTGTTTCATATTGCTTAATGTGACTATACTTTTTTGGCATGAAAAATCCCCCTATGATAGTTTCTTTAATTCTACCATAGAGGGCTCTTTTTTTCATTGTCCGTTTTTACTGGTTCTGTTCAAAAACGTTCGTTTTTTTACAGCTCCTTTTCAGGGGATAGGAAAAAAAGATGCAGAACAAAAAACCGAGCAAAAACAAGGCTTCAGACTTGTTTTTGTTTGCCCGAAGGCGTACAAAGGTACGTCGAGTGGCGAGGTTTGTTTGTAGCACAAAACACAAGTATTTCGTTCTTTATTAAAAATAGGACTTTTATAGGCTTTAAACCTAATAAAAGTCCCTTTATTTATATAGTTTTGTGCGGTCTGCGCTTTTTTTACAGCCCCTTTAGTTTATTCAAATGATTGTTCTATAGGTCGATTGTATGACGTTATTTCTTCTTCATTGTCAGAGTAAAGAACCTTAACAAAAGTTTTCTGACCCTGACCTAAAAATTGCTGATAATGAAGTGCGTAGCCCGCAACATTGAATTCAATATATGCGCCGTGGTCTTCGCCGAGCAGATAGCTTTCACGGTTCACAAAGACCTTCAGCTCTCTGAAATCTTCAATGAATTCAATTTTCTCAATGTAGGTATCCTCAGATTCCTGAACCTCGTTGAAATGGGCAACAACCTCATCGTATTTATCCTTGAGCATTTTCTCGTGTTCCTCAGGTGAAAATGTGAATGTCACAATTTTTTCATCCTCAGAAAAGGTGGTTTCTGCTCCGTATCCCTCCATTGAGGTTATAACTGAATCTGCAATCAATGCCCTTTCGAATTCAATTTTAACATCCTGCGGTGCCTCTGTTGTTGGGGGCTGTGTGGTTGTGGTATCAGCGTTTTGAGCCCCACAGGAGCACAGAACGCTTAGCAACAGAACGAGTGAAATTATTAAAAAGACTTTTTTCATAAAGCTCACCAAAGGTTTTCGGGATAAACACCGTCGTTTACAAGAGCTGATATTGATGCGACAACGTCGGGCTTATCCTCCTTGTATGTAACACCAAACCATTTATCGGCTGTTTCAAGAACGTCAACAGTGCATTTTTTCTCTGAAAGCAAATCTCTTACAAGGAACGGGAGGAAAAACTCTGATTTCAAAGGATTCTCTTTAACGGTTGTGTTTAAAAATTCCACAAGATATTTTTCAATCTCACCAAGTATTTCGGGCGGGAAGCACCAGCAGTTCATAGATGCAACCGAATCCTCGGGGAGTTCAACCCAATTCTCACCGTCTTCTGTGTATGAGATTTTTCCGTTGATTCGCTGAATTTTAGTGCGCTCAATAACGTCAACAAGCTGACCGCCTGCATCAACGTCACAAACACCACGCGAAACCGTGCCGTTATCTGTGAGAGTGTTTTTGAGGTAATAGCCTGCCATTGCGAATTTATAGGGCATACCACCAAAATCGGTTGAGTCAATCCAATTCGAAATGAGTGAATATGCACCGCCACCATAGAAATCGTCAGAATTTATCACCATAAAGGGCTCTTTTACAACGTCTTTACAGCAATAAATAGCGTGTGCTGTTCCCCAAGGCTTTTCTCTGCCCTCCGGACATGTGTAGCCCTCGGGGAGCTTATCAAGGCTCTGGAAAACATATTCCACGGGGATATGCTTTGCTACCTTGTCGCCGATAACCTCTCTGAAAAGGTTTTCGTTTTCTTTCTTTATAATGAAAACGACCTTATTGAAGCCCGCTTTTACAGCATCATAGATTGAATAGTCAATAATAATCGAGTCATTGGGCCCCACGGGGTCAATTTGCTTGAGACCACCGTAACGGCTACCCATACCCGCCGCCAGAATAACAAGTGTCTTGTTCATATATACCAACCTTTCGGTGACTTATTTCTTTTATAATAACATAATCTTTCTTTTTTGTCCACTTATGTTTGACTTTTTCTGCAAAAACAGTATAATTGTCTGAAGATACTCTCAGAGGTGATCACGTGACAAATTTGTTAATCAGATTATTTTTAAAGCAAGATGAGAGCAAACCGCTTAACCGTGAAAAATACGGGCGTCTTGCGGGCATAGTGGGTATTATTTGCAATATTTTTCTGAGTATCGCAAAATTCATCATCGGCTCGCTCGCCCACAGTGTTTCGATTACTGCCGATGCAACAAACAACATTACCGACGCAGGCTCATCTGTTGTGACACTCATCGGCTTCAGGCTTTCTGAAAAGCCCGCCGACGAGGATCATCCCTACGGTCACGCAAGAATCGAATACATAACAGGTCTTATCGTTTCATTTCTTATTATTCTTATAGGCTACGATTCGCTCAAATCTGCCGTCGATAAAATCCTTAATCCGGAGGATATAAAATTCAGCTATGCGGCAGTTATTGTTCTTATCCTCTCCATAGCAATTAAGCTGTGGCTGAGCTCATTCAACAATACTCTCGGTAAAAAAATCAAATCAAAAGCATTGAGTGCCACCGCCGCAGACAGCAGAAACGACTGCATTTCAACCGGTGCCGTTCTCGTATCCACCCTTGTTTCACATTACACAGACATTAACCTTGACGGCTACATCGGTGCATTTGTCGGCTTGTTCATCATTTATTCGGGCATTTCTCTTGTCAGAGAAACGGTGGGTCCCCTTCTCGGTCAGGCTCCTTCAAAAGAGATGTATGAAAAAATCGAGAAAGAAATTCTAAGCTATGAAAACGTTCTCGGCATACATGACCTTATGGTGCACAGCTATGGCCCCGACAGTTATTTTGCATCTGCCCACATTGAGATGGATGCAAGGCTTGACGTTCTTATCTGCCACGAGATTATGGACACTATCGAGCGGGACTTTCTAAGCAAATTCAACATCCACCTTGTTGTTCACCTTGATCCCACGGTTCTTGACTGCGAAGAAACCAACAACCTCAAGGAGCTAGTCAGAGATATTCTTTATGACATTGACCCTATAATCACATTTCACGATTTCAGAGTTGTTTTCGGTGATAAGACGAAAAACGTTTTGTTTGACGTTGTTGTTCCCCCAAAATACAAATACACGGATTTTGAATTGACAGAAATAATTAAAAACCGCATTAACATTGCAGGAAACGGCAATTTGTATGCCGTTATTGTAATTGACAAAAGCTACGGCAATTTAAAAAGCGAAGAAGAATAAACCAAAAAGAACTGTAAAAAACGAAAGTCTTTTACAGTTCTTTTTTAGTTTTCATAAAATGATACAGATAAGACCGCTGCAGCCGTCGTTGATAATGCGTTCAAGCGTTTCCTGGATTTTCGCTCTTGCATCCACCGGCATGTGGCAAAGCTTGTTGCGTAAGCCCTCATTAACAAGCTCGTTAAGTGATTTACCGAAGATATCTGATTCCCAGATTTTGTGGGGGTCCTCTTCAAAGCCTGTCAAAAGGTATTTGAGCAATTCCTCCGACTGACTTTCGGTACCCACAACGGGTGCAACCTCGGTTTCAATACAGGTTTTAAGCATATGTATCGACGGCGCCGAGGCACCGAGGCGCACACCGTATCTGCCGCCCTGTTTAACAATTTCGGGCTCTTTGAGAGTCAATTCATCAATATCAGGCATAACTATACCGTAGCCTGTTGCCTCAACCTCATCGAGAGCGTTTTTGATTTTGTCATATTTTTTCTTTATAGACGCCAAGTCACATATACAATCCATAAGCTCCTGCTCGTTTGAAATTTTGAGAGCGGTTTTTTCGTCAATAACCTTGTAAATCAACTCTTTTGACAGCTCTGTATATATCTGTGCACAGCCCTTACCCAGATCAAGGCAGGATATTTCCGCCTTCAGAACATATTCATTTTCACAAATATCTCCCACAAGCTTTGCAACGTCACCGAGGCAACGGAGATACGAAGCCGACTCTTTAACACAAGAGCACACAGATTTTCTCAGCCAATGCTCGTAGCCAAGCCCCATCACCCAACCGGGCATTTCAATACCGATTTCTTTTATGGGGAAGCGGAACAGCATAGCAGAAAGAATGTCGCGAATATCCTCCTCATCAACATCGAGACAATTAACGGGTATAACAGGCACTCCATATTTCAATGAGAGGTCGCTTGCCAATATAACAGTTGAATCCGCCTTTGGCGAAACGCTGTTCAAAAGAACAACAAAGGGCTTGTTAATTTCCTTTAACTCATTAATAACACGCTCCTCTGCCTCTTCGTATTCATCTCTCGGAATGTCACTTATGGAGCCGTCTGTGGTTATAACAAGACCTATTGTTGAATGCTCGGTAATAACCTTCTGCGTACCGATTTCTGCCGCCATATTAAAGGGGATTTCGTGGTCATACCAAGGTGTTTTCACCATTCGGGGTTTATCCTCTTCAACATACCCCAGGGAGCTTGGCACAATATATCCCACGCAATCTATTAAACGAACATTAAGCTCTGCGTTATTGGGTAGCCCCACCTTTACCGCCTGCTCGGGTATAAATTTCGGCTCTGTTGTCATAATTGTTCTGCCTGCGGCTGATTGCGGGAGCTCATCCTGTGCCCGTTCACGTCTGTGCTCCTCTGAAATATTGGGTATAACAAGTGTATCCATAAACCTTTTTATAAAAGTCGATTTACCTGTTCTTACAGGGCCCACAACGCCGATATAAATATCGCCACCGGTACGTGTTTCAATATCCTTATAAATGCTCGTTTCTGTCATAAATCTACCTCCAAAGGTGCTTTTTAATTCTTCAGTAAATGGTATGTTTGCAAATAACGTATTATGACAGAAAAAAATCCTTGCCTCGCATAATTTGACACAAACGGAAATATGTATTATAATACAAAGATATTATCGCTAAGGAGATTGCTATGATTTTATCCAACACACCCTCATACGAAGTGTGGGAGGTTCTCAACACCTTTCTTGACACCTTTAAGCTACACAGCTTTTTCCCCTATATTTTAGGTCTTGTAACCGCCGTTATCTGCGGTGCGGCAATCGGTGTTGAAAGAACCTTCAGACAGAAAGAAGCGGGTATCAGAACCCACATTATTGTTGCCATGGGCTCGGCACTGATTATGATAGTCAGCAAATACGGCTTTTTTGACATTGTCGGCCTTGCTGACCACGTAAATCTTGACGGCTCCCGTCTTGCGGCACAGGTAGTTACCGGCATCAGCTTCCTCGGTGCTGGCATTATTGTTTACAAAGGCACCGTAAAGGGTCTTACAACCGCCGCCGGCGTCTGGACTACAGCGGGTATCGGTCTTGCGGCAGGTGCGGGAATGTACGGTATCGCCGTTTATGCAACACTGATTCTGCTTGTTGTTCAGATTGTTATTCACAAGCTGTTGCCCGTTGAAAATACAAGCACAGTTGCAGTGAGTATGAAGCTGCGTGACGACCCCGAGTCCATCGAAAGCGTAACACAGCTTTTCAAAGAGCGTGGTTATGTTCTTGTTTCAAGCTCAGTTGAAAAGAAAAACGAAAAATATGTCTGCCTTTTCACAATACGTGCTAAATCCCACATTAATCCCGAGGACATAAGCACTCTTTTCAGTGAGAATGATTACGTTCTCTCCCTTTCAGTTTAATTTATTCAAGCAACTGTCTTTTGGTCCCCACACCAAAAGGCAGTTTTCTCTTGCCTATTTCAAATAGTTGTTGTATTATATATGCATACGTATGAAAGAGAGGTTTTCATTTTGAAAAACGGCATATCTTTTGACAAATCAAAAAAGGTTATCCCTTTAATAACCGCTATTCTTGGCATAGGTCTTGCACTTGCGTTGCAGATTCTCAGACTAAATATTGTTGCTGTTGTAAGCGTTGCGTTTATGTGCATCCTTTCGGCAATTATCTTCATCGGAGTTGTTGCCAAAAAGAGGGTTTACGCATTCAACGTTATCGGCTACTGTGCCGCCGCCGCAGGTATTTTTGTTTATTACCTCATCTGGGGCGCTGACGCAGGCTTCGGTGCTTTTTCAAGCGGTAAAACCGGTTGGTCAAGTGCGACAAACCCGCTTTTCACCGGCGAAGGAAGCTTTCTTACGAGATTGGGCGGCAACATTTTATTGCTTCTCCCCTGTATTATTGCCGTTATCCTTCTTGTAATTGTTGCAAAAAAGGCCTTTGCAAAAACAGGATTACATAAATTCGCAACATCAATTCTCAGCGTATTATTAGCAGGAACAACAGTCCTTTATGTTCTCACAATGAATCTTCGCTCAGAGCCCAACACAGACCGCCTTTGGGAAGGTCATGACGACTACCTCAAGGGTGTCGGCAAGGCAAAATCCGAAAACCCCAACGTGCTTTTTATTCTTATGGACGATATGGGCTACGGCGACACCTCTCTCAACGGTTCAATTTTTGAAACACCCAATATGGACAGAATCGGCGAAGAAGGCTTGAATTTTGACAACTTCTATTCAAGCTACTCTGTCTGCTCCCCTGCAAGATTTGCACTTATGACAGGCAGATACCCCTTCAGAGGCTATGCCGACAACGTTATTTACCCCACGGTTGACACACTTTCGCCCTTTGCTCAGACAAGAATCTTCAACTCTATTGAAATGGGCAACAACTGTGACGGTATGCTTGGCGACGAAATCACCATTGCCGAAACTTTCCAAGCTGCGGGCTACAACACCGGTGCTTTTGGCAAATGGCACCTTGGCGACTACGGCGAATATCTCCCCACAAATCAGGGCTTCGACTATTTCTACGGTAGCCACCACGTTAACGATATGGCTCCCTTCTACCACGTGGCAGAAGAAAACGGCGAATATGAAATTGTTCACGGTGTTGAAGAGCTCCGTGACGAAAACGGCAAAAAGGATCAGCGTCAGTTATCAAAATGGATTCACGAGGAAATCACAGATTGGATAACCGACAAGGTTGAAAACTCTGATGAACCCTTCTTTGCATATTACGCAACACCCTGGCCCCACGCACCAATATTCGTGGGTGACGAATTCAACGGCGAAACCGGTATGGGCACCTATGCAGACTGTGTAACCGAGTTTGACTATTATCTCGGCGAGCTTTTCACAACCCTTGAGGATTTGGGCGTTATGGACGACACAATCATCGTTTTCACAAGCGACAATGGTCCCGCACTTGAGGGCTCTGTGGGTGAGCTCCGCGGCGGCAAATACCTTGCTTATGAGGGCGGTCAGAAGGTTCCGTTTATGATTCGTTGGGGCAACAACAACGGCTTGTGGAATGCGGGCGAAACAAGAACACAAAGCGCAACACTCGTTGACATTATGCCCACACTTGTTGACCTTTGCGGAATCACCGACAATAACGGCAACGCAGGCTACCTACCAAAAGACAGAGCTATCGACGGCGTTTCAATGGTGGAGCTTCTTAAAAACGACACTGTCATACATACACAAGAGCACCCCATTCTTCATATGAAGAGAGAGAAGCTCAAAGCAATTCAGTACACCGTCCCCACTTCTGATGTTCTCGCACAAAAAGAGTATGCAGACTATGAATACCCTGTTCTTACAGAGAACAAGCACATCACCTTTAAATATTTCCAAAACATTCAGAATGATAACTCCGCATTCTTTGACAAATACAGAAAGAACTGGTTGCACATTCTCAGCGATGACGCCGGCGAAAACCTCAACCGTTCATCCGTTTACCCAACGGTTGCAGAAAAAATGGATGCACAGATGGATGAGATAATGAAAAGCTTCAAATCTAACCGACGAGGCATTAACGAAGAATACTATAACAAATAAAAAATTAAGCCTCGGAATTTTTCCGAGGTTTAATTATAAAGGATGATTATTTTGCCACCCTTATCTATTATGATTAAGCCCGCATCGGCTCTTTGCAATATGCGGTGCAAATACTGCTTCTATCATGACGTTACCGACCACAGGGACGTTAAAAGCTTCGGCTTTATTTCTGAAGAAACAACCGACAATTTAATAAAAAAGGCGCTTGATTTTGCCAACGGTGAAAGCGTTTCGTTTGCTTTTCAGGGTGGCGAGCCCACACTCAGGGGGCTTGATTATTTCAGATATTTCTGCCAAAAGGTCAACGAGCTTAATTTGAAAAACAGCAAAATCTACTACGGGCTTCAGACTAACGGAACGCTGATTGACGATGAATGGGCAGCATTTTTTAAAGAGCAGAATTTTCTTGTGGGTCTGAGCCTTGACGGTGATTTTGAAAACAATTCCTTCAGAATTGACAGCAACAACCAAAACACTTTTTACAAAATCCTCAAGGCTGCCGACATTTTCACAAAGCACGGCGTTCAGTTTAACATTCTAACGGTTCTCACAGGTAAATGTGCCGAAAGCATCGATGAAATTCTCAGATTTTTCAAAAAAAGAGGCTTCAGATACCTGCAATTCATCCCATGTCTTCGCCCCTTTGGTGACAAAACCGAAAGCGAGCTTTATATGACACCCGACCAATACACGCATTTTCTTATACACGGCTTTAACGCTTACGTTAAAGATTATATTCAAGGCAACTACACAAGCATACGCTATTTTGACAACCTTGTGCATTTATATCTGGGCAACCCCACGGAGCAATGCGGAATGTGCGGCCATTGTATGCACCAATTTGTTGTTGAGGGCAACGGCAACATTTATCCCTGCGACTTTTATTGCACGGATGAATGGCTGTTGGGAAATATCAACACACCAAAAGAGAATTTTGACACCCTCGCCCATTGTGAAAAAGCTACCGAATTTCTTCGAGAAAGCCTGGCTGTTACGGAGACTTGCAAGAAATGCAGATTTTATCCCATCTGCCGGGGAGGCGGATGCAAACGCTCAAAGGAAGACAGAAGCTATTGCGAAAGCTACAAAGACTTTTTCAACGCATGTTTGCCCCTGTTCAGAGCGTTTATAGCTGAAAAGAAATGATAAACACACCGCAAAGCAACCTGAGAAAACTCGGGTTGCTTTTATGTTGTATTGGGTAGGTGGCAAGACCGTACTGTTTTTTTAGTGGCAAGTAGTAATTTGCAAGTGGCAAGTTTCGAGGCACTTCGTGCCAATTGTATTAATTTGTTGCGGCGTTGCGAAGCCTATCATCCCTGTTCGGCTTGCCGAATAGGGAGGGGAACCAAAAGCTACGCTTTTGGTGGTGGGTCGCCCCCTTACCTCTTTCCTTCGCAGATGAATCGGAAAAGCTCAACTCTCATTTACCTCTCTTCGAAGAGAGGGGGCAAGGAACACGACCGCGCCCTGTGGGCGAAGCAGGGAGTGTGAGTTGGCGTAGCGGTCAAAATTCTGTGAAGCGAAAAGCGAACAAAGAATTTTGGGTACCGCAAGAGGACTTATTGTTATTTGCTACTTTAATAAATTTTCAAGCGTCGATATAGCGAGGTGGAGAGTTCTTGACGCGAAAATCTGAGCGTCTTTTCACCGCAAGGTGAAGCTGTAATGAAGTTATTGTTATCCGTTAGTCTGTTACATTTGAATCTTACGATTCAACGACGTTCGGCTCTCACGTCGAGAACCACCCACCACCCGTTCAGCAATATTTTAACTTTAATTACTTTACACGCTTGCAGGGTTTTTACAAATATCGTCAAACGGGAAGGTGGTCCCCCCGCCTTCGAAGGCAGGTATAAATACATCAGCTTTGTTCGTTTCATCGACGAAAAGTGTCCGCAACGGGGCGACCCACCACCCACACTCCGCTTTGCTCCGTGTCGGTCCCCCTCCCTATTTGCCGTTGGCAAACAGGGATGATAAGCTTCGCACCCAACAACACATCTTTAAAATCGGCGCTTGCGTCCCGAAACTTGCCACTTGCCACTCTCAACTTGCAACTAAAAAAGCGGCTTGGAATTAGCCAAACCGCCCTTTGAAATATTAAATTATAAATCGAACTTTTTCAGCGGTTTATAACCGTCAACTGTCTTTCCTTAGTTAATCTGTATTACAACGCACAATTTTCTCACCGAACAATAATTCAAACTCCTCTAAAGTTCCGGTTGAAAGTAAATCTTTCTGGCAAACATATATGGATATGAAGTAAATAGATGGAAATACAATATCGTAAAACTCACCACAATCCCTAACTTCTTTTACTTTGGATAAATTGTTGCACACAGAGTTTTTTTCACTGATAGCTTTAATTTCGCCATCCTTAATACTTACCTTCTTTAAATTAATGCGTTCTTTTTCTTTTTTTGAAACGCAAAGACGAAAAACAACTGGTAAAAGCAAAATGGTTACCAATATGGTACACATTCCCTCAATAAGCACCTGAATTTTAAGTGAAAAAAACACCCAAAAAGGAATTGTCATTGAAAACAATATTATTAAAAGCTTAGTTCCTGCTTTCATCATTTTATCTATGTAATACTTCTTTGCAGCTCCGGTTAAACATCCATTAAACACAATCATAAATTTACACCTCATTTAAATATTGTTATTCCCATTCTAAAAAATCAGTGGACGGTTTTCTGTGATTGACGATTTTTGTTCAAAACCGCCCCTGATTGGTCCCGTTTTGTTACCTCAACCAAAGAACCATTTTCATTTCTATACATAGATGTGCTTTCTCCGTATGGGAGAGAAGAAAAATAATTGCCTTTGTATTCCACATAATCTATGCGATATGTTAATTCGGGATTAGCTTTTGGCTTCAGTTCGACAAACTCAAACGACTTCTCATCTTCAACTAATAAAAAACTCAAATTATATTCTCTGCTCAAATGGTCAGACCACACCTGTCCAAGGTAACTTTCCACATTGTCGTCTGATTTATTTGTAATTACAAAATCATCAATGTTGTAAGAATATGGTGAAAAAGCGTCCCCAAAAACCAATACATAGTACTTATCGCCTTTTTTTGCAACAATAATTTCGTTATCAATTTTGCCATCCGATGAATAGAATTCAGTTGCACCCCCGATACCACAAAGCGTCAGTGCGGCAAGGTCTATTTCCCAACTAATAAAAGTAAAGCCATCTGTGTTTTCACTGCTTTGAAGCGAGTATGTTTTACCATCTATTATCCAAAAATCAACATTTTCAGAAAATGTTACAGAGGGTACATTTTTATCTGCATTATCAGGTAAAGCGTTATTAAAATTGTTGTAGATTTTCGGAAGTTTCTGGTTTTCGATAGAATTATGTGAGGTTAACCCTGTCTCAGTTTCATTTTTGCCATTTCCCGTTTGCTTAAAATCCCCTAATAAAGCCACGATAAAAACAACTGATAAAAGCACCGCAAACACACCAAGTATTATTTTAACTCTCTTACTGTTGAAAAAGCTCACCTCTACACCTCCAATAAAAAACCTTAATCTCTGTACTCTACATAAACTATGTTGCTATCATAATCTATCTTAACACGTAAATTCAACTTATAAAATAACATAGCAACACTAACAGTATCAACAATCAATTCATCATCAGTTATCTTATAGTATTCGTAAACAGGCCCTCCTGCTAAATGTCCACTGAAGTAATTAAAATCCTCAAAAACTAAAGAATGTTTCCTTTCATTTAACACAAGTTCTCTATCCTCATATTTTATAATCTTTGTGCCGTCTTTTGAAACTGAAATATCTGCTCCGAGACTTTCCAAAACAGAAAGGAGAGGGATTTCAGCATACCGTTCCTTATGATTAATTCGGACAAAATTACCTTTTTTAATATTGACACCATCAACCCATATCTCTGCAGGTTGTCTTTTAACTGATGTTATCTTTACCGTTTTTTCATCATAATCAATCTGAAGCTCTGCGTTTCTTAAAAACAAAAACTGTTCAATTGCCGAACTGTCAACTAAAAAATCGTCTTCTGTCTGCTGATAATAAACAGGTCGTTTGTCCTCTACATTCTCTGCATAGGGATTGATTATCGGATCGGGATCTTGTATGTAGTTTGACCTTTGGTTAACGATGGACAGCCTGTTTTGCGATGGTACAAGTTCATATGCTTCATCAGTAAAAACAATGTCGTAATTGTCGCCGTTTTTGCTTATGTTAGCTCCTAAAGCTTCGCATATATCCAACAAAGGTAACTTTGCATATTTCTTATCAGAATCGACATAAACATAGCTTTTCTCTGTTAAATCAATATCGTTAACAAACAGGCTGCCGTTTTTCTCGTCCAGCTCATATGTAACAGGTGTTTTTTCTATTGTCGTTGGCTGATTTTGTTTTTCGGCACCACAACCCGTCGCCATAATCAAAATTACAACTACCAATAAAACAGCTATTATCTTTTTCATATTCTGTCCCCCCGTTATTCACACAGCGTGTTCCGCAACAGAGAAAAATTCTTCTTTCACTTATATAGACTCATTTTGATGGGTGTTTGTTGCAAAAAATTATTCTACTACCAATGTCGCAAATCACAATTATTATGTCGAACTGGCTTCTATTGCAACAAAACACACTACATTTTCTCTTTCACTTATATATGACAAAAAAACACGAAATACTACATTTTATTTTTTAAAATTTTCAAATTTGTTAACTATGTATAATGCACAAAACTCAATTTGTGCATTCAGACAGTAATTCGTCCGTTAAATCCTTTTCAAATCATCCGTTGCGGGGTTGTCGATTAATTCGCCGTTTTCAGAAAATCTTGAGCCGTGACAAGGACAATCCCACGAATGCTCCTCTTTGTTATATTTCAAAGCACAACCCAGGTGTGGGCATCTTGGCACGGTTGGGGTGATAAGCCCCACAACAGAATGAAAAATGTTTGCAAAAAGCGTGGGGTGAAGAACAGAGCGTGTTGGCGAAAAAACATCCGAATAAGGATTTTTAACACCTGTTACCATATCGCTTAATATATCGGCGGCAACCACAGAAGAGGTCATGCCCCATTTGTTGAAGCCCGTGGCAACAAATAAATTCTCTGTATTTTTTGCGTATTTGCCGATATATGGCGCACCGTCAAGGGTTATGCAATCCTGTGTTGCAAAACGGTAGCTGATTTGGGCATCGGGGAATTTTTTTGCAAAAAGCTCTTCAGAAGCCTTGTAGCCACCACCCTTTTGACCGGTCCGGTGGTCACCCGAGCCGATGAGAAGATAATCCTTATAGTTTCTGAAAGAAAAGCCGCCATCCTTATCCTCAAGATACATTCCGTTTACGTCGGGGGCATTCTTTGCGGCAACAACATACGAGCGATGCTGATACATTTTCAACGGATAGCCGCCGTGTTTATTTATTATGGGGAAATGCGTTGCAATAATAATTTTTTCCGCACTAACGCTACCACCATTGCAACGGACCTTTTGGGGCAAAATTTCAACGACCTTTGTGTTTTCATATATTTTCAGCCCTTTTGCAACAGAAAACAAAAATTCAAGGGGATGAAACTGACCCTGGGAGCCAACCTTTACAGCACCGACACACCCCACGGGCAACGGAACATCTGAAACAAACTGTGCCTTGACCCCCAAATTTTCATAGGCACTTATTTCGTCTTCAATCTTCTGGCGATTTGTTGCAGAATAAATATATGCGTCCTTTTCTTCAAACCCGCAAGGGTATTTTTCGGACATTTTACGTATTTTTTCAAGAGCGGCTTTGTTTGCCTCAAGGTATTGGCGAGCTTTCTCCACACCCGCATCTTTTATTAGCTTGTTGTAAATAAGACCGTGCTGAAACGTCACCTTTGCTGTGGTGTTTTTCGTTACACCCGAGCCGATGCTTTTCGCCTCCAGAAGGACACAGTCAACGCCCCTGTCCGTCAGCTCTTTGAGGCACAAAACGCCCGCAAGACCGCCGCCAACAATCACAACATCTGTTTTTATATCGCCCTTTAGCTGAGGGAAGCCCTCGTTTTTAGCAGTTGCGCTCCATAATGAATTCAAAAAATCACCTCTGATTTCATTATGTTCAGTTTTTCTTTAAAAATCAGAGAGAAAAAATAAAACCTTGAGGCAACCTCAAGGTTTTAGTCTTATAAATCATTCTTAATTATATCATCAAGTGTTTCGCCCTTAACTGCAACGTAGTCTTCGTCGCCGTTGACCATAATAACAGGCAAACGAGGGATTCTGTTGTAGTTTGAAGCCATCGAGAAATTGTATGCACCCGTTGTGAGAACTGCTACAAGGTCACCTCTTTTGATGCTTTCGGGGAGAAGCACCTTTGGCTGGATAATGTCGCCGCTTTCACAGCACTTGCCAACAAGGTCACAAAGGAAGCTGCACGGCTCCTCTGCTTTGTCTGCGGCAACAACCGTATATTGGGATTCATAAAGAGCAAATCTGGGGTTGTCGGTCATGCCGCCATCAATGGCGACATAGTTTTTGTAGCCCTCGATTTTTTTAACGTTGCCCACCTTGTAAAGGGTGATACCCGCATCTGCAACAATGCTTCTGCCGGGCTCCATACTAACTGCAGGCTCGTTTATGTTAAGCTCCTTGCATTTATTTTTGAAAAACTCCGCAACCTGACGGATGTTGTCCTCTATATCTATTGCGGGGTCATTTTCGGTGTATCTTACACCGTAGCCGCCGCCAAGGTCAAGCTCCCTTACCTCGTAGCCGAGAGTGGCTTTAACCTCTGCAATAAATTCAAGCATAATCTCTGCCGAGCGAATAAAAACAGAGGATTCGAAAAGCTGTGAGCCAACGTGACAATGGAAGCCCGCAAGGTCAATGTTCTTTTTAGTAAGAGCGTATTTTGCAATCGCCATTGCGGCGCCCGTTTCAATTGGGAAACCGAATTTAGAATCCACCTTGCCCGTATTAACTGCTTCATAGGTGTGAGTATCAATACCCGGTGTGACACGGAAAAGAATTTTTTGCTTTATGCCCCTCTCCCCTGCGAAACAATCAACAGCGTCAAGCTCCTCAACATTATCAACAATGAAGCAACCAACGCCCGAATCCATTGCAAAATTGATATCGTAATCATTTTTGCTGTTGGAGTGGAAGCAGACATTTTTCATATCGTAGCCGGATTTGAGGGCGGTGTAAATTTCACCCACAGACACAACGTCAACCCCCATACCCTCGGAGCCAACAATGCTATAAATCCTTTTAAAGCTACAAGCCTTGCTGGCATAAAAGGGTCTTGCGCTTTCGCCGAAATAAGTTCTCATTCCGTTAACATATTTACGGCAATTTTCCCTTATCTTCTGTTCATCCATCACATAAATGGGTGAACCGTATTTTTCGGCAAGCTCCTTTGTGCTGTGCCCACCGAAATATAATGTATCATTCTTAATAAATAAATTATCAGCTATCATATAATCACCTTTGGGAGGTTCTCCGGTATATTAAGGATATTCAGTTATACGCTCCTTATGTCGCCAGAACCCTCCACCACACCTACGCTTTGCTTCGGTGCGGTCCCCCTCCCTTCGCCAGGGAGGTTAAGTCAATCTCTTTAATTTAGTTATATAAAACAGATGATATCAAACATCCAAACCTTGTTCTCTCATAAGCTCACGCATTTTTGCTTCGTTTTCGGGCTCCATTGTTGTAAGGGGAAGTCTTACGTAGTTTTCACCGAAGCCGATAGCTGCAACAGCAGCTTTTGCGGGGATGGGGTTAACCTCGCAGAAAAGAGAGTTGATAAGAGGAAGCAAATCGAGCTGAATAGCACGGCTGCCCTCTAAATCGCCTGCAAAGAACTTGTCGCAAAGCTCAACTGTTTTCTTGGGAAGAATGTTTGAAACAACAGAGATAACACCCTTGCCGCCCAAGGACATAAGGGGAACAATCTGGTCATCGTTGCCTGAATAAATGTCAAACTCACCTTTTGTGAGTGCGGCAATTTCTGCAATCTGAGAAATGTTGCCGCTTGCTTCTTTAATACCAACAATGTTGGGATGCTCTGCAAGAATTGCACAGGAAGCAGGAGTAAGGTTGCAGCCTGTTCTTGAAGGAACGTTGTAAAGAATACAGGGCTTTGTTGAAGCGTCTGCAATAGCTCTGAATGACTCGATGAGACCCCTCTGAGTTGCTTTGTTATAGTAAGGTGTAACAAGAAGCATTGCATCGCAACCGATTTCGCTTGCAAATTTAGTAAGGTCGATTGCATAGGCCGTGTCATTGGAGCCTGTGCCCGCAATAACGGGAACTCTGCCGGCAACCTTTTCAACCGAGAAGCGAAGAACCTCTCTGTGCTCCTCGTCAGAAAGGGTTGAGCCCTCACCGCTTGTGCCCGCGATTACGAGAGCGTTGATGCCCTCTTCAATCTGCCATTCGATAAGTCTGCCGAAAGCGTCATAATCAACGCCGTTGGCGTTCATTGGGGTTACGAGTGCTGTTGCAACACCTGTGAAAACTGTGTTTTTCATAATTTTTACCTCACAAAAAAATAATAGTTGCCGAAAAGCAACTACCCACACAAAAATAGATACCCTGTTACATTACACGGGTATAATATTATGTAAGATAGCTCTCCACCAAAATGGTGACAACAGTAAAGATGTTATTCCATACTGCCAGACCGATTTTTTGCCATAAATCGTCTTCGGCACCTGCTCCTTTCACCGCAACAGCTTTGGCAAACCTTTAACGCCACGGCTACTCTTAACAAAATGCACCTCTATCGGTTGCTAATACTATATCATAGAGAAAACCCAAAGTCAATTAATATTTACAACAAATAACGATTTTTAAGAACGTATTTAATTATATAAAACAACAAAAAACACAGACCCGATTAACGAGCCTGTGTTTACTGGCTTATCAATTATTCTGCAAATTCAACGCTCTTTGCCCATTCTGTAAAAATCGGCTTATATTCCTTATATTGCGCTTCATCCACAGCAAAAGAAATATCCCAGAAAGATTCCCCGGTTTTGTAAACAACTACCATATAGCTGTACATAGTGTCTGTATCATCACTTCTGTTGCTGTATTCAAAATACACCAATCCGTCCTGCTCCTGTACCTCGGCATCCGTTAAGCCCCAAGCAGCACATAATTCCTCGGCATATTCTTTTTCAGTCCAATCCCCCATACCTTCCAGAGCTGTGAAGCTTTCTTCATAGCCGAAAACAACAGCGTCATCTGTTCCATAAGTGAAAACCGTTCCGTCGATTTCGGTTTCTTCAAAGGTGTCTGTCAAAACAATTTTCACGCCTGATTCATGAACAAAGGCTTTTGGCTCACCGTCTTTGGCATACGAAGTTGGGTTGTAATTAGCAATAAAACCGCAAATAAAACCCACTACAGCACAAAGCGCTAAAAATGCGCCGAATTTTTTTGCGCATTTTTTGCGATTCGCAAGTACCCGGGGGTCTGTCATACCGTGGAAACGGAAGTTGTCACCGCCCAAAGGATTAAATTTACACTCGCCCATAAGATAAATATTTTCAACACCTGCAGGGATAATGCAAATTTCGTTGCACATATTTTTTGAGAACTTATCTTGTATAACATATATCGTTGTTTCTTCGTCGCCGATAACAAAGGTTTTTTCTTCTCCGTTTTTTAAATCGCCGAGCTTGTAGCACTTGTCGCCGTTGATTTTGGTGTCGCCCGCAAGTTCATCTTTAATATAGATTTTTGCTTTCTTCAAACGACTAACAAAGCTTTTCTCTCTTTTAATCGTCAGATTTCTCATAAACATCCCCCTAAAGTTTTTTCTTATTTGTAATTATACAGTAAAACCACTCTTTTTTTCAACAAAAAACGACTATCACAATAGCCAAAGTTTATTCGCCACTTTGTGAAATTTCAACAGTGCTTGCCCACTTTTCAACATAAGGAATCATTTTTTCTGTGTAACGCTTGGGATATATGAAATCCACCGTCCAGAAAGCATCATCCGTTTTAAAGGCATAAACATTATAACGCTGAACCTTGCCGCTTCCGGAATAAAGATACTCAACATAATATAATCCATTTGAATCCTTTAAAAGCTCCGCATTAACATCACTGTTCATCATAATAAGTCTGTTCAGATATTCTTCAACAGTCAGATTTTTGCTTTCGGGATACTCCTCAAAGCTTTCTTTTAAAGCAAAAACCTCAACGCCGTCTGTTGAATAAAATGCTTCAAGGGCAGAATCCTCTTTTTCTTTAAAATCCGATGTCAAAGTAATTGAAAATCTACCGTTTTTAAAAGATTTTTCAGCACCGCTGACAGAAAGCGGCATCGTTGTAGTTGTGGGATTTTCTTCTTTCTTACCCTTGATTGTTGCTTTGATACCGATAACGGTGCCGTAAACACCAACACCCAAAACGGCAACAAGCAAAACTATCAACGCAATTTTATAAGGCGAAAGCTTCTTTTTGTTCTCCATAGGTTACACGCTCCGAAAAATTTATGAGATAATCATAACACAAAACCACATATCTTGCAACAAAAAGAAATTAAACTTTCAGTTATCTAAAAAAGCAAAAAATTATGAATAAAAAACCTCTTGACAACGTATAATAATAGTGTTATAATACACAAGCACTCGAGAGAGGCACAAGTAAATATCGCGGAGTAGAGCAGCCTGGTAGCTCGTCGGGCTCATAACCCGGAGGTCGTGTGGTTCAAATCCCACCTCCGCAACCAGAAAAGAAGGATACCTTGTAAGGTATCCTTTCTTTTTTTGTTCTTGTTGTTCTTTGTGGGATTTGAACCACCTCGCCGAAGGCGAACATAATCGGGTGTTCGCGTAGCGAATGATGGGCAGAGCCCATCAAATCCCACCTCCGCAACCAGAAAAGAAGGATACCTTGTAAGGTATCCTTTCTTTTTTTGTTCTTGTTGTTCTTTGTGGGATTTGAACCACCTCGCCGAAGGCGAACATAATCGGGCGTTCGCAAGGCACTTGCGAATGATGGGCAGAGCCCATCAAATCCCACCTCCGCAACCAATCCAAAAGCCTTGAAACCTTAATAAATAAGGGGTTTCAAGGTTTTTTCTTTTGTTTATGAATTTCTGTAAAATACCCTAAAATACCCCACTATTTCGGAAAAATGCAAGTCAAAATGCAAGTCAAAGTAAAACAAAAAAGCGGCCAAGAAATTAACCCTGACCGCTTTTGTTCTTCTTTATATGATTACTGATTCAAAGTCAACTTCTTTCAATTTTTGCTACATTGCCTGAGCATTTTTTGGTTTTTAAATACCACAAGCTGGCGCAGATTATAATCACCCAATACGGCGGTGCATATTGCTTTTAGATATAATTTTTATCTAAAATTTGACATTTTTTGACTTTTATGTAATAATTCACACGGAGTTTACTTAAAAGGAGAATTAAAAATGGCGATTATAATGACTACCAATTCCGAAGAAAGCACTTTAAAACAGTTGAAAAAGGTTTACAAAAAGAGTAAGTTACACAAAAAGTTTGCGGCGTTTAAAAAAAAGCATAATTTATTAAGACTTTCAACTAAACTCATAGCACTCTCAGCATTTGTGTTTTATTTAATAATGTTATATTTTTTAATTAGATGGAACACAAAGTTTGATAACATTATGCAAATATCCGCAAATTATGTAACTATTTTTGCTTTTGCGATAGGCACGCTTCAATTAGTTGCTTTTGTTAACGATGCACGTCAAAGAGAGAGACGCGCAAAAAAAGAAGCCGCTTTAGACTTAGCTCGCTATTATGCTCAAAATATAGTTGTCAAAGTGTCGTTTATTACTAGTGTTTTGTGCAGAGCTTACGACAATGATAATATAAAAAAACTCAAAGAAGATGTTATTGATGAGTTAATAATAGAAAAATTCACTAGCAAGGCCTTAAAAAAATTACAAAAAGACCATGAATTTAAAAGATTCTCTAATTTTCTGAAAAACGACGCTTATAACATCCCAGCAGATATATTACTTAACCAGTTTGAATGCTATGGTTATACTGATATTCCTAATAAAGGTACAAAAAAAGACGTCGAATACCAAAGAATCCTCAATTTAAAATTCAGAGGTATTGTAAGTCAGACATTAAATGAATTAGAATACTTTTCAATGTCAGTTAACCAAAACATTTCTGATAGTGAAATGTTATTCCCTTCCCTTCATCAAACTTTTTTGAGAATAATAAAGCACTCCTATCCGATAATATGTCAGAGCAACGATGCCGGGCGTGAAGAATATTACACAAATGTAATTAAATTGTATAAAAAATGGAACAAGAGACTTTTAGAACATAAAGACCTTATAATGAACCAAAACGAAGAAAGTGAACATGAAATAGAAAAAGATTTACACAAGGGAAATAAACCTATATAAAAAAGCACACCCGTTTAGGGTGTGCTTTTTTATTAATAAATCAACGGAGTTTTAATCCATAAAAAACCATCCTATCTATATTACTCAACTTTTATTCCTGCACAAATAATTATGCTCACTTCACTAATATAATACACATTTACATAACATTTGTCAAACATTTTTTTAAAAATATTCTTGACATCAGGATAAATCTTTGCTATACTTCATACTCATCTCAATTGATAAAGCAACCGCCCCCTCAGAAACTGAAGGGGCGGTTGCTTTATTTTTGGATTATAATGCCATCGTAACCTTCTTTTTCTATGTCAGAAAACTTGATGACATACATTTTCTTTTCCGCTGCCGTTTCTTTCTTCGGCTCTGCGGGGAGTTTAACTCCGTAATAATCGCAAATACCTTTGGCGATTGCTTCGCCGATTGCAGTTGTATTTTTGACTATAAAATCCGAACCGGTTTTTGTGTCGTGGAATTCACATTCACAGTAAACGGTGATTCCCTTTGCCTGTTTTATTTCGTAGAAATCAGGCTTTTCAATAAGACGTTCAGCGCTTTTGCCAGGAGTGATGGGCGCAAGACGTTTAAAGACAGCCTCGCCAACCTTTTTACGCTGACCTTCAAGGTTATAAAGAAGATTCTGCGTACCACCTGTGACTTTGTGAGTTGCTGTTGCATTGGTATGAATCGCCACGTGCAAATCGGCGCCGAAGTCGTTGCTTTTTTTTACTCGGGTGTACATATCGTCATTATACGTACACTTAACAGAAAAGCCTGCTTTTTTCAGATATGCCACACAAGCCTTTGCAATTTTATGGCATTGCACCTTTTCATTGGTGTTGCCGGTTTCGTATTTGTTGCCCTGCTGATTGCTGGGGGAAATATAAATTTTCTTTGCCATAATAAACACCTCTTTTATTCTGGGATTTGAACCACCTCGCCGAAGGCGAACATAATCGGGTGTTCGCATAGCGAATGATGGGCAGAGCCCATCAAATCCCACCTCCGCAACCAGAAAAGAAAGAACACCTTTTGGGTGTTCTTTGTTTTTTTGTTATGAAGTGAATTAATCCACACGACCGACGGGTTCCCGGAGCAACACACGCGACCGCGTCCTGTGGACGATACAGGGAGAATACGTGGTCCCCGAAAAGCGTTAGCTTTTAAGGGGATTGGAGCCACAACGGAGCTGTGAGCTTTTTGAGTGAAACGAAAAAACGATTTGCGTAGTTTCGTGGCGGAAACGCACAGCGGTCAAAATCGTTAGCGACGAGCAGGAGCGAGCAACGATTTTGGACACCGCAAGAGGGCAACAATGGTTCAAAATCCGCTATTGCAAGCGCCACTTGACAAAATCAAGTAATATGTTCTTTCTTTTTACAGAACTTTTTGTTATAATCATTATAGTTCATAAGATAAGAGGATGGGATTTTTATGACGGTTGGTGAAAAAATTCAAAAACACAGAAAAAACCTCGGTTTATCACAAGAGGAGCTTGGGCAGAGATTGCTTGTCAGCCGACAGACTATCAGCCTGTGGGAAAAAGACCAAACTGTTCCGACGATTGATAATTTAATTCGGCTCAGCGATATATTCGGCACGACAGTTGATGAAATCTTAGACGTAGAAAGCAACAATCAGTATTCAGAGAATCAACCGAATGAAGCATATCGGTTTACCTTTTCAAAAGAAGAGTTGAACCAAATACACCGTTTGCAAATGAGGGCTATTTACAAAAGACCTATAACTTTAGCCTTGCTTTGTGTTTTGTTTATTGTATCCTCAATCGAAACATCTGCCCACGATATCGTAATCGGCTTTGCTTTCGGTATGCTTTTTATAGGAAGTGCATCAAGTTTCAAAGGCATACGAATGCACAGCAAAGTATGGAAGCACAATGCGGATAGAATTTGCAAAACAACTTATGAATACAACATTTTTGATGATCACATAAATATTAACTTATATCGAGAAAACAAAAGAACTTCCGAATTCATATGTTCTTTTACTGACATAGAACAAATACAACAGCTTGATAAATGGCTGTTTTTACAATTCGGCGGGCAAACGTTTATTCTTCGAAAAAACGATTTGAAAGAAACCTCTGCATTTTATTCTTTTATGTATAAGCATCCATCAAAAACAATAGATACACCCATCCCAAACAAATGGAGAGTTTCATCGATTTTTTTGTTCATAGCTTCTTTATTATCAATCTTGGGTGCAGTGGCCTTAACCGGGTTTTTATCCAGTCTAAACGGTCTTTTTACAGAAAATATGTGGGTTTTCTTTTTGATGACGCCCATTCCGATTGCATCAATCGTCTTTGGTTTTATTCTAAAATCGAAAGGATATAAATACAAGAAAAATATTATAACAGGGGTTATAATGAACGTTTTATTGTGTATTTACGGCTCGTTTGTATTTATTTTTTAAGACATCTAAACTTATCAATTAAGCAACAGCGTTCCGCAGAAATCGGAACGCTGTTGTTATTGTAATCCCCTTTTTAGTATGCTATACTGAAGTTAATTAATTCCGAAAGGGGTATTGAAATGACACAGGAATATTTTTTTAACAACGCAAAGTGGGTCGGCGCAAAAAAACGCACGGCTAAAACCTTTTCTGTTCTGAGAGGGAATTTCAGTCTTGATACTTTTAATAAAGTAACCCTTAACATACTCGGTCTCGGTTTTTTCAAATGCTACATTAACGGCAAATGTATTAACTCCGACACTTTTCTGCCCCTTTCCTCTGATTTCGAAGCGGAATGTGACCCTGTTGACGAAGTTATCTCCGGTCACAGAATTTATGTGCCCCAATTTGATGTTACGCCTTACGTAAAAAACGGCAAAAACACCATTGCCATCCACTATGGTGGCGGCTGGTACACCTTCGAAAACCGCACCTTTGGTTTACCTAAAGCAATTTATTGCATAACAGCCGAAAGTGACAACGACACCGTTACTTTTGTGTCTGATGAAAGCTGTAAAATCGGCGAAAGCTATGTTTCGGAATACAACTTCACCTTTTGCGAGCACCACAATTTTGTTGATTATGAGGATTGCTTCGGCGAGGATTATGACGACTCCTTGTGGGATAACGCGGTATTGACAGAAAGTCTTGATACCGAATACTGCACCACAGACTGCCCAACAGACAAGCTTATTGAAGAAAGACCTGTTAAAGTTATCAAAACAACTGAAAATTCAGTTATTTATGACTGCGGTGAAAACACAACCGGCTACCCACTCTTAGAAATAAACGCCAAAAAAGGCGAAAAAGTTATTGTGAATTTCTCCGAAGAGATTTTGCCCGACGGAAATCTTGACCCCGAGCACACACAGGGTCAGCAATTCACTTTTATCTCAAATGGTGAAAGTGCTTTGGCACAGCCTGAATTCACCTGGTACGGCTTCAGATATTTCGAGGTTGTGGGCAACGCAACCCCCAAATGTGTCAAGGTTATTTATGCAGACGTGCCTGTTACGTCCACCTTTGATTGCGACAACGAAACCCTCAACTGGATTTTTAAAACCTTTACCCACACAATGCGTTGCAATATGCACACAGGTCACCCATCGGATTGCCCACACCTTGAGAGAAGAGGCTACACAGGTGACGGTCAGCTCACCTGCCACGCTGTTCTCACGGCTTTTGATGCAAAAAAGTTTTATGAAAAATGGATGCAGGACATCGGCGACTGTCAGGATGTTCTGAGTGGTCACATTCAATATACAGCACCATATTTACACAGTGGCGGTGGACCCGGCGGCTGGGGCTCGGCTATTGTTGAAGTGCCGTATCAGCTCTATAAGCACTACGGCGACAAAGATATTCTCGCAAAATACTACCACAATATGAGGCGCTACATCGACTACCTTGAAGATCACTCTGATTACGGTCTTGTTACAAGCGACAAAGCGGGCAACTGGTGTCTTGGCGATTGGTGCGGTCCAAACATTCTTTACCCCGACAGAGATATCACCTCACATAACCAGCAGGTTGTTCTGCCTGCGGCTATGGTTAACACGTATTTTATGGTAAAATCTTTGAAGCAGATGTGCGAAATCGCAAGGCTTATCGGCAAGGACGAAGACATTCCCGAATACGAAGAAAAAATCGCCTGCCGCAAGGGCGCAATAACTGCCGCATATTTTAATGCATTTGACGACAACTTCATAATGAATGTTCAGGGTGCAAACTCCTTTGCAGTTGACTTGGGTCTCGGTAACGAAAACACATATAAAAATATGGTCAGCTATTATAAAAAGCTTGGGTATTACGACACAGGCATTTTTGCAACCGATATTGTAACACGTCTGCTTTTCCAGCGTGGCGACAGCGACCTTGCCATTGACCTTTTAACCCACGACGGTGACCAGGGCTTTGAGCACTGGCGAAAAAACGGTGCAACCACGTTCCACGAATATTGGGACTCAAATCGCAGCCGTTCACACTCCCACCCCATGTTCGGTGCCCCTGTTGCATACCTTTTTGAATATCTGCTCGGAATAAAACAAGAGGAAGGTACTGCAGGCTACAAATCACTTGTTATTGAACCGCAAGGTGTTTCAAGATTTGGCAGAATGACGGGTAGCATTGAAACTGTTCAGGGCACCGTGGCGGTGTGCTACACAAACGACGGAGAAAGCCTTCACTTCAAAATCACAATTCCTGAAAACACAAAAGCAATTTTCAAATATAAAAACAAGGAACTCGCTCTGACACGTGGCGAGAACAGTTTTAAAACAGAATTATAAAAATAATGGAACAAACCCATAAAAACTATCATATTTCTATTTACAATATTTTCAAGTTTTGTTATTATTAATGTGTATGTGATATTTTTTCGAGGTGGTTTTATGGATAAAATTTTATTTGGTACAGGCGGCTGGCGTGCAGTAATCGGTGAAGATTTCATCTGTAAAAACGTGCGCCGTGTTGCTAAAGGAATCAGCCTTCTTATGCAGGAGGAAAACAAAACCCAAAAGCCCGTTATAATCGGCTTTGACAGACGCTTTCTTTCAGAAAATGCGGCAAAATGGGTTGCTGAAGTGCTTACCAATGACGGCATAAAGGTTCTGTTTATGGAGCGTTCTGCCCCCACACCGCTTGTTATGCACACAGTTAAGGACAGATGCCTTGATTTCGGCATTGAAATCACCGCAAGCCACAACCCCTCAAACTATAACGGCATAAAGCTTATTGTTGAAGAGGGTCGTGATGCACCTGTTGAAACAACAGCTCATCTTGAAAAAATCATTGAGGGTATCGACGATGTTGGTTTCACGGATTTTTCTGTCGCAGTTGAAAAAGGTCTTGTTGAATACATTGACAACCCCTTCAACAAATTTCTTGACGATATAATCAACGTTATTGATATGGAAGCCCTCAGGAAAAGAGGTTTGCGTGTTCTTTTCGACACAATGCACGGCTCGGGCACATATCCGCTTCTTGTTATTTTCTACACCGCAAGGTGCACCATTGATACAATGAACGTTAACAAGGATGCTTATTTCGGCGGTGTTATGCCTGCCCCATCAGAAAAAAGCCTTGTTACTCTTAAAAACTCTGTCGTGCGCGGTGGCTATGATTTTGGTATTGCAATGGATGGCGACGGTGACAGACTCGGCATTATTGACGCTAACGGCAAATATATTAACGCTAACGAGATTCTTTGCCTTTTGTACTATTACCTTGTCAAATACAAAGGCTGGAAGGGTCCCGTTGTCAGAAACCTTGCAACAACTCACATGCTTGATAAAATTGCAGAAAGCTTCGGTGAGAAGTGCTACGAGGTTCCTGTTGGCTTCAAATACATTTCCTCAAAAATTGACGAGGTTGACGCTGTTCTCGGTGGCGAATCCTCCGGCGGTCTCACCGTAAGGGGTCACATTCACGGTAAGGATTCTGTTTATGCGGCTTCACTTTTTGCGGAAATGGTCAGTGTAACCGGTCAATCCCCTTCACAGACACTCGAAGCACTCCGCAAGGAATTCGGTGATTTCTCCATGGTTGAGGATGATATGCGTTTTGACCCGGCAATCAAGCCTGTTGTTGAAAAAACACTTATGGTGGAAAAACGTCTCCCCGTTTTCAAGGATGAAATTGTTAAAGTAAACTATGAAGACGGCTGCAAGGTTTATTTTGAAGACGGCTTTGTTATCTGCCGTTTCTCAGGCACAGAGCCCCTGCTCAGAATTTTTGCAGAAAGCACAAACCCCGTCAGAGCAAAAGAATATATTGAAACATTTAAAGAATTCTTATTTAAATAAGAGGCGATAATATGAACATATGGCACGATATTAACCCCGAAAGAATCTCTCGTTCTTCTTATTCTGCCGTTATTGAAATCAGCAAGGGCAGCAAAATGAAATATGAGCTTGATAAGGAGACCGGGCTTTTAAGACTTGACCGTGTTCTTTACACATCAACTCACTACCCCGCAAACTATGGCTTTATCCCCAGAACATACGCAAAAGACAACGACCCCTTGGATGTTCTTGTTCTTTGCTCGGGAAACATTCAGCCAATGTCACTTGTTGACTGCTACCCCATCGGTGTTATCACAATGCTTGATAACGGTGCACCCGATGACAAAATAATTTCAATACCCTTTAACGACCCCACCTACAGCTCCTATAAGGATATAAGCCAGCTTCCGCCCCACGTTTTTGACGAGATGAAGCATTTCTTTTCTGTATATAAAACGTTGGAGAGCAAAGAAACCGCAATCGATGAGGTTAAAGGCGTTCTTGATGCGGTTTCAATCATCGAAGAGGCAATTAAAGCCTATGATGAAAAATTCGGAAAATAATCCAATTTTGTTAAAAAATCTATTGCATTTGAAATATGTTTGTGTTATTATATATGACTGTATGATACGAAAATAATGACAAGGAGGTGCCGTAATGCCCAATATCAAATCTGCTAAGAAGAGAGTTGTTGTTAACGCAACAAAGGCTGCAAGAAACAAAGCCGCTAACTCTGCTCTTAAAACTGCTATCAAAAAAGCTAATGCAGCTATCGACGCTAACGACGCAGCAAAAGCTGATGCTGTTAAGGTTGCTGTTAAGAAACTTGACCAGGCTGCTGCTAAGGGTCTTCTTCACAAGAACAATGCAGCTCACAAGAAATCACAGCTCGTTAACAAGCTTAACAAATCCAACTAATCAGTTAGGATAAAGAAAAACCCCCGCAACTAAAAGTTGCGGGGATTTCTTTTTTTTAAAATGAAAATATCAATCAAATCGGCACGGAGTGCCCCTTAACTTGCCACTTGCCACTTGCAACTTGCAACTTTAATAAGATACTCCAAGCTGAACAAAACGCCATATTCGCTCAAACCTTCGCTTTAAAATAAGCTTTAGTTGAGATGAAGATGGCGGATTTGCGAAGCGACGGTGTATAAGATACTCCGAGCTGAACAAAACGCCATATTCGCTCAAATGAAGCTTATTTTGTCTGGTAGAAGCCGACTTTTTTCATTACCTTATCAAGTGTTCTTTGTGAAATTCTTGTTGCAAGGTCTGCGCCCTTTCTCATACACTCTTCAAGATATTTTTTGTCGTTGATAAGCTCTTTGTAGCGAGCCTGAACGGGTGCGAGCTCGTCAATAACAGCCTGGCCGACGGCAGTTTTGAAATCACCGTAGCCCTTGCCCTCAAACTCTTTTTCAATCTCTTCAAAAGTTTTGCCTGTGCAACAGGAGTAAATTGTCATAAGGTTATTTATGCCGTCCTTACCCTCTGCATATTTAACACAAGCATCGCTGTCGGTAACCGCTGACTTAATCTTCTTCATAATCACGTTGGGCTCATCGAGCATTGAGATGTATGATTTGGGGTTATCGTCGGATTTACTCATTTTGTGCGTAGGGTCTTGAAGCGAGCAGATTTTTGCACCTGCCTTGCCTATAAAGGGCTCGGGCATTTTCAGAACATTGCCGTATATCATATTGAAACGGTCAACAATATTTCTTGCAAGCTCGAGGTGCTGCTTCTGGTCTGCACCGATTGGCACAAAATCCGCACCGTAAACAAGAATATCAGCCGCCATAAGCACGGGGTAATCGAAAAGGCCAACAGAGATGTTGCCGCCAAGCTTCTGGCTTTTTTCTTTGAACTGCGTCATTCTTGCGGCTTCGCCGAACTGGGTGTAGCAGTTAAGAATCCAGCCCAACTGAGCGTGGGTGGGAACGTGGCTCTGAACAAAAACAACATTCTTTTCGGGGTCGATACCGAGTGCTAAAAGAAGTGCATAAAGCTCGAGTGTGTTCTTTTTGAGCTGTGCGGGATTTTCGCGGAAGGTGGGCACGGTGATTGAGTGCAAATCCGCTACGCCGTAGAGGCAATCATAATCCTCACACATATTTTTCCAGTTCTTGAGCGCACCAAGATAGTTGCCCAAGGTGGGGGTACCTGTGGGCTGAATACAGCTAAGAACAATTTTCTTTCTTTCGGGTGTCTGGTTTTCCATTTGTATTTACTCCGTTATATTAATCTTAGAAAAGTCCTGTGATTTTGCCGTTTTCGTCAACATCAATACGCTCTGCAGCGGGGCTCTTGGGAAGACCGGGCATTGTCATAATATCGCCTGTAAGAACAACGATGAAGCCCGCACCTGCAGAAACCTTGAGATTTCTGACGGTAACCTTGAAGTTTTCGGGTGCACCGAGCTTCAACGGGTCGTCTGAAAAACTGTACTGTGTTTTTGCAATACATACAGGGAGATTGCCGAAGCCGTCTGCCTTGAGCTGGTCAAGCTGTTTTTTAGCGTTTGTTGTAAATTCAATTCCGTCACCGCCGTAAACCTTTGTAACAACGGCTTCGATTTTTTCTTCAATTGAGGATTCTGTTTCGTAAGAGAAGGTGAAATTGGAATTATCCTCTTCTTCACAAAGACGAACAACCTCTTTTGCAAGCTCTACGCCGCCTTTGCCACCGTCTGCCCAGACAGTTGAAAGAACTGTGTTAACACCAAGCTCCTTACATTTATTGATAATGAATTCAATTTCGTTGTCTGTATCTGTGGGGAAGCGGTTAACTGCAACAACACAAGGAAGCTTATAAACATTTTTGATGTTTGAAACGTGGCGAAGAAGGTTGGGAATACCTTTTTCGAGTGCTTCAAGATTCTCTTCGCCCAGCTGGTCTTTTTTAAGACCGCCGTGCATTTTAAGTGCTCTTACAGTCGCAACAACTACAACAGCATTAGGTTTAATTCCTGCGGCACGGCATTTGATGTCAAGGAATTTCTCTGCACCAAGGTCTGCACCGAAGCCGGCTTCTGTGATAGCATAATCCGCTGTGCTCATTGCCATTTTTGTTGCAAGAACCGTGTTACAGCCGTGTGCAATGTTAGCAAAGGGGCCGCCATGAACAAATGCGGGTGTACCCTCAAGAGTCTGAACAAGGTTGGGCTTTACGGCATCAACGAGAAGGGCTGTCATAGCGCCCTGCGCCTTAATATCACCGCAAGTAACGGGTTTGCCGGAATAATCATAGGCAACAACAATTCTTGCAAGTCTTTCTTTAAGGTCTGTTACAGAGGTTGCAAGGCAGAAAACAGCCATAATTTCACTTGCAACTGTGATATCGAAGCCATCCTCACGGGGAACGCCCTGCATTCTGCCGCCGAGTCCGTCAACAATGTTACGAAGCTGTCTGTCGTTCATATCAACGCAACGCTTCCATGTGATGCGTTTAACGTCGATACCGAGGGCATTTCCCTGCTGAATGTGGTTATCAAGCATTGCGGCAAGAAGGTTGTTTGCCGCACCGATTGCGTGAAAGTCACCTGTGAAATGAAGGTTGATATCCTCCATAGGAACAACCTGAGCGTAGCCACCGCCTGCGGCACCGCCCTTAACACCGAACACCGGGCCGAGAGAGGGCTCACGAAGAGCAACACAGGTGTTGTAGCCGCAAAGATTCATTGCGTCCGCAAGACCGATTGTGGTTGTTGTTTTACCCTCGCCTGCCGGAGTGGGAGTGATAGCGGTAACAAGAACAAGCTTGCCCTGCTTTTTGCTCTTTTTAAGATATGATAAATCGATTTTTGCCTTGTACCAGCCGTAGGGTTCAAGGTATTCTTTGCCCACACCTGCTTTTTCTGCAATTTCGGTGATAGGCTTCATTTTGCAGCTCTGTGCAATTTCAATGTCGGTAAGATAAGCCATTTTTATTTCTCCCCCATTTATTATTCTTGAATATTTAACTTTTTACGGCAAAGCTCTTTGAAAAACTCAAAGTTTTCTTCACCGCAGATATCCATATTATTAATCAAAGAATTCTGATAATCGTCAAAAAGCTTTTGCTTTTGTGACGGATTTTTCTTTTTCTCTATTTCTTCAATAAGCTCATTGAAGGTTTCATTTATAAATCCCTTGATTATTCTGTCACGGCGTTCGTTGAGGTCGTTCATCTGGTCCGTGGGGCCGTTGCCCTCAAATCGCCAATACGGTTCAATCTGCACAAGCCGTTCTGTGCTTTCTATCAAATCCCGCATTGATGAAAAGAACACCTGCGGGTGCTTTGTTGTGTTAACGTTTCTTGCGGCGTTTGCGCCGATTTTTATGTTTTTTACAACATAATTATTAATCGCCGTAACAAGCAAATCCTGCGAAAGAAGCTTTCTTGTTACAGGAATTGACGAAACAATTTTCTGTATGGCTATTTTTTCATCCCTGTCGTATTGGCGGGGTTTGAATGCATAGCCCTGAGGCTGTTGTTTTTTTCTTCCAAACATTTTAATAAATATCCTTTATCTTGACGCCGTTTTTTAAATAGTCGCTTTTATAGCTGCCGTTAAAGGCTTTAACAGTGTAATAATATGTAGTTCCTTTTTTAGCAGTCTTGTCAGTAAATGAAGTCATTTTCACGTCTGCGAGCTTTTCCCAGCTACCGTCAACGGTTTTTCTGTACACACGGTATTTTTCTGCACCGCTGACTTGACCGAACTTCACCGCAACACCGTTTTTGGTGCTTTTTAGGGTAATGTTGTCGGGTGTGGAAAGACGCATTATGTCGTTGTCTTTATAGTAACTGCTCCAGGCTTTGCCGTTGAATGCCTTTACTGTGTATTCATATTTTACAGAGCTTTTTGCTGTTTTATCGGTAAAGCTCAGAACACCTGAATCCACATCGGCAAGCTTCTTCCAGGAGCCACCTGACGCTTTGCGATACACACGGTAGGTCTCAGCCTTTTTAACCTCTTGCCACTTGATTTTGACACCCGCCTGTTTGTTTGACACATCGATTATTTCGGGGGCCTGAACAAAGGTTTTTCTCACACCGTCAGAATCAAATGAGCTGATACCCTCACTGTCGCAGGCTCTGACTGTGTAGCAATACTTCACGGAGTTTTTAACGTCTTTGTCAGAATAATTCGTCTTGTTACCCTTAACCTGGGCTATATATTCCCAGGTAGTGTCCGCAGGTTGCTTTCTGTAAACGTTGTAGTTTTCTGCTCCGTTTACAGCCTCCCACGTAACCTTTATGCCGGAGGTGGTGGGCTTTGCGGAAACAAGCTTTGGAGTAGCAAGGTAATGTGTGGAAACGCCTTTTTTATAATAACTGCTCAAACCGCTTTTGCTGACAGCTCTGACGGTATAGGTGTTTGTGGCTTTGACAAGGGGCTTTTTATCCACATAAGAAACTGTGTTTTTATCAGAAATCTCCTTTATGCGTTCCCATTTACCGTCTTTATTCTTTCTGTATAAATAGTAACCCGTTGCATCGCCCGACATTGACCACTTCACTTTAACGCCGCCATTGACATTGGTTGCGCTGATAAGCTTTGGTGTTAACGCCTCAGACTTGACGTAGCCCACCTCAAACATCTTTGCATATTTGTGCCCCGCCGAATTTTCGGGCGCATAAATTTCAGCGGATTCATCAACAACACAAATAACAAAGCTGTCTATTGTGTATTGAGACAACGGTTCAAGGGATAAATAATACGCCACGTTTTCTTCATTCACACCATCGTGGGCTACGCCAGCAGAATCAAGAAAGAATTCTATCGTTTCGTAATCCACTTTATATATATGGGCAAATGCACAATAGCCAACGTAGTTGACGGAACGGGGAAGATGAATTTCTTTCAATGATGAGCAAGCTAAGAAAGCACCGTCATAAAAAGCCTCAACACCGTTTTCGATGTTCAGCTCTTTTAATTTAGAATTGCCTGCAAAAGCCTGCATACCAACGGATTTAACGTGACCCGGGATAGTTATGCTTTTTGCCTTGCTGTTGAAAAAAGCATATCTGCCGATGCTTTTAACTGTTTTGGGAATTGAAAGCTTGTGGTTTTTCTCAGAAGTAAACCTACCGCAAGGGTATGCAACAAGCTCAGAGCCGTCTTTTGAATAAACAACGCCGTCAACTGATTTATAGAATGGGTTGTTTTTATCGACCTTATAATTGAGAACTGTGGGTGTATCAAAAATTGTACCGTCAAAATACTCAAGCTTTTCCGGAAGTGTGACTTCTGTTATAGCCGTGCTTTTAAACGCCGCCTCACCTATAAACTCCAAAGACTTGGGCAAAGTAACGCTTTTTAGTTCTGTTTCACCGTAAAAAGCCTGGCTCATTATGCTTTTTACGCCCTCTTCAATAACAAGCTCTGTCAGATAACAGCCGCTAAGATACAATGAGGTAAGCCAGGAATCCTCAGCAGTATTGGGCATATATCCGTCACCGCTGATAACAAGCTTTGCCTCCCCCGAGAAGGTGTTATACGTCAGCTCCCAAAAAACGGAGCCGTTATTGTCTGCAGAGGTATCCACCATCTCACCGCTTTTAGTTACATCGAAAAGCCCCGCGGAAGCATTAACCGTCAGCGAAGATACCACGGAAAGCACAATAATCATACTCAGGAAAGCGGAAACAACTCTACGCATAAACACACCCCCATTTTTGGATATATATAGTATTATAAAATTCTTTTTACTAAAAGTCAACAAAACAGATGCACTTCTGCACCTGTTTTGCTAATTTTTACTGTTCTTTTATTACAAATTGTGAATTTTCTGCACTACCTGTATATTTACCGCCTTTTTTTATCACCCCACGTAAAAACAATTCTGATAAATTATCCTCAACAAAGGTAGTCATCGCCCGCCTCAACGGTCTCGCACCATAAACCGCATCAAAGCCCGCTTTACTGAGATGCTCTGCTACACTTTCATCAAAATCAATCTCTATCCCCGCTTGTTCACACCTGTTTTTCAGTTGCACCAGCATTCTTTTGCAGATTTCCTTGATTTCAGCTTCACTCAACATATCAAAAACAATTATTTCATCAATTCTGTTGATAAACTCGGGCTTAAAAAACTTTTTTATTTCATCATCAACAAGACCTCTTACCCTTTTCCTTCTGTCCTTGGATTTATCGTCACCCGTAAAGCCCATTGAGCTTTTTTTGCTTGCAATAAGGTTTGCACCCAGGTTTGACGTCATTATTATAACACAGTTCTTGAAATCTGCTTTTTTGCCTGTTGAGTCGGTCAGAACGCCATCCTCCATAATCTGCAGAAGCAGGTTAAAAACGTCCCCATCGGCTTTTTCGATTTCATCAAACAAAACAATTGAATACGGCTGTCTGCGAACACGCTCGGTCAGCTGACCCCCTTCATCAAAGCCCACGTAACCGGGTGGCGAACCAACGAGTTTAGAAACCGAGTGCTTTTCCATATACTCCGACATATCAAATCTTATAATTTGTTGGCGGTTACCAAACAAACACTCTGCCAATGTCTTTGTAAGCTCTGTTTTACCCACACCCGTGGGACCCAGAAACAAAAACGAGCCTATGGGTCTTACGGGATTTTTGAAAACCGAGCGACCTCGCCTTACTGCCCTGGCTACCGCTTCAACAGCTTCATCCTGGCCGACGATGCTTCGGTGCAGAATTTCTTCAAGATTCAACAGCTTTTCACTTTCTTCACGTGTGATTTGTGAAACGGGCACCCCCGTCCACGACGAAACAACCCGGGCAATATGCTCACCCTTTATCACCTTTATTTCATCACGCGAAGCATCGTCCCACGCCTGTCTTTTCACACGCAGGAGCTTTGTTGTTTCCTTCTCCCTGTCACGCAACGCTGCGGCTTTTTCAAAATTCTGCATTTTTATTGCGTTTTTCTTATCATCAAGAATATTTTTAAGTTGATTTTCCAGTTCTCTAAGGTCGTCGGGTGGAGTTGATTTTTTCAGTTTAACCCGTGACGATGCCTCATCTATCAGGTCAATTGCTTTATCAGGAAGGAACCTGTCGGTAATGTACCTTATACCCATATCAACTGCCGCCGTCATTGCTTCTTCGCTTATTTTCACACCGTGGTGTTTTTCGTAACGCTCCTTGAGACCTTCAAGCATTTCAAGGGCAGTTTCTCTTGTGGGCTCTTCAACGTTTATTGTCTGGAAGCGCCTTTCAAGAGCGGCATCTTTTTCTATATAACGTCTGTATTCGTCAATGGTTGTGGCGCCGATAATCTGCAATTCTCCCCTTGCGAGAGTGGGTTTCAGAATATTTGCGGCATCAACCGCACCCTCTGCCGAGCCCGCACCGACAATATTATGGAGTTCATCAATAAACAATATGATATTACCGTCCTTACAAACCTCGTCGATTATGCTTTTTATTCTTTCTTCGAAATCGCCCCTATATTTTGTGCCTGCCACCATACAAGTCAAATCCACGCTTATAACTCTTTTGTTTTTCAGAAAATCCGGCACGTCTGAGCGGGCAATTGCTAACGCCAAGCCCTCTGCTATAGCCGTTTTTCCCACGCCGGGCTCACCTATAAGACAGGGGTTATTCTTTGTTCTTCTGCATAGAATTTCTATGACCCTGCGAATTTCGGAATCTCTGCCGATTACCGGGTCGATACGCCCCGCAGCGGCGTCCTCGGTAATATCGTGGCCGTATTTATCGATATTGCTTTTTTTATTGTCACCGGCTTTACCGTATCCTGCACCCGGAATTTCGCTTTCACTTGTGATTTCGCCATTCATTTCATACACGGCGACCCCCATAGACTTGAGAATTCTGCACGCAGAGCATTGACCCTCACGAAGCATTGCCGATAGCAGCTGTTGCGTACCCGCCTCCCCGCCGGACTGAGCATTACCCATTGATAAAGCATTCTCTATTATTTTTCGGCACCGGGGTGTTATATCGTCAGGTGTCAAGGTTGTGGGCATACCAAGACCCACCATCGCTTTTATCTGCTCTTCTGTCTTTTTTATGGTTACTTTTTTGCTTAACAGCACCGTTGACGACACCATTCTGTTATCTGATAGCAGACCCAGCAAAAGGTGCTCACTGCCGATATAGGTGTGACCAAGGTTTTCTGCCGCCTCAATGGCATAATTCAAGGCACTGTTTGCGCTTTCGGTAAAGCCTGTAAACCTGTACAAATTCACTCATTCTCCTCAATATAAACAGACAAAACAGTAAGGTCATCCCTTTTACCGCTTTGCTGAGTTCTTATTTTTTTGCTAAAATCCGCTGAAAGTCTTTTTACGTTTTCACAATCGAATGCTTTTATGCCCTTTTTCAGCAAATCCTTATCCTCGTCACGTACACCGTCTGAAAACATAATAAAGCTGTCGCCGCTGTCAAGCACACAGGTTGTGCACCCTATTTCGGTATTGCTTATTATACCCAACGGTAGCGAGGGAATATTAACACCCGATATTTTTCCGTTTCTTTTTACTATGGTTTCAGCTGCACCGCTTTTATAGTATTTCGTGATACCCGTAAATAAATCGACAACCGCCAAATCCAGCGTAACAGAGCATTCTTCTCCGCTTTTTGAAATCAGAGACGTGTTTACGGTGTTTATTGCCGCAACAACACCGAATCCCGCCTTAATTAATTTTTCGAGAAGCATCACTGCAAGGTTTGATGCAACCGCCGCTTTCCCTCCTGTTCCCATACCGTCGCATATTACCGCATAAAACACACCATTGTCGTCTTCGAAGGTTGAGAAGGTGTCGCCGGAGTATTTTTCGTCATCGGCACAATATTGAACACCCGAGCAAACAACCCTGAATTCGGGCTTTTCTTTAAGGGTTATGATTGTGTTTTTTCTGTCGTCCCTGTAAAAGACGGGCAAATCAAATTTGCGAAGAGCAAGGCTTTGTATTTTTTGACACAGTCGTGAAAAATCAGTTTTTTTATCCACGCTTTTTATTTTCAATTCAACTGTCATTTTCCCCAATGAATTAATTACGCAATTGCACCCCATCACCTCAAGACCCCAGCTTTTTGCCGTTGCGGTGATTCTCGATGCGAGCCCTTCATCGAAAACAGTTTCCTGATTCATTTTTTCACACAAAGAATCCAACAACCCGGAAACGTTAACGAATTGCTCCGCCGCAAGGTTATGCATTTCTTTCAACCTGTTTTCTGTTTTCTTTCGCGAGGAATAATCGCTGTAAAGCCTGTTAAAGCTGCCTGCCACACTCTCTGTTCTTATGCACCTTGCGGCAAAATGGGCGGGAACTGTTTTATATTCAAGATACGTGCCCTCTTTTTTCATATTAAGCATAGTATTGAAAACATCTTGTGTTTCGCTGAGATTTTCGCCCCAACAAACGTCATAGAGTCCGCAGGAGCCGCAAATTCGCTCCTTTGTTTTTTGTGACACGTTTCTTATGTCACCCTTCTCTGATTTTGACAGTGCATCATTAACCCCCGTAAGAGACGAACATATTTCTGCAGAAATTTCAGAAGCATTTTTCAGCCTACTGTAAACCTCATTTTTTACACATTCAGCTATGGGTGAAGTTTTTGCAGGCTTCATAAACAGCTCTATATGCTTGCCGAAAGCAATCACAACGACAAAGAAAACCACAGAAATCAATAACAATTCTGCAAACACTCCCGTAAAAGCAGGTGCAGAGCTCACACCAACCACTACGGCGCCGGACAGAACAAAGGATATTATCCCGGGGATTTTACCAAATTGTGAAAAGACACCGCAAGCAAGTCCACCCAGAGAATATACTCCGAGAAGATACAAGTTACCTGTTCCCAAGCCCATGGTAACACCCGCACAAATGCCGCTTACAGAGCCGCCCGATTCACGGTTATAATATGCACAAAGGCTCACAATTACTCCGCAAACAACGTGGGCGGGATAAATCCCGAAAACGCTCCAATTACGCAAAGCAAGAAGCAACAGCATAACGCAAACACCGAGAGTCGTTATTTCAGACGGTGAAAGCAAACTAAGTCCACCCTTTATGTTGCAGGATGATTTCACCTTATAAAACAGAAATGCTGATGTAGCACCTACAACACTTTCTACAAAGCAAAATGCAACAGAATAAAAGCTCAGCCCGTTGGCAAAAACCGTTGCAAAGCCCGTAACACTAAGGCACAAAAAAGCTACCCCCACCGCTTCACCTCGTGACTGATAAATACCGGAAAATGATTTCAGAGCATTTTTAACAACACAAACAGCCAACACCGCGGCAATATATCGCAAGGAGGCAACGGAATCGGTTACGGTCAGCCAGCCGAGAACCGAGCCCACACAGGCGCTCAGAGAGAATTGACCCGAAACTGCCGAAGCAAACGCCACACCGAACGGCGAAAAATTTTCACCCAGCTCAGACAAGCTGAAAAGAAAGCCTAAAACGAAGCAACTGAAATGCCTGACCACTGTTACTTTTTGTATTTTGCTTTTTTGAATTTTCCATCTTCTCTCAGGCACACCCACTACCTGTTTTACACTCATATTTAATCTCCTAAACATTGATAGTTTTATTTTAATAAAAACAGTGCAAAAAAAGAGTCGTTGTGTGCTGTATTATTTTAGTTTTTTCTGATATAATTTGAAGAAAAAAGAAAATATGAAGCAAAAACTTGAATTTGTAAGAAATTCGTAATAATTTTATTGCCTTTTTCTTAACATTGAAGAAATATAATCAAACTGCAAGCTATCAGGAGGTACGCTTTATGTATAATGTTTTAATTTGTGATGATGACAGAGAGATTTTAAAATCCATTGAGATTTATCTCAATATGGAGGGCTACAAGCCCTTTCTTGCCGAAAACGGGAAACAGGCATTGGAGATTCTTGAAAATAACGATATTCATTGTATTGTGCTTGATATAATGATGCCGGAGCTTGACGGATTACAAACAACGCTTCAAATCCGAAAAACAAGGAACACTCCCATAATTCTGCTTTCAGCAAAAAGTGAGGACACCGACAAAATAACAGGCTTGGGCTTCGGCGCAGACGATTACGTTACAAAGCCCTTTAACCCCTTGGAGCTGACCGCAAGAATCAAAAGTCAGATAAGGCGCTTCTGCTCTTTGGGTAGCCGTGAAATCAAAAAAGGTACCATTACAACGGGCGGTTTGTGTGTTGACACCATAGCCCACGAGGTAACCGTTGACGGCGAAAGCGTAAGGCTTACCGCTACTGAATACGGCATCGTGGAATACCTTATGAAAAATCTGGGCTGCATACTTTCTGCCGGGCAGATATATGAGGCCGTCTGGGGCGAGCCCTGTATGGCAGGTGACAAAACAGTTACCGTTCACATAAGACGAATACGTGAAAAAATCGAAATTAATCCGAAGGAACCGAAATATTTAAAGGTGGTGTGGGGAATTGGCTACAAAATCGAAAAAGTATAAATATAATTTATCCGTAAGATTTTTCTCAATATTCTTTGTTGGTGTTTTTGCTTTTCTGGCATCAACAAACATTTTAAATTACACCAGAAAAGTGCTTTTCTTTGCCGGTGAAGACACCGAATTCAAAAATACTCCCGCTTTTCACGAGGCTTTTGAATCGGATTTTTACAACATCTCTTACTTAAAAAAATATATGAACACCTTCACCCCTGATATGAGCTATGAGGACTTTTTAAAAACCGAGGAGGCCGGAAACATAAAAGTCCGTTGGCAGGAGTATACAGACCGTGCAATCAAGCTTTTTGACACAATTCAGGAGCTTAAAAAATTAAAGCCCGACGATAATGCCCATGAATCAGGAGATTTTATCGTTTATTACAATCCCGATACCCATTTTTATTTCAATCCCACAAACAACACGTGGGCAACAATGGGAGAATTGGAGGAATACTACCCCGGCAAAAATATCATAGTTTATGATTGGGAAAGTAACCAAAACACAATTGAGGCAACAAGTGTTTCCGTAAGCATTCCCGCAGATGAAGAACTGTTCAGACTCGAAAAGTCATATTCCTCCATTGAAGCGTGGGAGCAAAAATACAACCAGCTTCGCTCCGCATTGTTCACTATAGTTAACGATGCAACAAGCCATGATACAATAAAAACCGAGCTCGAAAACGAGCTTGAATCCGAGCTCCGACATATTTATGACGACGAAATATCTTATATAAAAGAATTACTTGATTCCCTTGTTAACATTCAATTTGTGTTAAGAGACAACGAAACGGGGGCAGTTATTTCTAATCTCACAAAAAGCCAGCAAAACAATTTTTCAGACCTTCTTTACAAGGATTCACTTTACAGCGTTGAGTTCAACGGCAACGATTTAAAATCGCCCGTGCCGAAACGCCCGACTGAGTCAAACTTTTTCAAATTTCTTGTAGGGACTGACATAATAAGTCACGTTAGCTACGATGAGGATTTTTACGAATCCCGTTTCAGGGGCTATACTCTCCTTTTAAAGCTGAATTCAGATATCAAGCAAGGCGACAGCTACTTTAATCTTTACAATTCCTTCAACACAGTTAAAAATAAAAATGCTGATTTTTACCTTGTGTTTTCAATTATTTTTTCTGTTATGGCACTTGCCTCGCTTGCAGTAAGCTGTAACGTAAGCAAAATATCCGCCGACGGCACGGCTTTCATATCAAACACCGACAAAACGCCATTTGTAATCAGATTTTTATTCACGTTAATTCTGCTTGTTGGAATCGGCTTTGTATTAATTGTTTCACTTGGTGCAGATTATTTTCCCGAAAGACTTCCTGACAGCTTCCTGTGGATCATTACAGATAACACAATTAAACTGATTTTCAGCCTTGCAGGCAGCTTGTTCGCCTGGGTAATTGCTGATTTTGTTTTATATATTGCACACAACAGAAATGCAGGAACGTTAAAAAACAGATTCCTCATCGGCTTCACGGTAAACAAGTGCAAGGCTCTCAGCCAAAGCCTTGCACCGCTAAATGTAACCGGCAAAAGTCTGAAGCGCCGGCTGACCTTTGCACTATTCTTCCACTTTGCGTTTAACCTGTTTCTTTTGGCGCTTTGCTTCACGAGCTTCTTTGTCTACGCAATTATACTTATCGTTGCATTTAACTGTGTTTGCGTTGTTTACTCTTTGAGATTCATAAAGGGTGTTGCAAGCCTTGCAAATATAGCCGAACAAATAAAAGAGGGCACCTACAGCACCATTATCAACCCTGAATGTTACGTAAAGCCTCTTCGCAGATTTGCCCTTGATTTGGGGGCTTGCCGTGACAACGTTGAAACTGCAGTTACAAATGCAATCAAAGGCGAACACCTGAAAACCGAGCTTATCACCAACGTTTCACATGATTTAAAAACGCCGTTAACGTCTATTATTAACTACGTTTCACTTCTTAAAATGTGCGATATCCGTGGTGAGGATGCCAACAAATATCTCGACATTCTTGATGACAAATCGAAAAAGCTTCAACGTCTTATTGAGGATTTGACAGAAGCAAGCAAAGCAAGCTCCGGCAACATAAAAATGACACCCCGTGCAGTTTGCCTTAATGAGCTTGCACTGCAAGCCGTGGGCGAAAACAGTGATGTGCTTGAAAACGTGGGTCTTGACGTTATTCTCAACCAAAGACAAGGAAATATAATTGTTGATGCAGACAGCCAGCACACCTTCAGAATAATCGACAATCTTTTCTCAAACACGAAAAAATATTCATTAACAGGCACACGTGTTTATGTTGACATATATAAAGAGAACGGCTTTGGTGTTTTTGCAATAAAGAACATAAGCAGGGAGAAGCTTAACATAACACCGGATGAACTGACCGAAAGATTTGTCAGAGGTGATAATTCAAGAACAACCGACGGAAGCGGTCTTGGTCTTTCAATCGCACGAAGCTTCACAGAGCTTCAGAACGGCATTTTCGTTATTGAAATTGACGGCGATATGTTCACTGCATCCGTCAAGCTCCCCCTTTCAAAAGAAAAAGCCCCGGCCGACACGAATAAAATAAACGAATCGGCCGAGGAAGCAAATTAAAGACAATGCTTATCTGAGGTGTCTGCGGCAGGGTTCCTGTCGCGGGCGCCTCTGTAAAATTTTCGGGAGCGCTTTGCCATATATGGCGGCGTACCCTGGGCAATAGCAGGAAAATCGTTGTCGTTATTAGCCGTCGGTTGGATGTTGTAGGTTCCGTAGGAATTAACCATTTCTTCGCAATCCTCCGGACAATTCACGGCAGATTTTACGGACATTTCTTCAGGATTAACGTGAAAGCTCCCATTTTTTATATTATCGTTTTCTTTTGGCATACATATCTCTCCTTTGTAACATTTTTGCCGAAAAAGGAGGGAATAAACAAACGAAGCTGTAAAAAAATTTCTTTTTGTACATCATCCTTATGCTTATTTTTAAACAAGTGATAAGTAATGTCGCTTCGCTATGATAAGTAATGCGATGCGTTCCACTCACGCACCGAAGGCGTGCACTTTTAATAGAATATTCCATTATTTGTTGTTCTCCTTTGCGGTGTTGATGGAAGAGATGAGCATTCTGCGAATTGAACCACAGTCATGCAAAGCATTCTTCGCAACATCATCAGTGATAATACCGGCTTTTTGTGCTATTTCAATCCAATATTCTGTTTCATAGCATTCCTTTAAAGCAATTTGCAACTTGGCAATAAAATCAGGACGGCTGTGCGCATATTTTGCCTCACGAATATTTGCGCCGATGCTTGTGCCACTTCGCTCAAGTTGATTAGACAGAGAATAATGCCCTTTAATGTTTTCAGTTAGTTTTAAGATTTGAATTGCAAATTCTGTTGACATATCTGCAAGCTTGTTTTCAGTCATCAAGATCACCTCTTCGGCTACATTATATCATAAATTCAATGAATTTCAATGAAATCGCGCAAGCGCGATGAAATCCGAGCGAAGCTCGGATGAAATCTGCTTCGCAGATGAAATTAAATCCACCCATCCGCCGTCGAGGCGGATTTCGTCCCCGGAGGGGATTTCATCATCGAAGATGATTTCACCCACCCGACAGGGTGGATTTAGTTGAAAAGAAACAACCTTTGTCTTGGTAGACAAAGGTTGTTTCTTTTCTGGCACCCACAATAGGAATCGAACCTATATCTAATCCTTAGGAGGGACTTATTCTATCCGTTGAACTATGTGGGCATATTCAGTTTTGACACGATTGATATTATAGCAAACAGAAAAAATTTGTCAAGGTGACAGAATCATCTGTCACCTTGTTTGGTTTTAAAAATAATGAATTTGCTGAAGAAATAGTTGAGTATTACGACTATAACCGCAAGTGCGAGCTTTACAAGCATCTGTCCTGAAATCGCGATACCGAAAACCTCAACTATCTTTGCACCAAAGCCGAGAACGGAAATAAACAGCCACATTCCGCCCTCTTCAACGCCGAAGCTGAAAAGTCTTGCTCCGAAAAATTCAACAAGCTCCTTACCCGCCTTTTTAAAGTGCCAGCTTTTTGATTCAAACACAAAAAGCTTGTTCGTTACAAACGCAAAAACCACGCCCGCAACCCATGCAACAGCGTTATTAAAAAGGTAGAGATTCTCACCGAGGATTTTTGTGAAAATCCAGAATACGCCGAAATTAACAAGCGTTGTTAAAACACCGAATACAACGTACAAAATCAATTCTTTGTATTTCGTGGCGAGTATTTTAATCTTTTTTAACATTCTTACCCAAATGCTCCTTCAAAACAAAAATCGGTCTGTTTTTAACCTGAACGTAAATTTTTGAAATATACTCACCCAAAAGACCGAGGCAAAACAGCTGCATACCGCCCAAGAACAAAACCAGAACGACTATTGTTGCGTAACCGGGGACGTCAATTCCAAAGAAAAGCTTTTGAATTATAACAACAATAAGATATATTACCGATGCAAATGACGTTGCAAGACCAACACCGGTAGCCAACTTCAAGGGAAAGGTTGAAAATGAAATAATGCCGTCTATTGCATATTTTAACAGCTTGCCGAAGCTCCACTTTGTTTCGCCGAACTCACGCTCTTTGACTGTATATGGAACGTAAACCGTGTTAAAGCCAACCCAACTGAAAATACCCTTAGAAAAACGGTGGTATTCGCTCATACTGAGCACCGCATCCACCATCTTGCGCTTCATAAGTCGGAAATCGGAAGCACCGTTGACAAAATCAACATCTGCAATTTTATTTATGAATTTATAAAAGCAGGATTTAACCGCAGACATTACTTTGCTTTCTTTTCGATTTTCCTGGTAAGCGGCGACACAATCTATGCTGTCATCCGCCGCCATTGTTCTGAGCATATCAATAACAACCTCGGGATGCTGCTGCAAATCCGCATCAATAATGCAAACCAAATCGCCCTGTGCGTAGGAAAGACCGGCATAAACTGCCGCCTCTTTACCGAAATTACGGCTCAGAGAAAGAACCTGAACACGCTCGGGGGCATTGTTATATATTGCAGAAAGCTCATTCTGAGTATTATCGGTGCTGCCGTCGTTAACAAACACAATTTCATAATCAGAAACAGCACCTTTAAAAACAGAAACAACCTCATTAAAAAAGCGAAGCACGTTTGATTCTTCATTGAAGCAAGGAACAACAAGTGACAATTTCATAATTTAACTTTAATTTACCCTTCTGTTTTGACTTTTTACTAATATACCACATCAGGTAAAATTATTCAACAAATCTTTGCAAACCTAAAAAAAATTGTTGAACATTGCGTAATTTGTGTTATACTGTAAACTGTGAGGTGATTTATTTGAAGAGCCATTCCGAAAAAGCTGCTGAGCTTTTCTCTACGGGCTGCAACTGTTCACAGGCTGTTTTTGGTGCATTCGCAGAAGACTGCGGAATTGATTTTGAAACTGCGTTGAAGCTCTCATCCTCCTTCGGCGGCGGTATGGGGCGTCTTCGTGAGGTTTGCGGAGCAGTTACGGGAATGTTTATGGTTGCCGGGCTTCTTTGCGGTTATTCTGACACAGACGACAAAGAAAAAAAGGACAATCACTACAAATTAATTCAGCAACTCGCTAATGAATTCACAGCAGTTCACACGACATATATCTGCCGTGAGCTTTTGGGAACAATCGGCAAATCTTCATTTGTATCATCGCCGAGGACTGCGGAGTATTATAAAACACGACCTTGTGTAAGTTTTGTAATTACGGCTTCTGAAATTCTCGACAAACACTTTTTCAACAACTAAAATCTTTAGAGGTGATTTTATGGAAAACGGATTAAAAAAACAATACGGATTATTGATGGCTATCTGCATGGTTGTAGGTACTGTTGTAGGCTCGGGTGTTTTCTTCAAAGCACAGGCAATTCTTCAAAAAACAAACGGCGACATGCCTATGGGTATCCTTGCTTGGATAATCGGCGGTCTTGTTATGATTTTCTGCGTGCTTGCGTTCTGCGTTATGGCTCAGCGCTACGAGAAGGTTAACGGTCTCGTTGACTATGCAGAAGCAACTATAGGCGGTAAATATGCTTACTTTATGGGTTTTTTCTCAACAGTTATTTACACACCTGCAATGACCTCTGTTCTTGCCTGGCTCACCGCAAGATACTTCCTTGTTTTCTTAACGTCTGTTAACCCCGATTTTCAGCTTAACGGCAACCCCGTTACGAGCTCCGAAACCTTCCTTTTGGCAGGCTTCATTCTCATTTTCGTTTTCGCAGTCAACACACTTTCATCAAAGCTTGCGGGTAAGCTTCAGATCGGTGCAACCTTTATCAAGCTCATCCCCCTTCTTTTGATGGCTGTTGTTGGCACAATTTACGGCTTGACACACAACCTTGCAGGCGAAACCTCGTCTATCCTTGCCACTAACTTCGGCACAGGCACAGGCGAATTCTCCCCGCTTTTCGGTGCCGTTGTTGCTACAGCATTCGCATACGAGGGCTGGATTCTTGCTACATCAATCAACTCTGAAATTAAAAACTCCAAGAAAAACCTTCCTATAGCTCTTGTTCTTGGCGGATTCATTATTATTGCAATTTACTTATTCTATTATATCGGTGTTGCAGGCGGCGCTCCCGTTCAGACGCTTATCGACGAAGGTACAGCTCCCGCATTTGTAACTGTTTTCGGTAATGTTTTCGGTAACATTCTTAACCTTTTTGTTGCAGTTTCCTGTCTCGGTACTCTTAACGGTCTTCTCATCGGCTGTATCCGCGGCTTCTATTCGCTTTCTGTTCGTAATATGGGTCCCAAGGTTAATCTTATGAAACAGGTTGACAATGGCTCAGGAATGCCTTCAAACTCCTGTATTGTCGGTCTTGTTGTTGTTGCCGCATGGCTTGTATATTTCTATGGTGCAAACCTTGCTGCTACACCTTGGTTCGGCAAGTTCAGCTTTGACTCGTCAGAGCTTCCCATTATTACAATTTACGCTCTTTACATTCCCATGTTCATTCAGTTTATGAGAAAAGAAAAAGAGCTTCCCGCTTTAAAGAGATTTGTTCTTCCGACTCTCGGTATTGTGGGCTCCGCCTTTATGGTATTCGCTGCTGTTTATTCACACGGCTACATTCCCTACATCACCGCCAAGGAAGCAGGTCAGGGCTTTACATGTCCCGTTTTCTTCTACCTTATTGTATTCGGTGTAATTATGGGTATCGGTATGCTGATGATGAAGCCCCAAAAGGCAAAAAAATAAATAAAACACAACTCTTTAACAGGCTGTAAAAACTTTTGTTTTTACAGCCTGTTTTATATTAATCACAAGTTCTTTTCCTCGGAATATTATATACCGAGAGGACTGATTATTTTATGAAAGAAAACGTGTATTTAATCCTCGGCGGAGATAACCGCTCATTATATATCGGTGAATATTTGGAAAACAACGGTCTAAAGGTTTGCTATTACGCTTTTAATCAGGCTGATTGTTTTAAAACCCTCAGTGAAGCGATGAGGGGCGCAGATTATATAATCCTGCCACTCCCCTTCACTCGTGACAGAATAACGCTTAACGCTCCGCTGTTTGATGAGAAAATCCCCATATCAGATATTTATGCCCTTGCAACCCCGGATAAAATGTTTTTTGGCGGACAACTACCCAACAGCTTTTGCGAGGAGCTTTCAGCAAGATCTGTTCCGTTTTGTGATTATTTCAACCTCGAGGAGCTTGCAATATATAACGCTGTGCCAACCACAGAAGGCGTTATACAAATCATATTGCAGGAGCTTCCGATTACAATCCACGGTATGAAATGTGCGGTTCTCGGCAACGGCAAGGTGGGGAAGAATTTATCTGTCGCCCTCAAAGCACTTGGAGCAGAGGTGTCAGTTTTCGCAAGAAAAGAAAAAGACTTTGCTGATATACACACAAAGGCTTTAATACCAAAGCATTATTATGAACTAAAAAACGAGCAGTCTGATTATGATGTTGTAATTAACACAGTCCCCGCGAAAATTCTGTCTTTATCTGAATTAAAAAATCTAAAGCCCGATTGCCTTATCATTGAAACCGCTTCGGCACCTTTCGGAATAGATTTCCAAGCCGCCAAGGAGCTGGCGCTTAATGTCATAAAAGCCGGTTCACTCCCAGGCAAGGTTGCGCCGAAAAGTGCAGGAGAAATAATCGGTCGCTCTATTCTTCCAATAATTGAAGCAAGGAGGTTCTCAGATTGAAAACAATTGGATTTGCTCTTTGCGGTTCATTCTGCACCTTCAAGGAGGTTTTTGCAGAAATTGAAAATCTTGCAGCCTGCGGTTACAACATTATTCCGATTATGTCAGAAAACTCGTACACTTGTGACACAAGGTTTGGCGATGCAAAATACTGGATTGCAAAGATAAAAGAAATTACGGGTAACAGAATCATACACACCATTCCCGACGCTGAGCCAATCGGACCAAAAAAGCTTCTTGATGCGCTGATTATTGCACCGTGCACAGGCAACACCCTTGCAAAGCTCGCCTACGGCATTACAGATTCCTGTGTAACGCTGGCGGCAAAGGCTCACCTCAGAAATGCAAGACCGCTTATTATCGCACCCTCAACAAATGACGCTCTCGCAAACGCATCAAAAAACATAGGAGCATTGCTCAACTATAAAAACATTTATTTTGTACCCTTTGGTCAGGATAATTTCAAAAACAAGCCCACTTCAATGGTTGCGGATTTCACACTAATCCCCGCAACTCTTGATGCGGCACTTTCAGGCAAACAAATACAACCTGTAATAATTGAACCAAAATAAAAAAGAGGCTGAAAACAGCCTCTTTTGCATTAGAATTCTATAAACATATATTTAATTTTGCTTCTCTTGTATGTGTATGTGAGATAGATGTTATTGCCGTCGGCAATAATTGCGGGGTATGAGAATTCGTGCCAGATAATTGCAGAAGAATCAATTTCTGTAACCTTTTCCCATGTTTCGCCGTTATCCTTTGAAACAACAAGGCGAAGCTTGTATCTTAAACCGTTAACTGAAATGGGGTTATATGCAAGCCAGAGCCAACCGTTTTCGCTCATAACAACATCAACACCACTGTTGTTATTGGGAAGGTTGATTTTATATGCTTCGCACCATGTGTAACCGCCGTCGGTAGAATCGCTACGGTAAATCTTACCTGATTTTGTTCTGAAGAATGCGTGTATGTTACCATCTGCATCTTCCCAAAGTGCCGGCTGTATCATTTCTGCATCAGAAACAACAAAATCGGTTTTTGTCCAGGTTTTGCCACCATCCTCAGAGATGTCAAAAAATGCTCTCCAATCGCCATGCTCTACGGATGCCGGGGCAATTATTGTTCCGTCCTTTGTTACGAGGCATTTATTTTTAACGGGTCCTCTGCCACCGGATGTGTCGCCTTCAACAAGCTCTTTTGCAGGTGTCCAGGTTTCACCGCCGTCATAAGAATCACAATATTTCGTAACCCAGATTTTTGTATCTGTACCCACTTTGTAATAAAGTCTTACATATTCACCAAAATTTTGAAGAACAGGGTTCCAGTGGGCAACGGTATCTTCAGAGGGGACCTGTTTTGCTTCTCCCCAACCGCCGTTTGAATAAACAGAATACCATATTCTTACGTCATCGTCACCTTCGCCGCTACCGCCGAACCAAGCAGCCATAAGGTCACCGTTGCTTAACAATTCGATAGTTGAAGCGTGTGTTGTATCGGTAACGTCACCGCTACCGACTATTGAACCTTTTTCAATTTTGTAATCGGTTTCAGCGTTGACCGGCACCAAGCCTATGCTCAAAAGCATAACAACCGAAAGAACAAACGAGAGGATTCTTCTTGTTTTTTTCATTTCATTATCTCCCTTAATACATTCAAACGTATTTATAGAGATTTTATGAATAATTCACAAAATCTCTTGAGATAATATAACACATTTGTTGTTTTTTATCAATAAAAAACGGTTAATATTTGTGTATCTGCAACAATTTCGGCACTGTCAACAACCATTTAACTCCACTGTTTCACACTATAAACAACCGTTATTCACGTTCTGAAACAAATCGAAACTTTTACGAAACCCCGAAACGGCAAGAAAAGAGGCTGTAAAAACAAAAGTTTTTACAGCCTCTTTAAAAATCATAAAATTAATCAGCAAATTCGATTATTGCATAATCGATTCTCTGGCGTTCGTATGTGAATGTGATGTAAAGAGTGTTACCGTCAATAATCATTGAGGGGTAAGAATATTCATTAAAAGGAAGAATGTTATCAGCAAGAACTTCCACGTCTTCCCATGTTTCGCCGCCATCCTTAGAAACAGAAAGCATAAGTGTGTTTCTCATACCACTGATTGCGATGGGGTTATATGCAAGCCAAAGCCAGCCATTGTCACTCATAACAACATCAATACCGCTGTTATTGTTGGGAAGGTTAATGGGGTATGCTTCGCACCATGTATAACCGCCGTCAGTTGAATCGCTACGGTAAATCTTACCAGCTTTTGTTCTGAAGAAAGCGTGAATTCCGCCGTCGAGGTCTTCCCAAAGTGTGGGCTGAATCATCTCGGTGTCAGATTCAACAAAAGCAGTTTTTGTCCAGGTTTTGCCGCCGTCTTCAGAAATATCAAAGAATGCTCTCCATTCACCCTGCTCTGTTGAAGCGGGGGCGATAATAACACCCTTGGAGGTTGTGAGCAATTTGCTTCTTACGGGGCCCCTGCCACCTGATGTATCACCCTCAACAAGCTCTTTTGCAGAAGTCCAGGTTTTGCCGTTGTTATATGTATCAACATATTTTGTGACCCAATTTTCTGTATCTTCACCAACTTTGTAATAAAGTCTTGTGAAAAGACCGAAGTTTTCAAGAACGGGGTTCCAGTGAGCAACTGTATCCTCTGAAGGAATCTGTTTTGCTTCTGACCACTCGCCGTCACTGTAAACGGAGAACCAGATTCTTACATCAGCGTCGCCCTCACCGCTGCCGCCGAACCAGGCTGACATAAGGTCGCCATTATTAAGCTTTGTGATTGTGGAAGCGTGAGTTGTATCGGTCTTGGCTTTTCTTGAAACAACCTCACCCGTTTCCATTTCAACTATTGAAACATTAGAGGCATCATTTGTGCTGCCGAAAAGTGCAAGAATTTTTTTGAAAAAGTCAATAATAAGTTCAAAGCTTGATTCATATGCTTCAAAAGGTGAATCAAGATTTGCACTGACGGGAACGACTGCTACGCTCACTGCAAGAATAAGCGAAAGCACAAGTGCTATGAGTTTTTTCATACTTTTTTTCATTACAGAAAGACCCTTTCCATATTTTATTATCTGTTTTACACAGACTTACACAATACAAATTATATCACACAAAAAAACGCTTTACAAGTTCAGTTGCAAATATTGACTTATTTTGTAATTCTTCAACAATACCGACATTGTAAATATGCATATATTAACCAAAGCATTTTCGTAAAAAGCAACAAAATTGAAGTAAATGTCAAAATATATAAAAAGTATTTACAAAGCTACAATAATATTGTATAATGTCTTGGACAAAAGGGAGTAACTCGCGCGTAGCGTGGTGTTGGCGTCATTCCCGGCAAATTGCCCGCCAATACCTTAAAGAGTGAGACTTTTACCGTACACTCGGTAGAAGTCTTTTATTTTTATTACTCCGATTTTGATAAAAACAGAAAGGAAAGAAACAATGAAACACTATCTTGAATCTGCTGAAGCCGTATTTCAAGAAGTAAGCTCCAACGAAAACGGTTTATCTTCCGCAGAAGCTGCCGCAAGACTTGAAAAAAACGGTAAAAACAAGCTTGCAGAAGCAAAAAAGGATTCTACACTCAAAAAGTTCTTTGACCAGATGAAAGACCCGATGATTATCATCCTTCTTGTTGCCGCTGTCATCTCTGCGGCTACAGAAATGATTGAAGCGAGCGGTTTCGTTCCCCCGACTGATTCAATTATCATCCTTGTTGTTGTTCTTATCAACGCCGTTCTCGGTGTTGTTCAGGAAAACAAAGCAGAAAAGGCTGTTGAAGCATTGCAGAAGATGGCTGCCGCAACAACAAAGACTCTGCGTGACGGTAAGGTCGAAAACATCAAGAGTGAAGACCTTGTTGTCGGCGACGTTATCCTTCTTGACGCAGGTGACGCTATCCCTGCAGACTGCCGAATTTTTGAATGCTCCAGCATGAAAATCGAAGAGGCGGCTCTTACAGGTGAGTCTGTCCCCGTAAACAAGCTCGTTAAAGCACTCACCCTTTCAAAAGACAAGGGCGACGAGGTTCCCCTCGGTGACCGTAAGAATATGGCTTATATGGGCTCAACACTTGTTTACGGCCGTGGTAAAGCTGTTGTTGTTGCAACAGGTATGGATACCGAAATGGGCAAAATTGCAAACGCAATTGCTCTTGCAGAAGAGGGTAAAACACCTCTTGAAATCAAGCTTGAACAGCTTTCAAAAATCCTCACAAAGCTTGTTATCGGTGTGTGCGTAATTATTTTTGCATACAATCTTATAACTCAGTATTTCCTGGCAGAAAACGCCGTTCTTTTCGACGTAGCACTCCATTCCTTCATCGTCGCTATCGCCCTCGCTGTTGCGGCTATCCCCGAAGGTCTTGTTGCCGTTATGACAATCGTTCTTTCAATCGGCGTTACCAATATGTCGAAAAAGAATGCCATCATCCGTAAAATGAATGCGGTTGAAACACTCGGTTGTACACAGATTATCTGTTCAGATAAAACAGGTACCCTCACACAGAACGTTATGACTGTTGTTGACCACTACGCTGAGGACGAAAAAGTTCTTGCAACTGCAATGGCTCTTTGTACCAACGCTGAGGTTGAAGAAAACGGAAAAAGCACAGGCGAGCCCGACGAGGTTGCTCTTATCAACTACGCTGCAACACTTGGTCTGAAAAAGGCCGACCTTGTTGCTGCAAACCCCAGAGCAGGCGAGGTTCCCTTTGACTCAGGCAGAAAAATGATGTCAACAGTTCACTCAGTTGACGGCAAATTCGTTCAGTACACCAAAGGTGCTCCCGACGAAATCCTCAAGAAATGCACAAAAGCTCTTGTAGGCGGTCAGATTGTTGACATGACAGACGACATTCTCGCAAAGGCTGCAGAAGAAAACACAAGAATGGGTAACAAGGCTCTTCGTGTATTTGCTGTTGCATTCAAAGAATACTCTTCTGCTCCCGAGGTTTACGATTCAGCATCTCTTGAATATGATATGATCTTCATCGGTCTCACAGGTATGATTGACCCTGTACGTCCCGAGGTTAAGGATGCTATCGTTGAATGCCGCAGCGCAGGTATCACACCCATTATGATCACAGGCGACCACATCAACACAGCCAAAGCCATTGCACGTGAGCTCGGTATTCTTACTGATGATTCACAGGCTATGATGGGTAGCGACATTGATAAATACTCTGACGAAGAGTTTGAAAAAATCGTTGAAAACGTATTCGTTTACGCTCGTGTTCAACCCGAACACAAAACAAGAATCGTCAACGCTTGGAAAAGCAAAGGCTACGTAACTGCAATGACCGGTGACGGCGTTAACGATGCCCCCTCTATCAAGAGTGCTGACATCGGCGTTGGTATGGGTATCACAGGTACAGACGTTACAAAGAACGTTGCCGATATGGTTCTTACCGACGACAACTTTGCAACAATCGTTTCTGCAGTCGGTGAAGGCAGAAGAATTTACGACAACATACGTAAGGCTATCCAGTTCCTTCTCGGTTCAAACCTTTCCGAGGTTGTTTCAATCTTCTTTGCAACAATCATGGGCTTTGTAATTCTTGAAGCCCCTCACCTTCTTTTCATCAACCTTGTTACAGACTGCTTCCCCGCTCTTGCACTTGGTCTTGAAAAGCCCGAATCAAACATTATGAAGAGAAAGCCCAGAAGCAAAACAGACGGCATTTTCTCCGGCGGTCTCGGAGTTGACTGTGCATACCAGGGTCTTCTCGTAAGTGTTCTCACTGTTACCGCTTTCTATATCGGCGAATATCTTGAGTGCCTTGAAACAGGTGCAGCATTCGCATTCAGCAACATCAGCGACAGTAGCGAAGGTATGACAATGGCATTCTTCACCATGGCAATGTGTGAAATCTTCCACTCATTCAATATGCGCTCACAGAGAGGCTCAGCTGTTGCAATGCTCTTCAAGGGCAAACACAACATAGCTCTTTATGGCGCAATGATCGGTTCATTCCTTCTCACAACTGCAGTTGTTGAAATCAACTTCCTTTCAAATCTTTTCGGCTTTGCTCACCTCGATGCAAAAGCTTATGCAATTTCTCTCGGTCTTGCATTCCTCATCATACCAATTGTTGAGGTTATCAAGCTCTTCCAAAGAAAGCTTGGAAAAGCGCATAACTGAGTATAACAAAAAAATAAGCCATCCGAGCAATCGGATGGCTTATTTTTTTATGTCTTATTATTTAATAATCAAATCTGCATATATCGGGTAATGGTCAGAAACAAATCTGCCGTCAATCCCCTCTGTAACAACTCTATAGGCAACTGCGTCGAAATGCTCGTTAATCATAACGTAGTCGATAACGTCATCTTTATGATTCTGAGGCTTTGTGTCGTGATATGTACAATAGTCCATTGTATTGGTTGTTGCAAACTTAGTATCACGAAGCACACCGGATTCAACAAACTGATTGTAGTTATCGCTACCCTGTTTAACGTTCATATCTGCTGTAAAAACAACGGGTAAATCGGTGTATTCCTTAGCTTTATCAACAATCATATCCACGCTGTTTTTTCTTGCTGAAATACCGATGTGGTCAAAGTGGCTGTTGATGTGAACATATTTTTCGGATGTTTCTTTGTTTTCAAGAACAACCCAAGTGCAAACACGTCTGCAAGCCGCATCCCAACCGAAGGACACTTTATCGGGCGTCTCTGACAACCAGAATGTTCCGCTGTCAATAGCGTTATACTTATCCTTGAGATAGAAGATTGCTGAATATTCGCCCTCGTTGTCGCCGTCATCACGACCAACACCAACATAGGCATACATATCACCAACAGTTTCTCTAAGAGCCGCCATCCATTCGGGGGTAGCCTCCTGCACACCTACCGAATCAGCTTCAGACTCAATTATTGTTTGAGAAACGATTCCTATTCGATCTTCCCATGAATCTTTTCCTACGTTTGTGCAGCGAATGTTAAATGACATAATTCGCATGGCGCCTGCCTCCTTTGTTTCAAATCCTTGCACAACAGAATTATCGGGTCTGTTCTGAATTATCCCAAACATTGAAGTTATCATTGTAATAAATGACATTATGATTGAAATAATACCTGATAAAATTCCACCGGGCATATAATCACTCCTTATTTATTTTTACCGCCATTGGCTTTAGGAGCCTCCGGCTTTTTCTTTGCCATTATTTTTTTATAATACTCAGACGCATCGTTAACCTCGCCGTCATACACAAGCTTACCGTTTTTCATAACGATACCTCTTGTGCAGAACTCCGCCGCAACAGCAGTCTGATGAGTAACAAATAGAAGGGTTACGTTATCCTTCTCGATTATCTCGTTAACCTTTTCACGGCATTTTGTCTTAAACGCACTGTCGCCGACACTCAAAGCCTCGTCAACAATAAGTATTTCGGGCTTGATGTTAACGTTTATAGCAAAACCGAGACGTGACTTCATACCGCTTGAATAAGTTCTGACCGGCTGGTCGATATATGCTTCAAGCTCAGAAAAATCGACTATGGTATCTTCAAGTGCTTTAATTTCATCATCGCTGAGACCGAGAATATGACCCTTGAGATAAATATTCTCACGACCTGTCAGCTCTGCATCAAAGCCACTTTTGAGTTCAAGCAATGCACTTACTCTGCCGTTAACGGTGATTTCACCCTCAGTGGGAAAAGCAACTCCCGTTATCATTTTTAAAATAGTCGATTTACCTGCACCGTTTTTACCGAAAAGCGCAACGGATTCGCCGCGTTTAATTTCGAAGCTGACATCATCAACCGCAAGCTTTTCTTTGTATTTTATAAATTTAAAGAAAATACCGAGAAGACGTTTACGGGTGCTTGAATAAAGCTTATATTTTTTTGTAACGTTTTTTAACTCAATAACTGTTTCTCTCATACAAAAACCACCCTTACAGAACGTCCGGAATCTCTTTACGAAGCTTCCTGTATGCCCAGATTGACAAAAATGCAATAACTGCATATTCAGCCAAAAATACAATCAACTCAAAAGGCTCCTCAAAGAACCATTTATGGTAGATAAAACAATCTCTGTAGCCGTATGCAATAAATGTTATGGGGTTTATTGACATAAATGTGTCAATAAGCTTTCTGTCTGCAATATTGTCGATGTTCCAGATGATACCTGAAAACCAGAAAAAGCCTATGTTAATTGATTTTATGAGGTTTGAAAAGTCTTTGCTGATACAAGAAACCATACCCGCAAACAAGCCCCACGCGTTAAAGAACATAAACATAAACATTGTGTACAGCGGTAACTGCAACAAATATATTGTGGGCGGATAACCCATAATCCAGAAAAGTATAACAACAGCCACAATCAGCACAAGGTGAACAACAAGCAACGCAAGGTTTGTGAAAGTGGGTATTGTTGTTATTGGGTATTTCATTTTAGTTACAAGGTAGCTATAGCGTCTGATACAGGTTGTGCCGCCAAGAATTGCCTCGCTCATAAAGAACCAGGAAATCAAGCCAGCCACAAGCCACAATAAATAGGGATAGTCACCAACATCTTTGCCGTTACGCAAGCCGATTGAAACAGCAAACCAATAAACAAATATTGTGAATACGGGTTTTATAACCGCCCACGCCCAGCCAAGAGCAGAGCCGTTATAGGTCTTTTTCAAATCTGCAATAGCAAGGCGCAATATTTGCGTTCTGTTTTCTATATGATCTTTAAAGTTGAAAAATATTGTTTTAAAATAACCTAAATTTTCCACAGTTAACCTCCGGGAATCAGTCTTCTATTTCGATGGAATCTTCTGTTTCTTTAATTTTAAAGAAAACAGGCTTTTCTTCATATGATATATTCGGACAATGAAGTGTCAACATCAACTGACCGTTTAAATCTTTGAAAATCATACCGTGACCGCCGTCATCGTCAAAAACGGGCTTCAGATGACTCCATTTACCGCAAACAGAGCCGTTATCCGACGTTGCGACACATTGAACGTAACCATTGCTGCAGGTTGACCATATCATAATCAGCTTACCGTTTGATTTTCTGAAAAGAAACGGCCCGTCCGTTACGTTGTGGTCTGCCTCGGTTGCTTCGCGCTCAAGAAATGAGCTTGCCGCAAAAAGCTCAACCGGCTCGCTGACCGCTTTTGTGAGGTCGTTGCTGAGTTCAACGTAGCATATTGTTCCGTCAAGAATCTGTGTGTGCTCGTGGCAGAAAACGCAATAAACCTTGCCGTTTTCTATTAGCAACGTACCGTCGAGGCACTCCCAACCGTCGGGTGTGACAGAGCCTGTGGAATGAGGCTTGAACATACCGTCCGGCTTATCGCTTTTGAGAATATACGTGCCTCTGAGCCCGTCGGGCTTTGTGAAGGTTGCCAGCATATAAAAAGCATCGTTTAAAAAATGAACCTCCGGCGCCCAGTTAACCTGAGTATTCATCCCGTACACCTCAGAGTCAAAAACGGTTATGGGGTCGGACCAATTTTCAAGGTCTGTACCGACATAAACATCAAAGCCACCGGTTTTTACACCGAAATTTTTTGCACGTGTACCGTACATATAATATCTATTGTTGTAAACCAAAACAAAAGGGTCTCTTATATTTATTTCGTTGTTTTTCAAGATATCACCGTCTTTTCAGGATATACACTTATATATAATAACATATATTTACAAAATAAACAATACTTGGAAGTCAATATTATTACATCTCTGAGATTGACAAAAACAGACAAAAATAATATGATATTTGATAGTAAATATATAGCAACAAAAGGAGCATTCTATGAAACCCATAACAAAAATACTCGTTGCAACAGGCACTGTTGCAGGTGCCGTAGCGGGCTTGCATTTTTTAAACAAAGAATTACATAAAGACATTTGTATGATAGCCCACAGAGGTCACAGCGGCAAGCACCCCGGAAACACCGAAGCAGCCTTCCTCAGTGCTGTTGAAAACGGCTCCGGCGGTATTGAAACCGACGTAAGAATAACTAAAGACGGCGTTTTTGTTGTAAACCACAACGACGAAGCAACCTTTTTTGACGGAACCGAGCTTGTTGTTGCAGACTCAACCTATGAGGAGCTTACAAAAAAGCCTCTTAAAAACACCAAATCCGACGAAACCGTTTATCTTTGCACATTTGAGCGTTACCTAGAAATCTGCAGAGATGCAAATATGATTTGCTTCATTGAGCTCAAAGGTGAATTCTCAGACGAGGATATAAACCGTCTTTTCACCCTTGCGGGCGAGGTTTACGATTTGAGCAAATGCTCGCTTCAATCCTTTGAGTTTGAAAACCTTGTAAAAACTCACGAAGCGTTTCCGGAGCTGCAGATAATGCTCACATACGGCAAGAATTGCGGTGATTACCACAAATGCATTGAATACGGCTTCGATATTGATGCTGAATATAAAATTGCAACACCGAAAATGGTTAAAGAATTTCACGATAAGGGCTTGAAGGTCGGTTTGTGGACTGCAAACGACGTTCTCGCACTCAATTATTGCCGTGCTTTGGGTGTTGACTACATTGAATCAGACTATTTTGGTTCATAACAAGTAATTATTCAAGCCATTAGGAGCTGTAAAAAAACGAATGTTTTTTTACAGCTCCTTTTTGGGGGATAGGAAAAAAAGATGCAGAACGGACAAACCGAGCAAAAACAAGGCTTCAGCCTTGTTTTTGTTTGCCCGAAGGCGTACAAAGGTACGTCGAGTGGCGAGGTTTGTTCGTAGCATAAAACTTAAAATTCTTAAATAACTCACGTCTATTTATTAAACGGGGTTCTTACAGGAATCAGTCCTGCAGGAACCCCATTGATTTATATTGTTTTATGCGGTCTGCGCTTTTTTTACATCCCCTTTCATTTGTAAATTTTTTCAAAACATATTAGTGCCCCTTGTTTATCTTATAAAAATGTGATATATTTATTTTATCTATTTTATTTTGAGGTCGTTATGAATCTTATACTAAAAACACTTTACATTTATATATCCAATCTTGGTATCGTAGTTTCTGAAATATTTATCGCGTTTTTCAGAGCATTGATTAAATTTCCTTCTAAATTTTTCAAATTCAATAAAGACTCCTTCTCTTCGGCAAAGACCTTTTTCAAGAGAAGCATCGCGTTTATCCTTGCGACGGCTGTTGTTGCTGTTTCGGTTGTATATCTCAACTCAAGCAGTAACAAAACAAAAGCTGTTGCATTGATGATTAACGGCGAAACAATCGGCTACGCTCAGACCCGCAACGATGCTGATCACGCCCGCGCATTAGCCCTTAATTCGCTCGATTTTTCGGGGGATGGCAAAATCTCTTTTGAAGACGTTGAAACCGATGCAAGCAACATAAAGCCTGCGGACATTCTTTCAGAAAGCATCATCACAAGGCTTGCCCCCGACAGAATAAAGGTTTCCGAAATTTATGTTGACGGCGAGTTTTTGTGTGCCGTTAAGGACAGGCAGGCTGCCCGAAAAACCTTCCTTTCTTTTTTAGAGAATTCCAAAAAGCAATACCCGAATTCCGTTGTTTCATTTGCTGAAGAAATTGCTTTTGCTTATGCCTATTATGACGAGGGCGATTCTTCAATATGGGAAACAAAACAGCTTGACCTTTCTTTGAAAACTCTTGGCTTACTTTCGATACGCCACGCTGAATGTGAAAAAAGCCTTTCAACCGTTGAGTTTGAAACGGTTGATATACAAACGAACACCCTTTTTGTCGGTGACAGCAGAATCCGCCGTGTTGGCAAAAACGGTAAAGAATACGCCATTGACCTTGTAACATACATCGGTGATAAAAAGGTGTTATCTGAACACCTTATGAGTGTTTCCGTTCAAAAGCCTGTATCACAGATTATTGAACGAGGCATCAGAGCAGAAAGCCTCTCTCTGGGCACATATAGTGTTCTTCAGACAACAGGCTATTTCTGTTGGCCCGTTGTGGGGCTTTTCACAGTCACCTCACCCTATGGTAACAGAAGTCTCGGCTACCACAGAGGAATTGATATTTCCGGTGCTAATGCCTCCGGCTCATTGGTTGTTGCAGGTGCAACCGGCACTGTTACTGAAGCCGGCTGGAGCACAGGCGGTTACGGTAACTACGTTGTAATAGACCATGGCAACGGTGTTGAAACCCTTTATGCACATATGCTTGACAACTCACTTATGGTCAGCCCCGGCGATATTGTAACAAAGGGTCAGGCAATCGGTCGAGTCGGTAACACAGGTTATTCCTTTGGTGCCCATCTCCATTTTGAAGTAAGAATCAACGGTAACAAAATAAATCCCGCCCCTTATTTAGGATTAGAATAATGAACATAACTGTTATTGCATTAGGAAAACTCAAAGAGAAATATCTCAGAGATGCCATCGACGAATACGCAAAAAGGTTATCCGCCTACTGTAAGCCGGATTTAATTGAACTCACACCCGTTAGGTTATCCGACAACCCGTCGCGCAACGAAATTGAAAATGCACTCACAAAAGAAGCTGAGGAAATCAAAAAGAAAATTCCGGGCGGGAGCTACGTTTTCGCCCTGTGCATTGAGGGCAAGGAAAAATCGAGCGAGGCCTTTGCAGAAGCCATTAAAACCGCCGCAATAAACGGAAAAAGTAATTTAGTTTTTATTATAGGCAGCTCATTCGGGCTTTCAGACGAAATAAAAAAGCTTGCTGATTTCAAGCTTTCTTTCTCGCCAATGACGTTCCCCCACCAGCTTATGAGAGTTATATTACTTGAGCAGATATACAGAGCGTTTCAAATCAACAACAATGGCAAATACCACAAATGAGGTGTTTTTATGGCTATGTGCGATATGTGTGAAAACTACAGATACGATGAGGATTTAGAGGAGTATTTCTGCGACATTGAGCTTGATGAAGACGAATACTTGAAATTTCTGACCTCATCAAATGATGCTTGCCCATATTTCAGGGCGGATGATGAATACAGAATCGTAAGAAAACAAAATTAAAAGAAGCAGTTGCAACGCAACTGCTTCTTTTAATTTAATGTTTGCTTTTATCGTCTCGTTCTCTTATTACAAACCTTACGGGTGTACCCTCAAGACCGTAAACCTCACGAATTTGATTTTCGAGATATCTCTGGTAGCTGTAATGGAACAACTCTGCACTGTTAACAAAACACACGAACGTTGGCGGTCTTGTTGAAGCCTGAGTCATATAGTAAATTTTAAGTCGCTTACCTTTATCCGTGGGGGGCTGAACTCTGAGAGTAGCCGCCGCAAGGATTTCATTCAGCTGACCCGTTTTAATACGCATAGCATTCTGTGAATCAACAAACTTTATAAGATCATATAATCTCTCAAGTCGCTGACCCGTTTTTGCAGAAATGAATATAATGGGGGCAAAAGACATAAACGAAAAATCCTTCATCAGTTGTTTGCGATAAGAATCCATTGTTTTGCCGTCTTTTTCGTATGCATCCCATTTATTGACAGCGATAATACAGCCCTTGCCCTGTTCAAGGGCTCTGCCTGCAACCTTACTGTCCTGCTCAGTGAAGCCCTCAAGGGCATCAATCATAATAACACAGACGTCTGCCCTTTCAACAGCCATATCTGTTCTGAGAACGCTGTATTTTTCAACAGCCTCCTCAACCTTTGATTTGCGGCGAAGGCCGGCTGTGTCAATAAACATAAATTTGCCGAATTTGTTTTCGACAAAGCTGTCGGTTGCGTCCCTCGTTGTTCCCGCAATATCGGAAACAATCATTCTGTCTTCACCTATGATTTTATTTACAAGAGAAGATTTACCGACATTGGGCTTGCCGATAAGTGCAACCTTAATATAGTCATCTGCATCCTTATTATCAACAAGATATTCCTCGGGAATATGCTTTACAACCTCATCAAGCAAATCGCCTGTTCCGTGACCGTGAACTGATGAAACGGGAATTGGGTCACCGAGGCCAAGGTTATAAAACTCATAAAGCTCTGCAGGCGGTTCGCCCACGGAGTCGCATTTATTAACCGCAAGAACTATTGGCTTGCCGCTTTTCTGAAGCATTGCCGCAACCTCTTCATCGGTTGCCACTACGCCTGTGCGCACATCTGTTACAAGAATAATAACGTTGGCACTGTCAATAGCCAACTGTGCCTGGCGGCGCATCTGTGAAAGGATAACGTCGTTTGAATACGGCTCAATACCACCGGTATCAACAAGCATCATTTCGTGACCGAGCCACTCGCAATCACCGAAGAGACGGTCTCTTGTGACACCGGGTGTGTTGTCGACAATGGCAAGACGTGTACCAGTGAGTTTATTAAATAAAGTCGATTTACCAACATTAGGTCTGCCGACTATGGCAACAACAGGTTTTGCCACTTTAAACACCTCCGTTTAATATTGTCTTCAATAAAATGTACCCGTCGTTAACAACAGGTGTAACTTTGACGTTCAGATACTCCGAAAGCTCGTCAACTGAAACGTCATCAAGAAAAACATCGCCCTCGTTCCGCAAAGAAACACGGGGAATCAACAGCTCGTCACCCAAAGGCACATTTAAAAGTTGTTCTTTAAAATCCTTGCCGGTGATAAGCCCCGCAACGGTAACACTATCGCCGAAAAAGTTATTAATGATTTTCACAACGTTAATTTTCAAGCCGGGGAATTTCCCCTCTGCCTTTTGTGAAAGCTTGCAAATCAGCTTGTATGCCGCTTCGCCTGTGGCTATTGTAACGTTGCGAGCTGTATTAAAAGCTTCTGTTTCGCAAAGCGCATTTTCGAACTCATTCTTTAAAAGAGCACACATACCAACACCATTATCAAGCTGTGAAAACTCACCGTAATAATCGGCATCGGGTAACTCGCGTTCAGCTATGAGATAAAATTCATCGGACGCATAGGCGATTATTTCGCCATTGTTATAATAAGCGTAATGGGCGTTGAACTCGTCAATTATATCAATAACCTCCGCCGCCTGCTCTTTTGTGTAGCAGGTTAAAGGGTAAAGCCCGTCACGATATTTTGTGAGCCCGACGGGAACAGCCGCTATGCTTTTGACGGATGGAGTAAGCTTTGACAGCTCCTCCAACGAGAATCTGAGCTCGTCACCGTCGTTAATTCCCGGGCACAAAACAAGCTGAGTGTTCATATCAATACCGGCTTCAGAAAACCTGTCAAGAATTTCCAGCGACTTACCTGCGTGTGGATTTTTCATCATTTTAACACGAAGGTCGGGGTTCATTGAGTGAACGGATATGTTAATCGGCGAAATATGCATATCAATTATACGCTGAACTTCCCTTTCACAAAGACCGGTAAGGGTAATGTAGTTGCCGAAAAGAAAGGACATTCGGGAATCATCGTCCTTGAAATACAAGGATTTTCGCATTCCCTCCGGCATCTGGTCAACGAAACAAAAAACGCACTTGTTTTTGCAGGTGTGCTGTTTATCCATAAGATACGTTTCAAATTCAAGACCTATATCTGCAAACTCGTCGCTTTTGCGGATGCTTGCCATAACCTCTTCGCCGTCGCGAACAAGCTCAATTTTAAGCTTTTTTGCCTGCATATAAAAGCGGTAATCAAGAACGTCAAAAATACTGTTAGAGTTTATTGAAACTAACTCGTCACCCGGGCAAATCCCGGCTTTTTCGCCATAAGAACCACAAGCAACGCTTTGAACCTTAACTGACATTCCCACACCACCTTTTACCGATAAATAGTCCAACAGGGCGGGGAGAAAACCTCACCGCCCTTAGAAACTGAATGATTTACAGATTAGTCAACTGAGATAACCTGTTTGCCGTTGTAGTAGCCGCATGCTGTGCAAAGTCTGTGGGGTCTTTTTGCTTCACCGCACTGAGGGCACTTAACAAGTGCAACGGGCTCCATTTTCCAAACGTTGGATCTTCTTTTGTCTCTTCTTGCTTTAGAAACTCTTCTCTTAGGTACTGCCATTGAGTTCTACCTCCTATATAATGTTTATAATTTACTGATTGTCCAAAAGTTGCAGAAGCCCTTCCCAACGGGGGTCAACAGGTGCCTTGCAGTTACATTCGGTTGTGTTGAGGTTTTTGCCGCAAATGGGGCAAAGACCTTTGCAATTTTTGTTACAAAGATATTTCGTGGGAAGAGCGAGATTGACATCTTCCTCAACGAGCTCATCGAGATTAAGGCGCAAATTGGGCACCTCAAGAAATTCTGTGTTACCGTCGTTTTCCAGCGACACAACTAAAGTGTGTTCAACAGGGAAAGAAAATGTTTTCTTCACATTTTCGGCGCAACGGTCGCACGGAGCTTCATAAATAACCTCTGCACTCGCTACGAGATTAACGATACCTGCTTTATTTTCAACAGAACCCTTTACCCTTACGGGAGACGTTACGGGGTTGAGACCCGAAACCTCAATGTGGGAAAGTGAAAGCTCGTAATCAAAAGGAACATTGAGCCCCTCTGTATTAAAAACAGATTCAAGTTCGATAATCATACAACATACCTCTCAACATACTCGAATATTATATTACCTAAAACTCATTTTGTCAACAATAAATTATAAAAAATCTGCCCCGTAATTTGATACGGAGCAGACAACGCGATTATCTTATTCAGATTTTCTCTGCACACTCGAAAAGAGCAGCGGGAAGCTTTGCTTCGTCTTCGGAAACTGTAAAAACGATGTCGATATCGTTATCTGCAGAAACCTTGCTGAGCTTTGCGATAAGTGCTGCAAAAGCATCATAATCTCTGCCCACAATTTTGAAAGTAGCGTCAACGAAAATTTCTGTAATATCATGGTCCTGAGCGATGATGCCGCAAACCATACCATAGAAAGCATCACAACCCTCAACACCGAATCTTTCGGTCTCGATAAGTCTTGCTTTGTGTGTTACTTCGTAAGTAAGTAAGGGAGATTTTTCAATGCAAACTACTGTTCCGTTGGAGTTTTCAACTGCTTCGTTGATGAGATTGATAAGTCTTTTGGTTTTTCCGGAACCTTTGTTGCCGATAATAAGTTTAATCATAATGATTTACCTCCGTTGTTTATAATCTCGCCTAACGGCGATTTTTCTGTTTTTATGTAGCAAGGCTTATTAAAGTCTTGCTTCAAGTGCTTTTTTATGCTCCTCATAACCGGGCTTGCCGAGAAGAGCAAACATATTTTTCTTGTAGCTTTCAACGCCGGGCTGGTCGAAAGGATTGATTCCTAAAATATAACCCGAAACTGCACAAGCCTTTTCAAGGAAATAAACAAGATAACCGAAATCATACTCACCCATTTCCGAAACCTCAAGGACCATATTGGGAACCTTGCCGTCTGTATGTGCAAGAATTGTTCCGAGGAAAGCCTTGTTGTTGACGTAGTCAACTGATTTGCCTGCAACGAAATTGAAGCCGTCGCCATTTTCGGGGTCAAGACCGATGATAAGCTCTTTTTTGGGCTTGTCAAAGGTTACGACAGTTTCAAACATCACCCTTTCACCCTCCTGAACATATTGACCGAGGGAGTGCAGGTCTGTTGAGAAAACTGCAGATGAGGGGTAAAGACCCTTGCCGTTTTTGCCTTCACTTTCACCGTATAGCTGCTTGAACCACTCATTCATCATTGTGTAATCGGGCTCGTAAGAAATCATCATTTCAACTGATTTACCTTTACGGTAAAGAATGTTTCTCATTGCGGCGTATTTGTAGCAATCGTTTGTGTTAACGTCGCCTTCCGCAAAATCTGAGCGTGCATCTGCGGCACCCTTCATCATTGCATCAATATCGATACCCGCAACCGCGATAGGAAGAAGGCCAACCGCTGTGAGAACGGAATATCTGCCGCCGACATCATCGGGAATAACGAAGGTTTCATAACCCTCACGGTCTGAAAGCTCTTTTAAAGTACCCCTTGCTTTGTCGGTTGTAGCGTAAATGCGCTTTGCCGCTTCTTCTTTGCCGTATTTTTTCTCAAGAAGCTCTTTGAAAACACGGAAAGCTATTGTGGGCTCGGTGGTTGTACCGGATTTTGAAATAACGTTTACTGAAAAATCCTTACCTTCGCAAAGAGCAACCGCCTCAGCAAGTGCTGATGACGAAAGTGTGTTACCGGCGAAAATAATTTGAGGCTTTTCAAGCAAGTTTCTGTTTTGTGATTTACAAAACTCAATAGCGGCTCTTGCACCGAGATATGAGCCACCGATACCTATAACAACGAGCACGTCGCTGTCGTTACGGATTTTCTCTGCTGATTTTTTGATGCGTGCAAATTCTTCCTTATCGTAATCGACAGGTAAATCAAGCCAACCTAAAAAGTCGTTGCCTGCACCTGTGCGGGAATTAAGAAGCTCAACCGCCGCATCAACCTCGGGGGCGATTGCTTTAACGTCTGAAGCGTCAACAAAGCCCTCAAGATAACGTGTGTTAAGTTTTACTGACAAATGATTCACTCCTAAATATAGCCATTGCGGGATTAGTGCTTTATACAACAGCTTTATTTGCTAATATTTTACAATAAACAGTTCTTTTTTTCAATAGAATTTTAGTATTTTTACAAAAATTTATAACTTATAAACAAAAAACACCCTTTGTAATAATGCATATATTACCCTTTATTTTCCCGATTGTCAGGTAACGGAAAAGAAATTGCCGTCACCCTTCAGAAAAATAGTTAAAACCACAGAAGAAACAGCAATCATCACAAGCAACAAAACACTTATTACGGTGTATTTATTAAAGACTTTTTCAAACTCACTCATATTAAACCTCTATAACGATTATAGTTAGTCGAAACAGTGTGAAATTACACTGTTTCGATACCAAATTATGATTTGGTATCGAATTTTCTTCGAAAATTCGACTATAATCCTTTCAATGAGTGTAATGCAAAATTGTATTTATAAAAAACAATTTTGCTAAAAGCCGATAAAATCGGCTTTTGCGAAACGCGACTGCGTTTCGACAAATTACAATCATTATAAATTATCATTCAGCATTCCTCCCAGTGCCTCACCCACAAGTGATGCGGAATATACAGCCTCCTCAAGGGTATTGGCGTCCGTACCGAACTCCAACAGCAACGAGCATGGGGTAACGTTCATATTATATTTTCGGTGGCAAAAGAACACGGGGCGCATCAATCCCGCATATTTTTCTTCAACAGAATTTTGCAAAGACAGAGCAAAAATGAGATTTTTCTCCCAATTTCCGAAGCCTGAAACGCCGTTACCCTCGCACCCGCTGATTATCATTACCTGTGCGGCTTTTTTGCCGTTAACCGTGGCTGTGGGCTTGCATTTCACTGAATTATCATAATGAATAGCATCTCTGTGAACATCCAAGGTGAGTACGATAGATGGATATTCTTTGAGATATTTTTCAACACTTTTCAGCGACCTGCTGTAGGCACCGTCGTAGCTTTTATCGTATATTTTCGTATCGTGAATAACCTTAAATCCTGCTTTTTCAAGCTGAAGCTTAAGCTCCTTTCCAACCCTGACCATGTTGCGGTTTTCGTCCTCGGTACGGGATTTGTATTCATCTGAATACCAGCCCTTGTCAAGTAACTCGTAGCCCTCGGTTGTATGGGTGTGATATATGAGAATATACGGCTGCTCTTTCGTGATTTTGCCGTAAGACGGCGTTTTGTTCAGAAGCTTTTGAACGTCAATTTTCTGATTTGTTCGGTTATTGACCTTGACAGCACCGTAGCCGGCGTTGCCGCCGCTAAGATGCTGTTCCTTTATGGTGCCGCTTTTCTTGAAGTTTTTATACATCGCCTCCGCCTCTTTTTTTAACGTGGCAATATCCGAGGAAGTCTGATTATTAGTCCCGGAATAACCACCTCCGCCGAAGCCCTCCGGTGAAAATGTATTTTTATAAATATCAACAACGGCACCCGTGCTTTGCATATTAACGTATAAATTCTCTTTATCTATTGCCGAAACGCTGTTGCATATTTCCACAACAGCCTCTGCAAAAACCTCTTTGCCCGATTCCGTAAACAAAATCAAGACAACAGATACAGCAACACACAGAACATTTTTTACGATTTGTGATTTCGAATTCAAGGAAACACCTCCCCGTTAAATGCTATGATATTAATGGGGGCGATATTCCGCAAAAATCACATCAAACCGTATATTTCCTCAGGGGTCAGTGTGGGTTGCAGAGCACAGTTAAGAGCAAGCGCCAGAATATATGATGCATTTTTAGTTATCAAATCAATGTCCTTTGGGGCAACAATAAGATTATCCGTATCAAACTCACCCTTGATTTTATCCTTTGCAATCCCCGAAATCTCCGCCGTCAGCGAAATTGCATCAACAACCGTGGGCACACCGATAGCTATAACAGGCACACCTATGCTTTTTTCATCAATACGCTTGCGGGCATTACCGATTCCCGAGCCGGGTGCGATCCCTGTATCTGACATCTGAACGGTGTTACCAAGCCTCGAAACACTACCTGCGGCAAGGGCATCTATTGTCACAACACAGGCGGGTTTAACAGCCTTGCAGATTGATTCAATATATTCTGAGGATTCTATACCCGTTTTGCCGAGAACTCCTGTGGAAACAGCCGCAACGGGGCGCAAAGAACCCAACCCCGTTTTTTGTTCGAGATTTTCATCAATATGGCGTGTTGCAAAAATGTGGGATGCAGTCATGGGACCCAAAGCATCTGCTGTCAGCTCGGGGTTACCAACGCCCGCCACAAGCACCGTGCCCTTTCCCGCAGGCAGAAGACTTCTGATGCTTTTAACAAGTGAATCCAATCGCCCGTCGGTAACAGGTGCTTCGTCTGAAAACGGGCTCATTTCAAGCGTAATATATCTACCCACACCTTTCCCGAGGCGCTTTGCCGCCTTTTCATCGGTAATCTCAATAATAGTTGTGTGGCACTCGTCATTTTCATTTTTTCGCACATTAACACCCGGGATATCGGTCTTAATCATTTCGCGGCGTTCAAGCGCCAGATCGGTTCTGAAATCCAAAAAATCACCTCACCCTTATTTTTTCGCATTAAAAACAAACTATTCCGCAATATTTACGTTCTTAATATTGCAATACATTTTATATTGTGATAAAATATTGGGCGAATAATTCAGAAGGAAGTTATAATATGAAATTAGGTATAGTTGGTCTTCCCAACGTTGGTAAAAGTACACTTTTCAACGCTCTTACAAATGCAGGTGCACAGGCAGCAAACTACGCTTTCTGCACCATTGAGCCAAACGTGGGCGTGGTTTCTGTCCCCGATAAAAGGCTTGATGCCCTTTGTGAAATGTATAACCCCGTTAAGGTTACACCCGCAACAATCGAGTTCGTTGATATTGCCGGCCTTGTAAAAGGCGCTTCACAGGGCGAAGGTCTCGGTAACAAATTTCTTTCACACATCCGCGAGGTTGATGCTATTATCCACGTTGTTCGTTGCTTCGATAACGACGACATTATGCACGTTGACGGCTCCGTTAACCCCGCAAGAGATATTGAAACAATAAACCTTGAGCTTATTCTTTCAGACGTTGAAATTCTTCAAAGAAGAATCGACAGAACAACAAAGGCAATGAAGGGTGATAAAACCCTTGCAGCCGAGCTCAAAATTCTTGAAAAGGTTAAAGATGCTCTTGATAACGGCATATGTGCGAGAGCTGTTGAGCTGACAGACGACGAAAAAGAGGTTATGGACACAGTTGCACTCCTCACATCGAAGCCTGTCATTTACGCTTGCAATATGAGTGAAGAGGATTTCGCATCAAAAATCGACACAAACGCTCGCTACAATGCAGTTAAGGCAATCGCCGCTGAAGAAGGCAGCCAGGTACTCCCCATTTGTGCGGAGCTTGAAGCACAGATTGCAGAGCTTGACGCAGAAGAAAAAGAAATGTTCCTTTCCGAGCTGGGTGTTACAACAGGCGGACTTGACCTTTTGATTGAAAGAAGCTATGACCTTCTCGGACTTATGAGCTATCTGACCGCAGGTCAGCCCGAGGTCAGAGCCTGGACAATAAAAAAAGGCACAAAAGCTCCCCAGGCTGCAGGTAAAATCCACTCTGACTTTGAAAGAGGCTTCATCCGTGCAGAGGTTGTTTCATTTGACGTTCTTATGGAATGCGGCTCGATGCAGGTGGCAAAGGAAAAAGGACTTGTTCGCTCCGAAGGCAAAGAATACGTTATGCAGGACGGCGACATAGTTTTATTCAGATTTAATGTATAAAACAAAACAACTCCTTGAAGCATAGCTTCAAGGAGTTTATTTTTATTCAGTAATCTTATAGTGTCTTAAAAATACACCGATTGTTTTATCGTAATCGAGGACGTGTAAAAATGCACCGTCTTTGGTGGGGTAAACCGTTAAATCCTCTGCCTCGTTGCCGGCAAGGGATGGCAGACTGCGAACGCAAAGCTCGGTAACCTCTCCGGTTGAAACGTCAACGGTATAAATGATATCATCATTACTGTCTCCAATATCAGAAGAAAGATATAAAACACCGTCGTAGGCATCGCCGCCCTGGATTCTCACAACCTCTTGTGACAACGCAATCACGTGGGAAAGCTCCATTGTTTCTAAATCAAAGGCGAGAATTTCGTTTACGTTGTTGAACTGTGAGCAATAGAGGTAGCCGTTTTTGACATCGACACAACACCACGGAATACCGTCGGGCAAAAGCTCGTTAGGCATTTCATAAACTTCAACCATCTTCAAGGTGCGTGCATCATAGGTGATAACAAGGTTATAATCCTCTGCATCGTTTTCAACCGACGCATAGATAAGACCGTTGTAATAGCCAAGCCCACCGATGTGGTCGGACTCATATTTTTCTCTGTATTCCGAGGGAATTGCGTCTGTGTTCATAACAACGCACTCCATTGTTTCGGCATCAAACTTCAGAAGACCGGCAACACCGAAGGCTGTCAATGAGCCCGAGGTGTAGTAATATTTGCCGTCTGTGGCAATCCCCTGCCCCGCAAAAGCAACCTCGTTGAGCATAAACTGCTCTTCACGAACAAGCTCAACACCCGCTGTAACGGTTGGTGTGCCAAAATTAATTAAACCTGTAAAAAATGTGCAAATAGCCATTAAAAAAGCTAAAATGCCGTCAATAAAACCGATTCCTGTCATAACAGCCTCCTAAAAAATAACTATGAAATAAGGATATACTAAAGCAAAATTTTTTTCAAGTAAATATTAACATTCTGTGAAAACCCACAAATTGATTGAATAATTAATGTTAATAATGTATAATTAAGAGGATTTGAAGGTGAAATTATGGAATACAAATATGAAATACACGCACACACAAAAAACACAAGTCTTTGCGGTCAGCTTGACGCCGAGGAGCTTGTGAAAAAATACAAGGAATCAGGCTACTCGGGTATTGTCATAACCGATCACTACTCCCCGATGACATTTCACATTTCTGAGTTTTTCAGAAAGAAAAAGGCTGTTGACCATTTTCTTGCAGGTTACAGAAAGGCAAAGGAATTTGAAACAGAGGATTTTTCCGTTCTTCTTGGTGTGGAATTAAGATTCTATGCAACGGTTAACGACTATTTAATCTACGGTGTTTCAGAAGAAATGCTTTATGATATGCCCTTTTTACTCTCTCTTTACATAAAAAAAGCAAGCAGATTATTCAGAGAGAAGGGTTGCGTTTTTATTCAGGCTCACCCTTTCAGAAAATTCATTTCAAGAGCAAACCCAAAGCACCTTGATGGCGTTGAGGTTTTTAACGCAAAATCAACTAAAGAAGAAAACGACAATGCTCTCAGATGGGCAGAAGAAAACAATCTTAAAATTCACACAAGCGGCAGCGATTGTCACAGAGAAACAGGAGTTGGTTTAGGCGGAATTATGACCCAAGAGCCAATAAAGACAAATGAGGATTTATTAAAAATTCTAAAAAGCGGAAATTACAAATTAATAAGAAATCAAAAATAATAAAAGGAGCTGTAAAAAAACGAACGTTTTTTTACAGCTCCTTTTCAGGGGATAGGAAAAAAAGATGCAGAACGGACAAACCGAGCAAAAACAAGGCTTCAGACTTGTTTTTGTTTGCCCGAAGGCGTACAAAGGTACGTCGAGTGGCGAGGTTTGTTCGTAGCACAAAACGCAAGAATTTCGATTTTTATTAAAAAATAGGACTTTTATAGGCTTTAAACCTGAACAAGTCCAGTAAAAACGGACAATAGAAAAAAGAGACCTCCTATGGTAGAATTAAGAAACTACTATAGGAGGTTTTGTTATGCCCAGAGAATACAGACATATCAAACAGTATGAAAAAGAAAT
>SVOT01000004.1 GCA_015066225.1 Oscillospiraceae bacterium
GTTATCGAAGAGTACATATATGGCTTGAAAGACAAGGAATACACCATAATCCCAAAACAATATTAAGGGTGATGCAGAAATACAATCTGTTATCAGAGGTAAGAAGAAAGAAATATCACAATTATGGTGGATGTATTCATCGTTACGACAACTTGTTAAATAGAGATTTCAAAGCAGATAAACCTAATCAAAAATGGGTAACAGATATTTCTTACATAAAAACAGGACAAGGAACATTGTATCTTTCTGTAATCAGAGATTTGTACGATAACAGTATAGTTGCATACAAGACCGGAACAGAACAAAACATAAATCTTGTATTAAGTACCATCAGAGCAGCTAAGAGAAAAGAAAAAGTCACTGCAGAGCTGCAACTCCACAGTGACCAAGGGTTTCAATATACATCCCAAGCATATTTTAACCTAACACAATCTTACGGCATAACGCCCTCAATGTCAAGACGTGGAAATCCGTATGATAATGCTATGGCTGAAAATTTCTTTTCGATTCTTAAAACAGAATGTATTTATCGGACAAAGTTGCGAACCTATGAGGAGGCTCGCCTCCTCATAGGTCAATACATCCATTTCTACAACAATGAAAGAATTCAACTAAAAACAAAACTGACTCCGCTTGAAAAACGAAATCAGTTTGTTGCTTAAAATTTAATTTTATCTACCGTAAAGGTCTCTTTTTGTACTGTCCGCACAATTTGGGGCAGTTCAAAGCCTATAAAAGTCCTATTTTTAATAAAAATCGAATTTTTTTGGTTTTGTGCTACGAACAAACCTCGCCACTCGACGTACCTTTGTACGCCTTCGGGCAAACAAAAACAAGTCTGAAGCCTTGTTTTTGCTCGGTTTGTTCATTTTGCATCTTTTTTCCTAACCGCTAAAAAGGAACTGTAAAAACAAATTTTTTACAGCTCCTTATTTTTAAAATTTTGTATCGGTAATTCGGGGAATCTCAATGGATTCTGTATATAATTTTCTCGGCTCATTTTCATCAAGCACAATAAGTCTGCCGCCGTGCTCCATACCATATGTGAAATAACCGGCACCAAGTGTCTGATAAAGGTCAATTCCGTCAACGTTCATTTTAAAATCATTGACGTGGTCGTGGCCGAAAAATGCGGCGAAAATGTCACCCGTTTCTTTCCAGCTTGCAAACTGCCGGGTATAATCCTGTTCCATATTCGGAGGACACGGCACTTCCCTAACCCTGCCTTCCAATATTTCGTTTGAAAGATAAAAATATTTTCCGTCACGCTCGAAGGTATATTCATCATCTGCAGTAACTTCCCTAAAGCCTTTAAGCTCTTCCTGAACGGGGATATGCTGAAAAAGTATAGCCGGAAGAGGCTCCCCGCCATTGGCTTTTCTGAGTTCTGCCGCTCTTTTTTCATACCACGCAATCTGATCCTCGTGAACGTGGTCGTAGCCGGTTTCGCCGTTTTCCTTAGGCTCATAATCGTTGGAATCCATAAGCCAAATTGCAAAAGCATCCTTTTCGCCGTCACTGCTTTTGATTGTTACGCAACAGTTACCGCAACCGTAAACATCCGCATCATTAAGATTTGAACGGCAATTTGCATATTCCATATACTGCATCATCTGAAACTCGGTATGGAAGCCACACTCACCGTCGTGATTGCCGAAAACAACACAAAGAGGGATATTCCTCTTTCTTATAGGCTCAGTAATTTTCCGGATTGTACTCTGAATAAGGTCGTATGTAAATTCCTCCCAATAACCGCTGACGTTGTCTCCACCGAAAACAACAAGGTCGGGATTAGTCTTTGCCACAAGGCTTTCAATAACGTTGAGTGTTTCTTTATCTTTGTTATCGGGAATTTCACGAATTTCGTCATCATCCATTATTGGCTCAACGTCGTGAATATCGGTAATGTGCAATATTTTGAATTTACCGTCTGCACCGAATTTTAACGGTGCAGGCATTTCTCTTTTAAATTTGTACGTTTTCCATTTTTTGGGGTAACCCATTGCCATAGTTATATACCTCTTTTCTTTAAAACGCCCAATTACCCTGACGGAATATGGGGTATGCTTCGCCGTCTTTGTAGCCTGTTATTTCAAGGTCCGGGGCACCTATCATAAAATCAACGTGAATCATACTGTCGTTCACACCCATAGCCTGACACTCTTCAAGAGATTTCTCCTCAAAACCGTCAATAGTGTCACAAAAGCCTCTGCCGAGAGCTACGTGACAGCTTGCGTTTTCATCAAACAGCGTGTTATAGAATAAAATCCCTGTGTCTGCTATCGGGCTGTTATACGGTATCAGTGCAAGCTCGCCCAGATATTTTGCACCCTCATCCATAGAGAGCATTTTATCAAGCAAATCCTTGCCCTGCTCCGCCTCCCACTCAACGGCTTTACCGTCTTTGAAGGTGATTGAAAAATTGTTTATTATCTGCCCTTGATAAGACAGTGGCTTTGTTGAAACAAGCTTACCCTCCGCAAAGCCTTTTTTAGGTGAAATAAATACCTCCTCCGTGGGAAGGTTGGGGTTAAAGAAGTTGCCCGAAAGTGTATTTTCACCGCCGCCGCACCAATGGCTTTCGGGTATAAGCGACGCTTTGAAGTTTGTTCCGTTTGAGCTTTTGTATTCAAGGTAATCAAACTTTTTGCCGTTAAGGTATGCAGTTCTTGATTTCAAATCTGCATTGTGCTTTTCCCATTCTTCTTCAGGGTTATTGTCTTTTGAAACATAAACCGTTTTCAAAATAGCATCCCAAAGCATATTGTATGCCTTCGTCTTTGTTTCACCGGGGAAAACCTTTTTTGCCCACGCATAAGACGGCACTGCCGCAATACACCATTGGTCTTTATTTTCGAGTGCATCGCTGTATTTTTTTGTCACCTTGTAGCGAGCCATCTGTGATTTCTGCATTTTTTCGCGGTCAACGCCCGCAAGCCCATCCGGATCCTCGCTCTCAATATAAATCCTGCAAGGAATCTCCTCCACCATAAGCTTCAGACGTTCCTCCTGCCAGGCGGGAACCTCGCTGAGAGATTTCAATGAACGGTAGCGGTAATTGAGCTTTGTAACCGCCTGAAATCCCCAATCCACCTCAACTCTTGATGCACCCGCTTTGTAGCATTCGGCAACAAGAATGGTAACAAACTCGTGCTGGTCTGCCTCGCAATAAATCCTTACGGGCTGACCTTTTTTTATGTTAGCGCCCACCCTTGCAATAAGGCGTGCGTATTTTTTCTGCATAGTTTTGGTCACAAAATCGCCTCCGCATATAATATTATCACACCGCTCGTGTAATTACAACCATAGCCGAAAAAATTTGAACTCCGTGCGCCGAAAATTCAATATAATTAAACCAAAAGGAGAAACTACTCAAACCGAGCGTTTCTCCTTTCAGCGACTTAGTAGTCATTTTCGGACTTTACTTATCTGTTGCCTTCTTCGTAAGCCTGAATCATCTTTTTAACCATCTGGCCGCCGATAGAGCCTGCCTGACGAGATGTGAGGTCGCCGTTATAGCCCTGCTTGAGATCAACGCCAACTTCCTGAGCAGCCTCCATCTTTACCTGGTTAAGGATCTGCTTTGCATTTGCCTTTGTATCTGCGGGCATACCGCTGTTTTTTGATGCCATTTCATTCCACTCCTTCGCTGTGTTTTCTTGCGTTTGCATTCATTATTATGAGTTTAATTTCGAATAATATTTCAAGAAAAATTTTACATATTGTTTGACAACTTATGCTATGAATGATACACTTGTTTTATAAATGCACGGAGGTTTTTTATGGTTACAAGACTTCTTACGAAAGACGATATTGACCAGTTTTCACAAGTATCATCAACAGCATATATTCACGATGCCGCTGAAACTGAATTCGATGAAACGAAGGATATCTTCGGCACCTTCACCGATGACGGTATTCTGATTTCTCAAATAGAATGCGGCTTCAAAAATAACATTTACGGCAAGAATGTGCTAAAATGTGCCGCAGTCGGCGGTGTAGCAAGCCGACCGGAGCTTCGAAGGATGGGCGGTGTGCGTGCTACCTTTAAAGCCGTTTTTGAAAATGCTTTAAAGAAAAACTGCGATATCAGTATTCTGTACCCGTTTTCTGCCGAATATTACCGCAAATTCGGTTATGAAACAATAATGCACTACATCAATGCCGCTTGTTCGTTTAAGTCTTTTGAAAAAATCCCGCGATTTTTTGATGTAACTCTGGTAACAGACTCTTGTCGTCAAGAAATCACTACCGTTTACAAAAAAGCTGCGCGCACACAAAATATGATGTTTTTACGCGAAAATGCTGAAACCTTCTGTCTCACACCATACAACTCCATGCAATACGTTTATTTTGTAAACGATGGTGATAATTACGGCTACGTTTTTGTTAAACCGTGCAGAAAAGAAAAAACAATCCACGTTGATGAAATCGGGTTCTCGTCACCGGCTTCTCTTGTGCAGCTTTTAGGCTTTTTGAGAACATACGACGGAAACTATGATACGGTAATTTTTGAAAAATTGCCGCTTTACTCGCCCATTTTCAATTATCTCTCTGACGAAAATAAGTATATCTCGAAAAAAATACTTATAGGTGGCGCGGCACGTGTTCTGAACATTGAAAGCATTCTTCTCAAAACAGAATACCCGAAAAACCATGGTAAATTCACAGTTAAAATAACCGATACCGAAATATCGGCAAACAACGGTGTTTTCTTTGTAAAATACGGTGACGGTGAATGCTTCGTAGAAAGAATTAATACTGAGGACTACGATTTGTCACTCGATATTCTCGCCGCTTCGAAAATTATTCTGGGAAGAGAGGGTGTCAGCACCGAAGAATTGAATTTCATCCCAGGAGTATGTGTAAAAAAGGATTGCGAAGATTTCACCCGTGCATTCGGGAAACGCTCAACCGTTTTTTACGACGATTTTTAATAAAACCCTTTGGTCTATTGTGTTTTTGCACAATAGACCCTTTTTCTTTTTGTAAAATTTATATGATAAATAGAACTTTTTGCTATTGACATTATTTTTGTTGCGAAGTGCGGATTCCAATGATAATATATAGTAGTATTTAAATATAAAGGTGAGAATTTATTATGGTAAAAGTTCTTAAATTCGGCGGCAGCTCCCTTGCAGACGCAGAGCAGTTCAAAAAGGTTGCCGCTATAATCAAAGCAGAGCCCGAGCGCAGATACGTTGTTGCTTCTGCACCCGGTAAAAGATTTTCTGAAGACATAAAGGTTACAGATATGCTTTACGATTGCTACAAGCTCGTTAAAGCTAACCAATCTATCGATGACGCTTTTGCTCTTATAGAAAACCGATACAACGGCATCATCAACGATTTGGGCATCGAGCTCGATCTTCAGCCCGAATTTGACAGAATCAAAAATGCCATTGTTCACCACGCAGGTCGCGACTACATCGCAAGCCGTGGCGAATACCTCAACTCAATGGTTCTTGCAAGCTTCATCGGTTACGATTTCATTGATGCAGAAGAGGGTATTTTCTTTAAAGACAACGGCACCCTCGACACAGAAAAAACAAACGAAGAGCTTTCTGCAATCCTTGAAAACCACACCCATGCCGTTATTCCCGGCTTCTATGGTGTAATGCCCAACGGCACAATCAAAACATTCTCACGTGGCGGCAGCGATATCACAGGTTCAATCGTTGCAAGAGCTATCAAGGCTGATATATACGAAAACTGGACCGACGTTTCAGGTATGCTTATGGCGGACCCCAGATGTGTTAAAGACCCCAAGGTTATTCCCGTTATCACTTACGCAGAGCTTCGTGAGCTTTCATATATGGGTGCAACCGTTATGCACGAGGACGCTATTTTCCCCGTTCGCGAAATGGGTATCCCGATTAATATCAGAAACACCAACGCCCCCGAGGATGCCGGCACAATGATTGTTGCATCTGTTGAAAGCAACAAGGTTGACACAATCATCACAGGTGTTGCAGGCAAAACAGGCTTCTCTGTTATTGCTATTGAAAAAGATATGATGAATTCCGAGGTTGGTTTCGGCAAAAACGTTCTCGAGGTTCTTGAAAACTACAACATCTGCTTCGAGCATCTTCCTTCAGGTATTGATACAATGTCGGTTGTTGTTAACGACCACGACTTTCTCCCCCACAGAATCGCCATCGTCAACGACATTATGAAAAGGACAAAGGCTGACGCCGTTAACGTTTACGGCGGTATTGCTCTTATCGCAGTTGTCGGCAGAGGTATGACCGGTTCAAAGGGTACTGCAAGCAGGCTTTTCAAGGCTATTGCAGAAGGTGACATCAACATCAGAATGATTGACCAGGGCTCCAGTGAGCTCAACATCATTGTTGGTGTTGCAGAAGAAGATTACGTTAAAGCTCTTAACGCAATCTATCATGAATTTGTCAAGTAATTGAATGTTTAATATGAGCTAAAGCAAAGCCCGTGGCATTGAGCCGCGGGCTTTGCTTTTTAAAAAATAATTGTCAATTATATTATTAAGTAGTATAATAATTTTACAGCTTGTAAATGCAAAAGAGGTGTAGCAATGAAAACCTGCAAATTCAACGTTACCGGTATGACCTGTGCCGCTTGTCAGGCTAACGTCACAAAAGCTGCCAACAAGCTTGACGGCACAAAGAAAGCTGATGTCAACCTGCTTTCAGGCACCCTTACCGTAACCTTTGATGAAGAAAGGCTAACTGAAAAAGACTATATAGATGCGGTGAACAGCATCGGCTACGGTGCCTCTCTTTTTGGTGAAAATAAAAAGAACAATCTAAAAACACAATGGGAAGAAAGAAAAAAGAATGAATTCGAAAATACAGCTTCAATGAAAAAACGGCTTGCCTTATCTGCCGTTTTCCTTGTTGTTTTAATGTATGTTGCAATGGGTCATATGGTAGGGCTACCTCTCCCCCATTTCCTTCACGGCACGGAAAATGCACTTCTGAACGCAGTTGTTCAGCTTCTCCTTACCCTCCCCGTGATGGTGATAAACAGGCGGTTTTTTATTTCAGGCTTCAAGGGTCTTGTTAAACGAGCAGCTAATATGGATTCCTTGGTGGCACTCGGCTCCTCTGCCTCTTTTCTTTACGGTATTTTTGCAATAGCTATGATGGCAAAAGCCACGACCGACGGTAACCTGCAAATTCTCCGGCACTATTCTCACCAGCTTTATTTTGAATCAAGTGCTATGATTCTCACCCTTGTTACAGTCGGCAAATTTCTTGAAACACGCTCCAAGGGCAAAACAAGCGATGCCCTCGGCAAGCTTGTTGAGCTTTCACCCAAAACCGCAAATGTCATCAGAAACGGTGTTGAATTCACTGTTGATGCCGAGGATATCAACGTTGGTGACACTCTTATAATACGACCGGGCGAAAGGATTGCTGTTGACGGAACGGTTTTAAACGGCAACGGCTTTGTTGACCAATCAGCCGTAACGGGCGAAAGCCTGCCGGTTGAAAAAACTGTTGGCGACGAAATAATTTCTGCCACGCTCAACAAAAACGGAACGTTTACAATGACTGCTTCACGTGTTGGCGAAAACACAACCCTTTCGCAGATAATAACACTTGTTGACGAAGCAGGCTCATCGAAAGCCCCAATAGCCCGCCTAGCCGACAAGGTCAGCGGTATATTTGTCCCGGCTGTTATGATTATTTCCGCCATAACATTCATTGTGTGGCTTTTGTTCGGCAAGGATTTTGAAAATGCCCTTTCTTTCGCTGTTACTGTTCTTGTTATATCCTGCCCCTGTGCTTTAGGCCTTGCAACGCCCGTTGCAATTATGGCGGGAACGGGTAAAGCCGCCGAAAACGGAATACTCATAAAATCAGCCGAAGCTCTTGAAGCACTTGGGAGCGTCGACAAAATTGTGCTTGACAAAACGGGTACGGTTACAAGCGGCGAAATGAGCGTCAGCGATATTTTCGTCTCAGATAAATCACTTTCAGAAAAAGAATTTCTTAAAATTTGCTCCGCTCTTGAAAAAGGTAGTGAGCACCCCCTTGCAAATGCTGTGAGAAAGCGGGGCGAAGGGCTTGATATTCCCGAGGTAACAGATTTCGAAGTGTTCGAGGGTAAGGGAATTTCCGGCGATATAAATTGTGTTAAATATTTTGCAGGCAACAAAAGATTTTTAAAAGAAAACAGCATCGATTTTTCTGTTGTTGAAGATAAAATAAACCAATATTCTTCGCAGGGAAAAACGCCTTTGATTTTCTGCAAAGAAAAGAAAGTTATCGGTATAATAGCTGTTTCCGACACAATACGCGAGGACTCATTAAAAGCCATTGAAGCCTTCAAAAAAATGGGTAAAAAAACCGTTATGCTTACGGGCGACAACAAATCTGCCGCCGAATTTGTGGGCAGAACGGCAGGTATAGACGAAATATACGCAGAGCTTCTGCCCAAGGATAAAGAAACTGCAATACGCACCTTGCAGAAAAAAGGTGAGAAAATCGCTTTTATCGGTGACGGTATAAACGATGCCCCTGCCCTTATGCGTGCAGATGTGGGTATTGCAATCGGTGCAGGGACAGATATTGCCATTGACGCCGCAGACATTGTTCTTATCAAAAGCTCGCTTTCAGACGGTGCAAAGGCTGTAGAGCTGAGTAAATCCGTTATGCGAAACATTAAAATGAATCTTTTCTGGGCATTTTTCTACAACGTACTCGGTATTCCTCTTGCAGCAGGCGTGCTATACCCGGCATTTGCCCTGAGACTGACACCTATGATTGGCTCGGCGGCGATGAGCTTGAGTTCACTCTGTGTTGTAACTAACGCTTTAAGGCTAAGGTTTTTTAAATCAAAATATATAAAAGAAGAAAACAAAAAAACTGTTACAGACAATTCACCCGTAACAGAAGAGAAAGGAAAAAATATTATGGAAAAGGTTATTAAAGTTGAGGGTATGATGTGCCCACGCTGTGAAGCACACGTTGTGAAAGCGCTCACGACAATTGACGGCGTTGAAAGCGCAACGGCAAGCCACGAAGAAAACGTTGCAAGGGTTGTTCTTACTAAGGAAGTTGCCGATGATGTTTTAATCAAAGCAATAGTCGAGGAAGGCTACGAGGCAAGCATTTGAAAGTTCACAAGACAAAATTCAAAAGAACTACTCCGAGAGGAGTAGTTCTTTTTTCTTTAGTTAATAACCTTATCGTCAACTTCCTTCTGAGCCATTTCGCAGAATGCGTCAACACTCATTGTGCCCATATCGCCCGCTTTTCTGCCACGGACTGCAACCTCGTTGTTTTCAATTTCCTTGTCGCCGAGAACAAGCATATAAGGAATTTTCTGAAGCTGTGCTTCACGGATTTTGTAGCCTGTTTTTTCTGCTCTGTCGTCAACAGTTACACGGAAGCCCTTTTCTTCAAGCTTTCTGCAAAGGTCATAGCAAGCATCGTGATGTCTTTCGGAGATGGGAAGAATTCTCATCTGCTCGGGAGCAAGCCACATGGGGAATGCGCCGGCATATTTCTCGATAAGAAGAGCGAGAGTTCTTTCATAGCAACCGATAGAAGTTCTGTGGATGATGTAGGGGTTTTTCTTTGTACCGTCACGGTCAACATATTCCATACCGAATTTTTCAGCAAGCATCTGGTCGATCTGGATTGTGATAAGAGTATCCTCTTTACCGTATACGTTCTTAATCTGGATATCAAGCTTGGGACCGTAGAAAGCCGCCTCACCGATACCGACTTTATAAGAAAGACCGATATCATCAAGGATTTCTTTCATAATGCCCTGTGCTTCATCCCACTGCTCTTTTGTGCCGATGTATTTTTCTGTATCAGCAGGGTCCCACTGCGAGAATCTGTATGAAACATCTTCATAAAGACCGAGAGTTTTGAGCATAAAGATGCAAAGGTCAAGACAACGCTTGAACTCATCTGCAAGCTGCTCGGGGAGACACATCAGATGGCCCTCTGAAATTGTGAACTGACGAACACGGATAAGTCCGTGCATTTCGCCCGAGGATTCGTTTCTGAAAAGAGTTGATGTCTCAGCAAGTCTCATCGGGAGGTCACGGTATGAACGCGCTCTGTTGAGATATGCCTGATACTGGAAGGGGCAAGTCATAGGACGGAGTGCAAAAACCTCGTCATCCTTTTCCTCGTCGCCAAGAACAAACATACCGTCTTTATAGTGATCCCAGTGACCCGAGATTTTGTAAAGGTCGCTTTTCGCCATAAGTGGTGTTTTTGTTCTCACCCAACCTCTTCTTGCTTCTTCATCCTCAACAAATCTCTGAAGAGTCTGAACAATGAATGTACCCTTTGGAAGAAGAATGGGAAGGCCTTGACCGATGCAGTCAACAGTTGTGAAAATCTCAAGCTCACGGCCTAATTTATTGTGGTCACGCTTCTTTGCCTCTTCAACTCTCTGAAGATGCTCTTCAAGCTCTGCATTTTTGGGGAAAGCTGTGCCGTAAACACGCTGAAGCATTTTGTTGTTCTGGTCACCTCGCCAATATGCGCCTGTGCAGGCAGTAAGCTTGAATGCCTTAACTCTGCCTGTTGAGGGGATGTGGGGACCCGCACAAACGTCAACAAATTCGCCCTGTTTATAGAAGCTGATGGGCTCGTTTTTGCCTGCGTGCTCTTCGATAAGCTCAACCTTGTAAATTTCGCCTTTTTCTTTCATTTCTTCAATGGCAGCCTGAGGCTCCATTTCAAATTTTTCAAGGGGCAAATCCTCTTTTACGATTTTTTTCATTTCAGCCTCAATCTTTGTGAGGATTTCGGGAGTAAATGAAATTTCGCTGTCAATATCATAATAGAAGCCGTTGTCAATAGCGGGACCGATAGCAAGCTTTGCCTCAGGATAAAGGCGTTTAACAGCCTGTGCAAGAATATGCGAAGCTGTATGCCAGAAAGCATGCTTACCCTCTTCTGATTCAAAAGTCAAAAGCTCAAGCTCGCAATCCTCATTTATAGGAGTGCGGATATCTGCACTTTGTCCGTTAATAAGGCAAGCGCAAAGATTTCTGTAAAGACCCATGCTGATTTCTTTGCAAACGTCAGCAGGTGTGATGCCGTTATCGAACTCTTTAACGTCGTCACGAAGTTTGATTTTAACCATTTTAACCAACCTTTCTATATTTTATATCATTATTTTTCTGTATGCGCCGGAAAAATTGATGAAGTACCGGGAATTTTGCACCGAAGCTTTATAAAGATACTGCAAGTGTACAAAAAACCGATAATTCGCAATTTTAACAAGCAAAAAGACTTCATCCCAATGAAATGGGATGAAGTCTTGTACTCCACGGTTCCACCCAAATTACACAAACCGGCAAAAGCCGTCGTGTCACTCGAGAAGTCTTAACGGGACTTGGGCGGCGATGCTTATCTCTCGCTTCGCACCGCACTCGGAAGTGGTCTTCGGGAAAAATCCTTTTGCACCTTTCACCAACCGGTGCACTCTCTGAAAAGGAGAAATTCCTTACTCTCTTCGTCATCGCTTTATCGTGTATTCATATTAGAATAATAACTCTAAAAGCACAAAAAGTCAACAAATAAATTATTCTTCTGTTTTTTCAACGGGCTTTCTGGGCTCAATTTTACCATAACGTGAAGAAGAAACTGCATCTACCTTCTGTTCTCTTTCAGCTGAAACCTGGGGAACATAGGGTGCTTTCTTTTCACGGGGACCTCTGCGGTCGTTTCTGTAGCCTCTTTTTTCGCCGCCTTCGGGTGTGATAACAACTCTGCGTCTGTCACCATCGCCGACTGAATGTGAGGTTACACCGTCAATTTCCTGGATTGCTGTGTGGATAATTCTTCTCTCGTAAGGGTTCATAGGCTCAAGAGCTGAGCTTCTGCCATATTTAAGAACACGGTTAGCCTGTCTTTTTGCAACAGCTCTGAGAGTTTCTTCACGGCGCTTTCTGTAATCGCCAACGTTAAGAGAAACACGTTTGCTGTTGTCTGTTTTGTTAACAAAAAGACGTGTAAGGTACTGCAACGCATCAAGGGTTTCACCACGTCTGCCGATAATGTTGCCGTTATCCTCGCCACAGGTGATTTCAAAGAAAATATCTTCCTTTGCTTCCTTAGCTGTTACATTTACGTCTGTGAAGCCCATACCCTCAAGAATGCTCTTGAGATAAGCTGTTGCTTCGGTTTCCTTTGCTTCGATTGTTGACAAATCGATTTCGGGAGCAGCTTCTTTTTTGGGTGCTTCCTTCTTAGTTTCTTTTTTAACTTCTTTTTTTGCTTCTTTTTTAGCCTGGGGCTTTTTATCAACCGGTTTTTTGGGAGCAGCTTCTTTTACGGGAGCTTTCTTTTCTTCAACACCGTCGTCATAAAAAGCTCTTACCTTAGCATCTGAGCCACCAAATAAACCTAAAACTTTCTTCTTGGGGAAAGCTACGATTTCAACCTGTACATCTGCATCATAGGGAGCGTGAAGATTCTCGACCGCAATTTTTCTTGCCTGGTCAACGTCTGCCGCTACACCGATAGCTTCTTTAATCATAATTGTTTCACCTTATTTCTTTTCTATCTCAATACGTCGCTTTGTATTATTCTCTTTTGAGCGTCTGGTAACTGTTTCGTCAACCATCTGCTGTGCAATAACTCTCTTTGGGCTGTAAAGGTAAGAAAGAGCAACCTGCTGAATGAAAGAGAGCACGTTTGATATAATCCAATAAAAACCAACGCCGGCAGGGAACATAAACGTAAACACCAATGACATAACCGGTGACATAAATGTCATGCAACCCATTGTGGGGTTTTTAGCCATATCGGGGTTCTGTTTGCGCTGGCGCATATACATAAATACTGAGGACAGCATAGCTGTTGCAAAAGCAAGAATCGGAATAATCCAAAAAACGCTGGGCTCTGATTTATCCGGTGTAACTGAAAGGTCAAGGCCGAAAACCGTGAATCTTTCTTTAAAATCCACAAGTGCCGAAACATCATCTGCACCGAGAACATCGCTCAATTTATCTGTGAAGCCTTCGAAGTTTTCGAGGATTTTAAGCTCAACAGTTCTTGCCTGTGAGCCTTTGCCTGCGGCATCAACAGAAATTTCCATTACCTTTGCAATTTTCTGAATCACATCGCTTTTAAACTGCAAAACGCTTGAAAGGGGTGTGTAAATAACACCGTAAAGACCGATCATTACAATCATTTGAATCATAAGAGGGGCGCAACCCATATTTGCCGCACCGAAGCCCTCTCTCTGGTAAAGAGCCTGTGTTTCCTCTTGGATTTTTTGCTGATTGCCTGCATATTTTTGTTTTATTTTGTTAACCTTTGCTGAAAGGCGAACCTGCTTAGCTGAGTTTTTCTGCTGGCTGATTGAAGTCGGCAAAAGAGCAAGTCTTATAATAACAGTCAATAAAATAATAGCGAATATATAACTGTTTGTGAGATTGTAGAACAGGCTCAGTGCCGCGCCGAAAGGTATCGCCAAAACATCTCTGATGGCATCCATTATTTAATATTTCCTTTCTTTTGTTAGGAGCTTACTTTTTCTTCTCCTTTTTCGGTGGAACAGGGTCCACCCCGCCGGGAAATAATATGTTGCACCTCATTAATCTGCGGATTGCCAGAATTGTTCCTTTAAAAGCCCCGTGAATTCTTATTGCATCAAGAGCATATTGGGAACAAGTGGGATAATACCTGCATTTGGGACCAAAAAGCGGTGAAATATGACGCTGATAAAATTCAATTGCTTTAGTAAGGAATTTTTTCATTCATCGCCACTCTCCGTTAAAAGTAGCCCCTCCTGCGCAAATATGCGCAGCATCACTTCTTCGATATAGGTGCTTTTCAGATACTTCGTTTTTGAGCGGGCTACAAAGACAAAATCATAGCCCGGAGCAACCTGAGAAGCCACCTTGCGGAACGCCTCTTTTATCACCCTTCGTGAACGGTTGCGTTCAACAGCGTTACCGATTTTTTTGCTTGTTGTTATACCAATACGGCAAATTCCCGCGCGGTTCTTTGAATAGTAGATAACCAGCGCAGGATCAGTTACAGCCTTTCCTCTATTGTATAACCGACGAAAATCGGGGTTGCAGTTAAGCGTGACGAAGTCTGACACATTATTCTCCTAATTTCGGGAATTAGTATGTGAGCTGCTTTCTGCCTTTTTTGCGGCGACGAGCAAGAACCTTGCGGCCGTTTCTGTCTGCCATTCTTTTACGGAAGCCGTGCTCCATCTTTCTGTGTCTTTTCTTGGGCTGATAAGTTCTTTTCATTTTTATTTCTCCTATCTGTATATTCAGGCAAATTTTCGAAGTTAAAGAAGTGGTAAAATAAAGCCTGTTGTTTATAATTTAATTGCTACAAACCATACATATCGACAGTAGCACATAGCATTATATAAAAAATCAAGACAAAAGTCAATAGCTAATTAGTTTAAAAACATAAATCATTCAAACCAACTCAAATCAATATTATCTGCAACGATTTTGCCACCAAGCTTATTTGGGTGAACGTAGTCCTTGCCGAGATATTCTTTTTTTGTGCAGGTTGGCTTTTCGGGGTTGACACACAAAGCCGCCTGGTCATAAACAGCGTGAAAATGAGCTCTGTTCTCCCAAAGAAGCTTGTTTACCTCTGTTACCATTGCCTCTTTTTCCGGGCGGGAATCAATACTTTCACCGAAATTGAGAATATTGAACACAACAAGCTTTATCCCCTGTGTTTTCAGTCTATCTGCCACATCAACCATAGCTTTTATAAATTCCTCAGGTGTGGGCTTCTCGGACTTAGGTGCGGCAACAGTGCCGTATTGCAGAAAATCATTTGTACCCAAAGCGATTATAACATATTCAACATCGGGGTAATCGAGAATATCTCTTTCAAGTCGGTTAAGACCGCTTTTGCCGAAAAGACCCTTGCAGAAAAACCGCTTATTGAAATCGTAAAGAAGCCTTGTACCCATTATGGATTTGTTTATAACGGAATATCTGCCGAAATACGTTTCTCTTATCCTGTCAGAGAACATATTGGTCCAATAGCCCTGCTGGCTTATGGAATCGCCGTAAACAACAATGCTTTTGGCGTTTGTTGCGTTAAGAAGCTGAACGGATTGAAACAGCGGTATGGGCTTGTGAAAATACATTCTGAGAACAGTTGAAGCAATTTCACGCACCTTGTCGCGGATTCTTCGCTGATTTTCAATTGCAGGAGTATAAGAAACGTCGCCCTTGACGGTTAATACCGTTGCATCATCAATAAGGTTGCCGCTTCTTAGGGCGCCCCTCTCCACGTATGCATTAACGCAGAAATAATCCCCCGCTTCAACACTCAGCTCAACCTCATCACTCAAAACCACCTGCCCGATTTTAAGGCAAAGTGATTTTTGGGAATTGATGGTTGCGGTTTTGCATTCACCGATAAAATTGCCGTCCTTATCACATTTTGCAACAGACAAGGCACCTATATAGACGTCGTTTTTTGCACATTCGTTTGAAAGCTCGAAACGTACCCGTTCACCCGAAATTGCTGATTTTATTATAAGTCTGTATGTTTTTTCACATGACGGATAATAGAAAAAAGAGAAGGCAGAATGAGCCTGACCCCAAGCCTGAACCCATTTATTTTTCATAAAAATCACCCTTTTGCTTTTCATAGCCTTATTTTAATATTTACAAGAATAAATGTCAACAAACAATCAGCCGCCCGAGTTACCCCGAGCGACTGATTGTTTTTTTATTTAGAGAGAATTGAATTTTTAAAACCCGATTGTTACCCATTCGCCATCGAAGCTGCCACTGCCTTTCGGTGCTTCCACCGTAACCGTAATTTCAAATTCATCAGCAGAACAGGTTTCAGTTTCTGCAACAGTAGCTTTTATCTTTTCTGTTCCCTGCAGCACAATATTAAGTGTTGACCCGTCAAGAGTACCTTCACCTGAAAGAAGCTCATAGGTTACATTACCTGCACCGTCGGGGAGAGTGAAAAGAGTTTAAAGGTCTAATTTATTATCGTTATCATTAAAATAAACTGTTTTTGAAATATCTGCAATATTCAGTTTTTTAAGACCGCAGATTTTACATTTATCTCCTGAAAACATATGTGCTTATGAATCAATTTTGCCATAGATAGCTGTAAGCACAATTAAATCTTCTTCGCTCACTTTTCCGTCAGCATTGATATCGCAAGCGTATTTCTCTGCTGTCGATAGACTTGATGGATTTTTTACAGCCTGTTTGATTGCATCTGAATCTGCTTCTTCAAACGCTTTGCCGTTGCGGTTAAAGTCACCGACTGCATAAACATCAACAGCTTTATCGCCATTGATCATCCGCTCCAGAAGAGAAACATCAACAACATCAAGATAGCCGTCACCATCAAGGTCATATTTCACTATATCATCATAGCTTGCAGTTTCGATTTGTTTAACAGCTTCTTGCTCAGGGTCTTCATTCAAAATAGCGTTCACAAGTACCTGATAGTCATTTACATCAACTGTTCCGTCACCGTTAGTGTCACCAACATTTGCAACGGAGTAGTTACCTGTTTCACCTACTGTTACAACCTTGTAAAGCTCATTATCTGTAATAATCGGAAGTGAACCTTCTGTATTGCTCATCTGCCCCCAAACCTGCTCGGTATTACCTTGCTGGAGAAGATATGCAACCTCACCGCTTGCAAATTGCTCGACTGTCTTACCACCGTCCTCTGTTTCTGTTTCGGAAAGATAATAGGAATTTTTGTTATTAAAATGGAAAGTGGATATGTCATGAGCATTAGCATCACTCGTTACCTTACCTATATTAAAACAGTTATAGCATTGAGTATCAATTCTGGAGCCGAAAAGGCCACCGGCATAGCTTTCGCCAGTTATATCGCCTGTATTGTAGCAATTTTCCATATAGCCGAAATACACTTTACCAGGTTCACCCATTGGCTCATAACCACAAATGCCGCCTGCATAATAACCATCAATATTACCGTTATTACCGCACTGATAAAAATTTGTTTGTTTTATTTCTCCGCATATTCCGCCTGCATTATTCTCTGCGCTGACAGTAGCATTACTAACACAATTTGTTATTTTGCTATACATAGCCTTGCCGCAAAGGCCACCTGCAGAGGTTTTACCTTTTATATACGCATTGCTGATATTAAAGTCTTTAATATTAGCATTATAAGTAACGCCAAAAAAGCCTGCGTAATCAATATCGGAGTTTATGTAAATTCCGCTTATTGTGTGATTATTTCCGAAAAACTCGCCTCCTGATGTCTCTTCTTCTGTTCCCATGGGTGTCCATTCGTACCATCCGCTTGTAACAGGCTCACCGTTATAAAGCACAGTTCCGTCTTCATTAAACACATAGCCCGGATTCAAATCAATATCTGCAACAAGCTTAACATACATTTCATTGGCGCCGGCTTCATTTATAGCTTGTTGCCACCATAAAAGGTGACCTATGTTTGAAATCAGATAATATATATCGCCTTTTGGTGGTTGAGTATACATTCCGCAGAAAACACACTTATAATCAATATAGTTATGGCCATTAGTTTCACTGCTATTTGAATATCCGGTGTCCCCTCCGCACACAGGAACCTTATAAAGCTTGCCTGCGTTTATTGTAGGTACATACTGCCGCGGTTTGCCATTATCAATATCCTGCCCCCAAACCTGCTCGGTGTTATTGCTTTGAAGATAGTACGCAATTCTGCCGTTTTCAAGGCCCTTCTGCGAGGCTGAGTTTGCTGTAATGTTAGTAACAGAATGAGCCAAACCATCAAGATAATAGTTATTTGAGCCTGCATTTGTTGAACCGTAATTTTTCAAGGTGCCAACAATAGCACCCCTGCCTTCAGGAAGTGTGCCAACGCTCAAGCAATTTGATATAGTCAATGCCTTTGCATTTTCACCATTATAATAGCCGAGAATTCCGCCAACATTCCCCCCTGAATATGTAGTGTCAATATCTCCGTAAAAGCCGCAGTTATTAATTTTGGCAGTTTTGCCGTTGTAAACATAACCAACTATGCCACCCACACAGTCAAGTGTGTTGCTGCCAAGAGAAAGCTTTCCGCTATATGAACACATATCTACAGTAATATTACCTGTTCTGCCAACAATACCACCAAAATATTTTTTTTGATAAGAATCGCCCGATGTGAGATTAACTGAGGAATGAACATTTCTTATTTCAGCTCCACCATCAGCCTGACCTACAACACCATACTGAACATCCACGTTAGAGGTAAGTGCTGTGGTTACATCACCATTAATTGAGAAGTTCTTAATTACCGTGCCTTCACCCGCAACGTATCCAAACAAGCCCCAGTTACCTACACTTGTAATATGAATATGAAAGTTTGAAATTGTATGACCTTGGCCGTCAAAAACGCCCGCGTATTTATTTGCAGCTTTACCAATAGGCGACAAAGCTCTGCCCTCAAGGTCAATATCTGCCGTGAGAACCGCATTGGCTGTTCTGTCAACGGTGTTGATATAATTTCCAAACCAGAAGAGCTGACCTCCATTGGAGATTTCATAATAGCCGTCTGCATTCATGGTCGCAGGATCGTAGATGCACAGGTCGCAGAAACCGTTTGCGGCACTTGCTCCGACATGATAACCCACCGCAGTGCAAACCTCGCCCGAAGCAAACCAATCGGCGGGCTTGGAATCAGTCTGACCGGTAACGTCCGCCGTCGTGCTGCCCGCAGTTTCATTGCCGACACCGAACTGTGTTACGTTGTTTCCGTCGGTTGCACAACCGTTCAAATAATAGCTGTTCATCACGGCGCCGTATGTGTCGTTTTCACCCAGTATACCGCCGATATTATAGTTGCCGCTGACAGAGCCGGTATTATAGCAGTTCGTCACGGTGCTATTGTTACGGCCAATCACACCGCCGACCCTGTAGCTACCGCTGACAAAGCCGGTATTATAGCAGTTCGTCACGGTGCAGTAGTTGCAGCTATAGCCCGCCACACCACCAACATTGTAGTTACCGCTGACAGAGCCGATATTATAGCAGTTCGTTATAGTGTTGTAGTTATAGCCCGCCATGCCACCGACAAAACGAACGGCACAGATAACAGTGCCTGTGTTATAACAGTTTGTCATAGTACCCTTGTTATAGCCTACCACACCGCCTACATACGCTTCTGCGTTGAAGTATGAATCAATAACACCGACGTTTTGGACTTTACCGGCACGGCCTATCGCTCCAAACAGACCAACGTAGTCGACGGTGTCATCATTAAAGTACAAACCGCTGACGGTGTTTCTGTTGCCTTCAAAGATACCGGCGTAGTTGTTGTCTCCATTGCCTATGGGAGTCCATTCTCTGAAATTCGAGACGTTGCCGTTCAGCCCGCCGTCACTGGTCAGCACGTTTTCGTTGACCGTGATATCTGCGGTCAGCTCACCGTTAATCGCATAGTTGCCGTCATTCACCGCCGCCGCAAAAGCATACAGTTCATCGGCAGTGCCGATTTCATAGTAACCGTTGCTGTCGGCATCCCTGAGAGTTACGGATGTACCTGTGTCAATGGTTACCGTAGTGTCAGTTGCCGCCGCACTTGCGGTTATACTCACCATTGGCACATAGCTCATTACAAGAGCAAGGCAGAGCGCAATGCTGAATATCTTTTTTATAGTTCTGTTAGTTTTGGTTTTCATAGTATCTTCCTTTTAGAAATATAGTCGCCATTCCCCGGAATTCTTACCCGGCAGTTGATAGCCGGAGACCGGTGCTTTATCACTGCATATCAGGACAGCATTTATATTCCGTTCCCGTAAGCATTGAAAAAATCGAATAAAAGAATTTCATAATAGTTGAATAAATAAGGTTGTTGGAATCGTGGCACCAACAGTTGTTGCAAATAAGAGATTTATCTTCTATGCCGTTTTCGATTTTAGTTTTAAGCTCTGAAAGCTCTGCAACCGCAAGGTTGATTTCTTCTTGTGTTTTTAAATTCTCTTTATTATATTTTTCTAAAGCATTCTCTATTTCTTCTCTTGCTGATTTTATGAGTCCGGCTGTATTTTTGAGTTCCTTTAGCTCCGCTGTGATATTCTCTAATTCCGCATAATCCGGACCTAATCTCAAAACAAGATGGATGGTGCTGTCCTTTTCTATGGAATAATCTGCAAGAGTTCTGCCATCTTCAAGTTCTTTTCCGCTAAAAATCAAGCGTTGCTGTTGGGTTGGTATTCCCTCTTTATCCTGAATTTTTTGTTTTACTGCTTCAACAGTATCACTGCTTTCAACTTCGAGAGTTATATTTCTACCTGTTAATGTTTTTACATATATCTGCATTGCTGATGCAGAAATTGCCATTGAAAAAACCAATATTATCGTTAAGACGCATACAGTGAATTTTTTTGTTATCCGTTTCACAATCTCACCCTTTATTCATTCAAAAATTCATCTAATTGCTTGAGCATTTCTGTTTTGATTTTTTTATAGTCTGTTTCAAGAATTTTTGTAATAACTTTTTCTCGTTTTTCTTTTTCAAAATCATATATTTTCAAAAGGCAGGTAAGCGTTAAGCGAATTTTGTCTTCTAACGTGTAATCCTCTGTGCAAGGCTCTGCAAGGGCGCTTCGTTCTATACAGCAGGTCACATTTGCAACCCTTCTGAATCGCTTCAAATCCCAATCGGGAAGATATGCACCGAGAATATCAAAATTCTTTTCGGCAGTCCAATCTTTAAGAAAAGACATTGTAAGCGGCTCTGAATACATTGAATAATAAATATCTCTTATATTTTCTTTTTCTTCGCACAGGGTTATCTGCACGATTATTTCAAGGCAATACGTATATAGATTTTCTTCATTTTTACTTTTATTATATTCAATAAATTTTGTATGATAGCTCATTATCTTCTTTGTGAATTCAAGAAGAAGGTCTGCCTTTGAAGGAAACCAGAAGGTCAGATTACCGGGACTTATTCCCACTTCCTCGCAAATCTTTTTTGCCGATGTATTGTGAAACCCGTTTACGAGAAACTGCTTAATTGCAGCATCAATAATCGCCTGTTGTGTTGTATTGTTTTCTCTGTGCGCCATAGCCAAGTTCCTTTTAGCACGCTTACTATTTAGTATATATACTATATTAGTGCATATACTACATTTTGTCAACACTTTAACAATCTTTTTATAAAAATTTTTTGAACCCTATTTGTTGATATTTACAACCCGGTGTGCTATATTAATAAGGTATTATTAGGAGATGATTATAAATGAGCGAATGCACACACAACTGCAGCACCTGTGGCCAAAACTGTTCCTCCAGAACAGAGCCCCAGAGTCTGCTTGAAAAACCCCACGAGCTTTCCAACATCAAAAAGGTAATCGGTGTTGTAAGCGGTAAGGGTGGCGTTGGTAAATCCCTTGTAACAACCCTTCTCGCTGTTACAATGCAAAGACGTGGCTTCAAAACCGCTATTCTTGATGCCGATATTACCGGCCCCTCAATCCCCAAGGCTTTCGGAATAAAAGAAAAAGCACAGGGCACAGAAAACGGCATTATCCCCTGCAAAACAAAAACAGGCATTGAGATTATGTCCGTTAACCTTCTTTTAGAGAATGACACTGACCCCGTTGTTTGGCGCGGTCCTGTTATTGCGGGTGCTGTCAAACAATTCTGGACAGACGTTATCTGGGATGACGTTGACTTTATGTTTGTTGATATGCCCCCCGGAACAGGTGACGTTCCCCTCACAGTTTTCCAGAGTCTTCCCGTTGACGGCATTGTTATTGTTGCCTCTCCCCAGGAGCTTGTTGGTATGATTGTTGAAAAGGCAGCCAAAATGGCAGGTCTTATGAATATCCCCGTTCTCGCCTTTGCAGAGAATATGGCGTATTTCGAATGCCCCGATTGTGGCAAAAAGCACAAGGTATTCGGCGAAAGCCACATTGAAGAAATCGCAAAAGAATACAGCGTTGACACGGTTGCACAAATACCGATTAACAACAAGCTTGCCGCCGCAGTTGATGCTGGCGCTGTTGAGCTTTTCGACGGCGACTGGCTTGACGGTGTTGCAGACAAGCTTTTAGGATTACTTTAAAATATAAAGGCGGCAAAATTAAGCACTTAATTTTGCCGCCTTTCTTAAAAGGAATGTTATGAATAAAAAAATTGTACTCTTAGACCTTGACAATACTTTAATCGATTTCAACGAATGTGCAAGGCACTCCATAATGAACATTTTCAATGAGTTGGGCTTCCCCTACACCGAAAAGGTTTTTGAAACGTTTATTTGCGAAAACGTAAAAATATGGAAAAGACTTGAAAATGGTGAAATCACAAAGGCGGAGCTTAGGGCAAACCGTTGGAATATTATTCTCTCAAGACTGGGCATTGAATACGACGGAACAATAATTGAAGAAGCCTTTGAAAACGGCGTAGCTCAGGGAGCTTATGCGGTAGAGGGTGCATACGAATTACTGGATTACCTCTACCCCAAATACGAGCTTTATATAGTTTCAAACGGTTTTCGCTTTGTTCAGGAAAGTCGCCTTAAAATCGGTGATTTCAGAAAATACTTCAAGGATATTTTCCTTTCCGAGGATATCGGCATCCAAAAGCCCGCCAAAGAGTTTTTTGACTATTGCTTCGAAAAGCTCGGAAACCCCAAAAAAGAAGATGTAATTCTCGTCGGTGACAGTCTTTCGGCAGATATTATTGGTGGTCTTAATTACGATATTGACTGTATATGGTTTAATAAAAATGGTGACGAATTACCCAAAGACATTAAACCGACTTATACAGTTAATACATTGAAAGAAATCGAAGAAATATTATAAAAAGGATGGAGCAAGCTCCATCCTTTTAGTCTGTTATATCGGCAAATTTAAAATTAATTACCTTTTTAAAATCCTCTGTTTTCAGCTCCACCTGCATACCGATTTTGCCGCCGCTGAAAAGTATGTTTTCCATACCCTCGGCAGTATTATGAACAACTGTTGGAAACTGTTTCTTCATGCCGATTGGTGAACAGCCGCCGTGAACGTAACCCGTGAGACCCAATAAATCCTTAGATTTTATCATTTCTATATTTTTCTCACCAACGGCACTTGCCGCTTTTTTGAGATTGAGCTCTTTGTTAACGGGCACAAGAAAAACATAGTTTTGTTTCGTTTTGCCAACTGTTACAAGTGTTTTAAAAACCTCGTCGGGATTTTCCCCGAGAACACGTGCAACATCCTCCCCTGCAATTGCACCGCTGCTGACATAGTCGTGCATTTTGTAGGGAATTTTCTTTTGCTCCAGAAGGCGCATTACGTTTGTTTTATCCTGCTTTGCCATTACTCTTCTCCATAAATCAATAAATCTGTATTTTCTTCACTGTATTCAATCTGCTTTGACCAATTCTTGAGATTTTCTATTCTGTCCGTTAAGGTTAGCTCACCCTTTTCGGAATATGTTTTCACATCACATAGGTAAATGAATCTTACGCTTTCAACTGCAAAGCAGATTCGTTCTTTTATGCTTTTGTCAAACACTGCTTTAGTAAAATGGCGATAGATTATATATGCAAGTATTTTACTATACAACATATCACCTTTTATTTTTTCTTTAAACTCTGCTTCGACAGTCAAAGCTCTTTCAAAATTCTCGCTTAAATTGTCTATAAAATCAGTCCATTTTTCATCAATGGGCTCAGTTTTTTTATAAAGAGCAAGGCTGTTTTTATAATTTCGGATTTTTATTTTTTCACCGCAGAATCTTTCAGTTTCAGAAAGAATTCTTACTATTTTTTCTTCAAAATCCACCGTTTCATTAAAGAGTATTTCAAATAACTTTTCACGGAAGGCTGAAAGGAAAATATATAAATCAGACTCTGCAACATCCTCTTTAGTTTCTAAAACAATTTCTTCGCCGTCGCTTTCTTCTGTAAGCGAAAACGGCTTATCGTTCCTCAATAAAATTCTGCAAACCTCTTCACAGCAAAGACCCAGACCGCATTCGGTGAAGCCTGTAAACCACTCATAAAATCGAGGATGCTCACGACAAATGTCGCAAAGGCACTCCTCCCCGCAGTTGATGATTATATCGCAAAGGTTATTTTCGTTAAGAAAAGGGCAACGCTCATTTTCTGAAAGCTTAAAACAACTGCTGCCATCCTCACTTTTTATGATTTGCGAACGGATTTTATCGCCAAAAAGTGTATTTATTTTATTGTATTTTTCAAGTGACGCTTCATCAACATCAATCTCCCAACCGATACAACAGTTATCGGTGCATCTCCCTGCAATACACTTGAAATCATCATAAAAATCAGGCTTTATATAAAACATTTTATCCTCTTACAATGTCACAAACTACAATTTTTTCTTCTGTATATCTGAATTTGATTTCTAAATTTTCAAAAGAAAGGCCATAAACTCGTTCTTCATCGTTTTGATATGACGGCCTTGGGTCTAGAGAAAGCAGCTCTGTTATATTTTCTACTTGACTTTCTGTTAATTTTTCTTTCACTTCAGCCGGTATGTGAACCTCATAATAATCATTTTTATGTTCATCCGAAAAACCGCCCACGGCATCGGGGATGCTATCAACGTAAGGGAGGTAGGGTTTTATGTCATAAATAGGCGTGTTATCCGCTAAATCGCCACCGCTGACTATAATCACCCTGCCGTTTTTTCTGTCCTCAATTTTTTCGAGCTTAACGCAAGAAAGCCCTATGGGATTTGGGCGAAAGGGTGAACGTGTGGCAAACACACCAACCCTTTTATTGCCACCTAAACGAGGGGGTCTGACTGTGGGCGACCACTGATTTTCGTTTTTCGAGAAGCCCCAGACCAGCCAGAGGTGTGAATACTGCTCAATATCCCTTATGCAATTTTCATCACGAAAGCCATCACAAAACTCTATAACAGATTTCACAGACGGTGCAAGTCCGCTCTGACGGGGTACGCCGAATTTTTCTTTGTAGCCGTTTTTTATATATGCAACAGGCTCAATTAAAAGTGAATCATTCTTTTCCAAAAAAGCACCGCCCTTCGTAATATATACTGTATAAATATATACCACAAAAGACGGCTTTCGTCAATTTTCTGTTGTTTTAAAAGTAATAACTACGGCACCCGTATTATCTGCTGAAACATCGGCACTCACGAATTTTTCCGGCACATATATTTCTTTTGTATTCTGCCTCGTTATTATATAATTTTCGTATGTATAGTATTTGCCAAGCTCAAAAAAATCCATGTATTCTTCTAATGTTATTTTACTATTGCTTATAATTTTTGAATGAGGTAATCCAACATAACGCAAATGCCACGGTTCATAGGTAATCCCCGTCTTTTTCTCACCAAAAATCGGATATCTGATTATAAAACCATAATCACCGCAAACTTCATTTATAAACTGACCTGATTCGCTTTTTATAAAGCTTTCGCCTGCAAAATTTTTGACAAAAACATCCAAAGCAAGTCCTGTCTGGTGCTCACTGCAACCGGGATTTTGGGCAGTTGCACCCTCTTCCTCTTTTATTTCTTTTTGTTTTTCATAATCTCTGTAGGCACTTGAAATAAAAAGTGTTTCTTCAGTTTTCTCCAAAAGAGCTTTGCTCAACTCGTCAAAAGACTCTTTTGCACAAATATTCATTTTCACATCTCTTTCTTCGTGGTAAACCACCTGAGGAGAATAATTCTCGCTTAATTTATGCTTATCATTCACCAACAATAAGGATTCATCAACATTTACATTACCATAACCTAAAAATTCATCAAGAGATACTACCTTAACCTCTGTTAGTTCCTTGGATTTCACATTTCCGATTTCATTGGTAGAAGCCCGCGAAAGATAATCAAGTGCTATAAATTTCACATCATTTTTAAAAACCAACTCAAAACCAATCAACACAAAAACTAAAATCCAAAGCAAAACAAGGATTTTTGTTCCGTTTTTCTTCTTTTTCTTTCTGTTTTTTACATCATTTTTCAAAAAAATCGCCCCTTTGTTATTTTTTAACACAACAAAGGAACGAGTAAATTACACAAAAATTAAGAAAAGGTTAAAACTCATTCTAAAATGACATTTATGGTGACATCCAAAATGACATTTTGGCACTTTAAAAAATTTAAAGTGCAATCCAAAGTGCAATTTTCTATATTTCTTAGCACTTTGACGTAGGCAAGTGTACATAAATTCTAAAAAGAAAACAGAATCATAAATATCTATCCGGATTATCTGTTTCCCCCAACAGATAATCTACGCTTGTATTGTAGAACCTTGCAAGTTTTATTAGCACAGTAGTAGGTAAATCGTTCTCTCCTGTTTCATATTTTGAGTAACCTGTTTGAGACATCCCTAATATTTTTGCTACCTGTGTTTGATTCAAATCCCTATCTTCTCGTAAATCACGAATTCTTCTATACAATATTGCCACCTCTAAAAAATTATATTCTAATCTATTTCAGAGTATTGACTTTTAACCTGTTTCAGATTATTATGTATTTGTGCATAAAATCAGAAAATTAACTAACCTCTATTTAGATTACACTAAATGAAGTTCACAACTTTTTCTCTTAATATGAATAAAATCTGGGAGGTTTTATGAAAAGGAAAAAAATAATTATAATAACTATCGCAGTAATATTGATATTATCTTTTTCTTTAATTAACCACAAAACTGATACTGATAAAATAATTGAGCGTTTTGAAATCTTTGAAGAAGCTTATTCAGCAGGGGATCTAGATGGTTGTATCGAATGTCTTGATGCCCAAAGTCGAAATTCATTTAAAGGCATAGAATCACTCGGACCCCTGTTCGGTTTTAATACTGATTTACTTAACGGTTTATTTGCGCTTGGTGTTACAACGGGAAACGAGGAAATAGAAATCGACATTAAAAAAATTGCTTACTCTGATGATGCGCACGCACAAGTAACAACCGAACTCCGTCTAAAAGGATATTCCACCCAAAATGAAGTAGAAACAGTTGTTTTTGATGTAGTAAAAGAAGAGAATGACTGGTATATTGTAGAACACACTTCATTTTGAATGATTCAACAAAAACCACATTTCAAAACACTTTAAAAAGGGGTAAATTATAATGAAAAAAATAATCGCAGTATTTTTAATTTTTTCCATACTTTTTGCTTTTACAGGTTGCAGTTTTAAAAAATCTGACAACACTAACAATAATACAATCGAAATTATTTCTCCTAAAACGTCAACAGAAAATCCACCAGATACAATTACCAAAGCATCAGGGCTAAACATAACAAAACCCTTTGAGTTTTCAAATGGTTTTGCCTGGATCAATCACCAAAAACCTGAGGGTGGAACAACATATTCTCTGATAAACACAAAAGGAGATATTCTATATTCAAACGAAAACATTATATCTGCTCACGATATGAGTGGTGACACCTGTTTCATCGAAGAAAAAGATGGTGAAAATACAGTATATAAAATAATAGATAACGCAGGTAAAGAAGTTGCTTCGTCACAAAGCGGCAACTTTGACATTATATTATCCCAAGGTGATAATGCTTTTTTTGTATATAAACATATAAGCGATATCGACACATCCAAACATTTATTTGGTACAATAGACAATAAGGGTAATTTTATAAATGAATTAAAAGAAACTCCTCTATACAACACCTCAAACACCTTTAAATCTAACTATTTGGGAGCAGATTTTTTTGTTGTATGGTTAAGCATGTCAGATGGATTACTATACAATGCCAACACACAAAATTTTTTCTATATCGATAACATCGAATATGTAGATGAACCCATCAATATTGGTAGTAATTTGTATTTTAGATTTGACTATTACTCTCCCGGCATAACATACGAAAACACTCCTGATAAATGGAGCAAATTAAGTAATTACTTTTCACTTTCTAGCAACGGAACTGTAAAAGAAATTGAAAAATTTGGTAATGTTATAAATGAAAAGCTTTTAACGAAACTTGATAATAAACTAACCGTATTTGATCCGATTTCTAACGAAAGCAAAACTTTCTCCAAATACCATGTTTTGAGTGCAAAATCTGCAGATAAAGATTCTTTCCTTTTGCAAGTATGGGGAAAAGATAAAAAATCTTATTTTCTTCTTATTGATGCTAGCTGTAATATTACACTCGACCCTGTTCAAGCAGATTTTGCAGAGGCAAATGACGGAAAAATTATTTTAGAAAAAGATAATACATTCTTCATACTTGATTATTACGGAAATAAACTTTTTGAAACAAGCGAATATTCACAAATCAAACCATTTAATAGTGGTATTGCTTGTGCATATAAAAGCATTGATGGTACTACATATTACTATGGTTTAGATGCTAGTGGAAATGTTGTTATTTCATAATACGCGAATATCTTTAAACTAACTAAAAAAAGAACACTCTGCTTTCATAGTATTAGCAAAGTGTTCTTTTTATTTAGAATAACTAAAAATGTATACTAATATTAACAAAAAAACATAAAAAGCCGGTTCGGATACATAATGCTTTTTACGCTACCAAAGGTGTATATAGATACTCCGAGCAGGATAAAATGACTAACCCCCGACCAAATATGGTCGGGGGTGTTATGCGCAAAAGCGCTGTTTTATCAGTAAACTTTACGCTCTGTATATCCTGTGTGAAGGATATCGTGAGCCTTGTGGCTACCGGGTTCACCGAAGAATTCGTCGTAAATTGCTTTGATGTCGGGATTCTGGTGAGATTTTCTTACAGGAAGATTTTCATCATCATTGTAAAGACCTGCTGCACGAAGTGCTCTTACATCCTCAAAGTTACGAACTGATGCGGGAACGATGGGCTGACCGCCGCCGTTTACGCAACCACCGGGACAAGCCATGATTTCAATGAAATCATATTTCTTTTCGCCGGATTTTACCATTTCGAGAACCTTCTTAGCATTTGCAAGACCTGAAGCAACTGCAACGTTAACTGTTACACCATCAAGGTCATAGGATGCCTCTTTAACACCTTCAACACCACGAACTGCCTTGAATGTTGCGAGGTCTGTAAGCTCCTTACCTGTAACAACCTCGTAAGCTGTACGAAGAGCAGCCTCCATAACACCGCCTGTTGCGCCGAAGATTGTACCTGCACCTGAACCAAGTCCGAAGGGTGCGTCAAACTCTGCATCGGGGATTGCTCTGAAGTTGATACCTGCTTTTCTGATCATTCTTGCAAGCTCTCTTACTGTGATGGATGCATCAATATCGGGAAGACCTTTAACTGCGCTGTAATCTGTTCTTTCAGCTTCAAATTTCTTTGCAGTACAGGGCATTACGGAAACAACAAAGATATCCTTGGGGTCAATACCCATTTTTTCTGCATAGAATGTTTTTGCTACAGAACCGAACATACCCTGGGGTGATTTGCAGGAAGAAAGGTTAGGAATGAAATCGGGGTGATAGTGTTCGCAATATTTAACCCAACCGGGTGAGCAAGATGTGATAAGGGGAAGGTTTTTGCCTTCCTTGAATCTTGCGAGGAACTCTGTTGCCTCTTCCATAATTGTGAGGTCGGCAGCAAAGTTTGTATCAAACACGCCGTCAAAGCCGAGCATCTTGAGAGCGGAAACCATTTTGCCTGTAACAACAGAGCCCATTTCGTAACCGAACTCTTCACCAAGACCGACACGAACTGCGGGAGCAGTCTGAACAACAACGTGCTTTGTGGGGTCATTAAGAGCATCGAACACCTTCTGAGTGTCATCTCTTTCAGCAAGAGCGCCTGTGGGACAAGCTGTGATACACTGACCGCAGGAGATACAAGCAACGTCACCGAGGTTGTATTCGAAAGCGGAACCGATATGTGTATCAAAACCACGAGCGTTCGCACCGATAACGGAGATGCCCTGGATTTTATCGCAAACTGCTACACAACGGCGGCAAAGAATACATTTTTCGTTGTCGCGATACATATGTGAAGCACTTGCATCAATTGAATAGTTAACAACATCGCCTGCGAAAGCGTTTTCGTCTTCAATGCCATATTCGTGGCAAAGCTTCTGCAATTCGCAGCTACCGCTTCTTACACAAGAAAGGCATTCCTTCTTATGAGTTGAAAGGATAAGCTCAAGAGTTGTTTTTCTTGCCTCGATAACCTTGGGAGTATTGGTGAAAATCTCCATACCCTCGTTAACGGGGAATACACAAGCGGCAACAAGGCTTCTGGCGCCTTTAACTTCAACAACACAGATACGGCAAGCACCGATAGCGTTGATTTCTTTGAGATAGCAAAGAGTAGGGATTTCGATACCTACTGAATGAGCAGCTTCAAGAATTGTGGAACCGGCAGGAACCTGATAATCAAAGCCGTTAATTTTAATATTTACTGCATTTTCCATTATTAGTTCCTCCTTATTTATTTACTGCTTTAAATTTACAGTTACCGATACATACGCCACATTTTACGCACTTCTCAGCATCAATCTCGAATGATGCAAGCTTGTGACCGGGAGCGATGTAATCAGTTCTTGTGATAGCATCAACGGGGCAGTTCTTTGCACAGATACCGCAACCGATACATTTATCTTTGTCGATAGAGAATGTAACAAGGTCTTTACAAGCACCTGCGGGACATTTCTTGTCAACAACGTGAGCAATATATTCATCTTTAAAGAACTGGTATGTTGAAAGAACGGGGTTGGGAGCTGTCTGACCAAGACCGCAAAGAGAGTTCTCTTTGATGTAGTGGCAAAGCTTTTCCATTCTGTCAAGGTCTTCCATTGTACCTTTACCGCTTGTGATTTTTTCAAGAATTTCAAGAAGTCTTCTTGTACCTACACGGCAAGGAGTACATTTACCGCAAGACTCGTCAACAGTAAACTTAAGGAAGAATTTAGCAATATCAACCATACAGTCGTCTTCGTCCATAACAATAAGTCCGCCTGAACCCATCATTGCGCCTTTTGCAACAAGGTTATCGTAGTCGATTTCAATGTCAAGAAGACTTGCAGGGAGGCAACCGCCGGAAGGACCACCTGACTGAGCCGCTTTGAAGGTCTTGCCGTTGGGGATACCGCCACCGATATCTTCAACGATTTCGCGAAGGGTTGTACCCATGGGAACCTCAACAAGACCTGTGTTGTTGATTTTACCGCCGAGAGCGAAAACCTTTGTGCCCTTACTCTTTTCTGTACCCATTGTGTTGAAGAATTCAGCACCGTGGAGAATAATCTGGGGAATATTAGCGAAGGTTTCAACGTTATTTTCTGTTGTGGGTTTGCCGAAAAGACCCTTAACTGCCGGATAGGGAGGACGGGGACGGGGCTCACCACGGTTACCTTCGATAGATGTCATAAGAGCTGTTTCTTCACCGCAAACGAATGCGCCTGCACCGAGACGGATGAAGAGGTCAAAATCGAAGCCTGAGCCGAAGATGTTTTTACCGAGAAGACCGTATGCACGGGCATCGTCGATAGCCTTCTGCAAACGCTGAACAGCAATGGGGTACTCTGCACGAACATATACATAACCCTCTGTTGCACCTGTTGCATAGCCGCAAAGAGCCATAGCTTCAACGATACAGTGGGGGTCACCTTCAAGAACTGAACGGTCCATGAAAGCGCCGGGGTCACCTTCGTCAGCGTTACATACAACATATTTCTGATCTGCCTGGTTAGCTGCTGTGAAGCTCCATTTACGGCCTGTGGGGAATCCGCCGCCGCCTCTGCCGCGAAGACCTGAATCGATAACTGTCTGGATAACATCCTGAGGAGTCATCTGAGTGAGGGCTTTAGCAAGAGCCTGATAGCCGTCATAAGCAATATATTCTTCGATGTTTTCGGGGTCAATAACACCGCAGTTACGAAGAGCAACACGGTGCTGTTTTTTGTAGAAGTTTGTTTCATTCAAGGGTTTAACCGCATCTTCTGTTACAGTCTCGCTGTAAAGAAGTCTCTTAACAATTCTGCCCTTGAGGAGGTGCTCTTCAACGATTTCGGGAATATCTTCAACCTTAACCTCGCTGTAGAAGCAGCCTTCGGGATATACAATCATAATGGGGCCCAATGCACAAAGACCGAAGCAACCTGTTCTTACAACCTGGATTTCTTCTTCAAGGCCTTTTTCCTTAATGTTTGCATTAAGTGCATCAATAAGCTCACCGCTGTGGCTGGAGGTACATCCGGTACCGCCGCAGACAAGTACATGAGAACGATACATTTATTCTTTCCTCCTTATTCGGTAACTGCGCCTACAGTATATTCAACTACGGGCTTGCCGTTAACAACATGTTCTGCAATAACTTTCACTGCTTTTTCTGCAGTCATCTGAACATAAGTAACTTTTTCCTTGCCGGGTTCAAAAACCTCAACAATGGGTTCATACTGACACATACCGATGCAACCGGTCTGTGAAACAGCAACGTTTTTAACGTTTCTTTTTGCAATTTCGTCTGTAATTGCTTTAAGGACAGGGCGAGCACCTGCAGCGATACCGCAGGTTGCCATGCCGACAACAACTCTGATACCGTCGTTACCGTCAGCGTCACGAGCAGCCATCTGAGCCTGTGCTTTTTCTTTTATAGCAAGTAACTCTTCGAGTGATTTCATATCATTCATTCCTTTCAATTGATAAGGTGTTTTCTGCAATATAATCCTCAATCCAGCTCATAACGGATGGTTCCGAAAGAGGAACCCCGTCAAGGATAATTTTTATATCAGCAGATTTGAACGTAAACTCTTTATCGTTGATACAACGGGTATAAACGAAGTCTTTGTCCTCATTCATTGACACAATAGCGGCTATTGTGGATGCCATATCGCCCAAGGGGGTAAAGTCAACGCTGTCTGTTTTAAAAATGGCATCAACTCTTGTGCCCACACCCACCTGCGAGGTTATTGTAAAGCTACCGCCTGTCTGCTCCGCCGCCAATTTAAAAAGGGGTATTCCCATACCGACCTTTCTTGTTGTGCGGGTCGTGAAGAAGGGGTCTTTTACGTTTTCAACCTGTTCGGGTGTCATCCCCTTGCCGTTGTCATAAATACCGATAAGAAGAGTTTTATCTTTAGTATTCTCTTTGACGAGTATCTCTGTGAGAGAGGCCCCTGCGGCAATGGAATTCTGGGCAATGTCGAGAACGTTAAGTGATAGTTCGCGCATAACGCTTAGTTCATATATTTTGCAAGGATTCCCGGAATATCGTCTGCGGTAATTTTTCCGTAAACCTCACCGTTGATTGTGAAAACGGGGGCAAGGCCGCAAGCACCGATGCAACGGCACTCTTCAAGAGAGAATTTGCCGTCTGCTGTACATTCACCGGGTTCGATACCGAGAACTTCGCTGATTTTGTCGATAATAGGCTGAGCACCTTTAACGTAACAAGCAGTACCAAGGCAAACTGAGATATCGTATTCACCTTTGGGAGAAAGAGAGAACTGAGCATAGAATGTTGCTACGCCATAGATTTTCTCCAAGGGAATGTCCATACCCTCTGCAATCATTACCTGCACTTCGCGAGGAAGGTAGCCGTAGATACCTTGTGCCTCCTGCATTACGTGCATAAGCTGACTTTTGTCATCCTTGCACTCTGCAATCACTGCATCGAGCTTTGCTTTCTGCTCAGGTGTACCGTTAAAAGGTATTGTGCTGATTTTCTTGAGCATTAGATTTCCTCCATTCAGATTGTGTTTGTTACGGGCAAACGCAAAATCGCAATTTACCACTTTACATACATCGGAATTATACCACAATATCCATTCCGATGTCTATACCAAATTTCGACTTTTTGCGTTTTTTTGATATTTTTTTAACATTTTTCCGTTTTGCACAAATGCACAGCAAAATTTTTTCTGCTTTTTATCCCAATTCCGATTTTTTACGCCTGTAAATATTGCAAGTTGTATGATACAATAATAATGTATATGAATATACCTTTTGGTTGTGGAGGAATATATATGAAAATAAGTGAAATAAAATCCATTCTTAATGCAGAGCTTATCTGCGGTGAGGAATTCATCGAAAACGAGGTCCGCACTGCTTGTGGCAGTGATATGATGAGTGATGTTCTCGCATACGTTAAAGAACAGGCCGTTCTTCTTTCCGGACTTGTTAACCCCCAGGTTGTCAGAACTGCAGAAATGATGGATATGAAATGCATCGTCTTTGTTCGCGGCAAACAGCCCGATGAAGATATGATTGAGCTTGCGATTGAGCGTGACATTGTTCTTTTGGGAACGAAGCTCGAAATGTTTACCGCCTGCGGTCTTCTTTACAAAAACGGGCTCAAAGGAGGTAGCGGCATCTGATGGAGCTTCTTTCTTTGCACTATGATGTAAGCGGAACCGATTTCACCTGTGCCGGTGAAGCGTCAAGCAAAATAAAAAGAAATCTCAAGGAGCTGGGTTTCCCCGCATCAGTTGTAAGAAACGTTGCCATCGCCGTTTACGAGGGTGAAATAAACCTTGTTATTCACGGTGGGGGCGGTGTTATTGACGTTGAAATATCCCCCGAATGCATCTCAATAGTTCTTGCAGACCAAGGTCCCGGCATACCCGATGTTGCCCTTGCTATGCAGGAGGGTTATTCTACCGCACCCGACAATGTACGTCAGCTGGGCTTCGGTGCAGGTATGGGTCTGCCCAACATCAAAAAATATACTGATGAAATGATTATAGAAACAGAGGTCGGAAAAGGCACGACAATCAGGCTCAAAGTGTTTGTTAAATAATCTGACTGAAAGGATTTGTTATGGATACATATTTCCACTCGGTGCGTCTTGACAAAGATAAATGCCGAGGATGTACTAACTGTATAAAGCGTTGCCCCACACAGGCTATACGTGTGCGAAACGGCAAGGCTGTTATAATTAAAGAGCGCTGTATTGACTGCGGTGAGTGCATTCGTGTTTGTCCCCATCACGCAAAATACGCAAGCCGTGATGTGCTCTCTCAGATTGAGGACTACAAATACAAGGTTGCTCTCCCTGCCCCTGCTCTTTACGGCCAATTCAACAATCTTGATGATATAAACATAATTCTTAACGCACTCCCCGCTTTAGGGTTTGACAGCGTTTTTGAGGTATCAAAGGCGGCAGAGCTGATATCCGAGGCAACCAGAATTTATATGCAGGAAAATACTCATATAAGACCGCTGATATCCTCCGCCTGCCCCGCAGTTGTAAGACTTATAAGAGTCTGCTTCCCGGAGCTTGTTGATAACATTATCCCCATAACCGCTCCCGTTGACGAGGCAGGTCGCCTTGCAAGAATAAAAGCGGTGCAAAAAACAGGGTTGAAGCCAGAAGAAATAGGTGTATTTTTCATTACACCCTGCCCCGCAAAGGTTACAGCCATAAAACAGCCCATAGGCATAGAAAAATCTCACGTTGACGGTGCAATAGCAATCAACGATATTTACCCCGCACTATTGAAGGCAATGGAAAAAACAGAACAATCCGACGAACTCAAGGCGTTGCACGAAAGCGGTGTTATCGGCATCGGTTGGGCTACAAGCGGCGGAGAAGCCTCGGGCACACTCCACGACAACGCACTTGCGGCAGACGGCATTGAAAATTGTATGAAAATACTTGAGGAAGTGGAACGAGGCTCACTCGACTCCGTTGATTTCATTGAGTTAAATGCTTGTCAGAGTGGCTGTGTCGGCGGAAGCCTTACCACAGAAAACCCCTTCATCGCAAAATCACGACTTATGAAATTGCGTAAATACAGCCCCATTTCATGCAACCATCTTGGTAACAGAGTTCTTCCCAAGGAGCTTCTTTGCACAAGCCCCGTTGAGCCCTGCGACGACGTTATGAAGCTTGCCGACAACGTTACTGAAGCAATGGCAAGAATGAACAGAATGAAGGAGCTTCTCAAGGTGTTCCCCGGTCTTGATTGCGGAACCTGCGGTGCTCCGAGCTGCAGAGCTCTGGCAGAAGATGTTGTCCGCGGCTTCACCACAGAGCAGGATTGCGTTTTCAGAGCAAGAGAGGAATTGCACGAAATCGACAGCGACGAATGTCTTGACAGATTTATTCCACCACCTTTCAGAGAATAGAGTGAAAATATGACAGTTAAAGAATTACAAGAAAAGCTTAATTTGAGTTTCATCTGCAACGAAAATCTTGCAGAGCAAAAAATGGTTACAGGCTGCTATTGCGGTGACCTTTTGAGTTGGGTTATGTCCCGTGCCACCGACGGTGATGCATGGCTCACCGTTATGGGCAATGTAACCTCTATCGGTGTTGCCGTTCTTGCAGACGTTGCCTGCATAATACTCACAGAAAATGCACCTGCAGACAAGGATGCCGTAAAACGCGCAGAAGAAAACGAGGTTATAATCCTCGGCACCGAGAAAAACTCTTATCAGGTTGCCGTGGAGATTTCAAAGCTGATATGAAAATATATTACGATTTTCACATTCATTCGTGTCTGAGTCCCTGTGGCGACAACGAAATGACCCCCAACAACATTGTCAATTTCGCAAAAATTATGGGGTATGATGCCATCGCACTGACAGATCACAACACAGCTCTCAACTGCCCCGCGGTGGCAAAGCTTGCTGAGAAAAAAGGAATAACCTTTATACCCGGAATGGAGCTGTGCACATCCGAAGAAGTGCACGTAGTCTGTCTTTTTTATGAATTGGATAATGCGTTGAAATTTTCTGAATACGTTAAATCAACAACGCCGACCATAAAAAATAAGCCCTCCATATTCGGAGAACAGCTGATTTGTGACGAAAACGATAACGTTATCGGTCAGGAAGAGGCCTTGCTTGTTACAGCAAGCGGCATAAGCACTGAAAAGGTAGTAAAAAAAGTGGAAGAATACGGCGGTATATGCTACCCCGCCCACATTGACCGTTCTTCTTTCAGCATTCTTTCAAACCTTGGCACGATTGATGAGTATTTCGGCTTCAAGTGTGCAGAAATATTTGATATTGAAAAAGAAAATGAGCTCAAAGAACGGCACCCATATCTCAAAAATATGAAAATACTCTCAGATTCGGACGCACATTATCTTGAAAATATGCGATTACCCGAGCAGGTTATTGATGTGCCCGAAAACACCACCAAGGCAATTTTAGATTATCTTAATAAATAATATCAAAGGAGGTTGCCGGATGGAAATTAGAGAAAAAGTTTCCACACTTACTGCGGAGCCGCGGCGCTACGTTGGTAAAAAAGAAACTATCGCCTACGTTCTTAACGACGTTGCGGCAAGTCTTAACATTGACGACTACAAAGAGCGTTACATTTATGACGTTGTAAAAATCGACTTTAATCTGCTTGCGATACAGAACGTTGTTGCAACAGTATGGGACTCCTTCAACGACACCTTTATAGGTGTTATGGTTGATAAAACCAGAACGCGCTGGGGTAAATTCAAGCCCTATGTTCTTTTCGGCGAAATACCTCTCACTATTCTTGGTATGTGGTATTGGTTGATCCCATTGCTTTTTCCCGACACCCCGGGAAACTACCTGCCAAAATGGATTTTTTATTTTGCAATGAGCATCATCACCGAAACGGCAGGAACCTTTACCTCTGTTGCTAAAACGGGATTTCTTTCAACGATAACTCCGGAGCCGCTTGAGCGTTCAAGGCTGATTGCCCTTGCAAACGTCTCTTCACATTTAGTTGAGGATTTGCCAAAGCAGGCGTTCGGTATAATATATGACCTAATCGCAAACAAAAAGCTGAATTTCCCGTTACAGAAGCTATTCTCGATTTTCGGCATAGCCTGTGCATCATTATCGGCGGCATTCGCTCTGTACTTCATCACAAACTCTAAAGAGCGTGTTTCACAATCCATAAAGCAGCCATCTGTAAAGCACTGTCTTAAAGCAGTTATCCACAACAAGCCTATGCTGATTTACCTGTTGTCGTCATTTCTTTCAGGCTTCAGCATCGGAAAAAGCAGAACAAACTTCTATATTGATGTTTTGGGGTCTGTTACGTGGAAAACAATTGTGGGCATACCCGCGTTCCCGGTTAAATTCATCAGCTATAGCTTTGTCGAGCCTTTGAGAAGACGCTTTGCCACAAAGACCCTATGGATTCTCGAGGATGCCTGGACTGATATGCTGTGGCTGACAGTTTTCGGAATCGGCTCAATAAACAAAAACTTTATGAAAAAGCCTGTCATTCTACCAATGATGGCAATAGAAGAAATTTTTGAAATGTGCGTTTATGGACTAAGACGTGTTGTTCCGGCAGAAATTCAAAACGAAGCACTTGATTACTGCGAATGGAAAAACGGCTACCGTTCAGAAGCTATGATAGGCGTTTCAATGAGCCTTATCACAAAGCTTCAGCAAGCGGTTATGGGTAGTGTAAACAACATTGTTATGGGCAAAATCGGTTATGCTCAGGGCTTGGAAATCGGTACCCAGACCGACAAAACAAAGTGGTGGATTTTCGCACTGGGCACAGGTATCCCCATTATTTCATCAAGCCTTGGAATCATCCCCAAATTTTTCTATCCTCTTTCGGCAGAAACACGTGAGCGTATGTATGCCGACCTTCAGGAGCGAAGAGCCGCTATGGCAGAATTTATGAAAACTGCAACCAAAGAAGAGGTTGATGCAATCGCAGAAAAACAGCTTCAAGGACAATTCAATTAATTATAAACAAAAAAGTCTGTTACGATTTTTCATCGTAACAGACTTTTTTATCTTAATATTTATCTTTACATTTTATGCCGGACTCTGTTTTGCCGGTATAAGAACCGCTGTATGCCTTAACCGTGTAGGTGTATGTAACACCTTTTTTTGCTGTTTTGTCAACATATTTCACGGTATCCTTGCCTGAAACCTTAGCAATTCTTTCCCAAGCACCTGAGCCCACACGTCTGTAAACATAGTAGCCGGATGCACCCTTTTCAGCTTCCCACCTTACGGTTATACCGCTCTTTGAGCTGACGGCACTCACAAGCTCCGGAACGCCCAACCTTTTAATTGTGATTCCCGTTGAGCTGTGAGCAGATGTTGAGCTTGAATTCACGGCTTTGACTGTGTAGATGTAAGTCTTGCCATCGGATACCTTTTTATCTGTATAAGATGTGCTTTTGACACCCGTTGCAATTTTCGTCCATGAATCATCGCCTTTGAGCTTTCTGTAAACATTATATGTTTTCGCACCACTCACCTTGCCCCAGCTTACAGTAATGCTTCCCGCATTGTTGACAGCCTTTGTAAGCTTAGGTGTTGTGAGTCTTATTATTGACCAACCGCTAGATTTATAGCTTGAAAATTCCTTACCGTTATATGATTTAACTGTGTAGGTGTATTTCTTGCCCGCAGTAACGTTCTTGTCGGTATAAGAAGTTTTACTTGCAATACCCACGCGCTTCCACGATGAATCTCCGGGGCCCTTTCTGTAAACATAATAGCTCTTTGCACCGGGAATTGAATTCCACGAAACGCTTATTGCCGAACCGGAGTTTTTAAGAGTAACGGTTGGCGCCGCAAAGTATTTAATGCTCTTTGTTTGGTAAGTGCTCAGACTCTTTCCGTTTTCGGCTCTGACAGCATACGTTGCGTTAACATTGTTTTTGGCTGTTTTGTCAAGATAGCTCAGGGATTCTGATGAAACTGTGCCAAGCTTAGTCCAGCTTTTTTCACCCGTCAGTTTTCTGTAAACTCTGTATTTATTTGCACCCTTAACGCTGCCCCAACTGATTTTGACGCCACCATAGGCGTTAGAAACCTTTGATATTGAAGGTGCTTTCATAAACACGTTTTCACAATAATCAGAATTTGCACTCTTTAAAGAGCCGTCAATACTTCTGATTATATAACGGTACCTTGTTCCTGCGGAAACCTCCGTATCTTCAAAGGACGTAACCTTATATGATACCGTTGCAATAACCGTATATTCGCCGACTTTTCCGCCGGAGCCCACTTTGGCTCTGCGTATTTCGTATTTATCGGCACCGCCCACACTTTTCCAGGAAAGAAGTGTTGATGCTGATTTGTTTTCTGCTTTGAGCACGGGTGATGCAAGGAAGCTGACTGAAACAACCTCATCCTCCGAAACGCCACCCTTGAAGCCGCTGAGAACCGGCTTTATTGCATACTTATATTCATTGCCGCTGGCTACTGTATCATCAACATAGCTTGTATCTTCTACCCCAGCAAGCTCCACCCAGCCGTTGCCGTCGTTTCTGCATACAATATAACTATCGGCACTACGGTGGACACGCCACGTTATTTTAACGCTGTCTGAGAGCATTTTTACACTGACATTTTCAACACAAGCAATACGCATTGTACCCTGCTGAATATCTGAGTTTCTGCTTTCACCTTTAAGGCTATATGCTTTGAGGACGTAGAAATAAACGCTACCCTCAGTTACGTCAGTGTCAATATACTCAAGGGGCTCACCCTTTTTAACTGTTTTCACAAATTCAAACTGACCGTTTTCGCCCACACGACGCATAAGCTCATAATGCTGAGCGTCGCCGACCGCTTCCCATATAACCTTTATACCCGCCTTGTTGTTATCAACAACGGGCTTCGGTGCGGCAAGATAATAAACCTTTTCAGCAGAAGAAACCCTTGCACCCTCGGAGTTACCGATATAGGGAGCTACAGCATAATAATATTCATTTCCGCTTATTACAGAGGTATCTTTATAATAATCAGCCGTTGACCTTACTGAGCCGACCTTTTCCCAAGCGGAAGCCTCGGTTCTTCTGTAAACGTAATAACCGTTAACACCATTTACGCTTTCCCAGAAGACAGTCACGTTATCAGCGCCCGTTGCCATGCTTGAAACAATCGCCGAAGGAACTCTTGTTATTGTGTAGCCTGTTTTGGTTACGGCACTTTCACCGTAGTCGTTAACCGCTTTCACTGTATATGTATATGCCTTGCCGTCTGTAACAAGTGAATCAACAAACGTATTTGTTGTTACGGTTTCATATTCTTTAAAATCTGTATCTGTGCCCACAGCGCGTCTGTAAACGACGTAATATGAAGCATTTTCCAGTTCTTTCCATGTGAGCTCTATGCCGTTTTCTGTGTTGCTGAGCGATAATACCGACGGGGTTTCAAGATAAGAAATCATAACACCCTGCTCAGCAGTATCTGTTGTAAATGAGCCTACAGCAGAGTTAACGTCATATTCGTAGGTTTTGCCGTTTTCGACCTTTGTATCCTTATAAAGAGTTGTTGAGGCGGCTGAACGGGTAACAAGCTTGGTCCACTGTTCAGCACCAGCCTCACGGCGCATAATAACGTAATTATCTGCACCTGCAGCTTTATCCCACGTAATTTCAATACCGCCAACAGAATTTGCTGCCGCAATATTTTCCGGCTTGCTTACATATTTACAGGACACGCCGTTTGAGTTATATGCGCTTGTGGCATCACCGTTAACAGACTGAACAAAATATGTGTATGTTTTACCGCTGATAAGCTCGCTGACATCAACATATTCAAGCACGTCTGCCGACACCTCTGCAATTATCTCTCTGCCGCTGTCTTCGCACTCACGTCTTATAACGTATCCGTTAGCACCATCTGCCGCATCCCACGAAAGTGTTATTTTGTTTGTGCCAAGCTTCGCACCTTTGAGCTTCGGTGCCTCAAGAGTAGGTACGTCGGGAATTTCTTTTATAAGCTGTAAACCGTCTGAAACGGTGATATTCTGCTCTGAATCGGTAGTTGAATAAAACTCCTTGCAATAAAATGCCAGTGACGTTGAGGGGCGGTTGTCATCCACAACCTCAAATCGCATTGTAAAGAACGGTGTCACCGTTGTGGTTTTTACAGGCGAACTGTTTATATAAGCGATTGAATAAACGTTATCGGTATCCTTCACAAGACCGTGCTGATAAACACCCTTGAATTGCTGCGCTCCTGACGAATTGGTGGCAGGCTCGCAGTCAACAGGCTTCAGGACCGTGCTGTCAAACTCTACAAGCACTACCGCACCGCCTATACCCTCAATGCCCGAAGCCATATTGATGGTATAGGTTATTATTTTATCCTTTACATACCCGTCTTTGACAGAAAAAAGCTTCTGGGCATTGCCCATAGCATAAACAGTTGTGGCTGTTGCGCTGAAGACAGATATGCACATTACGAAACATAAAAGAAGTGATAAAAATCTTTTCATCTTTTACTCCTTTAAACTACTTTCTCTCCCGCGTAGGCGGGAGAGAAGCAAAATTAATATTTATCTTTTATAGTTTTACCGCTCCTGTTTGCACTTGTATATGAGCTGTAATATGCTTTGACTGTATAGGTGTAGGTTTTTCCTTTTTTCGCCGTTTTGTCAACATAGCTCACCTTTGATGCGCCTGAAACCTTAGCGATTTTTTCATAAGAACCCGAGCCTGTTTTGCGGTAAACGTAGTAACCGGAAACTCCCGAAACCTTTTCCCATTTAACGGTAACACCGCTTTTTGAGCTAACGGGTGTTTTTAAAACAGGTGCCTTAAGGAACACTATTTTAACACCGCTTGTATTATAAGCAGATACTAAGCTGTCCTTCTGGGCTTTAACCATATATGTGTAGGTTGTCTTATTCTTAACGTTCTTATCTGTGTATGACGTTGAGGTTGTAGTTGCAATCTTTGTCCAGCTCTTTGCACTGCCTGCCTTGCGGTAAACAATGTATTTCTTTGCACCGCCTACCTTACCCCAGGACACCTTAACACCGGAGGTCGTGTTCGAGGTTTTTACAACGGGAGCTGCAAGATAGCTGCAGGCAACGCCCTTTGTGTTGTAGTAGGAATATGAGCCTGAATAATACGCTTTTACTGTGTAATAGTATTTTGTATTACTCTTTGCAGAGGTATCGGTATATGAGGTTGATGTAACGGTTTTGATTTTTGTCCATTCGTCATCACCGCTCTTTTTACGGTAAACAACGTATTTTGAAGCGCCTGTTACCTTGCTCCATGTAACCTTGACACCACCGTATGCATTTTTAGCACTTGAGAGTGTGGGTGTTGAAAGGAAACGGATTCCCCAACCGTTTTTATTATAAGGTGACCACTCATAGCCGTCATAGGCTTTTACGGTGTATTCGTAGTCCTTACCGCTTTTAACGTTACTGTCCTTGTAGCTTGTGCTTTCGGTATCACCGATTTTGCTCCAGCTTTTTTCGCCCTTGAGTCTGCGATAAACTCTGTAGATTTCAGCACCGTCAACCTCTTTCCAACGAAGAGTAACGTTCTTTGAAGCATTTTCAATGTAGTTGATTTCGGGTGCGGCAAAGTAATAAATAACTTCCTGACCCATTGTGGATTCAATATCGCCGCAAACCGCCTGGATTGCATAGAAGTTGTTTCTTGCACTCTTGGGGGTTTTGTGAACGTATGAAAGAGTTTTTGCATCAACTGTTTTGAGAACAGCCCAGTCATAGCCGGGAGCCTTGTACCAGATAACGTACTGCTCCGCACCGGCTACCGCCGCCCACTTGATTGTTACGCCGCCATAAGCTGATGTAAGGCTTGTAACCTCGGGCTGTGAAAGTCTGCAGGAAACCTTTGACTCACACATAGGTGTAACAGTTTCACCGTATACTGCACATACACCGTAAATGTACTGGATGCCCGAAACAGCAGTTTTATCAACGTAAACTGTGCTGTCAGCACCGGCTTCGCCAATAAGCTTGAATTCGCCGCCGACTTCTTTTCTGTAGATTTTATAAAGCTCGGCGCCTTTAACCTTGTTAAATACAATCTCCATACCCTCAGAGCCGTTTTCAACGAACTCAACAACAGGAGAATCAAGGTAATATACTTCATTTGAAACAACGGATTTTTGTGTAACCATGCCGTTTGCAGATGTGGCAACCGCATAAGAATACGTCTCACCGCTCTGAACGGATTTATCCTCAAATTTGTCCTTTGAGGCGTCAACTGTTGCAATGGGCTGAGAATTGCGATAGATAATGTACTCTTCAGCAAGGTCAACCTTTTCCCAGCTGACAGTTACTTTTTTAACACCGAGAGTCGCTGTAACCTTGCCAGTAATCGGGAGCTTAACAACAGAATAGCTGCTTGCACCGATTGCACTTTCAACGTCACCGCTGACAGCCTGGATTTTATAGAGGTATGTTTTGCTTGTCTGCACGTTTGTGTCTGTATAAGCATTGCCCTCAATAACGTCGGTTACCTGAACAAAGTCTGCATCCGCGGGACCCTTTCTGAAAACCTTGTAGCCTGTTGCGCCTTTTATAACAGACCAGTTAATTACAATGTCGTTGTAGTTGATTTCTGCATAGTTAACCGTGGGAACTGAAACGTAAACGCTTGATGCCGGCTCTACAGATGCTTCTGCCAGATATTTGCCCTGAATAGCTTTTACTGTGTAATAATACACTGTTCCGCTTGTGAGATTTGTGCTTTCGTAGAACGTTTCTGTGGTTGTACCGATTTTCAACCACTTATCTTCACCCTCGGCTTTCCTGAAAACATCATATTTTTCAGCACCGTTAAGTGCACCCCATGTAACCTTGAGGCCTTTTTCGGTTATCTCTTCAACGTTGATTTCGGTAATTGTGCCGAAATACATTCCGGGAAGACCGGTTTCGTCTTTTTCTCTTTCACCGAACTCGTTTTCTGAAGATACGGTGTAATAATACTCAACGCCCTTTGTTATTGAAGTGTCAACGTAATCAGTAACGTCACCGGGAACCTCCAAAAGCTTTTCCCATTCGCCGGCAGCCTCTCTGCGGTAGATGTTGTAGTGATCTGCGCCCTTAACACCGTTCCAGAAGAAATGAAGGCTGTTTTCGGCAGAAGTAACCTCTTTATTGGTTGCCGCTGACAAGGTGAAGAAGCTATCCTCATAAACAAGCTGTTTTCCGTCACCTTTTCTTATATCGTTATCGTTGTTTTCATCTTCCGTGATATATTCTTCACAATAAATTTTAACGTCTGTAATGGGACGTGCATCACCAACAGCGGTTAAAATAATGTCAATAAAAGCAGTTTCCTTATCGCCTGTTGTAAAGCCGTTGGGATTCAGATAAGCGAATGAATAAACACCATTATCGTCATAAGTAACGCCTTTTTCATATATGCCGTTGATGTTGAGAGCAAATTCACCATTAACAAATTTGCCTGCAGCACCGCTGGCTTCAGAAACAGCGAGAATATTCTCGTCAAATTCAACCTTTATAACGGCGCCCACAATTTTTTTCTGGTTTGGGGCTACCGATACGGTATATGTTACCGTATCGTTCTCAAACCCTGTGCTTTTGACGCTGAATATTTCATTTGTTGCGCCCAATGCCTTTACTTCCGTAATGGTTGTGGTGAAAACAGTCACACACATTACAAGGCACATAAGCAAGGATAAAACTCTTTTCAAAGCCGATTCCTCCTAATTAAACGTGCGATTAATTAATTGTTAATCAATATTTGTCTTTGCAAGATACCGCGTTTGAAGCAGCGCTCTTACTTGAGCTCTTATAAGCATAAACTCTATAGGTGTATGTCTTACCCTTTTCTGCAGTTTTATCAGCGTAGCTTACCTTTGTGTTACCGCTGAATTTAGCAATTCTTTCGTATTCACCGGAGCCTGTTTTGCGTTCTACAATGTAGCCTGAAGCACCGGAAACCTTGCCCCACTTAACAGTGATGCCTGTTTTGGAGCTTGTTGCACTTGAAACAGAGGGTGTTTTAAGGAAATAGATTGTGTCACCCTTTGTGTCGTATGCTGAATAGAAGCTACCGTTGTAAGCCTTGACTGTATATGTGTATTTTGTTCCTGCTTTTACGTTTTTGTCAACGTAGCTGTTTGTGGTTATTGTTGCGATTTTTGTCCAGCTTGTTGCACTGCCCGCTTTGCGGTAAACAACGTATTTTTTTGCACCGGAGATTTTGCTCCAGGAAAGCTTGACACCTGAGCTTGTATTTTTTACAGATGCGTTGGGGGCTTTAAGATAATTAACTGCGCCGCCCTTTGTGCTTCCGCTTGCATCCTCTGTATATGCTCTTACAGCATAGTAAAGCTTCTTGTTGTTGGTTGCATTTTTATCAACGTAGGATGTTTTGCTGCCATCAACGGTAGTAACGGTTACGTATGAACCACCGCTGACTTTTCTGTATATTTTGTATTTAACTGCACCGTCAACAGCTGTCCAGCTGACCTTTACACCGCTTGTTGTTGACTTTGCTGTTACCTTGGGAGTTTCAACGTAATTGATATTGCCGTAAACATATGTTGCGCTGTAGCCGCCGTCACCGTAAGCTCTGACGGTGTATTCATATTTAACGCCTGTTTCAAGCTTGCTTTCGTCTGTATAGCTGCAGGCAGTAACCTTTTTGGCAACTATCGTCCAACCGCTCTTGGTGCCGTCTTCTTTGATTACTCGTCTGTAAACTCTGTAGTAATCAGCACCGTCAACCTTGCTCCATGAAACATTCACGGCATTGGGCTTAATGGCAGTTGTTATTTTTGCGGGAGCATTAAAGAATCGTGTGCTCACACCGTCTTTATCATACTCTGCTACCATACCCCATTCATTTTTGGGCTTGACTGTATAAGTATATTTTTTGCCGTTTTCAACATTTTCGTCAACATAGGATGTTTCCAATCCTTCAATGTCAACGAGCTTGCTGTATGAGCTTGCTCCCTCAGCCTTTCTGTAAACCCTGTAGCCTGTAGCACCAACGGTAGCATTCCAGGTAACCTCAACACCGCCCTTTACGGATTCTGCTTTTTCGAGAACCGTAGGACCGCACAATGTATGGAAGGTGTGCTCTGCAACGGGGGCCTTGCTTCCGTTTGCGATATTGTTTGCAGGAGTATTTACACTTGAAAATTCATAGCAATAAAACTCAACTGTTGTTTCGGGTCTTACCTTGCCGATAGCCTGGAAGGTGAACTGCACGAAGGCTTTATTTTTCGAGCCAACCTTGTAGTCGGTCTCACCGGAGTAAACATAGCCGACAGCATAGCAATCGGTCGTGCCGTCAACGTAACCCGACTCATAAACGCCGGAGACTGAATCGTACTTGTCACCGTCGGGGTCTGTGAGCTTAACGCTGCCTGCGCTGACAGGCTTCAAATCAGCCTTATTGAATTTAGCGTGAATAACTGCACCCGAGAGGGTTACCTCTTTATTGAGATACACGGTGTAGGTGATTTTATCGTTTTTGAAATCACCCGCCGAAACAGTGAAAAGTGTTGTTGCATCAACTGCCTCTGCCGCAACGCCCACAACAGAGAACATACTCAGAAGCATTGCTATACACAACACCAAAGAAAGACTTTTTTTCATAGAAAACATCCTTTCAAAATACTCGGTTCAATCTTTTGGATTGGTCGCATTATCGAAAAAATCGCGACACTCCCGAACATAATTTTGTACATTATAAATATATCATAAAAAGTGCCGTTCTGTCAATGAAATCAAAGGAAAACTAAAGGTAAAAATAACCAAAAAACAACCCCGTTTTTTATTCACCAAAAATAAAAAATCGGGGTTTTTCAACACAGTTAAAAAATATTTAATTTTGGATTAACAATTTCGTAATAAATCTTCAGACAGCCAGCTTATGACGAACATAAAAAAGAATATCCTCATCACAGGTTTTAAGAGCCTTTGCAGACACTGTTATGGCGTTTTTTACCGTCCCGCCGGAAAGGGCTACCCTTACCCTCAAACCATCCGCCGCTTTTTTTGCAAAGGAGCCGTTACCAAAAACAATGCAGACAACGTTTTTGAAACGCAAATCGCTGTTTTCAATAAAGCTGTTAAGAACAGGCGGAACAGCACCCATCCACTCCTCGCAGGCAAAAATAACCGTATCGTACTCATCAAGAGAAATGTTACGCAAGCCGAGCTTTCCCCTTTTATTCTTCAAAGAGTTTATTTTGCAACCCATTTTGCTAGAAGCAGAAAACTCACGAAGCTCAAGAACGTCTGTATCAATATCATTTTTGCCGCTACGGCGGCACAAGTAACCTATGTCATCATCATAAGAACAATGAACGAGCAGTTTTTTCAAAAATAACACCTCGCAATTCTTCAAACAACATATTGTTTAAAAAATCTCGTTCCACAACAATATATAGTATATCATAAACAGACGCAAATTGTAACTGTATATTACAAAATACAACAATTATCTACTTATTGCACAAAACACCTTGCTTTATTTTATGCAATTTCCCCTACATCATAAACTACACTACCACCATTGAAAAATACGGAATATTGTGTTAAGATTATTGCATCAAAAAGCATATGAAAAGAGGATACCAATGAAACCCATCAGAACATTCATACAGCAAAACGCAATCAAAGCCTTGCTTGTTGCAGAAAGACCCATACACAAGCTTTCGGGCGGAAGACTTGCACAAAATCTGTTCTTATCTTCACTTGACATTCCTTTTGTAGGAACAAAGGTTAAAATCTTAAAAGAAACCGAAACATCAACGTTTATTGCGAAATATAATGATGACGGCACTATCGACAGCGGCGATTTCAAGATTATTGCCACCACCGATATGCACACAGACGAGGATTATTCACTCAATGACAAATCACTGCAGATGCTTATTAACCAGATTCGTGACGAAAAGCCCGACCTTGTTGTTCTCACAGGTGACTGCATACAGTCAAAATTCCAACAGATTGAAGCTGTTGAATTTGCACAGATGATGGAAAAAATCGGTGTTTATTGGGTTTACGTATTCGGCAACCACGAAGCAAGGGACGAAAAAGAGTTTCATAAATATCTTCTTATGAAGAGCCTTTCTGATTACCCCCACTGTCTTTCAAAATTCGGTGATCCCAACCTTTTTGGCTACGGCAACTTCATTGTCAACGTAATGAACTCTGAAACAGAGCTTAAGCAGAGCCTTGTATTTATGGATTCGGGCAGAGATATCATAGAAAAATATATGGCTCGTGACGGTGTACCCGCAGAAATGAAAGGCGGCTACGATTACATAAAACCCGACCAGATTAAATGGTACACCGACGAAATGAATGCTCTCAAAAAAGAATACGGCAAAGCCCCGAACCTTCTTTATATGCACATCCCGATTAAGGAATATGAAGAAGTTTTCACTTTGGACGATGACGGCAAATACGTGCCCACAGGCAAGGCAGAAATTCTCTATGGCAGAATGTTTGAAAGCGTAGGCTGTTCACCCTTCAACAGCGGTCTTTTTGAAGCCATGAAGAAAAACGGCGCTCAGGGTATTTTCTCTGGTCACGACCACGTCAACGACTGGGCAGCAAAATACGACGGTATCTGGCTTGTATATAACCAAATGGGTAGCTATAACGCATACAATCTCGGCAACTACAACGGCGTTTCCCGCCCGGAGGAAGAATGGCAACAGGGTGTAACCGTGACCACCATCCACAACGATGGCTCGTTTAATTTGCGCCAGAGCTTCAACATCAAATACATAAAAAAATAACAACAAACGAAAAACTCCTCTGCTTTCGCAGAGGAGCTTTTCTTAGGGGTAAATATGGAAATAAGGAGATAGGAATGAAAACCTATTCGGTGGCTTGCCACCTGACGAAACGTGGTGCTTTGTCGTTTCGTCAGTTACACTATACACCACACTTTTTAATTGCGTATTAAAAAGATGTGAACTTTTTTATATTTTCAATGAACAATTTGTAAATTGCAAAAAATAAAACCTCTGAAACAGAGGTTTTAATAATCAGTTTACAACTTCGTACATATTTGCCGCTTCGTCTTTTTTTGCATATTCGTTAACGGAAAGCACCTTATATTTTGTAAGGCTGCTACCCATCTGAATTGCAATAACATCGCCAACCTTAACGTCATATGACGCCCTGGCAATTTTGCCGTTAACCTCAACGTGCTTTGCGTCGCAAACCTCGTTTGCAACCGTGCGGCGCTTTATGATTCTTGAAACCTTCAAATATTTATCTAATCTCATATGCTTATCCTATCCGTAAATAAGGGGGAACTTGACCCTCCCGTGATATCATCCGTTATTAATCGTTACGGTCAAGACCGTACCCTGCACTAAATTTTATCTTCCGCTCCAGAAAAGGTGTTCTTTAACAAGAACCGCTCTCAACGGTGCGGCTTCAACTCCCGATATTTTCAAGGGCTGTGCCAGAAGAAAATATCTGCCGGGCTCAACAAGCGACAAATCAAGACCCTCAATTATAGGTACGCCTGCACCTAAAAGAGCTTTGTGTATAACATCATTTGTGCCGTGGGTGCCGATTGTCGGGGCATCTATACCAACAAGCTTTATGCCCGAATCTGCAATATAGTACGCACTGCTCTCCATAAGGTGAGCAAAGCCGTTGCCTTTAATAAGCAACCTCTCACAGCCCGACCACGGGAAGTGCTGTTCGGCAAATGCCCCCGTTATCGGCCCGGGCGGAGCCTCAACAACACAACAATCACCAATAAATAAATCCAACGGCAAAGACTCCACATTACCTGCGCCGCCGATAAAATGGGATGGCGCATCAACGTGGGTCGCGGTATGCAAACAGGTATAAAGAGCGTTGAGGTTGCAATCATCCCCCGCCCTTATACTTTTTGCATTGTCTATATAGCATTCCGGGTCACCGGGATACACAGGAGTTTTCAATATATCTCTTGAAATATCAACTATCTCCATAAAAACACCTTATCTTATTGAGCTCCTAAAAGAGCATTAATATCAAAATCGCCAAAGTCTGCAACAGTTTTATTGATAACTGTTCTTTCGAATTCTGTGTCAAAATCGGCAAGCGAAACCTCTGTTTCAGTGCCGTCAGCCATACATTTGAGCTTTGCAACGCCGCTCTCAAGCTCGTTATCACCAAGAACAACGGTGTATTCGGAGCCTATCTTGTTGGCATATTTCATCTGTGCCTTGATGGACCTGCCGAATGTATCGATATTTATGTTGTAGCCCTGTGCTCTTAAATCTGCAGAAATCCGAAGAGCCTCGAGAATTGCCTTTTCGCCTGCTGTTACAATTGAAAGGTTGCAAGCGGGGGCTTCGGGAAAGCTTACCCCACTTTCTTCCATAACAATAAGAAGTCTTTCAAGGCCTATTGCAAGACCGCAAGCGGGTGTGGATGCTCCGCCCAACTCCTCAACAAGTCCGTCATAACGGCCACCGCCGCACAAAACGAGCCCCTTTGTTTTTTCTGCCTTTGAAACAAACTCAAAAACAGTTCTTGTATAATAATCAAGACCCCTGACTATACGGGGGTTTACGGTGTATTCAATACCCAATGCCTCAAGATATGTTTTGAGCTTCTCAAAATGCTCTCTGCAATCGTCGCAAATGAAATCAAGAACAACGGGTGCACCCTCTGCAATTTCAGAGCAAACGGGACTCTTGCAGTCAAGAATACGCATGGGGTTACGGTCAAGTCTTGAAAGACAGGTTTCGCAAAGCTCACCCTTACGTGATTCAAAATATGCTTTGAGCGCCTCTGAATATTTCTTTCTGCATTCGGGACAACCGATTGAATTTATCTCAAGAGCAAGCTCTTCTATGCCCAAAAAATCGAAGTAACTTTTAGCAAGGGCGATAACCTCTGAATCTGCAAGGGGTGAAGCCGAGCCAAAGCATTCTATACCAAACTGATGGAACTCACGGAGCCTTCCCGCCTGAGGCTTTTCATAGCGGTAGCAGGATGTGAGATAGCAGATTTTCTGCGGCAGCGGTTCATTAAAAAGACCATGCTCAAGAAAGGCTCTGACCGCACCCGCAGTACCCTCGGGACGAAGTGTTATTGAACGCTCACCCTTGTCGTTGAAGGTGTACATCTCTTTCTGAACAACGTCGGTTGTTTCACCGACTGAACGGTCAAAAAGCTCTGTATATTCAAAAACAGGCGTTCTCATTTCGTGGAACCCATATGTTTGGGCGGTGGAAAGCGCCGCCTGCTCAATATATTGAATTTTATAACTCTCGTTGGGCAAGGTGTCCTTAGTGCCCTTGATTGCTTTAATGCTTACAGCCATAATTAGCTCCCTTTTCGATCGAAGATTAATAAAATGAATAAATCGGGTGCCAGCAATGACACCCGAAAAGTTTATACAACAAAACCGTTATAAAATCAAGTCTTAGACGCAAAAATAGTGCAACAAAACCGATTTTATTTATTTTTGGGGTTAACCAAATCACGCCAGTCAAGGTCGCCGTTTTCGAGGCTGTGAATAAGCGCCTCAGCAGTAGCGATATTTGTGGCAACGGGAATATTGTGAACGTCGCAAAGCCTGAGAAGATTTGCTTCATTGGGCTCGCCCGGTTTCGGGTTAAGCGGGTCACGGAACAAGAGCAAAAGGTCAATTTCGTCGCAAGCAATGCGTGAACCTATCTGCTGAGCGCCGCCCTGAGAACCGCTGAGATATTTTTCTATATCAAGGCCTGTTGCTTCTGCAACAAGCTTACCTGTTGTGCCGGTAGCACAAATGCTGTGTTTGCTCAAAATTCCGCAATATGCTATGCAGAATTGAGTCATAAGTTCTTTTTTAGAGTCGTGTGCAATTAATGCGATATTCACTAAACCTCACTCCTTTGTGAATAACAACTTTCAGAGTATTATAGCAGAAACTATATTCTTTTTCAATAATTAAATGTAATATTTTGTCAGATATTGCCCGAAAATCAAGAATTAAGCGCTGCAAAATTCTTTTTGTTTGCAGGATAAAGTGATTTATACACCTCATAGTATTTGTCATAAACCTTTTTCTTTTCCATATCCGGTTCAAAGGTTTTGCTGACGGGGATTAGCTTTTTCGCATCCTCAATGGAATCACACATACCGAGACCGACTGCAATAAGCACTGTTGCACCCATTGCACCAACGTTCTGGGGTGTTTCAACGGTTTCAATAATCTTACCTGTGCAATCGGCAAGAATCTGGCATGTAAGGTCAGAAAGCGCACCGCCACCGACAAAACGGACTCTGTCAGATGATTTCACCTTTTTCTCCTCAGTTTCAAGGAACCAACGAAGGTGATAGCAAACACCCTCGAGAACGGCTCTTATCATTTCGCTCTTGCCTGTTTCAAGGCTGATGTTAAAGAACATTCCCCTTGCGTTAGGGTCTTCAAAGGGGCAACGGTTGCCGTGAAGCCAGGGTGTAAAAATAACACCACCGGAGCCTGCGGGAACGTCTTTTACGACGTCGGTCATATAATCGTAAAGGCTTGTATATTTTTTCTCGTAACCGTCTGTGATATTTTTCTGGTCAAGATAAACGCCGATTTCATCAAGGGCAAGGTGATCCTTTACCCATTCGAGGCATTTACCCGCCGTTTCAAGCTCGCCGAAATAGTTGTATCTGCCCTCTTCAGCGCCCACAACCGCGGCAATCATTGCAGAAGCATCAACAATGCTCTTGTCAACAACAGTGGAAACCCAACCGGATGTGCCGCTGTAAATGTGGGTGTCGCCAAGTGCAACAGAGCCCGCACCAACGCCGATAAGCGAAGCATCGCCGCCACCGCCGAAAACAGCTGTGCCGGGTGCAAGACCAAGCTCCTTTGCAGGCTGTTCAAGGAGCTCACCGATTTTTTCGCTTGATTTTTTAATTTCGGGCAAATGGTCGATGTTAACCTTTAACATTTTGCACATTGCGGGGCTGAACTCGTGCTTTTTAATATCGTAAAGAAGAGTTGCAAAAGCAGAGTCGTGGGTCATGCAGAATTTACCCGTCATTCTTGTGATAAAATATTCTTTAACATCAAGCCATTTATGTACTTTTTTGAAGTTTTCGGGCTCGTTTTTCTCAACCCATTTATATTTCCACACAGGGTCTTTTACCGATGCGGAAACCGCACCTGTTATCATAAGAGACTTCAAAAGCTTGGGAATAAACGCACCTGCTATCTGGGGACCGTACGCAATCCCCTCTTTAAGCTCTTTTCTTGCACGCTGGTCCATATAGCTCATTGCACGGCGCACGGGCTTGCCGTCTTTATCAACAAGAACAACACCCTGCATCTGTGAACAGAAAGAAATACCACAGATATCCTTAACATCAACATCGCATTTGCCGAGAACGGTTCTCGTTGTGGAGCACATAGCATCCCACCACTCCTGAGGCTCCTGCTCAGCGCCACCGTCGGGCAAAACATAGAGATTGTAGCCCTCTGAAGCCGCAGATATTAATTTTATGGTTTCGCCAAGCTCAAATATACAGGTTTTAACACCTGTTGTGCCTATATCGTAGCTGATAGCATATTTTCCCATTTCCATACCTCCGAAATATCCATATAAACTCAGTATTATTATGCACCAAATTATGTTAATAATCAACAGTTTTTTGATAAAAAAGTTGCACAAAATTAAGTAATCTGAAAAAACTCCGGAATTTTTTATTTTTTTTGAAATTTTGTGTTGACATTTATAAAATCCGTGATATAATAGTCAACGTTGTCAACGGCAACACAAATGAATAGTCGGTGTTGATGGCGTTGAGGGTCCACCCGTTCCCATCCCGAACACGGTAGTTAAGCTCAACAGTGCCGAAGATACTTAGTGGGAAGCCGCTTGGGAAAATAGGGCGATGCCGACACAAACAAAGCAATCACTCAATCGAGTGGTTGCTTTTTTCTTTTGTGTGATAAAATCGCGATATTTGGCGTTTGCTCACCTCGCTGTACCTTTATACAGCTTCGGCTCACAATTCACCAAATCTCATCAATTTTCTCTACACAACGGTTTATTAATCGTCTTTCATTTCATTATCAAATCTCACAAGAAAATCCGTTATTCTGTTTTCTTCCAAATCCAAAATCCAATCTTCACACTCTTCAATGAATCCATTATCACGTTCAGGAACCGGTCTTTCCTTTTCTTGTTTGATCAAAACACGCAACAGCATAACTATAACTTCTTCGTCAACACTCATTTTAGAAAGACCATAGCTTTCACCTGTAAAAATACCCTCCGTGTATTGCTGGGCTTTTATAAGCTTTTCTTTCACGTCAGAATCATGACATTCTTCAATGACTTTTGTAACCTCATTAAAAATGTAGTTATACATTTTCTTGTATGCACCAAGCTCTCTGGTAATATTAATATCGTTCATTTTCCGTCACCCTCCTCAGTATGTTTACATTATATAATGTATTAGTCTATATGTAAAGCCTAAAAATAAGATACGATTTAAAAAATATCTAATGAGGGCGTATCTTATGATAAAATTACGAGTTTTAGAATTATTGGAAAAAGAAAATAAAACAAAATATTGGCTCTATAAGCAGTTGGGCATGAGTTATCAAAACTTCAGCAAAATGGTAAATAACGAAACAAAATCCATAAGATATGAAAATATTGAAACACTGTGTCTTATTTTCAACTGCACTCCCAATGACTTATTTGAGATTACTGAGTAATCCTTTTCTTTTAAAAAACAAAGGCGTGTCCTTACCTCTCTTCAAAGAGAGGTAAGGACACCAATTTTTTCTATTTAATATACATTCATATAATACCGGTTTTGTTTTTACTCAAAATAGCACTCCACCCGATTAATCGGCACACCCATAGAGGAAAAGCGTTTCTCGTACTCGGTCATAACGTTTCCCTCCATATACTCGGAGTTATGAAGATCGAAGGTGAGCTTTTCCATTCTCATACCGAACTCTTTAAATTCCTCAAGTGAGAAATCGAAAAGACCTCTGTTGTCGGTTTTGAAATGGATTGCACCGCCTTTTTTGAGAATTTTCTTGTAGATTGCAAGAAAGCTTCTGTATGTAAGTCTGCGTTTTTCGTGGCGTGATTTTGGCCACGGGTCAGAAAAGTTAAGATATATTCTGTCGATGCTGCCCTCGGGGAAAATTTCTTCAAGCTCCTTTGCATCCACGCAACACACACGGATATTTTTAAGCTCGGAGCGTTTAACCTTTTCAGCCGCAAGCATCAACACGTCAGAAACCTTTTCAACAGCAAGAAAGTTTACGTCAGGCTCCTTTGCCGCCGTGCCCACTATAAAATCGCCCTTACCGCAACCTATTTCTATTCTTATGGGGTTATCGTTGCCGAAAAGTGCCTGAGAGGTGTTACCCTCTGCCTTTAAATCCTTGATAACAATATCACCGCAGGCTTCAAGTCGCTCTGCTCCGTGCTTTTTCTTTTTAACTCTCATACTTACTCCTTACACCTTAAACCTTATATATGTTCTGTCGTCGAAAGAAATGCTGTCTTGCACCAAGCCCTTTGTTGAACGGTATTCACCATCACACAAGGGGTTATTTTTCAATTCTTCTTTTAAAAGCTCTTCGCTTTCACTAAGGGTGCTTTTCAGATATGGGTAGCCGTCTGAAGCCAGCACTACCTCGTCGCCCGTCTGCACCTTGTGTATTACAATGTGCTCCTCGGGAACAGGTGTCCCGTTAAAAACGCCGTAAGAAAATCTGCCTGTTTCATTTGCAAAAACGTGCTGATTTTCAAGTATTGGCAAAATAAAAGCCCTGCCCACGTCATTCCCCAGAAGCTCCCCACTTGTTTTGCCCTGCTTCTTTGCAAGAGCCAGCACAAGTGCACGCACGTCGGCATTGATTTTGTCGATTTCTTTTTCGTGTGAAAACAGCCTGCCGTTTATAAGACATTGGCAATCGCCCACGCTCCAGATTTCCTTCTTCACTTTGCTGAAAATAATGGCACATGCCGCCGCATCACCTTTAGGCTCGTTTTCATTATAAAGCATTGAAACAGCATTTGTGATTTTTTCGGCTGCTTCTTTTGCGGTTATGTTTACATCAAAATTTTTGACTGCATCAATTACCGCTTTCGCCGCTTTTCTGCCACCGGTTACACCGTCGAAATGTCTGGCGTTTTTCGCTGTAACGCCGTCAACAACAGCGATAAAATCCTCGGTTATTAAAAACGCATCCTCATTTTTATTACAATCTGTTTTTTTACCGCAGGTAAACTTTTCGATTATTTCCACAAAATCACCGCCAATTCCTGCAATATTATACGTACAAATAATACATTTGTCAATTTACTCTTGTTTTTACGACACCTTTTATATATAATGTTTGTTATATTTTTTATAAGGAACAGAAAACAATGGAAAATGCGAACAAAAACGATTCATTAGGCTTGAGTCTTAACAAAAAAACCATGGCAATGATCTCTCTTGTGCTTGTAGTGATTCTTGCCTTCATCGGTTTCCTTACACAAACTCTCCCCCGAGGAGAATACCAGATAATTGACCAAGACGGTCACGAGGCTATTGTTGACGGAACCTACACCGTTCTTGAGGACTATAAAATGCCCTTGTGGAAAATAATTCTCTCACCCATTCTTTGTCTTGGAAGCAGCTACGCGGGAACAGGTGTTGCCATAATCGGAATTATTGTTTTAATCGGTGGCGCTTTCCTCATTCTTGACAAATGCGGTATTCTGAAATATATAATGGCAACGCTCATAAAAAAATACAGCAACAAAAAATACACCCTTATGGCTACTGTTTTATTTGTTTGTATGGCACTGAGCTCCACCGCAGGTGTGCTTGAAGAATCAATAACTCTTGTACCCATTGCCGTTGCAGTTTCGCTGGCTCTCGGGTGGGACTCTTTAGTCGGTCTTGGGCTGAGCCTTGTTTCAATTGCCTGGGGCTTCACCGCGGCAACCTTTAACCCCTTTAACGTGGTAACCGTTCAGAAGCTTGCGGATTTGGAGGTTTTTTCAGGCTTATGGCTTCGACTGATAGTTTTCGTCGGTGTTTACGTTATACTGTTTTTATTCTTGTATTTTTACGCAAGAAAAATTGAAAAAGACCCCACAAAGTCACTTGTTTATGAATCTGACAGGGCACTTCGCGAAAAATTTACAATGACCGACACGGAGGCAATTCTCGGGAACGACAACATCCGCAAGGGAACAAGAGCATTTGTCACCTGCATTTTAATTGATGCAATATTCATCGTGCTTGACTTCGTTTTCAGCCTTGGCGGTGTGCTTTCACTCCCCGCTATGGGAATCCTTTTCACGGTAGGCGGTCTTCTTGCAGGCCATTTTTCAGGTCTGAAAGGCAAAAACCTTGCAACAAGCTTTTTCAAGGGTGCTAAAACAATTGCTCCGGCCATACCCCTTATTGTGTTTGTTATTGCCATTTCCTACGTTCTCAACGAAGGAAAAATTATGCACACAATTCTTTACGAATTAAACAACGCAATGCACGGTGTATCACCCTTTATTGCAATATTTATTCTTTTCGCCGTTATTGCCGTGCTTGAATTTTTCATCGGCAGCGGCACGGCAAAAGCCTTTCTCATTATGCCCCTTGTGGCACCGCTTTCAGACCTTGTGGGAATCACCCGCCAGAGTGTTGTTACCACCTTCTGCCTTGCAGACGGCTTTACAAATCTTTTGTATCCCACAAGCGGAATTATGATTATAGCAATCGGTCTTATTGGTGTTTCTTACGGCAAATGGATTAAATGGTCGTGGAAATTGTTCTTGCTAGAATTTCTTTTCTCTGCGGCAATTATGCTGTTTATGGTTGCTATCAATTACAAATAAAAAGAATCCTTACAGCGTCGCTGTAAGGATTCTTTTTTATTCATCATCGTCTGAATCAGGTAAACCATAATCCGGCTCAACGCTGTCGTGGATTATTTTACCTTCCTTGAAGCCGTCTTCAACCACGATTGTTTCATCTATCCAGCCGTCGTCTTCAACGTCTTCGATAATTTCATCGGGGTCAAAGCCTGTTTCGTAGAGTCTTCTGCGGCGAACAAGAACGACTGCCACGGCGATCACTGCAAGCACCAAGCCCGCGCCGGCAATTATAAAAGGTAATATATTCTTTTTCTCCACCGGCTTTTCTTCTTGCGGGATATCTTCAAACTCAACGCTCACAACAACCTTGCCCTTTGGCATTGTGAAGCTGAAGATGTCGCTAGGCTCACCATTTATAAGAAGACTGCCTGCAACAACACGCTTACCTTCATCCGGGATAACGGTTATGGTTACGTTTTCATCCACGCAAGCCTCACTTGGGTTTGCATAGATTTTCCCGCCCTTTGACTGCTTGACCTCAACGGGATAAACAGTTGCACTACCGTCGGATTTCCATTTAACGTATATAGTCATTTCGCCCTTGGCTATATCCGTAGCAAAATTCCACGGTTTCTTGAAATCGGGGTCGAGATACCAGCCATCGAAAACAAAGCCTTTTCTGACAGGGGTCGTGGGCTCGGGAACGTAGCCCTCGCCGTTCATTTCGTAACGTCTGATTTCATCGCCGTTATTTTGCTGCAAAAAGATATAAAACCATCCCTCGGGGAGGGGGGGATACGTTGACTGCTCCTCAGTAGTAGCTTCGGTAGTTGTAGTGGTGGTATTGTTCTGCGCGGGGCCCACGGGTGTGTCGTCGGGCCTTGGTGTGGGCTTCTCCGTTGTTTTTTCTTCAGGTTTCTCAGAGGGCTTCTCTGTCGGCTCCTCTGTCGGCTCCTCTGTCGGCTCTTCGGTGGTCTCTTCGGTGGTTTCTTCGGTGGTTTCATCCCCCATTATCCAATCATCACCAAAACCGCCTGTTACTGCACAAGCCGTGAAAGAACTGCAAAAAACACACGCGCTTAAACACACGCAGATTATAATTTGCAAAAATCTTTTAATCATAATTAACCTCAATAAGTTGAATCCATATTTTCGTTAACAACTTCTTTGACTTCTTTAACAAAGGTTGAATTTGCAATCTTTTCCTGAAGCATTTTGTGGAAAAGCTCCTCATCAACAGGCAACGTTACCGTTTTACCCAACCAGGAGGACAAAAATGCCGCATTTGAAATCATAAGACCGTTTATTCCCTCCTGCCCTTTAGCTGTAAGGGGTTCACCTCTGAGAATTGCGCCTGCAAATTTGTTCATAACCTCAATGTGCTGTTCGTTTCTGCCGTCAAGCTCAGCCTCAAAGGTTTTGTATTCAATAGAAGCAAAGCCGTCTTCTGAATTTTTTGTAAACTCAGCTAAACCGCAGGTAAGCTCATTTACGATAAGCTTACCGTTTTCGCAAATGAGTTTAGCCTTGTCAAGAGTAATTTCAAGGCGGTTTGTTCCGGGATAGTCACCTGTTGTTGTTATAAATGTGCCTGTTGCCCCGTTGGGATATTCGGCATAAATCATAACATCATCTTCAACCTCAATGTTATGCCATTTTCCCTCGTGGCATACCGCTGTGATTTTTTCGGGCATGCCGCAAATCCACTGCCACAAGTCAAGCTGATGGGGGCATTGATTGAGAAGAACTCCGCCGCCTTCACCCGACCAGGTTGCACGCCATCCGCCGGAGTTATAATAAGCCTGTGTTCTGTACCAATCGGTAATAATCCATGTAACACGCTTCATTTCGCCATAAATTCCGCTATGAACAAGCTCGTGAGCTTTTCTGTAAAGGCAGTTTGTTCTTTGGTTGAACATAATTGCAAAAATTTTATCGCTCTCGTTTGCAACCTCATTCATTTCACGAACCTGCTTTGTGTAAACACCTGCAGGCTTTTCGCTCATTGCGTGCAAGCCCTTGCTGAGAGCCTCTTTCACAAGGGGCGGGTGGTCATAGTGAGGTGTTGCGATAAGAACAGCCTCAACCTCGCCGGAATCCATAAGCGCAGATGCATTATCATAGATTTTAACCTCCGGGAGCTGCTCCTTTGCCCACTCCAATCTATCGGGCTTTATATCTGCAACAGCAGTAATTTCAATTTCGGGCATTTTGCCGTTAAGGTAGTTTTTAATATGGCTTGAACCCATATTACCGACACCGATTATACCTAAACGAACTTTTTCCATAACGCTCATATCCTTTCCGATTTTTATGATTTAATGTAAAGACAATGTATTAATATTCCTTCTCTTTTTTCGCATAATACCTTTTGAGGTGAAAAAATTGAAAAAAGAAAACAAAGAAATAACTGAAAAAATTATTGACACCTTTAAGCACGTCTCAGATGAAAAAATTCCCTCAGACGTGCAGGGCTCATATACAGGTGTGCCCCTTGACGGCAAAAAGCCGATTCAGGATGCAGATGACCTTTGATTGTTTTTGGGCTGTTTTCTTCTGCTTTTTGCATTCATACGGTTTTTGAGGGCGTGATTGCCGTTCATAACAAAAACAGCAAAGCCTGCAAAAAAGCCCTGAATTGCTATAAGGTGAAGACAGCTCATTGAAGCCATGCCGCCTGCAAAAGCCATAGCCGCAACAAACGCTATGCCGATACCCATTGCACAGCTCTGGAATACGTTGAGAATATGCTTAACGGAGCCAAGTGAAAGCGCGCTGTTTATCGCGTGCAAAAAACTGAGAGGCTTGCCGTCGTGCATAAGCAATGCATCCGATGCCGAGGTAACACATTTGCGATAATCGTTGAGTACCTCGCCCGATACACCCGAAAGAACCTTCACACCGCTTTGGGGGATACGAAGCCTCTCTGCAACAAGTGCATCGGTTATATATGGGTCTGTTGAACTGACAAGAAGCGAAAGGCTGTTTCGCTCAATGCTTCTTACAACCTTTGAAACAAGAATATTTTCGGGGTAAGAAACTATTATTACCGCCGCCGCTTTACCGTCAACGGCAAGATACAGTGGGTAATTTCCATCTCTGAGCATACCCTCAATTTTTTCAAGTGCAGGTATTTCTACGTTATGATTTTTGAGAAGTGACGCATTACCGACAAGAATTCTTCTGTTGAGAATCCAGCCCGATATACCGAGCTTATCTTCGTAATTCCATTTTTCAACCGGCGGAAGAAGAGAGTAATCGTCACCAATAACCTTTTTGAATGCATGGCTGAGAGGTCCGCCGGAGGCTATAACCAAAGCCGCCGTCCACAAGGTTGCGTGGTATTGGTCCATATCGGAAATGGGGCGGATACCTGCAAAGATATTATCCTCACCATCAAAAATATCTGCAGAATCAAAGGCAACGGCGTTGGCGTTACTACACTCTCTGAAGGCATCCCAGCCGGAAAGCATTGCCCCCCTGTTCAAGAGCTTTTCAGATGCTTTTGAAATTGTAAGAACGTCGGCAAGATATGAAAAATACGGAACGCTTACACAGACGCATGCCGTAAATGCCGAAACAGCCACAAGCACGTCCTTGGTAACAAGCATTGCAACCGCACTTACAAGAACCGATGCCCCGAAGCTGATGGGAATAAGCTTTTTGTTTATTTCATCGCTGGGATAATATTTTCTTGAAAGCTCAATAAACTTTCTCGGGAATTTTGTTTTTTGTGAAGAAATAACCGTTGGTTCATCCAACAAAAGTCCTCTGCCAACCTGAAATGCCGTTTCTTCCTTATCGATTTTACCGATACAATATAATTCATCTCTTGTAATGAATTTAAAGTTTTTAATTATACGGTTAAACTCAAGATAATCGGCCGTTCTGTTAAACGCAAGTGGCAGAATTGCTGCCGAGCAGAACAGCATAAGACCGTTCCCCATAGGCGAAACGGAGCTTACCGCAAAAGCCACAAGCTGAACTATTGCCGCCAAAACGCCTATAAGTGCACCCGTATTTCTGCCAAAACGCAAGCCCTTAAATGAACGCAAGCCGTCTAGCAACGCCCCTGCATTGGCACAAATTGCAATAAGAACAGAAATTATAGAAACGATAATCACAACGCCCGATGTCTGTGTCAATTCCTTTCCGACAAGCGCCGCAACAAGCAGAACGCCAAAGCAAATATAGCTGATAACGGCGCTGATTGTTGCATTTTTTCTGTTTTTCTTCAGGTAATAATTAACCTTCAAATCGTCATCGGTGCTTCTGTATTCATCGGTACCGAATTTTTGCGATGAATCATCGCTGTTAACGGTAACCTCTTCATTGGAGATAGTAAAGCTCTCTGCTTTCTCTCTCCTCTTTTTTATAAGCTCCTCTTCAACCTCTTCTTCATCAACAATCTGAACCTCTTCCTCAGTGTTGAAGCCCTCAAATGAAAGCTGCACATCCTCCTCTTCCTCAGGAAGCTCAACGTCGTGAGCATCGCCGTCGGTAACGGCAAGTGAGCGAAGAGCCGAGGTTCTTGTTTTAGTTTTATCTTTTTCGTTGTTCACGCTGACCTCACGTGTTTTATCATCAGCGCCAACAACAATTGTTTTGTCTGAGGCAAGAGCCTCTTCTCTGTATTTTTCGGTTGAAATTATTTTCGGAACAGGCCCGAATTCGCCTGTTGCGATTTTGTCGCTTTTTCTTCTGACAAAACCGCTTCTTTCGTATTTTTGCTCCTCCTCCGGCACAAATTCGTGCTCGGCGGTTTTTTCAATGTTTCTGATGGGCTTGTTGAAAAATCTGTCTCTGTATTTATTGCTGACAAACGACCCGTAAATCTGGGGCTCGGCAACGCTTTCTGAACGCTCCACCTTTTCGGTGATAATACGGTGCTCGATATTTTCATTTCTGATGGGTCTCGGATCTATTGCTTCAGCTTTTTTTACAGGCTCCTCTTCCTGCTGAGGCACATCCTTTTGAAGCATACCGCTATCCTGTAAAAGCGCATCAATTTCTTCCAAAGACCATTTTCTCGGAGTTTTGCGTTCATCTGCCATTTTTCTCTACCCTCATAAAATCAACTTTGCTGAGATTACATATCTCTTTGTCTGGATATTTCATACATAAGAATACCTGCGGCAACCGATGCGTTAAGGGAGTTTATCCTGCCCTTCATAGGCATAGATAAAACCACGTCGCATTTTTCCTTAACAAGCCTGCCCACACCGTTACCCTCGGAGCCGATAACAAGTGCAACGGCACCCTTAAGGTTGGCTGAATAAAAGGCTTCGCCATCCATATCCGCACAATAGACCCAGACGCCTTTTTCCTTGAGCTCATCAATAGTCTGGGGAATGTTGGTTACCCTTGCAACGTGCATAAACTCAACCGCACCCGCAGAGGTTTTTGCAACGGCAAAGCTCAGCGGTGCACTACGTCTTTTCGGAACAATAACACCGTGAGCACCTGCGGCTTCTGCAGTTCTTATGATTGCACCAAGGTTGTGGGGGTCTTCAATCTCGTCACATATAATTATGAACGGTGATTCGCCCCTTTCCTCTGCAAGAGCAAATATATCGTCAACGGTTGAATAAGCTTTAACGGCACCAACTGCAATAATACCCTGATGGTTGCCGTGACCGCACATAAAATCAAGCTTTTTGCGGTCAACCTCTTTAACGGGGATATCTGCTTTTTTTGCATCGGCAAGAATTTTGGGTATTGAGCCCGTTCTCTCACCCCTCGCAACAAGAACGCTGTCAAGGGGACGCTCCGCCTTGATTGCCTCGCTGACGGAGTTTCTGCCGAAGATTATGTCTTTATCAGGCTGATTGTCATTATCTTTTCTGAAATCATCCCTGTTGTCAAAATCTCTTTTATTTTTCTTGAAATTGTCTTCTCGTCTATCTTTATACATAAAAAATCCTTGTTAACTCGGACGCATAGCGTCCATTAATTGCGAAAGTCGAATTCCGAATTTGGCATCAAAAAGCTTATACTGTAGGCACAATTTTTTCCTTTCCGCCCATATAAGGTCTCAATGCCTCGGGAATGTTAACGCTGCCGTCTGCGTTAAGGTTGTTTTCAAGGAATGCAATAAGCATTCTGGGGGGTGCAACAACTGTGTTGTTGAGTGTATGGGGGAAATATTTTTTATCTTTTCCGCCTGCACGGATTTTAAGTCTTCTTGCCTGTGCATCTGAAAGGTTTGAGCAGGAGCCGACCTCGAAATATTTCTGCTGACGGGGACTCCAAGCCTCAACGTCAATAGATTTCACCTTGAGGTCTGCAAGGTCACCCGAGCAGCACTCAAGAGTTCTTACCGGGATATCGAGAGTTCTGAAAAGGTCAACGGTGTTCTTCCAGAGCTGGTCAAACCAATAGGGGCTGTCCTCAGGCTTGCAGACAACAATCATTTCCTGCTTTTCGAACTGGTGGATACGATAAACGCCGCGTTCCTCAATGCCGTGGGCACCCTTTTCTTTACGGAAACAGGGTGAATAGCTTGTAAGCGTCTGGGGAAGCTTTTCCTCGGGGATGATTGTGTCAATAAATTTACCAATCATTGAGTGCTCGCTTGTACCGATAAGATAAAGATCCTCACCCTCGATTTTGTACATCATTGCATCCATTTCAGCAAAGCTCATAACACCTGTTACAACGTTGCTTCTGATCATAAACGGGGGGATGTAATAGGTAAAGCCTCTGTCAATCATAAAATCCCTTGCATAAGAGATAACTGCAGAATGAAGTCTTGCAATATCACCGCAAAGGTAATAGAAGCCGTTACCTGCAACACGACCGGCACTGTCAAGGTCAATGCCCTCAAAGCTCTCCATAATTTCTCTGTGATAAGGAATCTCAAAATCGGGAACAACAGGCTCGCCGAAGCGCTCAACCTCAACGTTTTCGCTGTCATCCTTACCAATCGGAACAGAGGGGTCAATGATATTGGGGATATTCATCATAATATCATTAACTTTCTTTGAAAGCTCTTCTTCGGCTTTTTCAAGCTCTGCAAGGCGGGCAGCATCCTCGGAAACCTTTTTCTTCATTTCCTCTGCCTCGTCTCTTTTGCCCTGTGCCATAAGAGCGCCTATCATTTTGCTGTTTTTGTTTCTTGAAGCACGGAGATTGTCTGCCTCGCCCTTGACCCTTCTGCTTTCGGCGTCAAGCTCAATAACCTCATCAACAAGACCAACTTTTTTATCCTGAAATTTGTTTTTAATGTTCTGTTTTACAATTTCGGGGTTTTCTCTCAAAAATTTAATATCAATCATTTTAACTTCTCCTTATTCGTTATCAAATATCTTCAAAAGCTTTTTAAGGTCCGCATCATCGAAAAATTCAATTTCAAGAGCACCTTTTTTTGAGGATTTTGTAATTTTAACCTTTCTTCCGAGCACCTCGGAAAGTGCAAGCTCAGCCTCGTCGTAATAGGGATTTCTCTTGCCTGTCTTTTTAGCTGGAGCTTTTTCACGCAACATCGACCTGACAAGACTCTCCGTCTGCCTTACGGAAAGGCTTTTTGACACGATAACCTCGGCAACGTTCTTTTGGCCTTCATCATCTGGGAGTTGAAGAAGTGCTTTTGCGTGGCCTGTGGAAATATCGCCTTTTATAAGCAAATCACATATTTCTTCCGGCAAGGTTAACAAGCGCATCATATTTGCCACAACAGGTCTTGTTTTGCCGACTATTTCGGCAACCTCCTCCTGAGTGTAGCCGTATTTTTCTTTAAGCTCCTTATAACCGTTTGCCTCTTCAATGGGGTTAAGGTTTTCTCGCTGAAGATTTTCAACAAGAGCAATCTCTGCCACCTGCGAATCCGTCAGATTTCGTATGATAACGGGAACCTCTGAAAGCCCCGCTTCCCTTGAAGCTCGCCAACGTCTTTCGCCCGCAACAAGCTGATAGCCGCCGTCGGGCATGGGCCTTACAAGAAGAGGCTGAATTATGCCGTGTTTGCGGATGCTTTCTGCAAGCTCTGAAATTGCCTCAGCATCAAAATGCTTCCTCGGTTGGTCACGGTTTGGCTCTATATCTATAAGCTTGACCTTTACGGGACTTATATCGTTTGCTATCTCCTCAACGGAGTTTTCTGTAAAAATAGCACCTATGCCTTTTCCGAGACCCGTTTTTTTAGTCGCCATTTATTTCACCTCTGTTGTAATTTCAAAAATTCCTCGGCAAGAGCGTTATAGCTCTCCGCCCCGCGGGATGCCCTGTCGTAATAGAGAACGGGCTCGCCGAAGGATGGTGCCTCTGATAACCTTACGTTCCTGGGGATAACGGTTGCGTAAACCTTCTTGGGGAAGAAGTTTTTGACCTCTGCTACAACCTGCTGAGTAAGGTTTAATCTGCCGTCGAACATTGTAAGGAGCACCCCCTCAAGCTCGATGAAGGGATTATATAAACGCTTGATTGTTCTCACGGTTGCCATAAGCTGTGAAAGACCCTCAAGTGCGTAATATTCACATTGAATGGGAACTATGAAGCTGTCTGACGCCGTAAGAGCGTTGAGAGTTATGAGACCGAGCGATGGCGGGCAATCAAAGAAAATAAAATCGTAATTCTCCTGCACGGGAGCTAACGCGTTTTTAAGAACGGACTCCCTTTTTTCCATAGCCGCAAGCTCAATCTCCGCACCGGCAAGGTTTATATTTGACGGGATTATATCCACACCCTGAAACTTTGTTTTTATTATTGCTGAAAAAGCAGGCATAGTGCCTGTGAGAATTTCATAAGATGTAGCGGTGAGCCCTTTTCTTGAAATGCCGTAGCCACTTGTGGTGTTGCCCTGTGGGTCAATGTCAACAAGCAATATTCGTTTGCCCATTGCGCCAAGAGCCGCCGCAAGATTTACGGCACTTGTGGTTTTGCCCACGCCGCCTTTCTGATTAACTACCGAAATTATTTTTGCCATTGTCTGTTCCTCTCAAAACCATTACATAGTCGCCCTATTTTATAATTATTTAGAGTATATCATATATAGAAAAAAAATGGAATAGTCGGAAAGGAAAAATATCAATTTTTTTCATAAAAATAAAAATGCCCTTGTCTGTAAAACAAAGGCATTTCGTTTATTGCGTCCTTTACTGCACCCAACATATTTCAGTATAGCAGAACAGACACCTTTTGTCAATATTTTAACAAAATATATTGTTATTTTTCACTAATTTCTGCTATTTACATAAAGTGTATTGGTTAACTTTGTACAACATTCCGTGTTGAAAAAGTATTTTTTTCGTGTTATTATAAAGACGAAGAAAGGGTGAGTCCAATGTACAGATAACTTCAAATCCAAAAGAAAGGATTGAGTCCGATGTGCAGATAAGCTACTCAATCAAAACCGATTGAGTTCCATTCTTCCCCCGCTCAAAAACTAAAAATGCTTGACATTGGTAAAGAGCTCTCCTGCTTCAAATATGAAGCTTGACGATAAACCGGAGCAAAGTAAAGTTCAAGAGCACAATTTAAGCCTTTTGAAGCAAAGCCGAAACAAAAGTGTTTCTCACTTACGGGAGTTTATATAGATACGACAAAATCATCTCGGCAACAATTCAACGGGTTTAAAAATTCAAAGAAATGTGAGGTAACCAAAGATGTTAGATACTAAAATTGAATCCAGATAACCCTTGACTGTGGGCATCGAGAGATGGGCAGTCAAGGGTTATTTTCATTTTATATCTTAATTTATTGGTCCTCGCCGAAATCAGCAATATATGCTTCAACAAGCTTTTCGGGCCAATCTGAAACCGCTTCGAGCTTACCTGTGAAGAAACGAAGGGTTTTGGGCTCATGAACAAATTTCAAACCGCCGATAAGGTGTCTGTGGTCATACAGCCACTTAACTCTATCAATTACATATTCAGTCTGTGAAAGGGTGAAAACACGTCTCGGGAAAGCAAGACGAACCATTTCAACAGATGCAATATGCTCTGTGCCGTCGGGGTTTCTTTCTTCGGAAAGTGTACCCCTTTCCATACCGCGAATACCGCCACAAAGGTAGAGTGCGGCAACAAGTGAGCCTGCGGGGTACTGCTCTGCAGGAATGTGGTCAACAACCTGTCTTGCATCAATATGTGCACCAAGTCCGCCACCCGGCGTTACCATGGGAACACCTAGCTTATCAAGCTCTGTAACACAGTGATTAATGAACTGTGGTCCCTGTGAAATGATATCCATATCCATTGTTTCTTCAAAGCCGATAATAAGTGCCTCCATCTCTTTAACGGACATACCGCCGTATGTAAGGAAGCCCTCAAACATCGTTATGTAGTCTTCCATTGCGTGGAACATCTCTTCATCGCGAACCATAATTCCGCCACCACGGCCAAAACCGAATTTGCGGGCTGAGAAATACACAATATCGAAAAGGTCGGCAATCATTCTTGTGATTTCACGGATGGATTTATCCTGCATCCCGGCTTCTCTTGTTTTTATGAAGTAGAGGTTATCCTGTAAAAGAGAAGCGTCAAGAACTGTAACAATACCGTGTTGTTTTGCAATATCAGTTGCCTCTTTCATATTTTCGTAAGAAATGGGCTGACCGCCAATAAGGTTTGTACCCGCTTCAAGGCGCATATATGCAATGTTTTCTGCCCCCTCCTTTTCAATACAAGCCTTAACCTTGTCAAGGTCAATGTTTCCCTTGAAGGGAAGATTACTTTTTACAACAAGCCCTTCATCCTTGACAAGCTCTTCAACTCTGCCACCAAGACGTGTAACGTGTGCCTTTGAGGTTGTGAAATGGTAGTTCATAATCACACAACTACCGGGCTTTACAAAATGCTGTGCAATAATATGCTCGCAGGCTCTGCCCTGATGAGTGGGGAGAAGATACTTCATACCGAAAATTCCGGTCAGCTTTTCATTCATTCTGTAAAAGGTTTCGCTGCCTGCATAAGCATCGTCTGCACGAAGCATAGCGGATTGCATATTGTCACTCATAGCGTTAACGCCGGAATCCGTGAGCATATCCATAAAGATATCGCCGTTGTGAAGCATAAATGTGTTGAAGCCCGCTTCTCTGAGCTTATTCAAACGCTCTCTTGCGGGCAAAAGAGAGAGCTTCTGAACTATTTTCACCTTGTGCATTTCAACGGGCACAGGCTCACGATTGTAAAATTTGATTTCTGCCATTTTAAAAAACCTCCGTGGGTATTGTTTTTCTATGAAAGGTAGTATATAATAAAACCCACGATAAATAAAACAAATAGTTTTAATTATAACTATCGAAAAATTCGATTATGTTTTCGGAGGAGTTATGGAGATAAGAAACCTTATTTCATTCGTTCACGTTGCAGAGCTCAACAGCTTCACAAAAGCTGCTGAGGTGTTGGGTTATTCACAATCCACCATCTCTTTTCAGATAAAACAGCTGGAAACAGAGCTTGACTGTCTTCTTTTTGAAAGAATAAATCACACAATAACCCTCACCCAACGCGGCGAAGAATTGCTTGAATACGCCCAGAATATCAGCAGGCTTACAGAAGAATTCAAGCAAAACACAGCCTCAGATAAAACAATAAAAGGCTCTGTTCACGTAGTTTCGCCCGATTCAATCTGCGAAGAAATGCTGATGTCCAACTACGGCAAATTTAGCAAGCTTTACCCGCAAATAAACCTGAGATTCACCGCCGCAGACACCCTTGATATGTTTGAAATGCTCGACAAAAACGAGGCAGACATAATGCTGACCCTTGACAATCACATCCACCGAAACGACTACGTAATCGCAAAAGAAAAACACATTGATATGCATTTTGTAACTAATGCAAATTCCCCCTTACTCAAACGCAAAGAGCTTTCAATATTCGATATAATAAACGAACCCTTTTTGCTCACAGAGCGCGGTATGGGTTACCGCAGAGTTCTTGATAAAGAGCTGGCAAAAAAGTCCATTGAAATTTCTCCCATACTTGAAGTTGGGCGAACCGATATAATTACAAGCCTTCTTGAGAACGGCGAGGGTATATCATACCTCCCCGATTTTGTAACGAAGAAAAAGGTCAACGATGGTAAACTGGCATACCTTAACATAACCGATATACAAACCGATATATGGGAACAGCTCATATACCACAAAAACAAATGGGTGTCAAATTGCCTGAAAGCATTTATTGAATTTGTAACGGAAGTAGAATTTTAATGAAAAATATTGTGTCTGTCATTAACCAATACGGAAAAAACCATAAAAAAAGCCCCTGCAACAAGCGTATTGCTTGCAGAGGGATAATAATAAAAGAAGACAAAATCCTCATTTCACAGCAAAAAAACACGGGTATGATGCTTTTACCCGGAGGTGGGCTTGAAAACGGCGAAAGCTACGCAAATTGCTGCAAACGAGAAGTGCTTGAAGAAACGGGCTTTGTAGTAAATCCTAATCACCATTTTCTTACGGTGAATGAATACTACGAGGACTGGCTGTATGAAACCCACTTTTTCTTTTGTGAAATCGTTGAAGCCGCCACCCCAAAGCTTACAGAGCACGAAATTCTTGCCGGTGCCTGTACACAATGGGTGGAAATTGACGAGGCTGTTCTTGAATTCGGGAAATATGCCGAATATGAAAACAGTGACCCCGAGAAAAGCGGTCAGTACCGACGTGAAGAGGCGGCAATCCGCTTTTATCTTGAAAACGTACAAACGCCTTTCACCTTTATTCAGCAATTATTCCCACCGAAACAGCCCATAACAAAAAAAAGAATATCCGCAAGAGCAATCATTAATCAGAATAACAAAATTCTTTTTGTAAACGAGCTTTGCGACGGCACTCTGATGAGCACCGGCGGTGGGCTTGAAGAGGGAGAAACCCTCGAAGAATGCTGCAAACGAGAGGTGCTTGAGGAAACGGGCTACATTGTGACACCAAAAAAACATTTCCTTACCGTTAACGAGTATTTTGAGGATACCTTGTATGTGGGAGTTTATTTTATTTGCGAAATAACAGGTAGCGGCGAGCCCGCCCTCACCTCTACCGAAAAGCATAAAAAAACAGTTTCAAAATGGGTTGATATTGACGAGGCTCTTGATGTTTTCAAAAATTTCACAGGTCTCAGAAAAATTGACGAGGGCAAAGAATCCCTTTACACAAGAGAATACACGGTATTAAAAAAATACAAGGAGCTTTTGTAAAGCTCCTTGTATTCATTTCATTCAATGAAAGCAGACTTCGTTTTCACTTTCGCCCTTTTCTGCTATGTCGATAATATTTCTTACTGTTGTTTCGGCAATATTCTCCAAAGCTTCCTCTGTCAGGAATGCCTGGTGAGAGGTAACAATAACGTTTGGCATGGAAATAAGCCTTGCAAGAACGTCGTCCTCAAGAATGTGACCCGAATTATCCTCGAAAAACAAATCGGATTCTTCCTCGTAGACGTCAAGGCAGGCTGCCCCCACCTTTCGTGATTTTATGCCTGCAAGAAGTGCTTCTGCATCAACCAACGCACCACGGGATGTGTTCAGGATAACAACACCTTTTTTGCATTTTTCAAGTGCGTTTTCGTCAATTATATGGTAGGTATCCTCAGTTAAAGGACAGTGAAGAGAAATTATGTCACTTTCAGAAAACAATTCTTCAAGTGATGCATATTTCACTTTGTCGCCGTCTTCAACGCCCTGTGCGGGAAATTTATCATACGCCAGCACCTTCATTCCGAAGCCCTTGCAGATATCAATAAACACTCTGCCGATTCTGCCGGTGCCGATAACACCCACGGTCTTGCCGTGAAGGTCAAAGCCCGTCAGATTAGAAAGGCTGAAGTTGAAATCTCTTGACCTGATATAAGCTTTATGAATTCGTCTTATGGAAGTAAGAAGAAGCGCTATTGTATGCTCGGCAACGGCATACGGCGAATACGCAGGGACACGAACAACGTGAATTTTACCGCAGGCGTGCTTTGTATCAACATTGTTAAAGCCCGCACACCTGAGCGCAAGAATTTTAATATCCAGCTCAATCAAACGGTCGATAACGGTTTTATTCACGGTATCATTTACAAACACGCATACCCCGTCATAACCCTTTGCAAGGTCAACGGTATCTTCGTTAAGCTTGGTTTCATAGTATTTGAATTTTATGCCTTTTTCGGCACCGTATTTGTCAAAGGATGCTTTATCGTAGGGTTTAGCATCAAAAAAAGCAATTTTCATCAATAAGCCCCCTCATTTTATTATTGCGCAATTTCAGTTATTTCATTCTATATAAATTGTTTCACTCAGACGGATATCTTCAGATGATGCACCAACAAGAATTTCAAACTCACCTTTTTCAACAACCCATTCAAAGCTTTTGTTAAGAAGCTTGAAGGAGTCAAAATCAAGCATAAATTCAACTGTTTTTTCCTGACCCGCTTCAAGACTGATTCTTTCAAAGCCCTTGAGCTCTTTAAAAGGAGTTATAACAGATGAAACCTTGTCGTTTATATAAAGCTGAACGACCTCGTCACCTGCCACGTCGCCAATATTTTTAACGTCTGCGGTAATCTTATAATCATATCTTCCCACTTTTTCAACAGAAAGGTTACTGTACTCGAATTTTGTATAAGAAAGACCGAAGCCAAAGGGATACATCGCCCTTCTGCTACCCTCGAACATAACCTCTGTATTGTTTGGAAGAACTGTGTAATAACAAGGAATTCTGAATGAATCAGCGGGGAATGAAACCGGAAGTCTGCCTGCGGGGTTATTAATGCCAACAAGAGTTTCTGCGATAGCTCTTGCACCTGTTTCACCACCGAACCAGGCAAGCATAATTGCAGAGGTTATGCCGCTTTCAACAGACAAATCAACGCTTCTGCCGTTTTCAAGCACAAGAACAACAGGCTTGCCTGTTGCGGCAACTCTTTCAATGAGCTCTCTTTGTTTGCCTGCAAGTCTGAGGTCTGCTCTGTCGTGACCCTCACTGCTTGTGAAGGTATTATCACCACAAACAATAATTGCGATATCGCTTTTTTCTGCTATCGCAACAGCCTCGTCGATACACTCTTTTTCATCCTCATCATAAACCTCCACAAGGTGGGGCTGACCATCCTGACTTTCAACGTGAACGTCACGGGGAATGCCGCAACCATTGCAATAGGTTATCTCCGACTCATCACCGAGAAGTGCCTGAAGCTCGTCAAGAACACTTCTTAATTCATAGCCGTCGGGCACGGAGGAATATCCGCCCAATCTCTGCCTGTTTGCAGAGGGCCCGAGAAGGGCAATCTTTTTATATTTGCCATTTTCAAGGGGCAAAATGCCGTTATTTTTAATAAGGGTAACAGACTTTTTAGCCGCCTCGTGAGAAGCCTTGAGATGCTTTTCACATCTGATAACGTCTTTGTGTGCATTCTCGTCTGTATAAGGATTTTCAAAAAGTCCAAGGCGGAATTTCACCTGCAACACACGTCTTACGGCATCATCAATTCTTTCCATAGGGATTCTGCCGGATTTTACGTTTTTCACAATGGTTTCTTCCCATTGTGTCGAGGTGTAGTCGCAACAGCCCTGCATATCAAGACCCGCATTTACACAGTCGCAAATTGCATCCTCGTCGGTTTCGGCTGTGAAGTGGCGGTTAACAAGCCTTACAACCGAGCCCCAGTCTGCACGAACGTAACCCTTCATTCCCCATTTTTTGCGAAGAATGTCTGTGAGGTAATACTCCGAGCTGAGAACAACCTCGGCATCTATTGCATTGTAGCAAGCCATAACGTTGTATGCACCCGCTTTTTTTATTGCTGTTTCAAAAACAGGGAGGTAGCTTTGTTCAATTTCTCTTCTGCCTGCTCTTGCCTGGGCACAGTTTATACCGTTTTCGGGAATGCCGTGAACACAGTAGTGCTTTGGCTCACATACAACGGCGTCACTTCTCTCAATACTGCCGTCCTGCTGCTCACCGGTCACTATTGCATAAGCCATATTGCAGGATAAATACGTATCCTCGCCGAAGGTTTCTTCAACACGTCCCCAACGGGGCTCCCTTGCAACGTCAAGGTTGGGTGCAAGAATTTCGTGCATACCCAGTGCTCTTGTTTCAGCGGCAATAGCCCTGCCGATTGTGTTGACATTTTCTCTGTCGAAGCTTGCGGCAAGTGCCAACGGAACCGGGAAAACAGTAGCACCCGGCCAAAGAATGCCGTGAAGAGCCTCACCCGTGAACATACAGGGTATGCCGAGTCTTGTTTCTTCAACCATATATTTCTGGAACTTGTTAAAAAGTGCGGGATGTGAATAGGAATCGTGAATAAAGCCGATTCCTCTGTCGCCAAGAATTTTTCTGAGTTCTTCTTTTTTTATTTCTGAATCGGGTAACACGGCGCAATGATAAAGGGGGTGCGGTTTTTCTGAAAACTCCACACCACGGATAATATCCATCTGTGCAACCTTTTCTTCAAGGGTCATCAATGAAAGAAGATCTTCCGCCCTTTCCTCAGGTGTTAACGCAGGGTTTTTATAATCCATATTATGTATCCTCTTTTAATTACCGATATTTATAGAATTGTTCTGATTTGCAAGGCAAGCGTCAATAACGAGAATAACCGAAAGAACAGCTCTTTCATCGACACCGTCGGCAATAGCGATATGGTAAGCATCACCAAAAGTAAACCATTCCTTTGAAACGCAGGCAATAACTGCATCACCTGCATGAATTTCGTATTCGTGAGCAAAGAAATCGCCCGTAACAGTCCAGCCGAAGCCCCTTACCTCATATTTTTGGGATAAAAAAGTGATGTTTTTGACAACCTCAGCAACATCCTGACCGTTGATGCTGATAAAATACCTTGGCAGAAATGAAAGGACCTTTTGGTGAACAAAAGCCAATTCATTGCCAAAAGTGTCATATAAATGAAGCTTTTTACCGATTGTAAAAACCTCACCCTCAACATAATAACGCTGTTCACCGTTTCTGTCGTAAACTGAAAACTTATCCTTCCAGGAAAAAACCTTTTGCTTTATGTAAAGATCCACAAAACACACTCCCTTTTACCACATTTTACCTATTTTAGAGTACCATAACTCAGCGTTTATTTCAACTTGTTTTTGATAATACGATATGGTATAATTATGAAAAATTGAACAAGGGGGTTTATTTGTGTCAAAAAAAGCCTTATCTCCCGAAGACCTGAAAAAGCAAAATGAAAAACGGCTGAAAGAAATTAAAAAATGGGAAAAGGAACAGGCAAAGCCAAAAAAGAAATTTTACTTTGCATATCTTGTTCTTATAATTTCACTCATCTACGCCACCGACGAAATTGCATCGCAGATTGGTATGCTGATGAAAGCAGAAATTGCCAACGACCTTCTTGCGAATTTCGGAAAAAGCTCCGTGGGTGTGCTTGATATAATCTCTGCTTTGGTTGTGCCCTTTCAGGCATTGGGGCTCGTTTACCGCCCCCTTGCAGACCGTTGGGGCAGAAAAAAGTTTCTGTTAATCAACACCTTCGGAATGAGCTTTGCGCTGTTGGTAATATATTTATCGAACAACGTTCCCATGTATTTTGTGGGCGCTATTCTCGTTCAGTTTTTCATCCCTCACGATATGCACGTTGTCTACATTATGGAGTCCTCACCCCACCAGCACCGTGCAAGAGTTTATTCTTCAATAAAATTCTTTGCCAATATGGGCGTTCTTGTTATCCCCATTCTCAGACGTCTTCTTATGGCAAACGCCTCAGAGTGGCGAAACGTTTACCTTATCCCCGCAATAATAGGCATTGTAACAAGCCTTGTGGCCTTACTTTCTGCCCGTGAAACAGACGCATTTATTGATTCAAGGCTTGCTCACCTTCACAAAACTCCCGAGGACCTTCGCCTTGAAAAAGAGCGCAAAGCCGTTGAAAATGCTCAGGGTGGCTTGATTCCTGCATTGAAATTTGCGTTAAAGCACAAGCAGCTTCGCTGGCTCTACATAACAACAGCAATGACTAACCTCGGTTTTATCGGCACAATCAACTACCAGGTTATTATGACCTATGGCTACGCACAAAACGAAATGGGCAAAGGCTTCTTTGCCGACGTCAGCCCGGAGGTTCTCAACTCTGTAAGTCTCGGTCCGATAACAGCCGCCATTTTTATGTTCCCGATAGGCAGTGCCGTTGCGCAGGTTATAATGGGCTTCATCTCTGACTCCAAGGGCAGAAAGGCCTCTGCAATTACTATGGCATCAATTTGCCTTGCAGGCTTCATCGGCTTCACAATCGGTGCAAACCTTAACTGGAACCCATACGTCGTTGGTGCATTGTGCGGTATGTTCATTGGCGGATTCTACTCTACAAACGACGTTCTTATAATGATGATTGGTGAATCTGCGCCAACTAACCTTCGCTCATCTTGTATGTCTGCACAGTTTATTGTTACAGGCGTCGGCGTTGTTATTTCCTATATCGTGGGACTTCCCCTTATGACGATTTTCGGAAATCAGGTAACCGGCATTGTTTCATTCTGCCTTCTGGTGCCGGGCTTCATCGCCGCACTTATAACGCTTTACAAAAGAACCCACGACACCCGCGGAATAGATTTAGACACAGTAACAGGTGCCGAATGGGATTAAAAACCGTATAAAAGCTCAAAGACTCGCGTTGAACGGAAATAATCAACGCGAGTCTTTTTTTAGTTAAAATGTATCGTAAACAACATTTTCTTCAATATTTCTGAACTGTGAGTGAAGCTCCATTGGCTTTGCATCGTCAGCGGGGTAGCCCATAACAAGCAACGCAACGGGCTCAATATTCTCGGGGATATTAAACTCTTTACGCATAGCCTCGGGGTCAAAATGCATAACCCAGGTTGAACCCACGCCCATTTCAAATGCACCAAGCATAATATGTGTTGCCACAATACAGGCATCTGCAACGCCACAATTTTTACCGTCGTATTTACGCACCCATACCTCGTCCTTGTTATAGCACACAAGCATAGCTGTGGGCGCATCAAAATGACATTTTGTGCATTTTTTGAGTTTTTCTGTTGATTCGTCAGTATTGATAACGAGTATTCTTTGAGGCTGATTGTTACATCCTGTGGGGGCAACGTGGCTTACCTCTAAAATTTTATCTATCACATCTGCGGGAAGATGCTCAGCCTTGAATTTGCGCACAGAATACCTTTGTGAAGCAAGAGTTAAAAAATCCATAAATACATTACCTCTTATTTTTTTATAAATTATATCATTTTTTATCGAGAATATCAATTTTTCTATTTATTTTTTTGTAAAAGGTGATATAATTATGTGGTATTCCAAGATAATTAAAGGAGTCTTAGCTATGGAAAAAATCAAAATCGGTGTTCTCGGTGGCTACCGAGGCGAAAGCATGATAAGATACGCTCACACTGCAGATAATGCAGAGCTTGTTGCAGTTTGCGACAAATCTGAAGACGTTATCAGAAACGTTAAGAAAAAATGCGGCGAAGACGGTATCACATATTACGACAATTTTGAAGATTTTATCAAGCACGACATGGATGCCGTTGTTCTTGCAAACTACGCAAATGAGCACGCACCCTTTGCAATTCGTTGCCTTAAAGCGGGTCTTCACGTTTTCAGTGAGGTTCTTCCCGTTCAGACAATGAAAGAGGCTGTTGAGCTTATTGAAACGATTGAAGAAACAGGTAAAATATATGCCTACGGCGAAAACTATTGCTATATGCCCGGCCCCTATGAAATGAGAAGGCTTTATAAAGAGGGCAAAATCGGCGAATTTGAATACGGTGAGGGTGAATACGTTCACAACTGCGAGCCTATCTGGCCCGATATTACATACGGCGAAAAAGACCATTGGAGAAACCATATGTATGCAAACTTCTATTGCACACACTCAATCGGTCCTCTTATCCACATCACAGGTCTTCGCCCCGTTAAGGTTACAGGCTTTGAAAGCAAAATGAATATGAGAAAGGCACGTTGCGGTTCATACAGCGGGCTTTTCGGCATGGAAATGATTGAGCTTGAAAACGGTGGCATCATCAAGAGCATTCACGGCGACCTTTACCGTGACTCTATTTGGTACAGCGTTTACGGCGGACTTGGCAGAATGGAAACTGCACGTGAGGATGCTGACAAAAAAGGTGTTGGCAGACTTTATGTTAACATCGACTCCTACAGCGGCGAATACGGCGACGGTGAGCACCTTGATTACCACCCCGAAAGAGAGCACGACAAGGTTGCAGAAAGCTACGGTCACGGCAGCTCCGACTTCTACACAATGTACAACTTCGTAAGAAAAATTCAGGGCTACGAGGATGCAGACACTATTGATGTTTATGAAGCACTGGATATGTTCCTCCCCGGCCACTTTGCATACCGTTCAGTTCTTCAGGGCGGTATCCCCCTTGAAATCCCTAACCTCCGCAACAAAGAGGAGCGCGATTTCTGGAGAAATGACACTGCCTGCACAGACCCCAAGGTTGCAGGTGATATGCTTCTTCCCGTATTCTCAAAAGGCAACCCCGACATCCCCGACGAGGTTTATGAGGAAGTTCGCCTTAAATGGGAAAAGAAAAAAATAGAAAAATTCGGTGAAAAATAATGGATAAGTTTTTTACAAACGCTTTCAACCAGATGGATGACGAAAGCAGAGAAAGCTTTTATAAAACGGTTTTTATGAATGACGACTCCGAATACGCTTCACAGCTCAGACTTGAATATTACAAAACAAAATTCAGAGCCATGGGCGAAAACGTGAAAATCGGCAAGGGTGTTAAAATTGTCAACCCCGAGTTCATTTCGGTGGGTGACAATGTCACAATATCCGACCACGTCACTCTGATTGCAAGAGGTGAAAAGGGAATCACTCTCAGCGACGGCGTAAGACTTCAAGACAGAGTTTATCTTGACACAGAGCGCGTTGAAGAGGGCTACATCACAGTCGGCAAGGGCGTTTACATCGGCACAGGCACAACACTTTTCGGCCACAGAGGTCTTGAAATCGGTGATGATTGTCTTCTTGCACAAGGAATCAACCTTACTCCTTATTCACACATTTTCGACGACCCCTCAAGAATCATTTACAGCCAGGGAGGTCATTGTGAAAAGGTTACAATCGGCAACGACGTCTATATTGGTATGGGTTGCAAGATTATGTATTCGGGCAACATCGGTGAGGGCTCGGTTATCGGTTGCGGTTCAACCGTTGTAAAGCCCATCCCCCCCTATTCTGTGGCGGTAGGCACACCTGCAAGGGTTATAAAAGAAAGAAAATAAAACAATAAAAAAAATCGGTAGTTCCATTGAACTACCGACTTTTTTATTTTTCAATCTTGCTGAATGCTTCTCTTATTTCGGTTGTGTCACCTGTTGCCAGATAATACTCATATTCATAAGGCTCAAAGCTTTTGAAGGTTCTTGTTTTAGTCACAGCAATATATGATGTGGGGCCGTCTCTTGAGGGATCTTCGTTTGTTGTTTCGCCTCGCATATAGACACCCGTGAGAAACTCTTCTTCACCGGGGACGTAGAGCCCGATACCGAAGCTATCGTCGAATTCACCTGTGAAAGCCGCCCAGTTTTCTTTTGAATAAAAATGGGGGTAACCTGCATCGGGCCAGAAAATCAAATTCTTTTCGTAGGTCAGTTCGCCACCCGTCCAGGGCTTGTCGCCTTTATAGTAAACGAAATTGTTAAGGGGCTCTATGCAATAAAACGCCGGGATTTCCTGTGAGCTCTCTGCCTCGGGGTAGCCAGAAAAATCCACGAATCGACAGCTTGCGTGAACTAAACCGTCCTCAATGGAATATGTAGCCTCCATATAGGATGGGGTTATATATTCCTTTTCTTTTGCCCAGTCAAGGGGTCTGCATTTAATATATATAGAGTTTTCACTCACTCTCAGATCAACAATTTTACTGGGGTCATTGTACTGGTTGCCGCCCTGCACGGGGTTATAGCGCCAGTCATTCTCCATATAAACGCCAAAATCATAATCAAGGGTACCGTAGTATGATTGCTGAACAAGTCTGCCTGTATCATTACGGTTTATAAGATTGACGTTGCTGTTAACAACCTCAGCATTATAACGTTTGCCTGCATTTGAATCAACCTTTATTTTTCCGTCAACAGACACAGCCTCAACAGAAGAGTTTGTGTCTTCAACATAGCTGAGCGCACCGCCCCAGCCAAGGTCAATACCCACCTTGAGATTATCTTTTTCAACGAAAATTTCGTTCTCGGGTATTTCACGGTTAAAAAGTGCAATACCCTTAACAGTTATTCCGCTCTTTTTATTGTTTACGGGCTCAAGGGTTATATAGTTAATTCTATTTGCCTTTGTACCTTCAAGGCAATTATCTATAAACGAAAAGAATTCACCCTTTTCGGCAGGCTCAAGGAAAAAGTTTTCTGATTTTTCTTTTAATCCTGCATTGTAGCAGACGGTACCTTTGACATAATCCTTGCTTTTGTAGCTCACGCCGTAGTAATTGAACCATTCAACAGATTTTTTCTCGGGGACAATTTTTGTCACCCCGTTTTCATCCGTCGAAACACTTGCTTTTTTATAATTCTCACCGTCAAAAATCATATTTTCACCAAAACTCAAATCCATATTAAAATCAATATCATTTTGTGATGAAAGAAAGCTTATACCGTAAGGAGCAGTTATCACCGCACCAAAGACAACAACTATCGCCAAAACAACAGCAATTATTTTCAACACCTTTTTCATAAACAAATCTCCATTTATTTTTTTAGAAGCCACACAAGCATATCCGTTTCGCCCCTGTTAGCAAAGGCAAAATAGGGTATGAATTTAAGACGTCTTTCAATGTATTCGTCTGAGGCATCAAAATAAAGCCCGTCACATTCTTTTTCATCATAGCCAACCGTTTCAAGGGATGGCACAAGAAATACTCTGTCACCTATAACGAATTCGTTTTTTATGTCTAACCTCACGGTCTGTATGCTGTCACCATTGTCAACACCCTCAATGCAGTAAAGCACAGGGCCCCTCATAACAGCCACTCTGCCTGCATTTTCGTGCACCTTTTTATTGGATGCAACAACTCTTACGGGCATATCAAAAGAAAGCTCAATTTCTGCATCATCCCCGTTTATTTCAACATAAGCGTAGCCGTTCTTTAACGAATAGGGCTTGTTTATTTCGAAGCTTTTGCACCACGCAGGTATTCTGAAGGCGACAAAAGCTTTGTTGAGTGCAGATGCCTTAAACAACACTTTTCCGCAACAGGGGTAATCGGTGGTTTGGCTGATGACCGCACCGTCGCAAAGTGTTTCACTTTGAATATACTGATGAACATACACTGTATTTTCATCAACAGAATACATATAATCACCGATATCGGCAATAAATCTGATTACATTAGGCGGGCAACATGAGCAATCGAAAACCTCTTTACGCTCTGTTATGGGAAAACGCTTGCCCCCTTGAGTTGAAGGATGAACCTCGTTGAAGGTTGTGTCTATCTCAAGTGGGTTTTCATAGAAAAAGCCCTTACCATCCATTGAAATGCCCGAAAGAATGCCGTTGTACATAACTCTTTCCACTGTATCGGCATATTTTGAATTTTTATTGAGATTAAACATTCTTTGGGCAAAAAACGCCAATGCTATTGAGGCGCAGGTTTCGGCGTAGGCGTCACGGTTGGGTAAATCATAATTTATTGTAAACGCTTCGCCGTGGCAGGTGCTTCCCGTTGCTCCTGTTATATACATTCTTTCGTTGACAATGTTGTCAAAGCAACGCTCTGCCATTTCGAAAAGCTCTTTATCGCCATATTTTTCGGCAATATCCGCCGCACCGCTCAAAAGATACAACGCTCTGACGCAATGGCCGTCTGCTGTTGTGCGCTCTTTAAGCGGAATTTCATCCTGGTTATATTTTTTATGACAACCCGGATAAAGCTCTTCATCAATATCATTGGAGCCGTGGTTCTCAACAAAAAACTTTGAAAGCTCAAGATACCTTTTTTCACCCGTTGTTTCATAGAGCTTTACAAGCGCAAGCTCTATTTCCGGGTGACCGGGAGTTACAAATGAGGCTGATTTTTCTTTTACAAAAACCTTTTCGATATAATCAGCATATTTACACATCGCATCAAGCAGCGCTCTTTTGCCTGTTGCTTCGTAATAGGCAACAGCTGCCTCCATAAGATGACCCGCGCAATAAAGCTCGTGCTCATCTCTTCTTGTAAACCTTTCACCGGTAACAAGAAAATGGGAATTATAATAGCCGTTTTCATCCCTGTTTTTAATTATTTTCTCTATTGCTTCATCAGCAATTTTTTCGAGTGCAGCATTTCTTTTAAATGCAAGAGAATAAGCAAGACCTTCAATCCACTTTGCAATATCAGAATCCCAGAAAACGTGGGGGCAATCGGGGTCGCCCTCCTTCCAGCTGCAGTCAAGTGCATCAAAACGGTGTGTTTCCTTGAAACGATTATAAACCGATTCAAGGGTGACGTCGCTTATCATTCTGAGCTTTTCGCCCCAAAACCCGTCTTTTATTTTAATATTCTTATAGCCTATTTTTTGCATAAAAATAACCCTCTCGATATACCGATTGTTACACTATCAGTATATCAAAGAGAGTTAAGTTTTTCAATATCTCACTTCTTTTATTCCCTCAAGAATAAAATTTTTGGCAACTAAAGCCTTTTCGTTACTTAGTGGTGACAAGCCCTTTAACCTGTATGGTATGCCAAGCTCTGCATATTTTGACTCACCGAGATTATGATATGGCAAAACGTCAAGGGCTTTGAGGTTTTTTAACTCACCGATAAATCTGCCGAGATTTTTTAAATCCTCGGGGTCGTCGGTGTAGCCTTCAACCACAACGTGCCTTACCCAAAGTGGAATATTCTTTTTTTCGAGATATTTTGAAAACTCAAGAATATTCTTATTTTCTTTGCCTGTCAGTTCAAGGTGGCGGCTTGTGTCAATGTGCTTTATGTCCAGCATAACAAGGTCGGTATATTGCATTAATTCATCCATTTTTTCAACTATTGAAACGTTGTCGGCATCGTATGTAACGCCTGATGTATCAATGCAAGTATGAATACCTTGTTTTTTTGCCTTCGAAAAAAGCTCTATAAGAAAATCGGGCTGCAAAAGCGGCTCGCCGCCTGTAACGGTGATGCCGCCATTGGAATAAAAGGCTTTGTTTTTATTGTATTCTTCCAAAACTTCATCTGCCGTGACTACGTGACCCGCGCCCGTTTTCCAGGTATCGGGGTTGTGGCAATATAAACAGCGCATGGGACAGCCCTGCAAAAAAAGAACGTATCTTATGCCGGGACCGTCAACCGTGCCGAAGGTTTCTTTTGAATGGATATAGCCAATCATTATATCTGGTCGTGGAAGGTTCTTGAAATAACCTCATCCTGCTGTTCTTTCGTAAGCTTTATAAAGTTAACTGCATAACCGCTTACGCGAACTGTAAGCTGAGGATATTTCTCCGGGTGAGCCTGGGCATCCAGCAACGTTTCCTTTGTAAAAACGTTAACGTTGAGATGGTGACCGCCCTTTTTTACATAACCGTCAAGAAGAGAAACAAGGTTATCTATCTGATTTTCTGTTGCTGCCATAGCAAATCCTCCTTAGTTTTCTGTATCAAGCCCTTCAAAAAGGGTTGGTGTTCCACAAGCGCCGTTAACACAATCGAAGTTAACCTCTATGTCGCCTGCGAAGATTTTATCATCCTTACCGAGTGCACCGGGGATAATAGAGAATGTGTTGGAGATACCATCCTGTGCATCACGGAATGGAAGCTTTGCAACCGATGAAAGTGATGCAACCGCACCGTTTGTGTCGCGTCTGTGCATGGGGTTTGCACCGGGGGCAAAAGCCTCGCCCTTTTTTCTGCCATCGGGTGTAGCACCTGTGTTTTTGCCGTAAACAACGTTTGAGGTGATTGTAAGGATTGATGTTGTGGGAATACCGTCACGATAAGTGTGGTTCTTTTTAATGTGAGCCATAAACCTGTGAACAATATCGTAAGCGATGTTATCCACTCTGTCGTCATCGTTACCGTATTTGGGGAAGTCGCCCTCAACCTCGTAGTCAACAACAAGGCCGTTTTCATCACGGATTGTTCTGACCCTTGCGTATTTTATTGCAGAAAGTGAATCTGCAACAACGGAAAGGCCTGCTATACCTGTTGCAAACCAACGGGTAACCTTTTTATCGTGAAGAGCCATCTGAAGCTTTTCATAGCAATATTTGTCGTGCATATAGTGGATGATGTTAAGTGTGTTAACATAGACACCTGCAAGCCATTCCATCATAGCATCGTATTTTTTCATAACCTCGTCATAGTCAAGATATTCGCTTGTTATGGGGCGGTATTCGGGAGCAACCTGCTTGCCGGATATTTCATCCACACCGCCGTTGATAGCATAAAGAAGGCATTTTGCAAGGTTTGCTCTTGCGCCGAAGAACTGCATTTCTTTACCGACAACCATCGAAGAAACACAGCAGGCAATCGCATAATCGTCACCGTGGTGGAAACGCATAAGGTCATCATTTTCATACTGAACAGATGATGTTTCAATAGAAATTCTTGCACAATAACGCTTGAAATTTTCGGGAAGTCTCGTTGACCAGAGCACCGTAAGGTTGGGTTCGGGGGCTGCACCGAGATTTTCAAGAGTATGGAGATAACGGTATGACATTTTTGTTACCATATGTCTGCCGTCGATTGCAACGCCGCCGATTGACTCCGTAACCCATTGGGGGTCACCTGAGAAAAGGGCGTTGTATTCAGGTGTTCTTGCAAATTTGATAAGACGAAGCTTCATTATGAAGTGATCTATCATTTCCTGAATTTCTTCTTCTGTATAAACACCGTTTGCAAGGTCTCTTTCTGAATATATATCGAGGAAGGTTGAGGTTCTGCCCAAAGACATTGCCGCACCGTTCTGCTCTTTAACAGCGGCAAGATAGCCGAAATACATCCATTGGATAGCTTCCTTTGTATCCTTTGCGGGCTTTGAAATATCAAAGCCGTAGCTTGCAGCCATTGCTTTAAGGTCTTCAAGAGCTCTGATTTGCTCAGATATTTCTTCACGCTCCTGAATAATGTGTGAATACATTGCAGAGCGCGATGTTTCTTTTTGCTCTTTTTTGTCCTCAATAAGCATATCAACACCGTAAAGGGCAACACGGCGGTAGTCACCTATGATTCTGCCCCTTCCGTAAGCATCGGGGAGACCTGTGATAATGTGGCTTGAACGGCAAGCTCGCATTTCGGGAGTATATGCGTCAAAAACACCTGCGTTATGGGTTTTTCTGTGTATTGTGAAAAACTCCTTAACAGCGGGGTCAAGCTCGTAGCCGTTGTCCTTACAAGCTTTTTCAGCCATACGGATACCGCCGTAGGGCATAAGTGCACGTTTAAAGGGCTTGTCTGTCTGAAAGCCGACTATTTTTTCTTTTTCTTTGTCAAGGTAACCGGGGCCGTGGGACGTAATTGTGGAAATAACCTTAGTATCCATATCAAGAACGCCGCCCGCTTCTCTTTCCTGTTTTGAAAGCTCAAGCACCTGTTCCCACAAATCCATTGTATTTTTTGTCGGGCCTACAAGAAAGCTTTCGTCTCCATCGTAGGATTTGAAGTTGTGTTTAATGAAGCTTCTGACGTTAATCTCTTTGTACCAGGTTCCCGCTTCGAACCCTTTCCAACCCTCAAAATCACATTTCATTTTAAAAAAAGTCTCCTTTTTTTCATATTGATTGTATTATACACCACAATATCCCGAAAGGTCAATGTACTGTATCTAAAAATAAATGCTGATATTCAATATTTTTTTGGTAACTCCGTAAAAAAATACCTTTATCGGTATAGAAATCGATATTTTTATATGTTATTATTGTCTTACATTAATATGCATTTTAAACATTGAATTCATCAAAAAAATCGGAGTTGAAAACATTGAAAAAACAAGCTTTTAGTCTCCCTTCTGATTTCACATACACAGCCCACACCGGTTGCGTTAAAACAAAAGACAATTCTCCGGAATCCATTGAAACCGGGGCAGGCTTCGGGGCAGATATTATAGAAATTGATTTGCATTTTCTCCCCGACGGAACACCTGTTTTGTCACACGATAAGCCTAACGGGAATGAAACTCCTCTTGAAGAAGCATTTAAAACCATTTGTGAATTCGAAAAACTAAAGGTTAATGTGGACGTCAAAAGCGTTGATAATCTGCAGGCGATTTATCCCCTTGCCAAAAAATACGGCTTGGAAAACAGAATTTTTTACACGGGTGTGCACTCAGGTTTTCTGGAAGCAGTTAAAAAAGACAGTCCTGAAATAACATATTATCTCAATGTAAACGTAAAAAAACCTCGATATCAAACAAAAGAATATCTGCAAAGTCTTGTTGATGAGGTTAAAAAGAGCGGTGCTGTAGGAATAAACTTCAACCAAAAAGGTGCAACAAAAAAGCTTGTGGATATTTTTCACCAAAACGGCTTGCCGGTTTCAATCTGGACGGTTAACAGAAAAAGGGATATGCTGAAAATTCTTTCTCTTTCACCTGATAACATAACCACAAGGCGCCCCGATAAAATGCAAAAAATATTAAAGTAAAAAAGGTCTTTCGCTCGCTGAGCGAAAGACCTTTTTGATTTATTTATTCAACTTCACCTTTTTTTACAGCCTCAAAATCATCGAGAATTTCTTTTGAGGGGGCCGGAGTAACAAGTGAAACAACAATAATAAGAACAAGCGAAATAACAAATGCGGGAAGAAGCTCGTAAATTGCGAATGCACCGCCAAAGCCACTAATTACAAACTTCCAGACAAATACCATAACAGCACCGCTCACCATGCCGGCAAGAGCACCCCATTTGTTTGTGCGTTTAAAGAACAATGCGCAAAGAACAAGAGGTCCGAATGTTGCGCCAAAGCCCGCCCACGCAAATGAAACAATTTCAAAAACCTTGCTATCGGGGTCTTTTGCAATAAACATCGCAATAATCGCAATAATGATAACAGAAATTCTTGCAACAAGCATTTTCTTTTTATCAGAAATTTTAACCTTTGCAGCTTTGAAAATATCCTCTGAAATGCTTGATGAAGCTGCAAGAAGCTGCGAGTCAGCAGTTGACATAATAGAAGCAAGAATACCCGAAAGTATTACACCTGCAACGATTGCAAAAACCCAGCCTTCACCGCTGATGACCTTTGCAATTTCGATGATTATTCTTTCGCTGTCTTCAAGACCTGTAACAACACCGCTTTTAACAACGCCATAACCAACAACGCCGATAACAATAGCAACTGCCATTGAAATAACAACCCAGATTGAAGCAACTCTTCTTGCGAGCTTTATTTTTTCAACCTTTTCAATAGCCATAAATCTGAGAAGAATATGGGGCATACCAAAATAGCCGAGACCCCAAGCCAAGGTTGAAGCAATTGTAAGGGCACCGTAAGGCTTTGTGCCCGCTGTACCTGCAAGAGCCTCGCCAACACTGCCTGCACCATGGGTTACTGTGAAGTTAAGATAACCTGCAAGATTCTCAGCATTGGTGCAAACCTGCTCCCAGCCGCCTGCGTAGCTGATACCAAAGCCAAGAACAACAACAAGCGCTATTGTCATAACAATTGACTGTATAAAGTCTGTTGTTGAAGCGGCAAGGAAGCCACCCAAAGCGGTATATAAAACAATAACAATGCCGCTGACAATCATAGCAGTCATATAAGGAATGCCGAAAATAGATTCAAAAAGCTTACCGCAAGCAGAGAAGCCTGAGGCTGTATAGGGAATGAAGAAAATTATAATAACTGCCGCAGCAATAATTTTAAGCATACCTAAGTTATCGCCAAATCTTTTTGAGAAAAATTCGGGTAAGGTAACCGCATTAATTTTGCTTGAATACAGACGTATTCTTTTTGCAACAATAAGCCAGTTGATATATGTACCGACAGCAAGACCGATAGCTGTCCAGGAGGCTTCCGCAAGACCGGCAATAAGTGCAACACCGGGAAGACCCATAAGAAGCCAGCTGCTCATATCTGAGGCTTCCGCACTCATAGCCGTAACAAACGGACCCAACTTTCTGCCACCGAGATAAAAGTCAGACGTATCTTTGTTTTCTTTGGAGAACTTTGCTCCGATAGCAATCATCATTCCGAGATAACAAACAATGGTCACTAAAATTAAAATTGTACTTGTACTCATATTTTACTCCTTCAGACCAATATAATAGAGAAATGATATCACAAACTGCATAGATATGCAAGAAAAATTTGTATTTTATACATTATTTCTGTCATTTAATCTTTTTTCCACACAGCTTTTCCACCTTTGTGCAATAAGCTGATGCCCGCCTGTTGTAGGGTGAACCCCATCCCACAGCAAATTGAACACATCTGTCTTTTTTGAATATTCATCGAATAAATCCTGCAACGGCACGAAAACAGCGTTATAATCCTCGGCAATTTTGCGAGTTATTTCAGAATATTCGGCTATATGCTCTCTGCAAAAAGCGTCAAACTCTTCATTTTCGGATTTACCGAAAAACGGCTCCATAATAACAAAAAGAATATCGGGGTTTTGTTCTTTCGCTTCATCAAGCAAGCATCTGTATATTTTATCGAACCCATAAGACTCAGAACTGCTGTTATTTTCAAACCGAAACCACAAATCGTTTATGCCTACAAGTATGCTCAATATGGTAGGTTTAAGGTTGAGACAGTCTTCTTTCCAACGATCATACAAATCCACTACCCTATTACCGCTTACCCCACGGTTATAGACAGTAATATCCCCCCATAGATTATCTACATACATCTCGGAAGCAAGAATATACTGATAGCCGTGACCGTGAATATGATTGGGGTCTTCGCTTCTGCCTCTGTTACCGTCGGTTATTGAATCGCCCTGAAAAAGAATTACATCATTGTTTTTGAGATTAATCATTTTCCCCACTCACTTTCTCTTGAATTATAGCAACACACCCGTATCAAATCAAGTTTTATTGCATATTTGCACTTGTAATTTTTTTATTATTATGTAATAATAGAAAAATCTGATTTGAAGGAGTTTTATTAATGGCTGAAAAAAGAAGTAGCTTTTCGGGAAAGCTCGGCTTTGTTCTTGCATCCGCAGGCTCTGCGGTTGGTCTGGGCAACATCTGGCGTTTTCCTTATCTCGCCGCACAGTACGGTGGCGGTATCTTCCTGCTGATTTACCTCTTGCTTGCAGTAACATTCGGTTTTGCACTTATGTGTGCAGAAATTGCAATAGGCAGAAAAACAGGCACAAGTGCTCTTGGTGCATACAAAAAATTGGACAAGCGTTTCGGGTTTGTCGGTATAATAGCCTCCCTTGTCCCCATAATCATTTTGCCGTATTATTCCGTAATCGGTGGTTGGATCGCAAAATATTTTTACACATTTATAGGCGGCGGAATGTCTGCCGCTGCCAATGACGGATTTTTCAACGAATTTATCTCCTCACCCGTTGAACCCATCGGTTGGTTTTTGCTTTACCTCGGACTTACGGCGTTGGTTGTTCTTTTCGGTGTTGAAAAGGGCATTGAAAAGGTCAGCAAGTTTATGATGCCCGTGCTTGTGGTAATGGTAATATTTATTGCCGTTTACTCGATGTTTATGCCCGGTGCCATGGAGGGTGTAAAGTATTATCTGACGCCCGATTTCAGCAAATTCTCAATAACAACCGTCCTTGCGGCTATGGGTCAGTTATTTTATTCAATGAGTCTTGCAATGGGTATTATGATAACCTACGGCTCATATATGAGAAAAGACGTAAGCCTTGAGGGTTCGGTCAAACAAATCGAGCTTTTTGACACAGGTATTGCTTTCTTTGCAGGCCTTATGATTATCCCCGCTGTTTTCGCCTTCTCCGGCGGTGATGAAAGTGCTCTCGGTAAGGGCCCCAGCCTTATGTTTGTTACACTCCCAAAGGTTTTTGAAAGTATGCCCGCCGGCTCCGTTATCGGTGCCATATTCTTTGTTATGGTTCTTCTGGCCGCACTCACCTCATCCATTTCGCTTATGGAAACAATCGTTTCTATTTTTATGGACAAGTTCAAAATTGGCAGAAAAAGAGCTTGTGTTGCAGTTATTCTTCTCTCTGTAATCCTCGGCCTTCTCTCAACCTTCGGCTACAGTATCTGGAAAGACGTAAAAATCATCGGCTTCCAGTTCCTTGATTTCTTTGACTTTATTAGCAACAGCGTGATTATGCCCGTTGTAGCATTTCTCACTTGTATTCTTATCGGCTACGTTATCAAGCCCAAGGCTCTTATTGAAGAAATTGAGCAGGGCGGCAAATTCAAAAGAAAAACTCTTTTCACCGTTGTTATCAAATATATCGCCCCCATTTGTATTGTAGCAATTCTCATTTTCTCTGTCCTTGAAGGCTTGGGAATAATCAAAGTTTAACGAAATAATAAAAAATTACCGCCTCAGCAAAACGCTGAGGCGGTCTTTCTTAATTATAAAACTTCTTTAACGTTACTGTCACCTGTTGTAAGGTTAAATGTAAGATTCTTTTTCTCGCCGTTTTCTGTAAAATCAAGGCTGATAACATCTTCATCAATGAACTCTGCCATATTTACCTTGTAGTCTTTATCCTTGAAAAACTCTTTGAGGTAGTAAATTCTTTCATCGTCAAAATCGCCTGCGTTATCTGAAACAAAAAGAACGTTACCGCAGATTGTGTTGATTTTGCCGTGAAGAAGCTTTTGCTCCCATGTATAACCAAGGTTAAAGTCACGAAGGAAGAAAACGTCGGGGTCGTTACAGAAGGCTCTGCCGTCAAGGTGATTACGGAAAACGGTGTTGATAATTGCATTCTGTGACGAGGGGCTCTCCTGATTAACTCTTACAAGACCGAGAAGGGCGGTCTGGCTCAAGCCGTTTGAAAGCTTGAAGCTCCAGTCCTTATTAGCATCACAGCTGATACGGCAAGCATCAAATATACCCATGCAAGCACCAATCGGCACACCGCAGCCGAGTATCCATTTGTCACCGCAAGCCTCACGAAGAAGGTCAACACCGTCGCACATAATTTCACCACGGGTTTTGCCGTTTCTGGGCTCAATGCACTGGCTGTAAAGGAAGTCGAGCTTAACCATATCAAAGCCCCACACATTAAGAACCTCATTGAACACCTTTTTAATGTATTCTCTTGCATCGGGGTTGTAAATATCTATTGTGTATGCTCCGCCCCAGCCCTGGCAACCAAGCATTTTTTTACCGTTTCTGTTATGTCTCAAAAGCCAATCGGGGTGCTCCTTTGCAAGCTGTGATGAAACCTGTGCGCTGAAGGGTGCAAGCCAGATACCTGCCTTGTAGCCCTTGTCGTGGATTTTATCGGCGATGTATTTCATTCCGTTGGGGAATTTCTTTTCATCAATAAGAAGCCAATCGCCTACCGCTTGCTGATAACCGTCGTCAACCTGGAAAATATTAACCTCTTCGCTTGCTCTGTCAAGACCGTCAAGGTCTCGAAGAATAATTTCCTCGCTGATATTTTGGAAATAGTTGTACCATGATGTGTAGCCCGAAAGGTGGTCAATGGCGGGCTTTTTACAGCCCACGAAATCAAAGAAATATTTATCCATAACGTCGTCCATATCGCCTTTGATAATTGCGATATCGAAAACCTCGTATTCCTCACCTGCCGAAAGAGCCAGACCGTCAATGTCTTTTCTGATAATAAATTTATCATCCTTCATATCAACAGCAAAAATTGTGAAGCCCTTACGCTCACTCTTTGAGCCGTAGAGCTTTATTTCTTTTTCGCCTTTTTCTCTGAAATAGCAGTATGTATAGCCGTGGAACTTACCCTCTTCGCCGTAGCTCTCGAAGTGGTAGTCGCCCGAAAGACCTGCAAAATGCTTCAAAAACTTGTTGATGTTTGCCGCTTTTATCAAGCCCTTGAAGGTGTCGTTTTTGGAAAATTCACGGGACGTTGTCCAAGCCTGGTAGCCGTTAGCAAAGAACAAATCATCGTCTTCAAAATCCTTTTCAGCAATAATTTCAAAGGACTTCATTGTAATGTTAACCTTTGCCTTGAGAACACCCTTTATTGATTTATCTGTTTCCTTCAGTTCAAAGGTAAAGCCTCTGCCGTCAAAAGCATTCTGCTGAACGTCAACCTTGCCAATCTGAAATTGTGATTTGATTTTCTCAAACATAACTCTTTCCTCCGTATATTATTCGTTAACTGCTTGGGTAAATTTAATAAACTGTGATTTACCCTCATCATTGCGTGCAAACACACCGCATTGACCGAGGATATCTGCAAACACCTTGCCGATTTCATCCTGCAAAACCTTTTCGCAGTTTTCGGGAGTTATTGTGTTGTTTTTCTTGATTTCTTCAACCCACTCAAAGTGCTTTGCTATCGTTTCATCGGCAAGAATATCCTTGCCGTTTACAATAGCATCCCTAAGAGTTGCCATTTCTGCTTTAAGTCGTGATGGAAGAACTGCAAGACCCATAACCTCAATAAGACCGATGTTTTCTTTTTTGATGTGGTGATGCTGAGGATGGGGGTGATAAACACCGTCAGGAAATTCCTCTGTAGTGATGTTATTTCTCAGAACAAGATCGATTTCGAACCTGCCGTTTCTGAAACGTGCAATGGGGGTTATTGTGTTGTGAGGTGTGCCGTCTGTTTCAGCGAAAACAAAAGCCTCTTCGTCGGTATATCCTCGCCATTTTGCAAGAATTTTTCCGCTGAGCTCACACATTCTGTCTGTGTCGTCACCGATAAGTCGAAGAACTGACATAGGCCATTTAACAATGCCCGCCTTAATATCTTCATAGCCCTTGAAGGTTACCTCTGTTTCAACGGGTGCCTTTGCCATTGCAAATTCATAGTTACCGCCTTGAAAATGGTCGTGGGTAAGAACTGAACCACCGACAATAGGCAGGTCTGCATTTGAGCCAACAAAATAATGGGGAAATTTTTTAACGAAAGCAAAAAGCCTTCTGAAGCCCTGCTCGCTTATTTTCATAGGAACGTGGCTTGCGCTGAAAACGATGCAATGCTCGTTATAATAAACGTACGGAGAATACTGCAGGCACCAATTCTCGTTTTCAAGCTCCAGCGGGATAACTCTGTGATTCTGCCTTGCGGGGTGGTTAACCCTTCCTGCATAGCCCTCGTTTTCAGGGCAAAGCATACAAAGGGGGTATGAGCTCTGCTTCATTTTAAGTGCCGCCGCAATGGCTTTGGGGTCTTTTTCAGGCTTTGAAAGGTTAATTGTTATGTCAATATCGCCGTATTCGGTGGGTGTAACCCACTTCATATCATTTTTTATTCTGTATTCACGGATATAATCCGATTTTTTTGAAACGTGATAGTAATATCTCGTTGCTGCCTCTGGGCTTTCCTCATAAAGCTCGTTGAAATTTCTGATAACACACGAGGGGGCAGGAGTAAGAGCACCCATAATTTTCGTATCAAACAAATCACGAAAAACAACAGAATTCTCACAAAGTCCGTTTTCGCAAGCATAATCTAGAAGAACTTTCAGCATATCCTCAAGCTCTGCGTTCTCAAAAACCGCTGCATCGGAATCAATTGAATCCATCTGCATAACCTCAAGAACCCTGTTTATTGCCCAAATTCTGTCCAACTCGTCAATAAGTCCGTTATCAATAGCGTAATCAACAAGTGATTTAATTGCACTGCTTACTGTCATTTTCATACCTCCTGAAAGCCATATACAATAATTATATAAATTTTCCGTATGTGTTTCAAGTTATTTGAGAAAAAATATTGCAAAAAGAACACAAAAAGACTAAAATACAAACAAATAACAACTACCCGAAAGGATGACAAAATTGTCTTTTGATGCAATAAAAGTAAAAAACGATATAGTTCAGTGGATTCGTGATTGGTTTGAAATAAACGGCAAGGGCTGCAAGGGCGTTTTGGGCATTTCCGGCGGTAAGGACAGCTCTGTTGTTGCGGCGCTACTTGTTGAAGCACTCGGTAAAGAAAACGTTGTCGGCGTTCTGATGCCTAAGGGTGAGCAGTTTGATATTGACGTTTCAAAAGCACTTGTTGAGCACCTCGGCATTCAGAGCTACACCGTCAATATAAACGATGCATACAACGGTCTTATGAATGAGCTGCAAAAAAGCGGTGTACCCATTAACACACAAGCAACGACAAACCTGCCACCTCGCCTCAGAATGGCAACGGTATATGCAGTTTCACAAAGTGTAAACGGCAGAGTTGCAAACACCTGCAACCTCTCCGAGGATTGGGTTGGCTACTCCACCCGCTACGGCGACAGCGTGGGGGATTTTTCACCCCTTTCAAAGCTCACCGTTCAGGAGGTTAAGGCTATCGGTAGAGCACTTAATCTACCTGAAATGTTTGTTGAAAAGGTGCCCATTGACGGTCTTTGCGGCAAAACCGATGAAGATAATCTTGGCTTCACTTATGCAACTCTCGACAGATACATCCGTGAAGGAATTTGTGAAGATGAAGAAATAAAGCAAAAAATTGACCGTATGCACAGAATAAATCAATTCAAATTAGAATTGATGCCTGTGTTCCCCTATGAACCGTAAGCACCAATAGTTTTTCGTTCAGATGAAATTAAAAACACACCGCAAGGCTGACGCCTACGGTGTGTTTTATTCTTTATTTCAAAATTGCCCTATCAATAAGCTTGATTTCGTTTTTCTTGCAGCCTTCCAATTCAAGAACAACAATCTCATTTTCATCCTTGAGAATGGGTGCAGGGAGATAAAGCGTGTATTGTGGTCCACGCTTCAAAAATCTGCCAAGGTTAAAGCCGTTAACATAAACCACAGCATTGGAGAAGCCTCGCATATCAACAAATGTGTCAACCTTTTCCTCTGCCTTGAAGGTGCCCTTCATAAAGCAGGGGAAATCCTTGTGAGATTTTTTGTATTTTATTTCGGGAGCTTTGTCAAGCTCCATACAATAAACGTCCCAATCCACAATTGCCTGACCGCCGAGATATATTTCACCAAGACCCTTTCTGTCATAAATACGTCTTGCGTAGTTAATTCTGCCAAGAGCCTGAACAAGAATATCCACCTTGATTTCACCGTTGAAGCCCTTCACGGGAACAGAAAAGCTCTCTTCATAAAGTGCTTTACCCTTGAGCTTTGTTCTGTCATAAACGTGCTTTAGCTCACCGTTTATGTAAACGTATGCAATATCGTGAACACCAAATGCATTAAGCTCCACATCGTCGTAAAAGCCCTTGATGGTTGTGCTGTAAAGAATAAGTCCGCTGTTTTGTCCGTAATATTCCATATACTCCGGTGAGCAGGATTTTTTATGAACCGAGAACTTCTTGTAAACATCCCTCAAATCGGCAAATTCAGTCAACTTGACTTTGCCGTAATTCTTTGTTTTTGCATCCTCGGGCAGCTCGGGAAGCTCTTTTCCCAACTGTTTTTTCATTCTTTCACGAAGAACAAAATATTTCTCTGTATATGCGCCGTTTTCAGAAAGCGGTGCACCGTAGTCGTAGCTTGTAGTGGTGGGGCAATAGCAATCGTAATAGTTTGCACCCGATGAGAATCCGAAATTCGTGCCGCCATGGAACATATAAAGGTTAAAGTTTGCATCCTCCTTAAAGAAGCCGTCAAGGCTCTTGCCCAGAGTTTCCTCGGCATTGTCGGTGTGGTGCTTTGCGCCCCAACGGTCAAACCAACCACACCAATGCTCACCGCACATAAGAGGCTTGTCCGGTTGGAGAAGCTTCAAGTCGTTAAAACGGTTTTCGTGATATCCACCGAAGTTTGCAACCATCCATTCCTCGGGGATTCCGCCACCTGAGAAGAAGTATTTATCCTCACCGTCCGAGGTGAAAAGCTGAACATCAATACCAAGCTCTTTAACTAAATCACGAAGCCAATAAAGATATTTCTTATCTCTGCCGAACGAGCCATATTCATTCTCCACCTGCATAGCAATAAGCTTGCCGCCCTTTGTAATCTGATACGGCACAAGCTTTGGTATAAGCACCCTGTAAAAATCCTCAACAGCCTTTATATATGCCTTATCCCAGCAACGCAGCTTTATGTTTTTATCCTTGAGAAGCCACGCGGGAAGACCGCCGAAATCCCATTCGGCGCAAATATAGGGACCGGGGCGCACAATAACGTAAAGCCCCATATCCTGAGCCGTTTTCACGAACCTTTCAATATTCAGCATACCCTCAAAATTGAACTGATTTTTCTTTGGCTCGTGGTAGTTCCACGGAACGTAGGTTTCAACGGTATTGAGCCCCGCCGCCTTGAGCTTCATAAGGCGGTCAGCCCAATATTCTTCGGGAATTCTGAAGTAGTGCATGGCACCTGAATAGATATGAAACTCTTCGCCGTCAAGATAAAATTTTCTGTTTTTCATTTCTAACATTGATAAAACCCCTTTAAATAGGAAAATACACGTTTATTATACTAATTTTCAGCACTAAACTCAATGAAAAAAACAAAAACGGCAACTGTTACAATTTTACAGTTGCCGTTTTGTCTGTTATGCCAAAACTTACGCACTAATATTTTTTAAAATCTCAGCTCACCTATCAGAACCACGGAAACATCGGTTTCGGGGGCTGAGGCTTTGGTGCCTCGGGAGCCTCGGGGTTTGTATAAGACTCAATCTTATATTCGTACGTTACGCCTTTTTTCGCACTCCTGTCTGTGTAAGCTGTGCCTTTGACGTCAGCTATCTTCTTCCAGCTACCGTCTGCATTGCGGCGATAAACCTTGTAACCGTCTGCACCGTCAACCTTATCCCATTTAACCTCGGCACCCTTTTTAGTTGCCTTGACACTGATAACGTTTTCTTTATTTGTTTCGGGTTCGGGCTGTGCAACCTCGATAACATAGCTCAAACCGACTGTGTCGTAATATGATGCTGTGCCGCCGTTTGTTGCACGCACGGTATATGTGTATTTAACACCTTCTTTAACAGATTTATCTGTGTAAGAGTCGCCTTTAACCTTGCCCAATGACTTCCAGCTACCGCCGTCAGTTTTGCGATAAACTGTGTACTCCTTGGCACCGTCAACCTTGTTCCATTTGATTGTAATGGCTTTCTTTGTGCCTGTAATCTCTTTAAGAACAGGTGTTGCAAGGTATTTTATGCTTACTTTAGAGGATTCAGCCTTGCTGTTTTCATTATAAGCTTCAACCTTGTATTCATAGGTTGTTCCGCTCTTTGCATCTTTATCGGTAAATGTGTTTTCGGCTGTTTTTGTGAGCAATTCCCACTTGCCGCCTTTAGCTATACGGTAAACGGCATAGCCGTCGGCGCCGTTGACCTTGCTCCAGCCTATATCCACACCTTTTGCACCGTTAGAAAGCTTAGTTACCTTCGGGGCTGCAAGATATGAAACACAAACGTCTTCACAGAACGCTGATTTGTAGCTTCCGCTGTATGCCTTAACGGTGTAATATGATTTTCCGCTGAGAGGATTAACGTCAACAAAGGAAGTTTTGTTATTCTTGTTGAGCTTAGCAAGTCTTACCCATTCGCCACCGTCAGCCATACGGTAAACAATGTAGCCCTGCGCACCCTTAATCTTATTCCACTTCAATTCAAAGCCGAATTTTTTCGCCTTTGTGCACTCCAACTTGGGAGCTTCAAGGAATTTCACGGAAACTGAATAATATTTCTGCGAAGTAACCTTGCCGTTATACGCTTTAACTGTGTAGTAATATGTTGTTCCGCTCTTTGCGGCTTTGTCGGTGTAAGAGATTTCGCTGAGCTTAGCGATTCTTTCCCACTTGCCACCCTTTACCTTGCGGTAAACGATGTAACCGTTTGCATTTTCAACCTCGTTCCAGTTAATCTGAACGCCGTCAACTGCGTTTGTAACCTTTATACCTTTAACAGAGTCAAGCTTTTCAACCTTAACAGCTGTTGTTTCTTTTTCAAGAACAGCGCCGCATACTGTGCAAACCTTTTGTTTTTCATTTGAGCTTACAGTCATCCACTCAGAAGCGACGTGACCTGTTGCGGGAAGAACTACGGTTTCGGTAACCTCACCGCACACTGTGCACTCTTTGTGCTTTGAGCCGTCTGATGTGCAGGTTGCAGAAGAATCTGTAACCCAACCGGAAACGCTGTGGCCTGTTGCTGAAATAGTCTGTGCCTCAGACTTTGCGCCACAAACGAGGCATTCTTTATGCTTAGAGCCGACACTTGTGCAGGTTGCAGCAGAAGAGATTACCCATTCACCTGAATAATCGTGTGCTTCTGCATCCACGGGTATAGCCGTTTCATCTGCTTTAGTGCCGCATCTTTTACATTCGTGATATTTGTAACCTGTTGCTGTGCAGGTTGCTTCTTTTTCAACTATCCATTCAGCCGTCATATCATGACCGAGAGCAGGGAGCACCTCTGTATAATCATGACCGCAGGGACAAGTGTAGTAAATTTCACCCTCATTAAGGCAATCGGGTTCAACGGTGACAACGCCTTCACCGTAGTGTGTTTCAACCTGGTCTGCAGGAACGCCGTAATGTGTCTGAGCTTCTGTAAGAGGAGTGTTGTAGGAGCCAACAGAGATTGAAGCCCATGCATCGGAGCTACCCGAATAATACACACGCTCGATGTTATCGCAAGCATTGAAAGCCTTGTTGGAAATTTTGCTTACGCTGTCGGGTATGGTGATTATTCTGAGCTCGGAACAGCTATTGAAAACACTTGTCTTGATGCTTGTGATTCCCTCCGGGAGATACATCTCGATGATAGCAGAATAGCTGAATGCTTCATCGCTGATGTTCTTAACCGTAGCAGGGAGTTCAATTTCAGAAAGACTTGTGCAATATCTGAAAGCACAGTTGCTTATTGTTCTTATTTTGTTGTTCAACTCAACACTCTCAAGGTCATAGCAGCCTGCGAAAGTCCATTGCGGAATTGTTGTAACGTTTTCGGGCAAAACAGCTTCTTTGAGGCTTATGCAATCTTTAAAAACCCAATAACCCAAAGACGTTATACTGTCGGGGAGATTAACGTTTTCAAGCTTTTCACAGCCCGCAAAAGCAGAGTTGCCAATCTGAACGATACCGTCGGGTAATGTTACGCAAACAAGCCCGGCACAATTGTAGAAGGCCTTTTCGCCAACCATTGTTACAGGTAAACCCTGATATTCGGCAGGTACGGTTAAATCACCTGTCACACCTTCGTTACAATCGCTTACTGAGTAAGATACGCCGTCAGAATTCAACGTGAAAGTCAAATCCTCAACGCTTGCGGCATTAGCAACAATGTCGAATCGGGACTCAATAAGCGGCATAACAGCAAATATGCCAAAAGTCAACGCCAGAGCCAACATCAGACTCAATGCCTTTTTCATAACAACACCTCCTGTATTTTTTCATTATTATTATACCACTTTTTGGAAAAGAGTCAACAAAATAAGCCCCCCTTAAACCGTATGCAAAAATGCGCAAAAAAATGTATATTTTATCTTGTACACGACGTTCATAACCTCGTAACCCCCTGTATTTTCAATGGTTTTTGCACATTGTTTAATTATTCACAAATTGTATTTTTTGGAGTTTTATTCATAAAAAAACGCAAAAAAACGGCATTTCACACAAAGCAAAGCATTATGCTTTGGTTATGTTAACAACAAATTTTTCCGTCTTTTTTTCGTCGCATTCCCGCTTTTTTCTCGTTGTTACATTTTTACATAAAAATTTGGGGTTTGAACGAATTTTTATACTCTTTTCACAAACATTTTTTTTGCACATAAACACTTCCCGAAGTATTCATCTTTCGTTTTGTCTTTTTAAAAAATCGGTTGTACCGCCGCAGCGTTTTATGCTTGTGAGCATAAATTCTTTAAACTCACCCATTATATTGATAATCGGTAAAATTATGCAAAACAAAAAAGCCTGTTGAAACCCAAAGATTTCAACAGGCTTTTATAAATTATTTTTTGATAGGCTTAAAAATTTGTTGCAATTTTGTAGTGCACAAGTCAAAAATCCTGCCCAAGCAATACACTGCAACAAACACAATCGGTAGCAAAACAAAGTACCAAAGAGTGTCATTTTCATAAACTCGGCTTAATAATCTCAAAGCAAATTCAGAAAAATCATAAACAACAAAGCTATGAGTCAGATATATCGGAAAGCTGTATTTTCCGAAATTCATAACCGTTTTAACAATTATGTTAGATTTATTTTCTGTAGCTTTTGAACATTTCTTGTTGTTAACGAAAAACGCTATCAATGAAATCCACGCAACCGAAACCGTTGTAGGAACAAAAACAAACGAGTATTTAAAATCCTTGAAAAACAACAGTAAAGATAACGCCATCATTACCGCAAACAAAGGCAAAGACCATTTTGCTTTACTTTTTCGAACAACAAGCAAATCATATAATGAAAAGCCAAGTACAAATGCCGGGAGCTGATTCACAAAAGAAAAATACATAAATGTATTATTACCGCAGCCTAAATAGGGATGAATAAACCACGCAAGAATCATCACCACCGAGCAACCTGATGCCACTATCAGCGGGAAAAGCCACACCCTGTGTTTTTCCCAGTTTTCTTTTTTAATATTATAAATCCTGTGCAACAACGGAAATAATGCATACAATATAACAATCGTGCCAACGAACCACCCACCACGCACAATCGCATTGTTTATGTTGCCAAATGGCACAACTCCGTTTAAAAACACAGCATTTACAGCTATACCCGGCAAATCAACTGCCGCAAGCGGATTTTCGGAATTAACCAGGGCGATTACCAAACGATAAACAGCAAAAACAAGAATCGCTGCCCACCAACTTATAGAGAGCTTTGAAAGTCGATGTAATACGAAGTTCTTCCATTTACATGGGTTGCGAGAAAATGATACATTCAAACCAAACGCTGAAATCAAGAAAAAAATCTGGCAACCCATTTGCCCAAAGTTTTGAACACATTTGGCATAGAAGGGAAGATCAAAATATCTCACAGAATGCACCAAAACAACAAGTATAATCGCAACGCCTTTAAAAAACGATGTGATTTCTTTACTTAGTGCATTAGGCTTCAACGTTGTCTTTTCATCCATTTTTATCACCTAAGCCATTCACACTCTTTCAACTGCGATAACAACCTTTTCGCCGTTGATATCCCATTCCTTGCCGTTTGCACCGTCGCCGCCGCAAATGGAGTCGGAAAGAACAACGCCTGAAATTGTTGCTTCGTTGCTTTTTGCAATTGTGAGAAGCTTTTCGTTACCGCTGAGAGTAACGTTGATTCTGTCCATAACGTTGAAGTCAGAATCCTTTCTCATTGTCTGAATTTTGCTGATAAGCTCTTTTACGAAGCCCTCTTCAATGAGCTCTGGTGTGAGCTCTGTGTCGAGCGCAACCGTAACACCTCTGTCAGAAACGGTGAACACACCCTCCTTCTGCTTTGTTTCAAGAAGAATATCTTCAGGTGTGAGCTCAACGTCGCCGCTTGCAAGGTTAAGAATGAGCTTGCCGTCGGTGTCAAGAGTTGATTTTGCAGAAGAGTCAAGGTTTGAAAGAGCCTCCCTGATTTCGCCAAGCTGTTTGCCGTATTTCGGGCCGAGAGTTTTGAGCTGGGGCTTGAAGATGTAGGTAACAAAGCCCGATGCATCCTCAACGAAATCAACGTTTTTAACGTTAAGCTCCTCACGGATGATGTCTGTGAAATAGCCCTCAACCTTCTTTTCACTCTGAACGTACATTGTGTTAAGTGGCTGACGGTTTTTGATGTTTGAACCGTTTCTTGCGGCTCTGCCGAGAACAACAATTGAAACAACCTCATCCATATTCTTTTCGAGCTCTGTATCAATAAGGTCTTCACGAACCTCGGGGTAGAAGCAAAGGTGCACGCTTTCGGGAGCAGTCTTGTCAACGTTGCAAACAAGGTTTCTGTAAATTGATTCAGCCATAAAGGGAATCATGGGAGCTGCCGTCTTTGCAGTAGTTACAAGAGCTGTGTAAAGGGTCATATATGCAGCGGTTTTGTCGTCTGTGATGCCCTGTACCCAATAACGCTCTCTGCCACGGCGAACGTACCAGTTGCTCATTTCATCGGTAAATTCCTGAAGAGCCTTTGCAGCCTCGGGAATTCTGTAGTTGGCAAGATTTTCGTCAACCGTTTTAACCATCGAATTGAGCTTCGAAAGAAGCCACTTATCCATAACGGTGAGCTTGCAATCATCAAGGTTATATTTTGAGGGGTCAAACTTGTCGATGTTAGCATAAAGCACATAGAACGCATAGGTGTTCCAGAGAGTGCCCATAAATTTGCGCTGACCTTCAACAACGGCTTTGCCGTGGAAACGGTTGGGAAGCCAGGGTGCAGAGTTGGTGTAGAAATACCAACGGATAGCATCGGCGCCATAGCTCTGGAGCGCATCGAAGGGGTCAACTGCGTTGCCCTTGGATTTACTCATTTTCTGACCGTTTTCATCCTGAACGTGGCCAAGAACAATAACGTTTTTGTAGGGTGCCTTGTTAAAGATGAGTGTTGAAATAGCAAGAAGAGAATAGAACCAGCCACGGGTCTGGTCAACAGCCTCCGAAATGAAGTCTGCGGGGAACTGTGACTCGAAAAGCTCTTTATTTTCAAAGGGATAGTGATGCTGTGCAAAGGGCATTGCGCCGGAGTCAAACCAACAGTCAATAACCTCGGGAACACGGTGCATCTCTTTGCCGCAATCGGGGCATTTGAGAGTAACTGCATCAATGAAGGGTCTGTGAAGCTCGATATCGTCGGGGCAGTTGTCGCTCATTGATTTGAGCTCTTCAATGGAGCCAATTGAATGGCGGCAGCCACATTCACATTCCCAGATGTTGAGAGGAGTTCCCCAATAACGGTTACGGGAAATGCCCCAGTCCTGAACGTTCTGAAGCCAGTCGCCGAAACGACCCTTACCGATGCTTTCGGGAATCCAGTTAATTGTGTTGTTGTTTCTGATAAGGTCATCTCTGACGTCGGTCATTTTGATGAACCATGACTCTCTCGCATAGTAGATAAGAGGGGTGCTACATCTCCAGCAATGGGGATATTCGTGCTCGAATTTGGGGGCATCAAAAAGAAGACCCGCTTTTTCAAGGTCAATAAGAACGAACTTGTCAGCATCCTTGACAAATGTGCCGGCATAAGGTGTGGGCTCTGTCATTTCGCCCTTGCCGTCAACAAGCTGAACAAAAGGAAGGTCATATCTTCTGCCGACCTTTGCGTCATCCTCACCGAATGCGGGAGCAATGTGAACGATACCTGTACCGTCTGTCATTGTAACGTATGTGTCAGCTGTGATGAAGAAGCCTTTTTTATTCTGTTTTTCGCAGATGGGCTTAACGTAATCGAAAAGGGGCTCGTATTCTTTACCCTCAAGGTCGATACCCTTGTAGCTTTCAAGAACCTCGTATGCTGAAACATCCTCTGTGCCCAATTTGCCGAGAACCTTGTCGAGAAGTGCCTCAGCCATATAATAGGTGTAGCCGTCTGCCGCTTTAACCTTGCAATAAACGTCGTTGGGGTTTACGCAAAGTGCAACGTTTGAGGGAAGTGTCCAGGGAGTTGTTGTCCACGCAAGGAAGAATGCATCCTCGCCGACAACCCTGAAGCGTACTACTGCAGAGCGCTCTTTAACGAGCTTGTAGCCCTGTGCAACCTCGTGAGATGAAAGAGGTGTGCCGCAACGGGGGCAATAGGGAACGATTTTAAAGCCCTTGTAAAGAAGATTTTTGTCGTAAATCTGCTTTAATGCCCACCACTCTGACTCGATAAAGTCGTTGTGATATGTAACATAGGGCTTCTCCATATCTGCCCAGAAGCCAACGGTGAATGAGAAATCCTCCCACATACCCTTGTATTTCCAGACACTTTCTTTACAATGGTCGATAAAGGGCTCAAGACCGTATTGCTCAATCTGCTCCTTACCGTCAAGACCGAGGAGCTTTTCAACCTCAAGCTCAACGGGGAGACCGTGTGTATCCCAGCCTGCTTTTCGGGGAACCATGCAGCCCTTCATTGTGCGGTAACGGGGAATCATATCCTTGATAACACGTGTGAGCACGTGACCGATATGCGGCTTGCCGTTAGCCGTGGGGGGGCCGTCATAGAAAACGTAAGGTGTGCCGTTTTTTCTTTCTTCAATGCTTTTTTCGAAAATCTTTTCGTCTCGCCAGAATTTTTCAATTTTCTTTTCCTGTTCAACGAAATTTACGTTAGGTGAAATAGGATCGTACATTGAATTTACCTCCTAAAAATAATCATAAAAATAAAAAGCTTTGCCCTGTAATACAGGACAAAGCCATGCTTTGCAACCACCCATAATTACTACGTACCGTCATACGCGATTCTTTTAACGGTGAACAACCGGAGAGGCTTACTTTTTTCAGCCTTCAGCTCGGGAGTGATTTTCGACATCCTCGCTTCATACCGGGCTCGCACCACCCCCGATTCGCTTTTTTCAGCAAAAGAGCTACTGTCTCCGTCAATGCCTTTTCATACGGAACATATATTATCACGAAAAAACAAATATTGCAAGTGTTTTATTTCTAATTGTATTTATTACGTTATTATTTTTTAAAAATATAAACAAAATCTTTACATATTATATGTTTTGGGATATAATGAGTATTTGTAAAAATATGTAATCAGGTGGTTAATATGCGTTAATACCCAAAACAAACATATTAAAAACGAAACCACAATCGAAAGGAAAATATATATGCTTCAGTTTGAAGAATTAAGACTTGAGCTTCTTTCTTATGAAGATAAGCTCACCGACCTTGCAGAGGCACTTGGTCTTCAGAAAATGAAGGATGAGGTCAAGGAGCTTGAAGAAGAAAGTGCAAGGGATGGCTTCTGGGACGATATTCAGCGTTCACAGAAAATCACCCAGCATATGGCAGGGTTAAAAAACAAAATCCAGGCTTATGACGATTTAAAGGGTATTTATGAAGACACTCTCACCCTTATCGAGCTCGCAAACGAGGAAGAGGATGAAAGCCTTTTCGACGAGTGCAGGGGCAGTGTTGACGAATTCATTGCAACGCTTGACACAATGACTCTTTCAACACTTCTCACCGGCGAATACGACAAAAACAACGCCATTCTCACCTTCCACGCAGGTGCAGGCGGAACTGAGGCTCAGGACTGGGCTCAGATGCTTTTCCGTATGTATAACCGTTGGGGCGAGCGCCACGGCTTCAAGGTTTCAACGCTTGACTACCTTGACGGTGACGAGGCGGGTCTTAAATCCGCTGTTATACTTATTGAGGGCGAAAATGCCTATGGCTATATGAAGAGCGAAAGCGGCATTCACAGACTTGTTCGTGTTTCACCCTTTGACGCCTCCGGCAGAAGGCACACATCCTTTGCTTCTCTTGAGGTTATGCCCGAAATTGACGACAGCATAGAGGTTGAAATTGCCCCCGAAGACATTAAAATGGACGTTTACCGTTCATCGGGTGCGGGCGGTCAGAAGGTTAACAAAACCTCATCCGCCGTTCGTCTTACACATATCCCCACGGGTATCGTCTGCTCTTGCCAGGTTGAAAGAAGCCAGCATCAGAACCGTGAGGTTGCTATGCGTATGCTCAAATCAAAGCTTATTGAAATCAAAGAGCGTGAGCACCTTGACAAAATCAGCGATATCAAGGGTGTTCAGAAGGAAATTGCTTGGGGCAGCCAGATTCGTTCATACGTCTTTATGCCCTACACCCTGGCAAAGGACCACAGAACAAGCTTTGAAAACGGCAACATCAACGCCGTTATGGATGGCGACATTGACGGATTTATTAACGCATACCTTAAAATGCAGGCAAACAAAGAATAATTATGGATATAAGAGAAGAATCCTTAAAAAAGCATTATGAATGGAACGGCAAAATAGAGGTTGTTGCCCGTTGCCCCGTTGAAACAAGGGCGGATATGTCTTTGGCATACACCCCCGGTGTTGCCGAGGCTTGCCTTGTTATTAAAGACGACGTCAACAAATCCTTTGAGCTGACACGGCGAAGCAATCTTGTAGCCGTTGTTACCGACGGCACGGCTGTTCTCGGCCTTGGCGACATCGGCCCCGAGGCGGGTATGCCCGTTATGGAGGGTAAATGTGCACTTTTCAAAAAATTTGCCGACGTTGACGCCTTTCCTCTTTGCATAAAATCAAAGGACGTTGACGAAATTGTCAGAACAATCTACCTTCTTTCGGGCAGCTTCGGCGGAATCAACCTTGAGGATATCGCCGCACCAAGGTGCTTTGAAATTGAAAAGAAATTAAAAGAGCTTTGCGATATACCCATTTTTCACGATGACCAGCACGGCACGGCTGTTGTTGTGCTTGCGGGTGTCATAAACGCCCTGAGGGTTGTCGGCAAAAAAATCGAGGACGTTAAAATTGTTGTCAACGGTCTTGGTGCCGCAGGCACGGCGATTTCAAAAATGCTTATTGCCGCAGGCGCAAAAAACATGGTGCTTGTTGACAGGCGCGGCATTGTTGACGAAAACGACTCTCTTCTCGGTGAAGAAAGGCAAGCCCTTGCAAAAATCACCAACCCCGAAGGTCTCACCGGCGGTCTTGACGTTGCAATTAAAAATGCCGACGTTTTCGTCGGGGTTTCTGCCCCCGGAATCGTGACGGAGGAAATGGTAAAATCAATGAACAGCGACGCTGTTGTTTTTGCAATGGCAAACCCCACCCCCGAAATTATGCCGGACAAGGCAAAAAATGCGGGCGCAAGGGTTGTTGGCACGGGTCGCTCGGATTTCCCCAACCAGATAAACAACGTGCTTGTTTTCCCCGGAATATTCAGAGGTGCACTTGATTGCGGCGCAACCGCCATCACCGAAGAAATGAAGCTTGCCGCCGCCTTCGCTTTGGCAAACCACATCAATGAAAACGAGCTTAACGAAGAAAACATCATCCCCTCTGCACTTGACAGAAGCGTTGCTTCTGAAATTGCAGAAGCCGTTAAAAGCGCCGCTGTTAAAGGCGGAAGCATAAGATAAAAAAGAACTCCTTGCAGTCAGAAAATGACTGCAAGGAGCTTTTATTTAATCAGCAGCAAGAAATGTGAGTTCTTGAAACCAGCTGTGTTGTTAAATAGTCACATCTTGTGCAAACTGTTTTATTAAAGATTACTCTGTCACAACGTGGGTCTGATGCACGCTCCTTGTGGCTGATAGCGGTAACCTTTGTTGTTTCTGTATTGTGGCCAAACAAATCACAGGTCAAGCCGTATGCTGCGGTGCCGTCATCCTCATAGGCCTCGGGGTTTAAAATGGAGTCAATAATTCTCTCAGCAACCTCGGGTGAAACTTCATCGTGAATGATAATTTCAATTTCATTTTCGTGGTGGTGGCACTCACCATCGTCAGCGGCTGTTGCGGGCACAACAAGAACGCAGAAAAGCATTGAAACAGCCATTATTATTGACAAAAGTCTTTTTGTTTTCATTTATATTCCTCCAGATTTTCTATTATATCAAATAAAACTTGCTCATCGTGGTAACCGAAGTAATAGTAATTTCCGCCGTGGTTAATCAAGACCTGAACCTCGTCAAGCTCCTCTAACCTGCTCACGTAACAGACAAGGCCGTTAATTTCAACCCTTTCGCTTCTTTCCATTTCTTTTTGTGAAACAGATTGACCTATTTCCACGTGGCAAGACAACGTCTGCAAGCTGAATATATAATCCACCGTAGTAACGTCAACCACTTCAGCTACGTCAACCTTTTCAACATATATATCGTCGGGGAGATTTTTCGGAACAAGAAGGTTGAGGTTTTCTTTTTCGCACGCCTTTTCTGCTGTTTCGTATATGCGCACGTTGTCAGAAATAATAACCTCGTAGCCGTTAATTGAAAACGGCTCATTTTTGGGCATAGACTCACCCTCCTTGAACTTTTCATCAAAATCGCCGAGGAAGGTCATGCCGATATCACCCATTGTTCCAACGTGCAAGCCAATGGCGAAAAGTGAAATCAATGCGGCAATGAGCAAAATCTTTTTGGGTTTTACAACTTTCTTTTTCTTGATTTGAGAATTGCGGAGCTTTTCAAGAATTATATTTTTTTGCTCCTCTAAATGTTCAGGCGAAAAGCAATTTGTTTTACCTTGCAATTCAAGAAGCATTCTGACACAGGTGTCAACAAGCTTGCCATCCATTTCGCCCAAGGGCTTGTCCACCTCGGCCTCACAAGCAAGCTCCAACGCACCTATTAATCTGAGTTTTTCTTGATCTGTAAGATTCATTTTTTACCTCTCCTTCCTGAAAGAAAAAACCTCCTTTCACCTATATATGCAAAAAGGAGGCAAATTACTACACTTTTTTCAAAAAAATTTTAAAATTTTTTAATTTTTTTTAAAAAAGTGCTTTTATTATGAAATTTCCGAAAGAAGAAAACATAAAAAGACCCATCAGTCTTACTCTTTTTTTTGATTCTGCTGACGTTGACTGCGACGTTTTTCTCGGTCATACCAAGCTCCTCGGCAGCCTCCTGATAGGTTTTCTCTTCTTCAAAAACTTTTTTGTAAACCGCAAACTGGGTCGGGGTAAGACTTTTAACAATCTTTTCCTTTATAGCCTCAATTTCTTCGGGTGTTTCAAAAAAGTAGTTGTCCATTGTCATAAGAACAGCGTCGAGATTGTTTTCAACCTCGTCAAGTGGCACGGTGAGATATTGCCGTTTCTTTTCGCGGAACATTTCCTTGCGTTTATTTTTTACCGTTGAACAAAGCCAATGGAACATTTTTTCATCACCGTGGTCTTGAAGCAAACCAAGCTTTTCAATAAAAACACAAAAAGCTTCCTGAACAAGCTCATCTGTTTCATCAGGGGTGCAGCCGCATTTTGAAACACAAAAGTCGCACAGCCTTGCGTGTGTATTGTCAATTATTTCCGCTGCTCTTTCTTTTGTTATCATAGCCCCACCCTCTTTCGCAAGTAATGTCACAAAAACAAATATTTTGTTATATTTTAGTTTATCACAAAGAAAATTAAAGTCAATAGCCCCAAGAAAAACTGAGCGTTAAAAACATAAACGCCTGCCACTCTTGTGGCAGGCTCAATCTTTTCTAAACGACACAAAAGCATTCAAAAATCAAACATCGAAACTTGATTATTTATTCTGATTGTTTTTGTTGTTCTGATTATTTTTGTTGTTATTATTGTTATTATTGCTATTATTGTTATTGTTGTTATTATTGTTCTGGCTATTTCTGTTATTCTGATTGTTCTGGTTGTTTTTGTTGTTATAATTGTTGTTCATATTTTCACCTCCTAAATACTTTGCAAGGATAGTTTTCCTCATTTGCGACAAACTATACACATAAGGAAAAAGGCTAAAAGGAGAAAAATATGCTTTTAATTAAAAACGGTCTTTTACACACAATGGAAAATGACGAGCCGTTACGGGCTGATATTCTGATAGATAAAGGTAAAATTACAGAAATAAAAAAACAAATTTCCCCGCCGAAGCAAGCAGAAATTTTTGATGCCGAAAATCTGAACGTTTATCCGGGATTTATCGATGCACACAGTCATATCGGGATTGCAGAAGACAAAATTTCAACACAGAACGATACCAGCAACGAAAACACAAACCCCATAACACCCGCCATAAGAGGAATCGACAGCATAAACCCTATGGACAGCGCCTTTCACAATGCTGTTGCCGCGGGAATCACCGGTGTTATGGCGGGACCCGGAAGTGCCAACGCCGTTGGGGGGCAATTCGCATTTATAAAAACCCACGGCAGATGCATTGATGATATGGTAGTTCTTGCCCCTGCCGCAATTAAAATTGCTTTTGGCGAAAACCCAATGAATTGTTACGGCCTAAACGGCAATATGCCGTCCAGCAGGATGGGAATTGCTTCGCTTATACGCCAAGAGCTTTTTCGTGCAAAGCAATATTTTTCACAAAACCAATCGGACAACATAGATTTTACTCTGGATTGCTACAAGGAGCTTTTTCAAAAGAAAATCCCGCTCAAGGCTCACGCTCACCGAGCTGATGACATTCTCACCGCAATAAGAACAGCCAAGGAATTTGACCTTGAGCTGACAATTGACCACTGCACAGAGGGTCACCTTATTGCACAGGAAATTGCAAAAAGCGGTTACCCCGCTATTGTTGGGCCTTCACTTGCATCACGCAACAAAAACGAGGTTAGTCTGTCGGACTTTAAAACCGCAGGTGTTCTGCACAAAGCGGGAGTTACAGTTGCAATAACCACCGACCACCCTGTTTCAAGAATACAGTATTTGCCCTTATGTGCAGGCATTGCGGCAAAAGAAGGCTTGGGCGAAAATGCCGCAATGCGGGCAATTACCATTGATGCGGCAAAAATATGCAGGGTTGACCACAGACTCGGCAGCCTTAAAGTGGGAAAGGATGCTGATATTATTATTGTTGACGGCAATCCTTTAGAAATCAACTCCACAGTTAAAGCCACAATCATAAACGGCGAAATTGTGTGGAGAAACTGAAAAGGATTGAGTAAATTTGTGTTCGCAAGCGAAACAATGTTAACCTAACGGTCAAATGAAGTTTGCAACTAAAGTTGCAAAACGATGTTGTGCCCTTGCGGACACAAACACAAAAACAAAGGACTTCTTACGAAGTCCTTTGTTTTTTGGTGGAGACGGTCGGGATCGAACCGATGACCTCTTGAATGCCATTCAAGCGCTCTCCCAGCTGAGCTACGCCCCCATATTAAGTAAGAAGTAATAGTGAAGAGTGATGAGGTGGTAGAAAAAGCTTAAAAGCGAACTTTGGGCTCCTCACATATTGCTTAGTGAGTATATCATTTATGGGGCTGTTAGTCAAGACAAGTACAATAAATAATTTACTTTATACTATTTTTTCCATTTATATTTACAAAAATGTTTTAAAATGCTATACTTATTCTGTTTAAAAATACCATTGAAAGGAAAATTTTAATGAAAACCTCAAGAAAAATCATTTCTCTTCTTCTTGCCGTTATTCTCACGGTTTCCTGTTTCTCGGTTTCCGGCTTTGCGGCTGCTGAAGAGGAATACATCCCCTCAATCGTTATCCCCGGTATTTTCCAGAGCGAAACAAAATACTATGAAAACGGCAAGGTTGCTGTTAAAATGGACGGCACTCCCTATGAAGCGCCCTTCTTTATTGACTCAACTATCGAAATAGTCGGTGCCGCTCTCAAGGATGCTATTTCGCCAATCGCCAAGCTTCTTGTTTCACAGGAGGATAAAGACGAGCAGGCTGCTCTTGCAGTCGGTAACCTTCTCGGCGAGGTTCTTATGGAAAAGAGCCGTTGCGACGAGAACGGTAACTTTGTTCACGATATCAGAGCAACCAAATACAATGCAAGCTTTGCTGAGCTTTCTGCATACAACCAGGAATATATCCTTGACCAGATTCCCTTGCAGAACTACATAGACAAAGCGGGCGAAGAAAACCTCTATTTCTTCTCATACGCTTCATTGGGCAATATGAAAGCAACTGCTCAGGAGCTTTATGATTTCATTCAGTTTGTCAAGAAGGACTCCGGCTCCGACAAGGTTAACATCGTTCCTATCAGCCAGGGCGGCTCCGTTGCAAACGCACTTCTTCAGATTTATGCCGACAATGGCAGAAGCGTTGCAGAAGATATCAACAGAATCATCTTTGTTGTACCCGCACTTGACGGTTCAATCCTCATCGGTGAAATCTACGAAAAAGGTCTTCTTGACGACAGCTATGAGCTTTACAACACAATGCTCCCCTCTCTTATGGGTGAGGATGACCTTGTAAGCTACCTTGTTAACATTATTCTCCGCATTATGCCCAATGCTGATGTCAACAACATTCTTGACAAGGCTGTTGAAATTCTCATTAAAGATTATACGAGATATTCAACTCTTCTTTGGGGTCTTTGCCCCTCCGGCAACTACCCTGCCTGCCGTGATAAATACCTGATGGATGAAGGTCTTGAAATCATCCGTGAGCAGACAGACTGGTTCTATAATGCTCAGCTCAATTCAGACCAAAACATTCTTAACGCTATCGATGCAGGTGTTGAGGTTTTCGACATCGTTGACTACAACATTCCCCTTTATCAGCTTGTTGACTCCTATGATGACGTTAACGCTGACGGTATTATTCAGCTTGATTCAACATCAATGGGTGCATACAGCGAAGGCGTTGACAAAAAGCTCCCCGCTGACTACGTTCCTGCTTGCAACAACTGTTCTGACCCCCAGAATCACGACCACGCTGACCCCAACGGCATCGTTGACGCTTGCACAGGTCTTCTCCCCGAAACAACCTTCTACTTCTACAATCAGGACCACGAAAAAACAGGCTCAAATGATGTTATTATGAAGCTTGTTACAGAGCTCCTTACCGACAGCAGCTTCACAAGTGTTTTCTCATACCCCGACAGATTCCCCCAGTTTAACGTTGGCAGAAACTCAAAGGGTCTTATGAAAGACGTTGCCGAAATGAAGGCATACGACAAAACCAACCTTACACCCGAGCAGGTTGAGGCACTCGATGCCGCTATTGCTCAGGCTGAGGATGCTTTAGACAACACAAACGTTGACCTTAACGAATTTGAAGCTGCAAAGGCTCATTTCTACGAGGTTCGCGACGAAATTCTCAACGGCGACGAAGAGCCCGAGGTTGACACAGACAATGACGCATATATGGATTTTGGTAACCTTCTCTTCACACTTATTGAAGTCCTCAGTGACATTCTCTACGTCTTCTTCGGCGGTAAAGGCTTCGTTGAAATGTAATTCATACCACAATAACAAAAGGGGCTGTAAAAAAACGAACGTTTTTTTACAGCTCCTTTTCAGGGGATAGGAAAAAAAGATGCAGAACGGACAAACCGAGCAAAAACAAGGCTTCAGACTTGTTTTTGTTTGCCCGAAGGCGTACAAAGGTACGTCGAGTGGCGAGGTTTGTTCGTAGCATAAAACGGTATTTTTTTGTTTTTATGAAAATCGGGACTTTTATAGGCTTTCCGGCCTGTAAAAGTCCCTTTATTTATATAGTTTTGTGCGGTCTGCGCTTTTTTTACAGCCCCTTTATTTTTTTATTTATATGGCAAATAGCAAAAAGCACTTTCAACCTTGCCGTTTTTCAGATACACTCTTGTTACACGGCTGTTTATGTTGCAAATAAGCTCGTAACCGATAGTGCCGATTTTTCTTGCGATATCATCAACAGAAATTGTCAAGTCGCCGTCTGTGCCGAAAATGGTAGCGGTGTCGCCACATTGAACGTCTTCAATATCGGTAACGTCCACCATAAACTGGTCCATACAAACTCTGCCGATTATGGGGGCAAGCTTGCCTTTTATTATAACCTCGGCGTTGTTGGAGAGTGCTCTGGGCACGCCGTCGGCATAGCCTGCACAAAGGGTTGCAACCCTTGTGGGCTTTGTTGTTTTATAGGTACAACCGTAGCTGACACAAACGTCTGCCGGCAAGGTTTTGACCTGAACAACGTGGGTTTTCATTGACATAACCGGTGTGGGAGTTTTGATATTTTTAAACTCCACCTCGTCTGACGGGTTAAGACCGTAAAGAATAATACCCTGTCTTACCATATTGTGCCTACTGTCAAGGTCGGCTATCGCGGCGCTGTTGTAAAGGTGGGTAATTTCAGGTTTAACGCCGTTTTCTTTTAACCTGTCAACAAAATCATCAAATGCCTTCAGCTGCATTTGCGTATATGTTTTATCAAGCATATCTGCGGCGGCAAAGTGGCTGAATACACCTTCAATTTCAACATTCGGCAGAAGGCTGATTCCTTTTATCGTTTCAACAGAGCTGTCGCTTGTGTCGAAGCCGATACGTGACATACCTGTATCAACCGCTATATGCATTTTTGCCTTGACGTTTTTTCTGCCTGCGGCTTCTGACAAAAGCTTTGCCTCTGTCATATCCGATATTGTTGTTGTTATGTTGTATTGAATTATTTTATCATAATCGCCATAGGGGATATGACCCAGAATAAGAATTGGACAGTTGACTCCGCTTTTTCTGATTTCGAGAGCCTCGTCTGTTGCGGCAACTGCCAGATAATCTACCTTATCCTGCAAAAAAGAGGCAACCTTAACAGCACCGTGGCCATAAGCGTTTGCTTTAACCACAGCAAGAATTTTAACTGTTTCGGGCAAAAACTGCCTTACATTTTCGAGGTTATTGCGCAAAGCGTCCAAGTCAACCTCGACCCATGTACGCAAGGAATCACGAATTTTTGACATAAAAAGCCTTCTTATTCTTAGATTGTTTTCATATACCTTTTTATAATACCACTTTTTTTATTTATATACAAGAGCTTTTACATATATATAAAAAGGAGCTGTAAAAAAGTTTTTTTACAGCTCCTTAATTATAACTATTTGCCTAAAAGACTGTTCACCATACCCGGGTCGTCGGTAATGATGCCGTCAACACCAAGGTTTATAAGGTGTTTTGCGTTTGTGTCTTTGTTAACTGTCCAGGGGTTAACCTGAAGCCCCGCTCTGTGGGCACGCTCAACATAAAGGCGTGTAACAAGCATATAGTAGGGGTGCAAAGCGTCTGCACCGATTTCTTTTGCAAAGCTCACCGGACGGGGGGCAATTTTCAAAGAAATGAGCTGATTGGGGCTGTAAAGAATGCCCGTTTTGCAGTTTTTATCAATCTTTTTGCAAACAACAAGCAAAGCGGGGTCAAAGCTCGAAATGAGCAGCTTGTCAAAAAGGCCGTGGTTTTTAACAGCATCAATGGTTTTTTGGGCAAGCTCAGTGCCCGCCTGACCAAAATGCTCGCTCTTAAGCTCAATGTCAAGAACCTTCATTTTGCTTCCCATTGAAGCACTGACCTCAAGAAATTCATCAAGAGTGGGTATTTTAACACCCTTGAATTCTTCACCCTTATAGCTGCCGAAATCGTATTGACGCAGTTCTTCAAGAGTCATATCTTTAATTGCACCAACACCGTTTGATGTTTCGTCAATAGTGAAGTTGTGGCAAACAACGGGAATACCGTCTTTTGTGAGATGGATATCGGTTTCAAAGCCGTCGCAACCGATTTCTATGGATTTTTTGAATGCTTCTATTGTATTTTGGGGGGCAACCTGATTGGCACCTCTATGGGAAATAACGTTACATTCGCTCATAGGAAAAGCCCTCGCTTTCTTTTTTTATAATTATACAGTATTTTACAATATCCGTCAACTTTTTACTTCTTTTTGAATAATTTTGCACCGAGCGCAGCTGTTGCCGCAACGCCTGCAACACCGCCTGCAATAAGTGCAACCTTTTGCTTTATCATTCCGTCTGCATCCCAGATGAATGCAAGCTCGTTTGCAAGGCTGTTACCCATGAGCTCCTTGTAATCATAAAATTTCGTTTCATAATTACCGTTTTCGTCGATTTCAAACATTCTTACACCACGTGTTCTTGTGCCGTAGCATCTGAAAGAAGCGCAAGCAGTCTGAATAAACTCTATTCCCTCATATTCTGCGGTGAAGCAGTTTGTATGGTCGTGACCGAAAACAACAGCTTTAACGTCGCCACATTCCTTTATAGCCTCAAGCTGACCGTTTTTGTCGCTGACTGTGCAGGGATACTCACCGATTTCGCCCTTAACCTCGGGCTTGAGCTTGTAATACTTGCCCTCGGGGCCGGGAACCGAGCCCGCTTCACCCTTTTCACATTCCATAAGAAGCTCTGTTGTTTCAATCATCGGAATATGCTGGAACATCAGCGAGGGAACAACCTCGCCGCCGTTTTGTTCTTTGAGCTGAGCACTTCTTTTCTTGTACCATTCAATAGCTTCGGGCTTCACCATTTCATAGCTTTTATCCTCAGCGCTGTCAAGCCAAGCAGAATCCAACATCCAGATATTGAACTGCACCTTTTCGCCGTTTTCTGAATAAATCGGGATATTATACGTAGCAACATCGGGACTTTCACTGTCATCAAGACCGATATTGCAGGAATATTTTCTGTAAATATCCGCTTGTTCTTCTTTTGAGATGTGGTTTTTATCGTCGTGGTTGCCGTATATCATCGCAAAGGGTATTTTTCTTTGCTCAATGGGGGCAATAAGCTTATCTATGGCTGTTTCCATAGCCGCTTTTTCACCCTCAATATCATGGATAACAAGCTTTGTTCCGATTCTTGCATCGCAAAGGTGATTGCCGAGAATATTGTCGCCCGTGAGCACGATAAGGTCGGGTGACAAAGTGTCATAAGCCTTGTTGAGCATTCTTATCATAGTAGGTCTGACAAACTGCAAATCCTGAGCGTCACTGACCTGCATTATTCTGAATTTTTTGTTTTTAAACTTTAACTTCATAAAAACCTCGAATTTTAATTATAATTGCGGTATAAGAATTTTTGCTATGCCGAAATAGACAAACAAAGAAACTGCGTCAACAATAGTTGTGATAAAGGGACTCGCCATAACTGCAGGGTCAAGCTTCAGCCTTTTTGCGGCAATGGGAAGAATACAACCGATAAACTTTGCACAAATAACGGTAACGCAAAGCGTCAACGAAACAACAAGCGCAACGTTATCCGATACACCGGGTGTGCCTAACAAAAGCTTATCCACAACAATTATCTTTACAAAGCAAGCCAGGGCAAGAGAAATACCGCAAAGTATTGAAACGCGGAATTCCTTCCACATAACTCTGAAAACGTCTTTAACATCAACCTCACCGAGAGAAAGGCCACGAATAACCGTAACAGATGCCTGGCTGCCGGAGTTACCGCCCGTACCCATTATCATAGGTATAAATGCTGTCAACACCACAAGCTTCGAAAGTGCATCTTCAAAGGATGATATAATCATACCTGTAAACGTGGCACTGAGCATAAGAAGAATAAGCCAGGGAATTCTGCCCTTCCAGAGCTCCCACACGGATATTCTGAGATAGGGCTTGTCGGTGGGGGCAATAGCCGCCATTTTCTGGAAGTCTTCTTCTGCCTCCTCCTGGATAACGTCGATAGCGTCGTCGAAGGTGACGATACCTACCATACAATTTTCTTTATCCACAACAGGGATTGAAACCATATCGTATTTATTAAAAAGCTGGGCAACCTCTTCTTTATCTGCGAGAGTTGTAACACTTACGGAGTTTTCATCCATAACATCTGAAATCAACTCGTCATCATCGCAGGTTAAAAGGTCCATAGCGGTAACGAAGCCGAGAAGCTTGTGCTTTTCAACAACATAACAAATGTTGACTGTTTCTGAATGTATGCCTGTGGATTTGATTTTTTTCAAAGCATCGCCAATAGTCATCGACGGCGAAAAGCTGACGTACTCCAGAGTCATAATGCTACCCGCACTGTCCTCGGGGTAGTTAAGAATGGAGTTTATTGCTTCTCTTTTATCACCCGCCGCGGAAAGCATTCTTTCAACGACGTTTGCAGGCATTTCCTCAATTATGTCAACGGTATCATCAATGAACATATCGTCCATAATAAGCTTCAGCTCTGTGTCGGTAAACGCCTCAAGAAGAACCTGCTGTTGTTCGGGCTCAAGATAGGTAAACACCGCAGCAGCATTTTCTTTAGTGATAAGTCTGAAAAGTAAAACCGTCTGCTTATCTTCAAATTCCGGTAACAACGCCGCTGTGTCAACCGGGTTCATTGTATCAAAAATTGTCTTTATGGCTTTATATTGTCTTTGCGCCAAAAGCTTTTCAAAAACTTCAATTGTCAAATTCCGTTCCTCCTTTGTTAGCGGTGTTTATGAACACCGTTTTCGCAATATGGGTAACGGGTAAGTAAACAAAAAACACTGAGTCAGAGACTCAGCGACACCAAACAAAACCAAAAACACCTGTTCTTGGTCGGATTCAATTTGCAAAAGCAAAAAGTGTCAACAACCTGCAATTTCTTCAGGCTGTTTTGTCGCTGTGTTTATATAGATGCTACTTCGCCCATGTCCGCTACTGCCTGAATCCATTACATTGTCACACTCCTTTAAATATAATATGTAACCTACTCTTTAATATAAACCAACACAAAATAATTGTCAAGAAAAACAGCTACAAAAAACAATAAAAATAGCTCCGCAAGCATAACACTTGCGGAGCGCTAAAGACTCAATAAGAATTAGCCGATGAATGACATAATGAGGTTAAGAAGCCATTCCCAGAAAGCAACAATACCTGTGTACTGAGATGTTCTTACCTGACCGCAAACCTGGCAAACCTTGTTTGCAGAAGTTGCATCACCTTTGAGAGTTGTGTGACCGCCTTTTTCTGCCTGACCGCCGCAATCTGCGCAGTCACGCCAATGGTACATACCGTCGTATGCATAGCCACCCTGGGGGTTGTGTTTAACAACGAGCTGGCATACGTTGCCGGAATATACATATTCGCCGATTTCGTTAGCAGCAAAATATCTTACGAGCTTGCCGTTATCGTCTTCTGTGAGGGGCTGACCGTCGTAAGGAATCCAAACACCGTCAACAGTCTGAATTTCCCAACCTTCGGCATATGTTTCACCAAGAACTTCGGGAGCCTCGAGGTTAAGAACTGAATCGGGACAAACTCTCTGAGTTGCGGGAAGATCGCCGACAGAAATATTGGGAGCTGCGATTGCTACACAAGCAAACACGCTAAAAAGAAGACACAAAGTCATTAAAGCAACTAAGACTCTTTTTTTCATATTGATACTTTCCTTTCAAAGACAGTTTTTTATATATTACCATTTATATCAAAAAAATTCAAGTCTTTTGATAAAAAACTGTTTGATTTTTGTTTGCTGAAGCTATTTTTGTAGCTTTAGATAATACCAAACACTAAAAACTATGAATTTTCAATAATCAAAGGACCTCATTTTTTCTTATATGTCAAAAACCGCCTGTTATTCAAAGAAAACTGTCTGATTTTTCTCGGCAGATTCGCAAATAGCCTCCATAAGCTTCATAAGGCGACGTTGCTGATCGTGGGTTATAAGCTGCTCTGCACCATTTCTCAAAACATCATAAATGTTATTATAATAATCTACCCACTCAACGTATATTTTCTCAAACGGGAATTTCTGAATAGTTTCCTTTGTGCGCGGTGCCATTGTTTTTGTTATACCCGCGCCCGCCTGAATTGGAACGGCATCGATTGTTTCCCAATCCTTGATTTTAACAATTTCACCGTTCATATCCCAATCGCGTATAATTGCCGTGCCGTTTTCGCCGCAAACATACCAACGGGGAGCTTCAATAAAGTTGTTTGTCAGCACTTCAACAAGGCATTCGGGACCGTTTTCAAATTTTAAAATTGCTCTGAAGCCATCGTCAACCTCATCGTTTGTGATGTTTGTCATTGTGGCGTAAACGCTGAGAAGCTTTTTGCCCTCGTTGAGCATAAGAATCTGATCAAGCAGGTGAACACCCCAGTCAAGAAGCATTCCTCCACCGTGCTGTTTTTCTCTTCGCCAATCGCCGGGGATACCTCTTGAACCGTAAACCCTTGAATCAATAGCGAAAACTCTGCCCAATTCGTTTTCATCAATTACACGCTTTACCATGCGGTAATCATTATCCCAACGTCTGTTTTGATGAACCGTGAAAAGTCTGCCTGTTTTATTTGACGCGGCAATCATTTCTTCAAGGTCAGAAGAGCACATTGTAACAGGCTTTTCGCTGATAACAGCCTTGCCCGCTTTCATCGCACGGATTGCAATCTCCTTGTGGCAGTCGTTGTATGTAGCACAAACTATAAGTTCAACCTTTTCATCCTCGAGAACCGCCTCAAAGCTGTCGTAAACGTGAATACCGTTTTCTGCCGCCAGGTCACATCGCTCTTTTTTTATATCGAATATACCCGCAAGATTGAACTTTTCCATCCCTGAAATCTTGTCGGCATGGTATTTACCCATTCCGCCATAGCCTACAACTACAACATTAATTTTTTCAACCATTGTCTATACCTTCTAACTTGTGCTGTGTATAATAATTTTAGATTTTTAAAATACTTTTTATTCGTTAGTGTGCTTGGATTTTGTGATTCAGACACCCCGTAGCGTGCAACGGCACGTGAGTTCGGGTGGCTAAATCGCAAAAGGCGAGTGCAATAACGAATTAAATCCACCAAGCAGCTGCAAGACCTTCTTTTATTATGCAATTTTTAAGAAGTGAAACAGCCTTTTCAAGGCCTTCATTCTGGCTCATAAGAGAATCCTCGTGTTCGATGGAGATTGCATAATCATAGCCAACCATACGAAGGTTGCTGATAACGTCACGCCAATAGCTTTCGCCGTTACCAAAACCAACAGAACGGAAAATCCATGAACGGTTAATTTCATCCGCATAGGATTTTGTATCAAGAACACCGTTAACGGCGGTGTTGATTGCATCAATTTTTGTATCCTTTGCGTGGAAGTGGAAAATTGCATCCTCTTTACCCAATGCACGAATAACGGCTATTGGGTCCATTCCCTGCCAGATAAGGTGGGAAAGGTCAAGGTTTGCACCAATTTCTTTGCCAACAGCGTTACGAAGCTTCAGAAGGCTTTCTGTATTATAAACGCAGAAGCCGGGGTGAAGCTCAAGAGCGATTTTGTCAACACCGTGTGCTGTACTGAATTCCACAAATTCTTTCCAATAAGGGATAAGAACCTCGTTCCACTGGTATTCAAGAATTTCGCCGAAATCATTGGGCCAGGGACAGGTTACCCAGTTGGGGTACTTTGCAGTTTCACAGTCACCGGGGCAACCGGAGAAGGTGTTAATCTGATGAACACCGAGCTTTTCTGCAAGAAGAACAGCTTTTCTCATATCATCGTCAAAGGATTTTGCGATTTCCTTGTTGGGATGAACGGGGTTACCGTGACAGCTCAGAGCGCTGATTTCAACATCGTATTTTTTGAGAAGTGCTTTGAAATCCTCCAAAGCCTTTTCATCATTAAGAAGAATATCGGGGTCGGCATGGTCTTTGCCGGGATAGCCACCACAACCGATTTCAACCATTTCAAGGCCTAGAGATTTAAAATACTTCAACGCTTCCTCAAGAGAAACGGAGCCCAATAAATTGGTAAGAACACCTAATTTCATTTTTACTACCTCTTTTAAAAGTTTTCTTTAAGCCATTTGTAGCTTCTTGTTATATCCTCAAGACCTGTGGGAACGGGATCGTCATTTTCAAGAATAACCCACTCAAGCCCGATTGCTTTAACACCATCATAAACCTTGCTCAAATCATTTTCGCCTTCACCAAGAGCCATAGGCTTGCGGTCGACACCGTCTTTAATGTGAATAAGAACAATTTTATCTTTATTTTCGGGAAGATATTTGCTGTTGTCGATGCCTGCACAGAAGCTCCAGTATGTGTCAACCTCAAGCTTACAACCGTCTTCGGAAATAATGTCCATTGCATTTTTGCCGTCTTTAAGGTCTTCAAACTCTTCTGTGTGGTTGTGGTAATAGGTATCCATACCCATTTCTCTTGCTTTTACGCCTGCGGCGCTGAGAACGTCGCCTGTGTTTTTCGCCTCTTCATAGGTGGAGTGCGGAGCACCGCCCACACCGAGATATTTTGCACCAAGTGCCTTGCCGAACGCAAGTGTCTTTTCGAGATTTTCAGGCTTGAAATCGTCAAGCCCCAAATGGCTGCCAACAACCTCAAGACCCAACTCATCGCATCTTGCACGGAGAGCTTCTGCGGTGAGGTCAAAATAACCTGCAAACTCAACACCGTCAAAGCCGATTTCTTTAACCTTGCCCAGAATATCTAACATATCGTTTCCGTTTTCGATGTGGTCACGAACGGAATAAAGCTGTACTGCAAATTTCATTTTTATTTCTCCTTATCAGTCGTTAAAATATACGGGGGCTCCTGTTTTTGCAGATTCATATATCGCTTCAAGGATACGTGTTACACAAAGTGCCTGACGAGGCAAAACAACCGGGTCAGTGTTTGTTCTTATAGCGTTAATCCATGATGAAGCTTCCATCTCTGCGGGTGAGCCGTCCTTCTGACCCTCAAAGAATGCCGCACCACCTGCATCAAGGTTGGGAATCTCGATACACTGACGCTGATTTTTTATGTAGTTTATGCGAGCCTGGTCATTAAGTGTGTCTGCGCCGCCTTTTTCACCGCAAACCATATAGCAAGCCTCATTAGGCTCTGCAATATTAAGCGCCCAGCTTGACTCAAGGTTGATTATTGCACCGTTTTTCATTCTGATGAAACCGAATGCAGAATCCTCAACGGTGTATTCCTTCGGGTCCCATTTGCCCCATGCGTTACCCTGCTCCTCCTGGTCAGCAAGCTTGCGGAAGGTCTGGCCAACAACCATTTCGGGCTCGTAGTTATTCATAACCCAAAGAGTCATATCAAGAGCGTGTGTGCCGATATCGATGAGGGGACCGCCACCCTGCTCATATTCATTAAGGAAAACGCCCCATGTGGGAACGGCACGGCGACGGATTGCGAGAGCTTTACCGTAGTAAATCTCACCAAATTCGCCGTTTTCGGCACATTTTTTAACATAGAGGTTTTCTGCTGTCTGGCGATTCTGATAGCCGATTGAAAGCTTTTTGCCTGTTCTTTCAGCAGCCTCGCACATAGCTTTTGCCTCTTCGTAGGTTTTAGCCATGGGCTTTTCACACATAACGTGCTTACCTGCTTCAAGAGAATCTATTGTAATGAAGCTGTGAGAACGGTTTGGTGTGCAAACGTGAATAACATCAATGCTTTCATCCTTTAAAAGCTCTTTGTAATCTTCATAAACCTTTGCATCGGGGGTACCGAATTTTTTCGCCGCTTTTTCTGCTCTTTCTTTTATGATGTCGCAGAAAGCAACCATTTCAACACCATCAACCTTCTGGAGAGCGGGCATATGTTTTCCGTTAGCGATACCGCCACAGCCGATGATACCTATTTTGAGAATTTTTTCCACAATAAATCCACCTTTCATGCTTTAAAAACAAAGCAATATATACTTTATATTATATTGCTTTTGCCTTATATTTCAACAAGTTTTTCGTTTTTAACCTAACAAAAAACGCACCTTTATTTTGGGGATAATATACATAAAAAGGGAGCTGTAAAAAACTTTTATTTTTACAGCTCCCTTTTAGGGGTTAGAAAAAAGATGCAGAACGGACAAACCGAACAAAAACAAGGCTTTTGACTTGTTTTTGCTTGCCCGAAGGCGTACAAAGGTACGTCGAGTGGTGAGGTTTGTTCGTAGCATAAAACGGTATTTTTTTGTTTCTACGAAAATCGGGACTTTTATAGGCTTTCCGGCCTGTAAAAGTCCCTTGATTTATATAGTTTTATGCGGTATGCGCTTTTTTACAGCCTCTGATATTCCGTAAAAATGGATTATATTCATATCCTCTTGCATATCAAGCCCGTGAGACCCGCATTCGCCGTCGATTTCGTGACACCCGTGGTCGGGCATAAAGCCATAGAATACATTATGGCTTTTCCACTTCTCATCTATTGCATCAACAAGAGTTTTGTAGAAAGCAATATTATTGCGGAGCGCCTCAAACGCCTCTTCTGACTCGGGCCCGAATTTATGCATTTTCCCATCGTAATTGCCGTTATAAATAACAATGAGGTCGTATTTGTCCTCGTCAATAAGCTCCAGTGCTTTTGAATTTACCTCCTCGGGTGTTTTATAGATAAAATAATCCATATCCCTTTCAAGGAAAATCATTGATATACTGTCACCCGCAGTTGAAACGATAGCGACCTTTTTGCCCGCCTCTATAAAGCAATCAAAAAGCGTGTTGGTTTTAAGAACAGGCTTCTCGTATTTTGTGATGCCGTGAACTGAGGGAAGAACACCTGTGTACATTGAGCCAAAGCAGACAGGCGTAACGCTTGGCATAACCGAAAGCATCGGCAAGGCTAAATCCGAGCAAAGAGCCGCATCATTAAACATTTCGGTATATTTCTGGTATAGCCACAAAGCCACCGCATCGGGATTATAGAGAACGAATCTGTCGCACTTTTTATCGCCCAGCTTTTTCTTTAACAGCGCTTCAACAAGAGTGTTTGCGTTCTCGGAATCGTTTCTTATAGCAACCCCCGCAAGTGAAAGCACTGTGTTTTTCACGGAGGTTATACAAATTGAATTATAGTTCTCTGCCATATTACCACCATTCAGAAAACCGCAAAGATAAACTTTGCGGTTCACGTATCAGAGCATCTCTTTTCTTAACTCTTCTGCACTTTTTTGTGAAAGGTATGCCGGTGCAATGTCAAACACGGTTTTGCAACCACTCATTCCCTCTTTATTCATTCGGTATGCCGCTCTTGCATAAGCCACAATAACGCTTGATGTGAACTCGGGGTTCGAGTCAAGCTTCAGGCTGTATTCAATAACGTGGTTATTCTCACAGCTCTGACCTGTTTTACCTGTTCTTATAACAAAGCCGCCGTGGGGAATACCCTTGTGGTCACGGTCAAGCTCCTCCTGTGAAATGAAGTGAACGGTTGTGTCGTATTCGTCGAAGTAGTTTTTCATTGTAACTATTTCTTTTTCGATTCTCTCAAGGTCTGCACCGTCCTCGGCAACAACAAAGCATTCTCTTGTATGCTTCTGTCTTGTTGTGAGCTCGGGCTGAGAACCGCTTCTTACCGCATCAAGAGCTTCATCAACCGGTATTGTATATTGTCTTGCATCAATGACACCGTCAACTCTTCTGATAGCATCGGAATGGCCCTGGCTGACGCCCTTGCCCCAGAAGGTATAATCCTTGCCATCGGGCAGAATACAACTTCCGTAAAGCCTGTTGAGAGAGAACATTCCCGGGTCCCAACCGACTGAAATGACAGCAATTTTACCGGATTTTTTAGCAGCACTATCAACGTTTTCAAAATGAACGGGAATATTTTTGTGGGTATCAAAGCTGTCAACAACGTTGAAATGCTCTGCCATTGCGGGGGTCTGAACAGGCAAATCGGTTGCACTGCCGCCACACATAATCAAAACGTCGATATCGTCTTTGTGAGAAAGAATGCTGTCTGTTTTATATACGGGTGCACCGGAAATGGTTGAAAGCCCCGACGGGTCACGTCTTGTAAACACGCAGGATATTGTCATATCACTGTTTTGTTTAACGGCGCATTCAACTCCCCTTGCGATGTTGCCGTAGCCGTAAAGTCCAATTTTTATCATTGTGTATCACTCCATTTGTGTGAAAAATACTCCACTATTGTATTACCATTTATTTTTACAGTCAACTGTTTTTTATTCATTAACTGGATTTTTTTTGCTCTTTACTTTCCCATCGGCATTATGCTTTAAAAGCCTTTCGCTTTTTTGTTTGTAAAGATATTTATCTGCGGCACCAATAAACTCGGATATACTTTTAATTTCAGGAGTGTATTTGAAATAACCCACGCTCATATGCAGGTTATATGCCTTGTTATGCTTTTTGGTTTCTTCCTCCAGACACAAATTAATAAGCTCACGAAATTCTTTCGGGTCAAAATCTTTTTTTGTTTCGCCGATAATAACAAACTCGTCACCGCCGTAACGGCTGACGAAAAAGTTTGTTTTTCTTACAGCATTTTTGAGAGCATCTGCCGCCATTATTATGGCAAGGTCACCCTCAACGTGGCCGAGCTTGTCATTTATGCGTTTAAATGAATCAATATCGGTTATGAACAAATACAAATCCTTATTGGGATTTACATTTTTCATTTTATTATCAAGGTACTTGACCATTTCGGTTCTGTTGTTGAGCTTTGTTAACGGGTCAACCGAAATCAACTGCTCACGTGTGCTAATATAAACCTGAAGCGCGGCAAAGGTAACACCCGCACTAATCATCGGCGAGCCCACGAGAAGCACCTGCAAAACGCCCATTACAAGCGGGAAAATGCAGAACGAGGCGAGTGTTCTGTATTTTTCTCTTTTAAGATAGTTATCCTTATAAAACGAACGTATAAACGCCTTCAGAGAGGTCAGGAGAATGTAGAAAAAGCATATCCCGATATGCAAAATATACAAATCGCCACGCTCATAAATCCCCTCATCATTTATAGAGAAGACCCAACCCTCATTAAACGAGCCAAGAATTATAACAATGCCCACAGCAAAAGGAATCATACTTGTTATTAGCCCTTTTTTCGTTGTGGTTGTTCTTGTTTCAAGCTCGCTTTCTGAATAGAGATACCACATATATGAAACAATAAGCGTGAAAATATGGTAGATAAAGTTAACAACAAAATCCACTGAATCAGAAAAATGCCATTTGTAGGAAAAGTCAATTATACCCCAAACAAGGTCGCTTGTGCAAAGAATCGCAGACGACATTATAAACAACGAATACATCGTCTGGGACATTCGCTTGTCTGAGCTTTTAAGAATACGCAAAAGTATTGTTAAAAGAATACAAATACAAAAAACGTTCAGCGTACAATAAAGTATGCCTTCCATACTACCCATATTTCCACCTCATTTCTTAGATTTTTGTGAGCAGCACAACCGTCTCAACGTGTGCCGTAAACGGGAACATATCAACCGGTTGAATTTTTTTCACTTTATAGCCGTTTTTAGTGAGATAAAACAAATCTCTTTGCTGTGTTTCGGGATTGCAGGAAATGTAAACTATTCTTTCGGGTGCCAGCGAAATGGCACTTGAGAGAAACTTTTTGTCGCTGCCTGCCCTTGGCGGGTCCATAAACAACACATCACATTTTTCGCCCTGCTCCTTCATAGAGAGCATAAACTCACCCGCATCGGCACAAGCAAATTGAATATTTGCTTTTTCATTTATTTTTGCGTTGATTTTTGCATCTTTCACCGCATCGGGGTTAAGCTCGCAACCGATAACCTCGCCCGCCTTTTCGGATGCCACAATTCCGATTGTTCCGATACCGCAATATGCGTCAATAACTCTTTCTTTGCCTGTCAACCCGGCGAATTCAACGGCTTTGTTATACAGAATTTCTGTTTGTATGGGGTTTATCTGGTAAAATGATTTTGCAGATATTCTGAAACGGCAACCACACAAAATATCTTCAATATAGCCCTTGCCGTAAAGAACACTTTCTTTGTCACCAAGCACCATACTTGTAAACTTGTTGTTTACATTCTGAATAATTGTTGTTATTTCGGGATGAAGCTTCAAGAGCTCTTTTATAAAATCATTTTTCGAGGGAAATACCGTCGTGCCTGTTACCAGCACCACCATAATCTCACCGGTTGAAAAGCCATGCTTTACAAGCACATGGCGAAGAAACCCTCTTGAATTGCGCTCATCGTAAACAGTCAGTTTAAAGCTTTTGACAAGTTTTCTTATGGTACAGATTATTTCGTCTGCTTTATCATCTTCTATAAGACAGCTTTCAGTTTTAACAATGTTATGGGTGCTTGATTGATAAACGCCCGATATTATTTCACCGCCACGAGTTCTGCCGAATGCCGCCTGCACCTTGTTTCTGTAGTGAAAAGGATTGTGCATACCGATAATGGGCGAAACCCTGTGAAAGCCCGCAAGAAGCTTAATTACCTTCGCTTGCTTGAACCTGAGCTGTTCCTCATAGCTCATATTCATAAGCTGACAGCCGCCGCATTTCCTTGAAACGGGACATATTCTGTTTTGAGAAGATTTTTTATTTTGCGGCATTTTGTTTTTCCTTTTCTTTTTTTGCTACATCGTTTGTATTCATACTGTCTTTGTAAACAAAGAAACGGCAGAACAGAAATTCAGTTACCATATTCGTTGCCATTGTAACACCAAGAACAAGATATTCTGCAAAATCCCAGGGCAGGCTCTTCGTTGCAAGCTCGCCCAAAATTGTTGACACAGGTGTGAACACACAATAAAAGCCGAAAACCTTAAGCATTGCTACGGGTATATTGGTAGCTGACTTGAAAGTAAACTTTCTGTTGAAGGTAAAATTCCAGATAACAGAAAGAATAAGAGCAACAAGATAATATGCTCCGTATTCAGATTCAAAAAACCATTTTGTAAAACCGTTTGTTCCCTTGATTTCGGGCATTAACTCATTTAACAGGGTAAAACTCAAAACCTGTATTGCCCCCGCCGAGGCAGAAAAGCAAGCAAACTTCACCGCTTGCAGAATATTATCTCTTTTACTCATTTTCTCCATTTTTACCACCTCACAGTATGTATATAATCAGTATAGCACAGCAAGCTTTATATTGCAAATAAAAGATACATTACTCCGAGGTCATCAAAACGCCTAAAAAATAGTACCCTCGGTAAAACCGAGGGTACGTTATTTTTGTTCTGCGTAAAAAGCAATTAACAATAGTTTGTAGATATTAATTGATTTTTGATGCAGAAGGCGTTTTTGTTGCACCGACGGTGTATAAAAATACTCCGAGGTCAGCAAAACGCCTAAAAATAAAAAGCCCTCGGTAAAACCGAGGGCATATTTTATTTTGTTCTGCGCAAAAAGCAATTAATAGATACCTGTTGCCATGTAGAGGATTTCCTTAGCATCAGCTGTTGTAATCTTTTCATCCTCATCAATATCACCGAGAACAAGAAGCTCGTCAGTAGCCTTCATCTGGCCTGCGGCAATTTTAAGAGCAATTCTTGCATCAGCTGTTGTAACTGCACCGCTCTTATCAAGGTCGCCAATTATACCATCAATTGTGATGGGCTTTGTTGTTCTCTTGTATGTGTTGTGAAGGAAGAACTGGGGATAATTCTCTTTATCGGTTGTAACAGTCATCTGCTTCTTTGCACCAAGGAGCCACATAATGATATCTGTTGAACCGTCGTCTGCATTGTAAGTATGCTGAAGGTTTTTGATGAACCATGTGTTCTCGGGGAACATACATGTAGAAGCATCTACCTTACAATCCCAAGAAACGTGGTTGTGCTGGTCCTTAACTGCCTGCTCGTGAATCTGTGCCCAGTCATTGTGTGCCTGGAGATATTTTGAACAGGTTGCACCGCCGCTCCAGTATTTAACGTCGATGATTGTGTCGCTCTGTTCAAACTCTTTGCTTACAGGAATCATCTGGCAGTTGTAACCACCAACGATGCCGAACCTCATACCGTCTGCCATAGCATCTTCGATGATGTTCTTAGCATCCTTCTGGATTTCATAGTAAGCGTCAATCTTATCTTCGAGAGCTTTATTGATATCTTTACCGAAGATAAACTCTTTACCCTTTTCATAATCCTCACCGGGGACAAGGCTCCAGAAGCCGGGCATACCCGCAATGTAGGGATTGAATGTGTCGGTATAAGAACGAGGAAGAATATTTGACAAAACATATTCAATATCGCCGAAATATTCACCTGAAAGGTCTTCGTAGGTTGCTATAAATGAAATAATGAAAGCAGCAATATGTGTTGTAGCGCTGACATTTGCCAACTGAACAAGGAAGTTTTCAACAGCAAATGCATCGATTTCAAGCTCGTTGGTAACAACGTTACCTGCAAGGCTTGTTCCCTGCCATGCGGGAGAAACAAATACAAGGTTGTTAATAAGGCTACCGCCATTAGCAGCAAGGTATGCAAGAACAACGTTTGCACCCATACTGTAACCGATAAGGTTAACTTTTCTTACACCTGTTTCATTTTTAACGGTTTTGATGAAATCCTTCAACTCAGCAGCAACATCAATAGGAGATGAGCGCCAGTCATAGCTGAAGTTATAAACATTCTCTTCGCCGTATTCTTTTGCATAAACCTCTGCAAAAACAACAAGGCTTGCCTTTTCTTCTTCTGTGTACTGTGACATGGGCTTTGTAAGCTGTTTAAAGCCAATTGTGTCATCAACAGGAGTACCATCGGGATTGTAGCCGATAGGCTCAAGGTATTTGTTTACAACAGGGAAGAATTCGTTTGCAAATTCGTCGTAATCCTTCTTTGCTGTGCCGTATTTGATAATGCCACCGATAAGAGCGCCACCGATGTCTTTACCCATAGCTGTGAGAGAATCTGAATCCGTGGGGAAAACGGGTGCTTCATCAGCAGTACCGTAGTTTTTATACAACTCGGTAGAGAATATACCGTCAACAATAATGAGGGGCAAGGCTTTAGCCGCTGAAACGGGCATAACAAAAGCAAGAGCCACAAGCACTATTGCTAAGGTAACGCTAACAATTTTCTTAGTTGCTTTCATTGTAATCCTCCTAATTATAGATACCGACAGCAATACACAATACAGTACGCTATCATATATACAAACAGATTTTATCACACAATTCCGCTAATTGCAAGTAAATTGAAAAATTTTTCATCTCACTAATGACGATTTTGAACATTATTTATTGTTGATTTTTCATAATTTTTCTCTGTCAGATTTTTAAAGAGACTTCTCCCGATGAAACTACCCCTTTTTCACCGTTTTCATAGGTTACCTTCAATTCACAATTTTCAGTTATTCCGTCAACAAAGGCTGACCTGACACTATCACCCGAAATCACAGAAACCTGTTTGCCGATAACAATACTTCTTCGTATATATTCATCGGTGTGACTTTTCAGTGACATACCATTATTATATACATCAAAAAATTCACTCAAAAAAGCGGCACAAAATTTGTTTCTAAGATTTTCTTTTCTTTCACTAAAAACCGCGCCTGCAATATTTTTAATTTCCTCAGGGAAACCGCTATCGGGAGCATATATATTAACCCCAACCCCCAGAACTGCATAGCTCAGCTTGTTGCTTGACGGGTCAATGCTTGCTTCTGTCAGAATTCCGCACACTTTTTTGCCACCGACAAAAATATCGTTGACCCATTTTATTTCGGGAGCCTTCGCACCGCATTCTTCTAACGCTCTGCAGACCGCTACCGCTGCCGCAGTAGTTATAAAAACGGATTCCGCCGCTTTTATTTCGGGTCTGAGCAGCAAGCTCATATAAACGCCTGTGTCACCGGGGGAATAAAAGCTTCTGCCAAGACGCCCTCTGCCAGCGGTTTGCTCGCCCGCCACAACAAACAAGCCCTCTTCTGCCCCATTCTCTGCAAATGAGCGCACCAAAGAATTTGTTGAATCCGTTTTTCCAAAAACCTTTATTAAAACTTTATCTTTAAGCTTTTCTGACAAGCTGAGGGCAATGTTTTCTGCGTTTAAAAAATCTGTCATATATACCTCGTAATAAAAAAACAGCGTCACAAGGACGCTGTTTCAAATGCTGATTAATAGTCAATCTTGTATTCTGTGATAACCTCAATACCAACCTTTGCACCATTGATTTTAAGGGGACCCATAGCGGCATCAAGACCAAGAATACAGGGAGCATCAAGATCAAGGCTTACAAGGTTGCCGGTTGCTTTGTCAATAGTTGCAACAGCTGTAACGTTTTCATAATCAATGTTGATATTGTTGAGTTTAAGAAGAGGGAAGCTACCGATAGCACCTGTAATCTGTGATTCTTCGATAACACCTGCAACAGCACCGACACCGTCAGCACCGGTTTGGGGGTTTGTTGCGTTTTTAGCAACTACTGTAATAACGTAGTTGTTGCCTTTTTCTTCTTTTGTTATTTTCTGGATACCGTTCAAAGTAAGATTAGAGGCATCAGGAAGCTTTTCTTTTTCCCAAGGCTCGTTTTTTTCTTGGATTGAAGCAGCATCCTTAACCATAAACATACCCATCAAAGAGCTGCCGACACTTGAAAGTGCACCGGCTTCAACAATGCCCTTGTAGTTGATAGCACCGTCTTTAACACGGATAACACTCTTGGATTTTGTTCTTGCGCTATTTACTGCTTTTTTATAAATATCAAGGGTTGCCTGATCATTGGTAGCAGCACCTGCATTACCTGCGCTACCTGCATCGCCTGTACCTGCATTACCTGCATCGCCTGTGCCCGCGTTACCTGCGTCGCCCGTACCCGCATCGCCTGTGCTTGCGTTACCTGCGTCGCCTGTGCCCGCGTTACCTGCGTCGCCTGTACCAACGTCGCCTGTGCCTGCGTTACCTGCATCGCCCGTTCCGACGTTACCTGTTCCGACACTGTTATTATTCTGATATGACTGGTTATTGCTACCCGCCTGAACCTGCTGAGTCTTGCCATCTTCTCTTGAAGCAACAATTAACATAACAGAAGCCATATTGTTTGCTGTGATAAGAGCAATTGCGATGGTAACCGCCGCAACAGCCAAAATTATCTTTTTAACAGGTGACATATTCATTACATGCACACTCCATTTCATAATATGAGTACATATATTATAATTAAAGAAAACGGAATTGTCAATAACTTTCACATAAGGTTGTAAATATTTTTAATATCGCTATTGTTTATTTCAGATAATTATTGTAAAATACTCTGCAATGAATGAAACTGAGGTTTATAAAATGAGTGATTTTTGCGTTAAAAAAAGCAAATTAACCGACGTAGCCAACGGTATAAGTGCCGCTATGCTTATCGGCTCATACACCTTTTGTGTATGCGCCGCCGCGGGTCTCGGCAAATGGAGCATGCTCATCTGTTCTTTGATTTGCTGCGTGGCATCCATCGGCAACAAAAATAAAATCTTCGCACCGTCCACAGCACTTCTGGTGCCCGTGCTTATCATCATCGGTCAAGCAAGTGCCGCTACTCTCGCACTGAGCATAGCCTTGGGCTCCTTGCTTTTTCTTTTAATGAAAAAAGGAAAAGCGTCTATAAGCATCACCCCTGTGGTAAAAGGCGGCGTAGGTTTAGGCATTGCACTTGTTGCAACAATCCTCTTAACTAACCTTTATTTCGGTATAGGCGCAAGCGGTGCCGAAGCCTTTGAAATGTTAAAATCCTACAGATATTTAGGTTTCCACCCGAATTTCAGGGGGCTTTTATATGGAACAATAACTCTTTTTGCCATGATTACCTACCCCTTCAAATTCAAAAAGCTCAACAAACACATCCCTGCTTCTTTCATAACACTTGCGGTTCCCTTTTTATTAAACCTTATTCTTAACCCTGTAGCTGAGCTGACAACCATCAACGAAATCCCGACTGTTGCAAGCAATGTTTTTCCGCTTTCTTCTTTGGTGTCGTTTGACAAAATAAAAATAAGCACCCTTCTTGAGGGCATCATTTCAACAGCGTTTTTGCTTTATCTTAATTGTGCAGAAGAAAAGAAGGTACGCCCCGCAATAACAAACGTATCAACAGGGCTCCTTTCGGGTATGCCCGTTCAAGAGCATACCTGTGCAGGCTTCAGCCCCCTGTCTGCAGTGGTCTGTTACGCTCTTTGTGTTGTTGCTTTCGGCTTCTTCCCCGAAATACTCTCACGCATACCGATGCATTGCGTAGGTGCTATGCTTATCGTTTCGGTCTGGCAAAACGTTCCGTATAAATCTCTGAGTGAAGCATTCGGCAAAAAGAAAATATCATCACTTATATTTGTTGTGCTGATTTGTGTTGGTTGCATTTTTTATGCTTACCCTGTGCTTTTTGTGTGTTTTTGCTGCTCACAAATAAAAAAGGAGGCAAAAGATGCAAAAGGATAAGAAAAAGCTTGCAAGAGTGATTGCAACCTGGGTTGTCACTTGTGTTATGCTCTCTGTTTTCATTCTTGATATTATTGTGGTGGCAATAGGTAACGCTCTCGTTAACAAGGTGTCCATCACCGATGAAACCTTTGAAAATGATTCAAACAGCGACAGAATTCATTTTCTGAATACCGCAAACTCCGATTGCATCATTCTCGAAAGCAACGGAAAATTTGCTCTTGTTGATTCCGGTGAGGGTAACGAAAACCCACGCAGAAAAACAGAATATAAGGGCTACCGTGACGAGGTTATCAGCTACATCAAAAAGGTTGCCGCCGACGAAAAGGGTAATGTGAATTTTGAGTTTATTCTGGGCACACATATCCACTATGACCACGCGGGTAACTTTGAAGCTATTTTCAGCGATGAAGCTATCACCGCCAAAAAAGCCTATTTCAAAAAGTTTGACACGGACGTTTCAACAAAGCTTGAATCCGAGGATTGGGGAAACCAAAAAACATACAATAATATAATAGCTACCCTAGAAAAACGTAATATTGATGTAATAAGTAATTTGCCCGATGAAAAATTTGAGTTCGGGGATTTCACAATACAGTTTCTGAACACAAACACCGCCGATGCGCTCAAAGCAAAAGGCGAAAACGCAAGCAGTGTCGGTGTTATTGTAAAAAAAGGTGAAAAACGGGCCTTTCTCGCCGCCGACTTCACAAAAGACACAGGGCTTGAGGGAATGTATGCCGAAAAAATCGGTGATGTTGACCTTTTGAAAATCGGTCACCACGGTTACTACGGCTCATCTTCAAAAAGCTTTTTAAAGGTGCTCAAGCCCGAAATTGCAATCTGCACAAACTACATCGGCAAAATTTACCCCAACGTCAAGTGGAACCTCACAATGTATGCGAAAGCACCCGTATTTTCTACACATCACCGGAACGGTATTATTGCAACATTCACAGACAAAAACGAAATCATTCTTACACAAAACATAATGTAAAAGAACTCGGTACACATTGCGGTACCGAGTTCTGGTTTTATAAAGTTATCACAGTAATTTCCCGAGTAGTGAAACTGCGGGTAAAACGAAATTAAAGATCCACGGAAATGCAACGGCAAAAGCAACCGCCAGAATAAATGTTATTGAATATCTTTCTAAGAACGCCATTGCATACGCAACACCGAAGAACGGTGCAAGAAGCACCTTCAAAGCCACACTGCCGTCTTTTGAATAGAACATATCCTTGAATGAAAGTATATCCTCAAAAGAGGGGGCACAGTTTGCAAGACAGGAAACACCCACGTAAAGGAATACCCAATATTTTATTGCGGCATAGTTGCCGAGATAAATAATTCTGTAAGAGCCGCTCAGAAGCAAAAGGAAGCCCAGAATAAAGTTAAGTGTGAAGGGCAACCAACACATAAGAAATGCCTGTTTTTTTGTTTTGAGAAGCTCGTGCTCCACGTGGCCGCAAAGCTCGCTGACCTTAAACGCTCTTATATCCTCTGCAACGATTTTTGCAACGCGGCAGACAAGATGCTCCCAGAAAACTCTCATTTCTGTTCCGAAAAAGGTCAGCACACGTGTAATAACATAAAGATGTATCATTCCACTTCACCTGTCCCTTTCGTAAACATATCCTTTGCGGATATTTCGCCCTTGAGATAGCTTTTTATTTTGTCTGACAGCTTGGCATCCATATCCTCAATTGCTTTTTTGTATTCTTCCACCTTGTCGTCGTTGCCAAGCTCATTTTCAATTACTATTGCGGTTTCATAGGCATTGACATATTGGTCAATCTGCAACGCCGTATCAACAGCCTCTTTTGCAGAGTCGTAATCGCCCTTTACAACGTACGCCATAGCAAGTGCTCTGTAAAAATCCGGGAAGTTCGGCTCGATTGCGATACCGTCTTTAGCCCATTGAATTGCCTTGTCGGGTTGATTCTGCATTCTGTAAATTGAAGAATAGAGCTCATAGGCATCGGCAGAATCGAGATTGTTTTTATAAAGCTTATCGGCATATTCGGTAGCTTTATCAATATTTCCGAGCTGCAGCTCAACAGAGCCCAGCTGATATGCATAAAGCCACAACAAGTCGGGCTCAAGCTCCGCAACTCTGTTCATATATGCGTAAAATTCGTCGTTTTTGCCCAAGGAATAAGCGAGCATACTCTGATACCAGCGCACAGCTGCTTCACTGCAATTTGCTTTTTGTGTAGTCTCGCTGTCTGCAGAAATAACCGAAACCTTTTCGCCTAATATATCCTCAAGGTCGGAAGTCATTGCTTCATAAACCTTTTCATCCTTACCATCAAAGTCTGCATACTCCTCGTTTTCCGTAACGGCATAAACCTTTTGAAGCGTGCCGTAGATAATAAGGCTCTTTGTTCGCATATCTGCGTATTCTTTGTAAATGGGCATATTAAGCTCCGCCGGAGTAAGCGTTGAGTCAATCAACGTAACAAGCTGGCTCATTGAGCTGACACCCTGTGGCATTGTATCATATAAGATATCAACCATTTTCAAGGAGGCGGTTTTTGAAACCGAGTTCTGCTCCTTGAGGGCAGATGCTGCATCGTTATATTCGTAATATGCAGAATAAAGCTTGCCCTGAGCATAATATTCGTCGCCCTGCTTCACGTTTTCATATATTTTGTAATCAACCGCAAAATTCAGCACGCTGACTACTGCCACAAAAACAACCGCAACAGCAAGAATAAGCGTGGGGATACTGAAGGGATAACGGCGCATAGCCTCTGTGCAGACATCACAGTACTCGTGGTTCTGACCGTATGATCTATCCTTCACACGCTCACCGCAGCACTGGCACAAATCCTCTTCGGGAATACTGTTTTCTTCAGAAAAACCGTTTTGCTCCAACTCATCGGGAGTCATATTCTTTGCTTTTTCATATTCGTTTTTAAAGGTCAGCGCCAGCTGTTCAAGCTCCAAAGACAAATCATCATTTGAATACTCTGAGGTTTTATTCATAGCGGAAGCAACTCGGTCCTCGGAAAGAACCTTGTCATCAATGATTTTCGCCGCCATATCCTGAACCGACTCAAGCTCACCCTTTGTTTTTTTATCTCTCAAGGAAAAACCCCCTCGGAAAAATCTTTTTATCATTTTATCATCATTTGTGACAAAATTCAAATAAAATCTGAAATTCCCGAAGAGGTTTACAAATATTTTACTTTTAAATTATTTTTTTCGTTTTCTTATCTTGATTTCAGGTGCACTCAAATCAAACAAAGCACCGATTACAACGCAACCGAAAACAGTAATTGCGAGCTCGGGCAGCATATATCCACCGTTGTAGGACAATGAATATTCCCACACAGCCTGTGCGCCCTGAGAATAGTCACCCCAGATTGTGACACCGCTGACAAAGTGGCACAAAAATCTGATAACCGAAACCACCGCACCGCCTAAAGCCAACGAAACAGAAGGCTCCTTAACCTTGCTTCTGAACATTCCGCCAAGGCCAAGACAACCGAAAGCTATTATGTAATCCGCAAAAATAAGTATCAGATATGCCAATATTCCGCTGACGTATGCAAAATTACCCATACCGAAAAGCATTTGTATGATACCCATTGTAAGACCGCCGAATACGCCCCACTTCACACCATAGCGATATGAAATAACAATCATAGGCACCTGGCTGAATATTGTGACACTTCCCCCGAAAGGAAATTTCACCACGGCAAGCTCCGACAGAATTGTTGCAAGTGCAAGCATTATTGCGGTTTCTGCAAGCCGTCTTATTTTTTGTTTTTTTGTAAGTTCATTCATAAAAATTAATACCTCCGAATTAAAATCTCCCTACGGCGGTAACACAGCCATAGGGAGAGAGTATCTCAAAGGTATTTTTCCTACGGCGGCATTATCCGCATCAGGTTATTAGGGTCAGAAAAGGAATGTTTTCTATCTCAGCCGACGTCCGTCAGCCCCCCTGTTTTATTTTCGGCACACCAAGGAAAACCTTGAAAAGATGTAGCTACAAATCTTTGTGCAAAAATCATTATACTAAAAAATCGAAAAATGTCAATATAAAAAAGCTGTAAAAACTCATCATTTTTACAGCTTTTTTCATCAAAGATTTTTCACTCTGAACGGAAGATTTTCGCCATCCATTCTTTTAGCTATGCGTACAATCGCTTCGTTGCCCTTGCAGGAATACGGGATTTTTTCACCGTCGGAGCAATTATATATTTCTTCAGAATACGGAACAATGCCCAGAAGCCTTGCACCGACAGTGTCTATAACCGAATCCACATCTATTTTCCTGTGTGTTTTTTTATTGAATTTGTTAACCACAAGTCTCACATCATTTATACCCGCTTTGCGAACACCGTCGCAGGCATAGGACGCCGCACGTATGCTTACAGTGTCCGGTGTTGTGATTATAACACAGCTGTCGCCCGAGCCCGCCGAAAGAAGAAAGCCTCTTTCAAGCCCCGCAGGCGCATCAAGAAAAATGTAATCGAAGTCTTTTTTATAGGGTCCGATTGCTTCCTTGAATTTCTCGGGCGTGTAGCTTTCGGAAAAATCAATGGGTGCCGGCAAAAGATAAAGATTTCTGCTGACCTCTATAACTGCCTGTCTGAAATCACAATTGCCCTTTAAAAGGTCGCCCCAGTTATAAACAGTTTTTTCGGCAACACCGAGAAGTATGTCAAGGCTTCTCACGCCGATATCCATATCAACAAGAAGCACCCTTTTATCGTGCAGGGCGTGCACCTTGCCCACGCAAGAGCAAAATGTGGATTTACCCACTCCGCCTTTTGCGGATGCAACTGTAACAACTTTCATTTTATCACCTTACGGAATAAGATTATCGGGTATTCCCGCCGTGTCGTATTTTGTGCGCTGACCGAAATAGTAATTATAAACCGGTACCGCCGCCTGAGAGGTCTGGCTACCTGTAAGGGCATTTTCTGCAACTATTGCAATGGCTATTTCGGGGTCGTCGTATGGCGCAAAGGAAATAAAGAACCCGTTATTGCAGGTCATTGTGACACCGCTTTCGGTTGTTCTTTTAACCTGTGACGTACCTGTTTTACCCGCAACGTCAACTATACAATCCTTATAATAGTACGAAGATGCACCGTTTTTAACAACGTTATGCATACCTTCTTTTACAATCTCAAGGGTTTTGTCGCTGACATTGATTGTGTTAAGAACTGTGGGCTCTGTTTCATATATAATCTCAGACATATCTGCAGAGAGAACGGACTTTATAATATAGGGCTTGTATCGTGTACCGCCGTTTGCTATTGTTGCACAATAGTTGGCAAGCTGAAGAGGTGTGAAAAGGTTATCAGACTGACCGATTGCCGCCTGAACGGTGTCACCGGGGTTCCACACCTGGTTATTTGCCTCTTTGTTGGCGATGCTTGCAAGCATACCCTCTGCCTCAGGCAATTCTATACCTGTTTTCTGACCGAGACCGAGAAGATTGCAATATTTGTTCATTTTGTCTATACCAAGGGTTTTGCCCGTTTCAAAGAAGAAAATGTTGCAGGATTTTTCAATGGCAGTTGTAACGTTGAGGTAACCGTGACTTGAAAGGCATTTGAAGGTTTGGTCCTCAAGAACGTAGGTTCCGCCGCAGTAGCAGCTGCTGTTGATATCTATTTCTTTTTCCTCAAGTGCCGCAATTGCTACGGCAGGCTTCATTGTTGAACCGGGAGCATAGGCACTTTGCAGACTTCTGTTCCACAGGGGACTTTCAGTGTCTGCAACAAGCTTATCATAATCCTTGAAATATCTTGTGATATCATACGACGGCAATGATACGCTGGCTAAAACTGCCCCTGTTTTGCAGTTCATAACCACCATAGCACCCGCTGTGCCGAAATATGATGAGTTTTTATTGTCAACAAGCATATCCGCAAGGGCTTTTGCCGCAACCTTCTGAAGCTCGGCATCAACGGTTGTGACAACCGTGTTACCCTGAACCGGCTTTGAAAGATAGGCTTCCGTAACGCTTCCGTCAGATGCGGTGGTTGTTGTTTTTATTCCGTTAACACCTCTGAGGTAGCTTTCCATAGCGTATTCTATACCGCTTTTTCCGTAGCTGTCATTTAAGGTATATGCATTATTTTTCAGAACGGAAATCTGGGCACCTGTCAACGCTTCGTCACTAAGCTTTTCCTTGAGTTTGTTGCTTTCAAGAGCATATTCATCAGCGCTGATTGAGCCCACAACACCAAGAATGTGAGAATAGCTTGTAGTATCCTTGTATTCACGATAGCCCACAGCCTCAGAAGCAACGCCCGCATACTTCTCGCTGTTTTCCATTATCGTTGCCACAACATTTGTGGGCACGTCCTCTGCAAAGGTATAGGGTGATACAACTGAAAACGATGCATATTTCATACCGAAGCAAACAGCCGCAATATTTCTTGCGTCCTCGGGTGAATACTCTTCAAGACCGTATCTTTTGATTAACGCCTGCATACATTCATCAGCAGTTGAATCTGTACCCTTTTCAAGCTCAAGCATATTTTCTGACACCATATACTCAAACTCTGTCATGCGTTCTTTATCAATAACAAGAACGCCTTTTTTGTTATATTTCAATGGCAGAATATCTTTCCACTCAAGGTCGTTTTTTTCAAACAGGCTTATAAGTGAAAAAATAACATCATTTCTTTCCTGCTGATTTTTTGCAGCAGGGAAATCCGCGTGTTTAAAAACAATAGAATTTCCTGTTCTGTTTGTTACAAGGGGTAAACCGTTACAATCAAGAATTTCTCCCCTTGAGGCTTTAACAGAGCTCACCGAAACCGCAAGGCTGTCCGCCGCGGCTTTATACTTTTCACCGTTAACAAGCTGTGTTCTGCCAAGAGCAATCACTAACAGCAGAAAAAGCACGCCGATGATAACGGTGCCCGATATTCTTCTTCTTTTTCTTAAATTGACTGACATTTTTCGACACCTTACTCATCAGCGGTTTTAAACGCCGAATAAACTAACTTAACAATTTCGTAGCAAATGGGGATAATCAACACCGACAACAACAGCGAGGGCAGATAGAAGGAGAATATTGCCCCCAATGACAGCCCCGCTCCCGCATAGTTTATTATGATATACATAATTTCATACACAAAAAGGGAGCCCGTGCCCAGAACCAATGCAGTTATATAATTGTTTCTCATAAAATGGCTTATCAGCAGACTGCAGACCGCACACAAAACCACGAACAAAACAGCATTGAAGCCATCTGCCCCGCAGGAAATATCCAACAGAACGCCTGTGAAGGCACCAATCAGCGAAGATGCTATTTCTCTTTCAAACATAGCCACACAAACAGCTATGCACACAGCGATAAAAATCCTTGCACTGCCGGGCTTGAAAAAATGGCCTGCCGAATTCTGCAGTAATACTGCAACAGCACCTATGAGCACGTATATTGCCCATCGTATATACTTTGGCTTGTTGTTACCGTAGCGCAAGATTTTCACCTCTCTTAATTACTGCTTTCCTCCCCTTGGCCTTCAAAGGAGGTTATTACAAAAACATCTGTTATTTCATCAAGCTTTGCAAAGGGCTTCACCTCTGCATAATATGAAGCTGAAATATCGTCGTGCTCCACAGCGGAAACCTCGCCGATTATGAGACCGTTGGGGAAAACTCCGCCCGCGCCCGAGGTGCAGACAATTCCGCCACCCACAACCGAGGTTGACGAATCGAGCCCCGACAGCTTACAAAGGCCGTCCTTATAGAGCTTTTCATCGCCGCTGACGTAGCCGTATTCTCTCGTGCCCGATTCAAAAGCACCGATGTTCACTCTCGGATCTGTCACAAGGTAGACCACACAGGTGGATAAATTTACTTTTTTCACCACACCCACAACATATTCGCCGTATATTACCGGATCGTTTGCCTCAACACCATCCTTGGAGCCGATATCAAGCACAAATGAACCGTACACGTCGGCGGCATCACGTGATATAACAGAGCCGTAGCTGAATTCATAATCGGGGTTGGTTTTTTTGATACCGTAGAATTCCTCATAGGCATCAACACGTTTTTTTAATTCTTCATATTCTGCCAGCTTTTTTCTGTATTCCTGAAGCTCGCCCTCCAAGCGTTCATTCTCTTCTTTATAAACCGAGGATGACACAAATGAGCCTGATAAATCATCTATATTATCGGCTATGGCCGCCGATAATTTCTGAAGTGGCGAGAAAACAAAGCTTATTGCAGACGTTAACGGTGAAGACGCATTATGGCTCAGCGAAGCTGTCAGTGCACCCGCAAGGAGCACAACAGCTATCACCACCAAATTGCGAAAAACCGCACTGCGTAAAAATCTTTTCATAAATTAACCCTTCTTGAAGCCTAAAAGATCTTTTTCAAGGCAAATTCCCGTTCCGTTAACAACACAGTCAAGGGGATTTTCCGCCACGTGAACAGGCATACCCGTTTCGGTGGAAATAAGCTTATCGAGACCTCTGAGCAAAGCACCGCCACCTGTAAGGGTGATGCCTCTTTCGATAATATCCGCCGCAAGCTCGGGTGGAGTTCTGTCAAGAGTGTATCTTATAGAATCAAGAATCTGGTCAACGGGGTCAGCAAGTGCCTGGCGCACCTGCTCACTTGTTATTTCAACAGATTTGGGAAGACCGTCTATAAGGTTTCTGCCCTTTATTTCCATTGCCGCCTCGCCCTCATAGGGGTAAGCAGAGCCCAACTTGAGCTTTATATCCTCTGCCGAACGCTCACCAATGAGAAGATTAAAGGTTCTTTTTACGTAAGAAATAATTGCATCGTCGAAGTTATCACCCGCAACTCTGACGGATTTTGAGGTTACTATATCACCCAGAGAGATAACTGCCACCTCACTTGTACCTCCGCCGATGTCAACAATCATACTGCCTGTTGCCTCAAGCACGGGAAGACCCGCACCGATTGCTGCCGCCATAGGCTCCTCTATAAGGCTGACATATCTTGCGCCCGCACTTTTTGCAGCATCGTGAACAGCTCTTCTTTCAACCTCGGTAACGCCCGAGGGGATGCATATCATAACTCTTGCCCTGTTAAAGGGTGAGCCGCTGATTGCTCTTTTAACAAATTCCTTGAGCATATCAGAGGTCATATCAAAGTCGGCAATAACGCCGTCTTTAAGGGGACGAACGGCGGTGATTGAGCCGGGAGTTCTGCCTATCATCCTTTTGGCATCGGCACCCACCGCTACAACTGTTTTGGGGTTTGTTCTTTCGTCAACCGCAACAACAGAGGGCTCGCGGATAACAATACCCTTACCTTTAACAAAAACCAGGGTATTGGCTGTGCCCAAATCGACACCGATATCTTGTGAAAATAACATTTATATACAGTCCTTTCGGGATTATTTTTTTCTGAAAATATAAGTAATGAAAAATACTGCTGCTGAAATTGTAACGATTGTTGCCCCGGCTGAGGTATCGAAATAAAACGAGCTTATAAGACCCGATATGGAGCAGACGAACGATATCAGAACAGACAAAGCAAGATATTGCCTTGAATTTTTCGCAACGTTTCTTGCACTTGCGGCGGGAAGAATCAAAAGGGAGTTAATCAGAAGAATTCCCACCCATTTTATTGAAATCATTACAACAACCGCAACAAGAACAACGAAAAGGTTTTCATAAAGTGAGGTTTTTATGCCTCTTGATGCCGCAAGCTCACGGTTAACTGAAATTATAAGGAGCTTGTTGTAAATAACGCACCAGACACCAACAACCACAATAAGAGTTATAAGAAGGCCGATTATTTCATCGGGTGAAACACTGAGCACGTCGCCAACAAGGTAGCTGCTGTATTTTGAAAAGCCACCGCCGTAGGAAAGCACCAGCAAACCAACAGCAACACAGGTCGATGAAAACACACTGATTACCGTGTCTGACGAAGCGTTGCCTTTATTTTTCACCCTTGTTATGACCAAGGCAAGAAAAACGCCGAAAGCCAACAGAGATATCAACTGGTTATGTATGCCGAGAACAACACCAAGGGCGATACCCGTAAATGCGCTGTGACCCAACGCATCGGAGAAAAAAGCCATCTTGTTGTTTACCGCCATTGTTCCGAGAATACCCATCAACGGAGCAATCAGCATAACCGCCAGCAAGGCGTTTATCATAAATTTATAGTCTGCCCAGGAAAAAGGTACGACAGACGAAAAAAAGCTGTATATCACGTTCATTTCTTTTCCTCCTTTTCGCCAAGGCAGAAAAAGCTGTTTTTGAATTCGCCCGAATCGAAAACCTCTTGGGCTGAGCCTTTTTTCAAAACAGATTTATTTATAAGAAGAACGTTGTCGGCATAATCTCTTACAATTCCCAAATCGTGCGATACCATAGCTATCGCCATATGATAATTATGCCTGAGATTATCAATTGTTTCATAAAATCTTTCACTACCCAAAGCATCCACACCCGAAACGGGCTCGTCAAGAATGAGAAGCTCCGGCAATGGGTGAAGAGCATTGACCAGCATAACTCTTTGAAGCTCGCCACCGGATAAAGCACCCAGGGGCCTTTTCTTCAAATCACGGCAACCGACCATATCAAGAGCATCATCAATCTCTTTAATAAGCTTTTTGTTTTTTCTGAAGCATATTGGTGAATTAGTACGCCCTGTCAATAAAAAGTCCTCAACGCTTATGGGGGCAGATTTGTCGAAATCAAGGTGCTGTGGCACGTAGCCTATTGTTATGTTCCCGATTTTTTCGCCATCGTGGGATTCAAAAGAAACGCTACCCTCATGACGTATTTCACCGAGAATTGCCTTTATGAGCGTTGTTTTACCGGCACCGTTAACGCCGATAACAGCCGTCAGCTCACCGCAATGAAGCTCAAAGGAAACGTCTGAAAGCAGGACCTCACCGCCTTTTTTAACGCCGATATTTTCAATTTTTATTTTGCAGAGTCCGCATCCGTTTCCTGACGACATCACTTCACCGCCTTTAAAATAGTTTCGTAGTTTTGTTTCATTGTATCCTCGTAAGCACTCAGTTTTCTGTCACCGCTGATTACAGGATTGAGTTCATATATTTCGGATCCCGTTTCACGGGCAAGAATTTCTGCCGCCGAGCCTTCATACCCGGGCTCTGTGAAAAGAGCCTTTATTTTTTCATTTTTTATCAGCTCACTAAGTTCAGCAAGCTCCTTTGCAGGCGGCTCGCCACCGTCATCCGTTTCAATGGTTTCGGAAATTACGAAGCCCGTTTCAACTGCCAGATATTCATAGGCACCGTGAAAGGATACTGCCTTTTTACCTTTAACCTGTTCTGAAAATTCATCTCTTGCTTTTTCAAGCTCCGCCAATCTCAGAAGATATTTCTCAAAGTTTTCGTTTATTTCGTCCTCATATTGGGGAAAATTCTCAATTATACCGTTCTTTATGTTTTCTATCTGTTTTTTTGCATTTTTAACCGAAAGCCATATATGAGAATTTTCATCGTGATGATGGTGAGAAGATTCCTCAGCACCTTCGTGATGCTTATGATTGCACAGCACTTCTATGCCCTCTGAAGAATCAACAACTTTTAACCCGTCAACACCCTCAAAAACATCCTCCATAAAGGTTTCCATGCCTGCACCGTTCATCACGAACAAATCTGCATCATCGAGAAGCTTAACGTCCTTTGCGGTTAACGAATAATCGTGAAGACAGCCAACGTTCTGTTGCGCCAGACTTTCCACCCTGAAATCATCAATACCATCCACGAGATTCGCCGTGAAAATATATATGGGGTAAAAAGAAGCAACAAGAACATATCTGTTTTCTTTATCAAGGGGGGCACCACATGAGCAGCACCCCGCAGCAATTATCACAACCGCCAACAGCACACAAATAAGTTTTTTCATCGTCCACTCACTTTTCCGTGAAAATCACCCTACACTAACTCTGAAGTAATAAGGGATCTCAGATTCATACATACCCGTTTCTATCTTGACGTAGTAGGTACCCTGTGACAGCTTAACGTCGCCTGTTGAAATAACTCCGTCATCGGGAGAGGATTCTATTGAATACAGCGCTTCGTTATCTTCGTCAACAATGCTTGCAATCCAGGAAATTGAACCGTCTGGCACTATTTCGTGACCAAGCTCAAGGTTAACAGTCATATCCTCGGTGATTTCGAGTTTATAATAATCCTCGTCAAAAATCATATCCGATGAAATAATTGCACCGTAATAATATTCGTTGAAGCTGATTGTCTGTGCCCTCTTCATAACGTTGTTGGGCTCTTTTTCGAAGTTTTCTTTTGCGGTGAAGTTCCACTGTATTGAATACGTTGCAGAATTGTGTGCAAGAGAATCCGCATCAATAACAATGTAGTAATCGCCCGCGGCAAGCCCCAGGCTGTAAACAGAAACGTCCTTGTCCTTCCATTTTGACATCTTCTTTACTACCTGATAATATTCGCCGTTATCATCCTGCTTCATAAGTCTGATATTCCAGCCGTTTTTGTCGCCTTCTATTTCGCTGTGCTTGAAATAGAATTCAACGTAGCCATCGGCGGGAACAGTAAATTTATAATAATCCTTATCAAGGCTGAGGAGCTTTTCTGCAAGAGCACCTGTTATTGCAATACCCTTGGGAAGGTCTGTTGCTGTTTCAGGTGTGTCGTTCATTTCAAACTCGTGGTTTTTCGCCTTGTCTGCGGCTATGAGCACGCTGTAGGTATCTGCAATAGGTGTCTGTGATTCAACCTTGATGTAATACGTGCCTGCTCTCAGACCGATTGTACCCGTTTTGAGATGAACATCCGTAAGAAGTGAACGGTAATCGCAGACAATCTGCTCATCCTCTGTGAGAATCTTGATATTCCAGCCCGATGTGGGTAAGGTAAGGTCATCGTGAATAAAGGATATGTCAATACAGCTGTCGTATTCAAGCTCGAATCTGTACCAGTCAACATCCGTGCCCTCTTTGAGCTGTGACGAGGACGCATAGAAAGATTCACCTACTTTTACTTCATTTGAAGCCTCTTTTATGTTGTTGGGCTCTTTCTCGTAAGCCGGAGTTGCCGTGAAAGCGGTCACAAGGGTGAAATCACCGAAAATAATATCCACTCCCGGTTCAACAACCACAACATAGGTGCCAACAGAAACACCTGTTTCGCCCCAGCTTGAGGTTGTTTCATTCCAGAAGGATTCAAAATATGTTATCTCCTGATATGTGTTTTTTTCGCCCTCTATTATTTTATAAAGAGTCAGTACGTAACCGCATTTAACCGTATCGAGAAGGTTATCGTGCTGGAGCTTAACTACAAGAGCACCCGGTTTTTCAACCTCAAAAATAAACGCCTCGTAATCCTCTTTTTTCTCAATTGTACCGACAACGGTTGAGTTGCAGGTTATTCGCATTGGTGTGTCGGTGTTAAAAAGGGAATCCTCAACTGTGAGGGATATGCCGATAACACCCAGAACGGTTACAGCCGTCAGAACAGCCGCAACAATCGCTATTATCCTGATTCTTATTTTACTCATCTTCTGAACTCCTTCTAAGAAGCGTTTGAAATTCGTTAAGTGAATTTTCATAATCGGGCTCAGTATCCGTGTTTTTACAAAGGACCGCACCCGTCAAGGAAATATTGAGAATGGTAAAGGAGCGTTCAAGCTGTTTTTTCACGTATGAAAACTCATCCTCGCCATCTCTGCCGGCGGTACAAAGCAAAATTGCCTTACGCCGTTTTTTTATTGGTTGAATTTTTTCGTTTTTGTAAAAAAGATTAAAATAAACCTGAAATCTGTCAACAAGAGCTTTCAGCGGTGATGAAAGCCCGCCATTATAAATTGGGCTCAGAAAAACAATAACGTCTGTTTTTTCAAATAAATCAAAAAATTCTTTCAGGTCATCAAACACGCACTCGCCGATTTCTGCACATTTGCCACAGGCAATACAAGGTTTGATTTGGTTTTCGTAGCAATCAAAAACCGCTACATTTTTAAAGCCTGTGTTTTTCAATGATTCTGAGCAAATTGTGTTTGTAAAGCCCTCTTTTCTGGGCGACCCGTTAATAATAAGCAAATTTCCTGCCATTTATTTCAACTCTTGTCCGCAATATTTACAAATCTTTCTGCCGTCTGACGTTTCAAAAAACAACGACGGAAGATATTTTTCAGTTGACGTTATGCAATCCTCTTTATCGCAACAAACATCGTGTGTGGATTCTTCGTAATCAGGCTCAATCAATCTGCCCGCTTTGCCGCTGACAGTTTTGAGAATAGCCGCCATACAAGCATCCACGTACCTGTCGAACATATCAAAGTATTTTGCTCTGCTGTCATTGTCAACAGTATAGTCAAGCTCGTCACCCCTCGGAAACGGGTGAAGAATAACAAGGTCGGGCTTTGCAGAAAGGAGCATTCTTTCATCAAGAACAAAGTTGTGCTTTCTGGCGTTAAACATTATTTCGCTGTCAAAACTCTTTGACGTTACAGGAGTCATATAAAGAACGTCAAGCTCACCGATAACGTCGAAAAGATTATCAAACACCGTGAAGTTCTTTTCACGTTTATCCATAAGATTAACGTAATCATCCGAAACAGGCTTGCCGTTAACCGAGATAAAATAAAACTCATTGCCCTTGTAAAGGTTAAGGCACTGTAAAAGGCTTTTCACAAGTGCATTATCGCTGAAATCGCCCAGAAAGCCGATTTTCATATTTGAAACGTGATTTTTCTCAATCCACACAGATGAAAAATCACAAAGTGTTTTTACGGGGTATGCTCTTTTACCGTCACCGGCATTTATGACGGGAACCCTTGCATAAAGAGATGCCGCCCTTGCCGCACCCTTCTTGGGGTGTGAAATAGCAATAACATCTGCATATGACGACATAGCTATAACGGCATCCTTGAGGCTTTCACCCTCAACGCTTTCAAACGGAATAACGCTGCCACCCATTCTGAGAACCGCTGTTCTGAACGCCGACTCGCTGTTGCGGTCTTTTTCCCAAAATGCACTTACAAGAGTTTTCTTATTCATCTCTGTGGAATAAAAACCCCTGTTATCTTTCATAAACGTCATAAGGTTAAGGGCTTCTCGCAGACCTTCTCTGGAAAAATCTGTTATATCAAGAAATCTTTTCATTGCCACAATAATCACCTTCGTTTTCAAAAATGATGACACCTATCCATTATCCATAAGATTATATCATATATTACATATAAATTACAATTAAAAATTATTAAATTTTTGATAATTATAATATTTATTTACAGTTACAGATTAAAATAAAAAATATAATAACTCCCGACAAAAACCGGGAGTTACAAAAAAAGATAAAAAAGTAAAAAGCTCCCGACACAATCGGGAGCAAATTTTACTTTTGTTCTGCGCTAAAAGCAACACAAATTTAATTTTTTGGTTTTTGATGCAGAAGGCGGCTTTGCTGTGCCGACTGTGTATAAAGATACTCCGAGGCCGGCAAAACGACTAAAAAGTAAAAAGCTCCCGACGCAATCGGGAGCAAATTTTACTTTTGTTCTGCGCTAAAAGCAACACAAATTTAATTTTTTGATTTTTGATGCAGAAGGCGGCTTTGCTGTGCCGACGGTGTATAAAGATACTCCGAGGCCGGCAAAACGACTAAAAAAGTAAAAAGCTCCCGACACAATCGGGAGCAAATTTTACTTTTGTTCTGCGCTAAAAGCAAAAAATTAAGCCTCAACAGGAGCACCAACGGGGCAAGAACCTGCACAAGCACCGCAATCGATGCAAGTATCAGCATCGATAACATAGATGCCGTCGCCTTCAGAGATAGCCTCTACGGGGCAATCTGCTGCACAAGCACCGCATGAAATGCAATCTTCAGTAATCTTGTATGCCATTTTCTCTGACCTCCCTTTGCTTTTTTTGTTTATTGTAGCACATATTTTGTGAAAATCAATAGGATTTTGTAATTTTTATTCCTCTGAATCCTCAACTTCTTCATCTTTCGGGGGTTTTGCACCTTTAACAAGGCGCACCTCCTTGCGTGAAAACTCTGCAGGAATTGCTTCGGGACGCCTGTCGAGCTGAACCTTGAGCATACCTGTTAAAAGATTGCTGTCGGTAACGGTTCCCCTGCCCTCACGGGTGTCAACAACCGAGCCGATGCGTGGGGTTACCTTCAAAAGATACTCGTAGCTTTCCTGTTCATATTTAAGGCAACAAAGCAATCTGCCACAGGTTCCGCTGATTTTACCGGGGTTAAGGGAAAGCCCCTGTTCCTTTGCCATTTTTATCGAAACCGGGTGAAAGCTGTCAAGGAACTGTGAGCAGCAGAAGGGTCTGCCGCAAATGCCGAGACCGCCAAGCATTTTTGAAACGTCTCTGACGCCTATCTGGCGCATCTCTATTCTTGTTCTGTAGTTGCCCGCAAGGATTTTAACAAGCTCTCTGAAATCCACTCTGTCGTCAGATGTGAAATAGAAGAGCATTTTGCTGCCGTCAAAAGCGCACTCAACCTCAACAAGGTCCATATCAAGACCCAACTGTTCAACCTTTTTTTCACAGAAAGCAAAGGCATCCTTTGCCTTTTTCTGATTTTCGTTGACTATTTTTATATCTGCCTCGGTAGCGGCCCTTATAACCTTTTTCAAGGGGTGAATGATTTCAGCATCGTTGATTTTGTGGTTGACTGTTGCAACCTCGCCACACTCAATACCCCTCACCGTTTCAACTATAACCTTTTCATTTTTGGAGTAAGCCTTTGAATCCGGGTCAAAGTAATAAACCTTGCCGTTTTCTTTAAAGCGAACGCCTACAACCTCTGCCATAATAAATCTCCGTTTGTCTGTTATTTTTAAAGCCCGGCGCAAAATACAGCCGAAAGCAATGTGTAGTTAGGATTATTTTCAAGAGAGCGTAACAGCTCCTCTGTTTTTTCATACATTTCGAGAATTTTGCCGAGAGAAAGTCTTTGTGCAATCTCGGTACATCCTTCAAAATCTGCTAATTCGCGTGATTGTGAATTGTTTTTTATTGCTATTGCATCACGCAACACAAGGCAAAACATACTCAAAACCTCTGCGGTGAGCTGTTTGTTACCCTCCATTGGTGCAACGGCAACAATTCTGTCGATTTCATAGGGCGACAAAACCGCTTTGGACAATTCAGCCACAACGCTTATTGCTTTTTCGCTGAAGCTTGCCGAAGAGGATTTGCCCAATCTGAGCCTTACAACTCGTGAAAGAACGGTGCCGATAACCGAGTTGGAATTCTGCGCAGTTAAAATAAAGGACGTGTAAACAGGCGGCTCTTCAAGAATTTTGAGCAAAACGTTCTGACTTTCCTCGGTCATATTCTGAAGCTCGCTGATTATGAAAACCTTTGTTGAAGCCTCGTTAGGTGTGAGATAGGCTTTGCCCACCATATCCTTAACATCGGCTTTAACAAAGCTCTTTTTATCGTCGGGTTTTCTGTAAACCACGATATCGGGGTGAATCTGCTCCGCCGCTTTTCTGCAGCATTCGCACTCACCACATGGAGTCATTGCGGGATTTTCACAAACCATCATTTTTGCCGCAAGCTGAGCACATGCTGCTCTTTCTTCATCACTTGCACCGTCTATGAGCATTGCGTGGGGGCGGCGCCCGTCAAAAAAGAAGCTGTCAAGCGTCGCCAACACACCTTCAGGGAAATTAACATTATTCATCATAATTTAATCATTTTATCCACATCAACAACAAACAACGTTGCGCCACCGATAGTGACCTCAACGGGTGTTGCGCTGATAAAGCCCTCGCCCATAAATGGCGTTGTTGTGGGAATCATCTGTGTTCTGCGTGAACAACAGGTTTTGAAAATATCAACTACCTGAGCAACCTGGTCGTCTTCAACGCCAACAAGCACGGTAACGTTACCCATTTTCAAAAAACCGCCTGATGTTGAAAGCTTGGTTGCCTGAAAAGATGCTTTTGTTATTTCGGTGAGCAAATCGTTTGCATCATCGTTGTTGATTATACCGATAATAAGTTTCATGGTTGCCTCCTGTTATCAATAAATTTCATATATATTATAATTTATTTTTCTCATCATTACAACACATTATTTTTAAGTTTCTTTCAATGACGTTTCTGCCCCGCCAGGAATATGCTCTGTGCTCAAGATTATCTCCGCTTTCATAAAAGCTTTTCGCCGAGCTGTGGAATTCTTTAACAGGTGATACCGAAACGTTTTTATTCATGGGGCAGATATCCTGACAACCGTCACAGCCCCAAATAATGCCTTGATTTTTAATATATTTTGCTGTGCTTTCAGACAGCTCGCCCTTTTTCTGGGTGAGGTAAGAAAAGCAATTTTCTTTTAAAAAGCCACTGCCCGACAAGGCTTTGCCGAAGCAATGCTTTTTACACAAGCCGCATTGAAAACAGCGTTTTTCTTCATACATTGTGCAATCAACGGGCATATCGGTAACTATTTCGCCTATAAAGCAAAAGCTACCGTACTTTTCGTTTATGAGAAGACCGTTTTCGCCCACAACACCCAACCCGCAAAGGCTTGCCGCCTTTACCTCGGGTATGGGAGAATTGTCACAAAACCAGGTAAATTCAAAATCGGGATAGCTGTTTTTCAGCTCCGCAACCGATTTTTCAAGGTACTCACCAACAATTTCGTGATAATCTCTTGAAACGGCGTATTTTGAAATATTCGTGTGAAAATAGGCAGCTTCGCCGAGATAATAGGGAAACAGATACACTATTATACTTTTTGAGTTTTCGGGAAGCCTTTGCCCGGCACGGCAATCAAGCAAGCAATTTTCAACCGCCGAAAAACTGCACGCCCCAACAGGCAGCAAATCAAAAAACGGAAAATTCATATAATTACACCTTGCTCAACGCTACCATAACGGGTATGGTGAAAACCGACACCAGCGAGCACAGCGCCACAATTTTCGAGGCTACGCCTGTATCCTTACCGTATTTTGCAGAGAACATAACCGTGTTGTTTGCACTCGGAACAGCCGCGGAAATAATGCAGGCCGTGAGCATTGTGCCGCCGATACCAAACAGCTTTAACGCCCCAAGCATAATTAACGGCATAATAACAAGCTTCAGCAAAAGCACAAGGTAGTTGTTTTTTTCCTTGAACATTGTTTTTAAATCCGTGTTAGCAATATACGTTCCGAAGAAAATCATTGCAACCGGTGTGTTGAGGCTTGCCACGTAGCCCACGGCAGACTCCACCGCAACGGGCAGATTAATGTCGAAAACAAACAGCGGAACACCGATAAGCACGGAGATAACACCCGGATTGAGAATCAATCTTTTGGAGTCAAATTTTGCTGTTCCCTCACCCTTTGTCATTACCCAGATGCCGTGAGTGAATGATAAAATGTTAAATGCAACAACGCCCGCCGAGCAATAAAAGACACCTTCCGTTCCAAGCATTGCCTGGCAAAGCGGCAGTGCCATATAACCCATATTGCCATACGAAACCGCATATTTGAAGACTGCGCCGTTTTTTCGATCCTTGTTGAAAAACGGTATTGGCAAAAACATGCCAAGCACCAACGTGCCCGTCATACAAAGAAAGGCTATTGCCCATGCGCCGGCGGTTTTAACGTCGAAATCCATATTCATAAAGGACTGTATCATAACCGCAGGAGTTATGATATAAAACAACAGGTCGTTTGAACGCTTTGCTGTATCCTGCCCAAAAATATGGAAACGGTCGGCTGCAAAGCCGACCGCAACTATCAGATACAAAATTATAACCTGTTGCGCGGCTGTTGCCATATTACTAAGAAACATCCATTGCCCTCCCGCAACAAATTATTTTTTCTGTCTGTTTTTGAGTTCTGCAAGAGAGATGGGAACAAATTCGTCACTCACTTGCTCTTTTTTCTCTGTTTTGCCGAAAATCTTGCGTTTTTTCGGCTCAGGTTTTTCTTCAAATGTATTTTCAGCTTTTTCTTCGCCTTTTTCTTGAGAAGCTTCCCCGATTGTTTCTTCAACAACCTCTTCGACTTCTGTTTCAGGGGTTTCTTCGGTGGATTCTGCTTCTGCTTCCCCTGTTTCATCAACGGGTGATTCCTCAACAATTTGCGCAGGTATTTCTTCATCATCTGTAACAAAATCCTCCACTGTATTCATGTCGAAATCCGCATTAATGCTGAATCCGCCTGAAGCCTCTTCTTTAGCGGGCTCCGCTTCTTCAGCCTCATCATTCATTTCGTCAAGCTTGCGGAGAAGCTCATCTATATCTGAGGAAACAGAAAAGCCTGTCTTTTTTCCCTCTGCGACAACCTCTTCAATATCCTCGGGCTCATAGGAAGCTTCTTCAATTTTATTAATTTCTTCAAACAATTCCTTGAGTTCTGCCGACATTTCAGCATTCTCACTCTCGCCAGCTTCGCTGTCGTCGCTTTTAAAAACAGCCTCGCTGTCGTCAGGCAAAGCAATGTCGTTGATTGCTCGTCTGTTCTTCAAGCCATCCTTGAAGCCTACGCCGAGAGATGCAAAAACGTATGCAAGAATAAATACAACGCAAGCTAAATGAGAAAAATTAAACTCATAGCCCTTAACAGGGTTAAGACCGACAACGCTGATAACAATCCTGGGAATTGTAACAACAGCACCTAAGAAAGCTGCCGAAAGACCGTAGCCGTAAATACCCCACATACTGTTTTCTGTGAAAACACCAGATGAAATACGGGCGAAGGTAAGGAAAAACAGCATCAAAAATACGCACGTAAAAATCTCGAACAAAAGCTCTGACATTTTTGAAAAGCTGATTGCTGTCATAAGCCTTGAAATAAGCATCGTCATTACCCAGCACAAGGGTGCAAGGGCAAGAAGCTTGAACTCCTTGTAGGATGCCTTGCCGTTGAGGTGGCTTATTGCAAAAACGAGAAGATAAATTATTGAAAAGAATGCAAAAACAACCTGAAGCACGGCAAACATACCGCCCGCTTGATCAATGTTGGATTTGAGCAAATTATTAAATATTGCGGAGTTACCCACACCTGAGGGAACAACCTTTTCAATAAAAGCATATATATCGTAACAGGCACCGCCCGCAAGAACAAAGGATGCTATACCCAAAACAGGATTTTTACCTGCGGGGAGCTTGGGCGATGGTACTTCACGGCTCACATAGCTGAGCCCCATAAACAAAAGGCAGAATATTATTACCGCACCGTACAAAACGGGGACTGTAATATCGTTTTCTTTATAAAATCCTGAGGCAGTGTCCACAATAGCAAGAAGCTGATAAACTCTTGCAGGCAAGCCTACCAAAACTGCAGCGGCAAAAACGAAAAGAAGATATTTCATTTTTATTGCTGAAGAAGATCCTTTGATTTTACTCATTATTTACAAACCTTTCTTTTACGAAATGGATTAAAAACGAATGTTTTAGGGTTATCTTTCATCGAGGGGAATATATTGTGAATCACGTTTGAAGCCTGAAACTCGCTCATCAATATCGACGTAATCCTTCGGAACTGCAAGATTTTTATATGCAGGTCTGATAACACGGTTGCCTGAAATGAGCTCCTCTATTCTGTGAGCTGACCAGCCCGCAACCCTTGCTATTGCAAACAGCGGTGTGTAAAGGTCCTGTGGAATGCGAAGCATTTCATAAATAAGACCCGAATACATATCAACGTTTGCGCACATTTTCTTTGTGTTATGCTTTTCACTCGAGAAAATTTCGGGCGTGAGCTTTTCAATAAGCTCAAGCGCCTTGAACTCTGCACCAAAGCCTTTTTCTTCGGCAATTTTGCCCGCTTCACGTTTAAGAATTATCTGACGGGGATCAGAAAGAGTATAGACAGCGTGACCCATACCGTAAACAAGACCGCTTCTGTCACCTGCCTGTTTGTTAATGACCTTTTTAAGGAAATCTGCAACCTGACCTTCGTCGGTAATGTCGTTGACATCCTCTTTGAGGTAGTTCAGCATTTCAGAAACCTTGATATTCGCACCGCCGTGGCGGGGACCCTTGAGGGCGCCCACACCTGCAGAAATTGCCGCATAGGTATCTGTTCCGCTGGAGGAAAGAACTCTTGTTGCAAAAGCGGAGTTATTACCGCCACCGTGCTCAGCGTGAAGAATAAGGCAAAGGTCAAGAAGCTTTGCTTCTTCATCGGTATATTTTCTGTCTGAGCGGGTGTTGTAAAGAATGGTTTCAGCCGTTGAAAGACCGGGCTTGATGGGGTGGAGATACATACTCTTTTTCAAATAGTATCTTCTCTTTACCTGGTAAGCATAGGTCATAATCATCGGCAACTGAGCAATTATCTGAATGCTCTGTCGAAGAACGTTTTCAATTGAAATATCGTCGGGATTCGGGTCGTACGAATAAAGAGAAAGAACAGAGCGCTCAAGCTTATTCATAATATTGGGCGACGGTGCTTTCATAATCATATCTTCAATGAAATCCTCGGGAAGCTCTCTTGAAGCGGAAATAACACCGCTGAATTTTTCCAGCTGTGTTCTTGTGGGAAGGTGACCAAACAAAAGAAGCCATACTGTTTCTTCAAAACCGAAACGATTTTCTTTTATGCAAGCATTAACAATATCGTTAACATCCACGCCTCTGTATGTAAGGTGACCTTCAACGGGCTTTCTTTCGCCATCTTCTATATGATAACCTTCAACGGAGCAAACCTTTGTCAGCCCTGCCATTACGCCGCTACCATCGCGGTTTCTCAATCCTCTTTTAACATCAAATCTGTCGAAATACTCGGGGTCTATTGCACTGTAGCTTTTCAAATCATCGCAAAGTGTCTTCAAATAATTATCCGGAACGGGCTCGATAAATGTGTGCATCTCATCACTCCTTACTGATAAATTTGTACTCATAGATTCAGATAACAATTCATATTATTTTATAACATATTGACTTTCTTGTCAATATTACACACAACAAAATTAAGGACAGGTGCAAATTATGAAACGTTTTATTTTACTTGTTATTTCGTTGGCATTTGTTATGGCAATTCTGCCCATAGCCCTTTTGAAGGACACGGTTAATATAACCCCACCCCAAAAAACGGACAAATCCCCAACCACAACTCAACAACAGCTTGAAAAAACCGAAACTATAACGGTTTTTCGTTCAACAGAGGGTAAAAATATTGAAATGGATATGTTTGAATACGTCTGCGGAAGTGTTGCCGCGGAAATGCCTCTGGCTTATGAGGTGGAGGCTCTCAAAGCCCAGGCTGTTGCCTGCCGAACAAATGCACAAAGATTAAAGCTTTACGGCAGTAACCTTGAAAACGCCAATATAAGCGACGATACCACCGTTCACCAGGGATATATCACCCCCGCCGAAAGAAAAGAAAAATGGGGGGATGAATTCGAAAAATATGAAGCAAAGCTTCAAAGCATTGTAAATGCCGTTGACGGTCAATGCCTTTATTATGACGGGGAGCTCTGTGTTGCGGCATTCTGCGCGCTGAGCAGCGGTAAAACCGAAAACGCCGAAAATCTGTGGAGCGAAAAGGTTCCGTATCTTAAAAGCGTTGTCAGCGAGGGGGACTCCCTTTCACCACGATACAGCACCACTGCAAGCTACACAAAGGAAGAATTTTTAAACTGCCTTAAAAAGAACGGTAAAAATGTAAAAAACGTTAAAAATTTAGAAGATATCGCAAAAATCACGAAAAAAAGTAAGGTAGGCACGGTTCTCAAAATGAAAATCGATTCTGTTGAGCTGACAGGTGAAGAGGCAAGAAGAATCTTTTCTCTGAACAGCCCTGTTTTTGAGGTTGAATGCACAAAAACAACAGTAACCTTTTCGGTAAAAGGCAGAGGGCACGGCATAGGGATGAGCCAATACGGCGCAGATTTTATGGCTCGCCAAGGCAGCACCTATGAAGAAATTCTTAAGCACTACTACACGGGCGTTGAGATAAAATAAAAAACCGACTGCATTGTAAAATGCAGTCGGAAATTTTTATGCTTCAGAAATCAGAACAAGCCGGCGATAAGCTGAGGAATGAACTTGATATAGGTAACAAGAAGACCGAAGATTTCTGCAAAGAAGTTAGCTACTGAGCCATCAAGAGAACCGATAGCATCTGTGGGAAGCTTGGATTCTTCTTTTTCTTCTGCCTTTGTTGTTTTCTTGATTGCGTATTCGTCAATCTTTGTTACTTCCTGAGTTTCATCGTTAACAACGTATGCTTCGTAAACGAGCTTGTTGCCGTCAACGTAGATATTTGAGAAGCAACCGCCGAGATCTCTTGTTGAGAGGGCTACATCAGCACAATCGTTGATGGGATCAATGGGATTCTCGTTTACTGTATATCTCTTTGTACCTGCTGTTGAAGGAAGAATGTAAACAGCGCCGTCGGGATTCTTAGCGAATGTTGTGTCAACGCCGTTGAATTTTTCTGTTACATAAGTTACGTCTTCGCAAACTGCGTCGCCTGCAACCTGCTTTGTTCTGAAATACATATGGTCGTGACCTGAAAGAACAATGTCAACATCTGTCTGGTCAACGATTTCAATGATAGTTTCTCTCATTGCAAGTGTATCGGGCTTGTTGATGTTTTTACCTGCAGAATAGGGTGCACGGTGAAGAAGAAGGAATTTCCAATGAGCGTTGGAATTTGAGAGGTCGTTGATAATCCAGTTTCTCTGAGCCTCTACCATAGGATACATATCATTTGAGTTAACAACGCAGAAGTGTGCATTGCCGTAATCAAATGAATAGTAAGTGCCGTTAACGCCGTTGCCTGCACCTTTGCCTGCGTCAAGGTTGAACATATTATCAAACCAACCGACATTAAGCTTATTTGTAATGTTACCTTCGTGGTTACCTGCAACGGGAACAAGTGTAAGGTTGGTGTTGGCTTCCATAAATGCCTCGCCGTACCAGTTCCACTCCTCGTTTGTACAATCATTGACGAAGTCGCCGAGGTTAACTACGAATTCAGCCTTTTTGTTTGACTGCATAGCTGCATCCATAACAAGAGCTGCCTGCTGGAAATTCTCAAGGCTGCTTGCCTGAACGTCTGCAAGAGCAATAAATGAGAATTTCTTGTCGCCGTTGTCGGTAACAAACTTACCCGTCTGGCTCCAAGCATTTTTGTTAAGGCTGCCTACACGGTAGTAGTATGTTGTGCCGGGTTCGAGACCTGTGACAACTACCTTGTGACCATAGTAACCCTGAAACTCCTTTGTTGTTGCCTCGTAAACTGTGGAGTTGCCGAAGCTACCTTCATATTCGGATGCCTTCACAATCTGGATAACACCATCGCAGGACTTCTCTGTGTACCATGTAAAGCCTCTTTGTGTCTTGGTGTCACCGTACATTGTGCAGTTAACACGCAATGTTTCAAAGCCTGTTGTTCTCTCAGCAGAGGCGCCCACACCAACGCAACTGAAAAGCATCATAATTGCGAGCAATACTGCAAGAGATCTTTTTGCTGTCTTTTTCATAACTACCTCCGTAATTAGTTAAAATACAAAACCTGTGGCAAAATATCATACAATCTCACCATTTTGATTCAATTTATTATACACTTATTTTTTCCGCTTTTCAATAGCATTTGTAAATTTATAACATTTGCTTACACAAGCGGAATATTTTTGTTTATTTCGTCAATTTTTTTACAGATTTTTTTTGCATTTTTCCGTTTTTATTTTTCTTTTTCGACAACTATTTACAAAATATTCACAATATGCTATATTTTGTTTGTGTAATTCAAGCACTATATAATGAAAAGGAGATATGATTATGAAATGCACAAAATGTGGCGCAGAAATGCCTGACAATTCCAAATTCTGCCCCGAATGCGGTTCAGTTGTAGAAGCTCCCGTTGAGGCACCCATTGAAGCTCCCGTTGAGGCACCCATTGAAGCTCCTGTTGAGGCTCCTGTAGAGGCTCCTGTAGAGGCTCCTGTTGAGGCTCCTGTAGAAGCTCCCGTAGAGGCTCCTGTTGAGGCTCCTGTAGAGGCTCCCGTTGCAGCTCCTGTAGCAGCTCCTGTAGCAGCTCCTGTAGTAGCTCCCGCTGTTGAAGAACCCGCAAAAGAACCCGCAAAAGCACCCAAGAAAGGCATCAAAAAGCTTATTCCCGTTGTTGCTGTTGTTCTTGTTGTTGCTATAATTGCAGGTGTTTTTCTCATCTTCGGTGGCAAAAAAGAAGATATCGCTCCCGCTGTTTATCACACCGACAGTGAGCTTTACGTTATCACCTCCTTAGGCGGTAGCAAAGCTAAAACATTTGAAGTGACAGATGAGTATGCCGGCTTCCATGAATTCACAGAAGACAACAAATACATCATCTACGCAGAGGAAAACGACGACGACTACGACCTCTATTACAGAGAAGTAGGCAAGGATAAAAAAGAGCCCGTTCTTATTGCAAAGGATGTTGACGATTTCTGTGGCGTTTCCGGCAGCATCGACAATATCTATTACGAGAAAAACGGCAAAATATATGTATCTGACAAAAAAGGCAACAGTGAGAAAATCATCAGCGATGCATACTGTATGACAATTTCAGAGGATTACAAATATATGCTTTGCGAAGTTGATGACGATGAGTATGACAATTATGAGCTTGTTGACTTGAAAACTCTTGATTCCGTTAAGGTTTCAAGCAAAGCACAGCAGTTCAGATACACAGACGATTTGTCAAAATTCTATTGCCTCACAGAAAAAGGAAAGCTCCTTGAGTACGACAGAAACGGCAAAGACACAACAATAGAAAAAGATGTTATCGGTATGAATCTTGTCGGTGATAAGCTTTATTATGCAAAAGAAAACAAGGTTTACACCCTTTACGATTTCGTTAATGACTCCGGCAAAGACGAAAAGGTTAAAGAGCCTGTTTGGGACGATTATGCACCAGATATCACAAAATACCAGACAGAAACAGTTGACCCCTTCTGGGGATTCACCTACACAGAGACAGACTACGACGCATATTACGATGCTGTTGATGCTGCTGAGGAAAAATATGATGCTGCATACGATAAATATAATGCAGTAAAAAACAGAGAAAACCTCAGAGAAAACCTTAAAGAGTACGAATACATCACAACATACAACGTATATTACCTTAACGGCTCAAAGGGTGAGCTCGTCACTGAAAACGGCGCATTTGCTGAAATCAGCAATATTTACGACCTTGAAGGTGAAGAATCCGGTTACGGTTATCTTTCTGTGTATGTCGGCGGCGTTACTGAAATTGAAAAGGTAAGTATCGAAGATATTCAGTACACAAGCGACGTTATCGACCATCTCACAGAAAACATCAACAAAGGCTATGCTGTTGTAAAAGAAAAAACAATCAACACATATAACGTTGAAGATGTTAGCGAAGATTTATCCGTTGAAAACATCAAATACAACGCTTCAGGCTCAGAATTCCTTGTTATTGCAGAAGACAAGGCAAAAACAGAAGAGCTTGAGGAAATCAGCGATTATGAAGCAATGTGTCTCTACACTCTCAAGGCTTCAGCTAAATCCGCAAAAGAGGCTAAGCTTATAGCAGAAGACATCGCAGGAGCATTCTTTACACAGAAGGATCCTGTTACACTTACAAACCTTGACGAGGACGATTGTGCTACAATCAGCTCCGGTAAGTTCTCTGCAGATGACGTATATTCAAGCTTTATCTTCCTTGATGAAAACGACGCTGACACATTCTATTATGCTGCAGATTTTGATGCTGAGGATCACCTCGCAACAATTTACAAATACACAAACGGCAAATCAACAAAAATCATCGAGGACGTTTACCCCTCATACAGACATTTCGCCAGCTATGACGGCAAATATCTCGCAATTGTTGATTACGACGACGGCGAAGGCGATCTTATTTGCATCAACGGCAAAAAGACATATACCATCGAATCCGGTGTCGGCGGAATCCTCTGTGAAGGTCTCCGCACAGCATACAGTTACTCAAATGCCGACTATTATTCATACGGCAGCGATAACGACGACTACGACGATTACTACGGCGATTACTACTATTAATTTCAAGAAAACCCACTCCCTCGGGAGTGGGTTTATTTCAACAAAAAAGCACCGTAAGACCGATGTGAGTGTGTCTTGCGGTGCTTTTTAAATTTCAAATTAAAGCTTTGTTCCACAGCTAGTGCAGAAAATGCAATCAGCCTCTGCGGGAGTGCTGCAAACGGGGCAAACCTTGACTGCAACCGGTTCAACTACCGGTGCAACGGGTGCTTCATACACGGGAGCCACAGGTGCCTCATAAGCGGGGGCAGGCGCGGGAACTTCAGCCTGCTCTTCAACAACAGGAGTTCCGCAACCTGTGCAGAATTTGAAACCGGGTGTAATGGGCTGTAAGCACGTGGGGCAACGCTTTGTGCCATCAGGCATCGCGGGGGGTGCCTGTTTCACAACGGGTGCACCGCAAACGTTACAGAATGATGCTTCTTTAGAAATTTCTGCACCGCACTTTTCACACTTGGTAACGCTCTTGATTTCGTTAATCTGGTATTCATAAGCCGCAATATTGTTTGCGGTTATCTTTGCATTGTTCATAAGATCTGCAAACTCGGGCTCGAAATCTTCATAATGCTTTTCAAAATAAAGAGCACCTATTTCTTTATAAAAATCGTGAAGTTGTCTCTCGTTTTCTGCGAGAATCCCTTTGATTCTGACAATATCTGTTGCTTCTTTGGTTTTGCTGACTACGTTCTGACTTACCTGTGTAATCTTCTTGCTTACGTCATCAAAAAAAGCCATAAAAATCCTCCTATACCAAAAATGTATAATGCTATTTAATTTTAATACAACTTTTATCCCTAGTCAACAATTATTTGGTTTTGCGCTTTTGCACTCACCTTCAATTCAACAAAAAAATCATCGCAACCGAAGTTGCGATGATTTTTTATTTTTTTATTTCACTTTAACCTTGTAGCACTTAATTTCGAAGGGATTAATTTCAAAGTTGAGTGTTTTGCCGCTTGCAATATCAACTGCCACGTCGTTTCTTTCAAGAAGGTCGCATTCTGCTACGCTCTGGATTTCTGCGAAAAGCTCTGCAGAAACTTTAGTTCTGCTACCTGCTTTTTCAACGAAACGGATGATATATGCATCCTCATCCTCGCATTTTTTAACTGCTTCAAGTGTAACGTTTTTGCCGTCAACCTTAATGAAGGATTTTTCATCCTCGCCCTTTGCGTCGCCGCCGATTTCAACTGCAACTGCGGGGTTATTCATCTCAAGACCTCTTACAAGAGTCTGAGCATCCTTCCAGTTGCCTGCGTGAGGATAAATTGAATATGTGAAGTAGTGGTCACCACGGTCTGATTTGGGGTCGGGGTTCATGGGAGCCTTGAGAAGAGTGATAATCATTCTCTGCTTGTCAACCTCATAGCCGTATTTGCAATCGTTAAGGATTGATACACCGTAATTGTCCTCACTCATATCAATAAAGTTATGAGCAGAAACCTCAAACTTAGCCTTATCATAGGGGTTATGGCGATAGTTGGAGCTTTCAATTGTTGCATAAGCAATATCACGAGTGAATTTCTGTGCTTTAACGTCAACGTCGAAGCCGACTTTAAGGAGCTTCTCCTGTTCATTCCAGTTGATGAATGTGTCAAAGTCGATTCTGTCGAGGTCGTTATAGATGATGATGTTCTGCTTAACAAGAGATTTGTTGATATTCTTTTCGATAGAAACCGCTGTAAATACATCACCAGTTGCAATGCCTGTTACCTTGCCGGGCTCTGTGTCAAACTGGCGGTCAACGTAGGAAGCAACGATGTCCCAAGCGTCATATTTGCCGGGAAGGTCTTCATAAAGACGGAATACGTTACCCTTGCCGTCAAGAACCTCTCTGTTGTTTTTCTTGTCGAAAATAGAAACAAGCTCTGCGCTGTCATCAAGAACGATTCTGAAGTTTGCGTTTTCAACTGTGTTGCCGAAAGCAGCAACTGATGTTGCTTCGCTCACAGCAGCATCCTTTGCATAGTAAACCTTGTAACCAACTGCGGGAATATCCTTTGCAACAAAGACAAGAACCTTTGTGCCGTCAAGCTTTGTATAGCTCTGAGTTGCAAGCTTGTTGCCGTCTGCATCATAGATTTCAACGTCCTTATAGGGAAGCTCAACCTTCTGTGTAGCAGCTGTGCCGAGAGAGTTGAAAAGAGCAAAGGGCTTGCCGAATTTTTCAGCGCCGTTTACGTTGCCTGCAATAACGTTGAGTGCCTCGTCTCTTACGCTTTCACCGATAGCGATGATGTTATCGTAGATAGCGCAAAGGTCACCGAATACCTCTGTAATGTGTGAGCCGGGAAGAGAGTCGTGGAATTGGTTTGTAAGGATTGCCTGCCAACCCTCGTTAAGCTTTTCAAGAGGATATTTGTAGCCGTACTGCATTGCAATGCTTGCAAACATCTCTGCCTGACGATAGAGGTTTTCAGAATATCTGTTGAGCTTCTTGAGAAGAGCCTTTGTTGTGTGAACACCACGGTGCTCTTCGAGGTAAAGCTCATCCTTCCAGGTAGGAATGTTGGTTTCTGTTGCTTTTGCCTTCATTCTTGCAAGAGAATCCTCAATCTTGCTTGTCTGGGTTTTGGGAAGACCCGGGAAGTTTTTGTAACGCTTAACGTATTCGAGCATTTCGGTGTCAACACCGCCGCCGCCGTCACCCCAGCCGTAGCAATACATAGATTCACCGATTGTTTCCTTGTCGGTGTATTTTTTCCAGTTAACTTTAAGGGAGTCTGCCTCAACAGTACCGATAAAGTGTGTGGGAGGAACGATTGAGAATACCTTTGAGCCGTCGGGACCTTCCCACCAGAAGGTGTTGTACTGCCAGGGGTTTGTATCGTTCCAGATACCCATTTTGTGAGTTACGAAATATTCAACGCCTGCTTTTTTAAGAATCTGGGGCATTGCATAGCCGTTACCGAAAACGTCGGGAACCCAACAGGTTTTGGGAGTGATGCCGAAGGTTTTTTCAGCAAAGCGGATACCGTGAAGAAGCTGACGAACAAAGGATTCACCCGAAACGAGGTTACAATCGGGCTCAACCCACATTGCACCGATGTATTCCCATCTGCCCTCTTCAATACGCTTTTTAACCTGCTCGTAGATATTGGGGTATCTCTTTGCCATTTCGATGTATGTGGGAGCTGTGCTCTGTGAGAAAATGAAATCATCATACTGCTCCATAAGGCGAAGCATTGTTGCGTGAGTTCTGCCGAGCTTACGGATATATTCTTTGTATGCCCACATAAATACGATGTCAAGGTGAGAGTTACCAACAAGAGCAAGTGTGCCCTCTGACTTGTATGATGTGTTATTGTAAACCTTATCCTTGAGGATTTTCTGAGCCTGGCGAAGACCCTCCTTGAACTCTTCCCCGTCAAGGTCAAAGTTAACGTATGTAAACGCTTCTTTAAGAGATGCACGGATAAGCTCCTGAAGACCTGTGTCGTGAACAGGCATAAATAAAGCGTTGAAAACTGCTTTGAAATCCCAATAAATCTCTTCGATTTCGGGGTCAACAACGCCAACGAAGGAGCAGGAAAGAGTCTTTATTGTTGATTCGTTTGAGTGCCAAACGTAGTATGACTCAATGTCAACGTCGTAGTGCTCGTCGCCCTTTGCACAGTCTGTGAGAAGAACTGAGTTTCTGAAGGGGTCAAGACCCTGATAGGGCTCACCGTTGAGAGAAAGAAGTGAGTCACCGCCGAAATAAACGTTGAGTGTAACCTTTTTACCCTTGAAACGTTCGGGCATATCGAATGAATTTTTGAAGAATGCGCTCCAGCCGTTGTTACCCCAGCGGTCACCAACGTTAAGCTCCTTCCATTCGTCATAAAGGAATTCGTAATCGTCAACACCTTTATAGATGCATTCCTTCATTTTCCATGCCGGAATGGATTCAATATCGGTGTAAATTCTTTTTTTGAGGTTTTTGATTTTGAGCGCCGCAACGTCATCAAAAGAGAAAATGCCTCTCTGTTTGCCCTTTGTGGCGTCACGCCAATCGTCAACGTGGGCATCCATGGCATCGAGTGCCGCAACAGCGTCAAGGTTCTTAATCTCAGCCAAATTTATCGTCCTTTCTCTAATCGAAAAACACTTTTAAAACAAGACATATTTTTCGATTTTATTATCTTTTTCAGTATATCATTATATGTAAAAAATGGCAAGATGATTTTTGAAAAAACAGCCACGAAGCCCGGTAGGCTTCGTGGCATTTTTTTAACAAATTTTATTATACGTTTGCCGCTCTTCTTTCAGCAAGCTCTTTTTCAACCCTTGCTCTTTTTTCGGGAGTGTAGCGGATGAAAAGAAGGGGGATTATATAAAGCAGGCTTGCTATTGCGGGGGTGAGCATAACAAGGGGCCATATCCACGCTTCGAAAGCGGCAGACTGTGTGCCCACAAACACCGCCGCAGAATCATCAATAGCCTTGTAATCAAGGAGGTGGAGCGCAAGCGCCGCAAGACCTGCGGTGATACCGCTTGAAATTTTTGTGAAGAAGGTCTGCATTGAGAATGTAACACCCTCTGTCCTTTTGCCTGTTTTCCACTCCATATAATCTATGCTGTCGCAGAAAATAGAGGTCTGTGCGATAGATACCGCTCCCATAGGGATACTACCGATTGCAAGAAGCGCCATACCTATCCAGAGATTTACACCGTCGAAGCCGATTGCAAAAGCAACAATTCTTGTAACGATGTTAACCGCCTGCATAAATATAAGTGCATTGACATAGCCCTTGCACATTTTCTTGATTTTGTCAGCAAAAATCATACCGATAAAGCCGGGACCGCCGGTAATTGCAAAATAGATTGTTGTCAGACCCAAAGCACCGATAATGCTGTTTGCGCCGAGGAAATCCGCAGGAATTTTGTACTTGAAAAAATATGTCATAAGCTGGCTTCCGAAGGCAAAAGCTCCGAGAATATTTGACAACGTAACAAGCATAAGCATTTTGTTTTGAAAAAGAAGCTTTACGCTTTCAAAAACCGAAGTCTGCTGGGTTTGTACGTTAACACGTATGCGCTCCTGCGCTTTATATGTTCTTGCACTTACCATTGCACCGCCAAGACCGAGGATAACCGCAAAAACAAGAGTTATCAGCGACATTGAGCGCTTTGTTGTGTTTGCCACCATTTCAATAATCATTGGGATTGCCATACTGAAAATGCCATAGACGCACGAGCCCACGGTTCTTGCCCATTTAACAAAATTATCTCTTTCATCGCTGTTGGGCGATACGCTTGCGGTGATGCCCCACATTGAAACATCCTGCAATGTGTAAACAACATCCCAAGCTATGTACATAATTACAAAATAGGCAACTCTGAGCCAGAGCATATCCTCCTCGGTTGAGAAAACAAGGAAAATCAGCACCGTGAAAACGCCAACGGGCAGAGGAGTGTATTTTAAAAACGGACGCAGCTTTTCGCCGTTTTTGAAGGTGTGGCGGTCAATAAGCGAGCCTACTACGGGGTCGTTTATACCGTCCCAGATTTTCATAACAATAAGCAACACAGAAACTACCAACGCCGGGAACATCGCAATATCCGTCATAAAATAGGTGAAAAATGAGCCACCTATGAAGGAATAGACAATATTCTGACCCGAAAGCCCCGCATAAAAGTTTATTTTTTCTTTTTTGCTGATATATTTCAAGCTACCACCCACCAAGTTTTTTCTTATTTTAACATTATTCCTTTGCAAGGTCAACACAAACAATTTTTTGCGTTTTTCAGAAATATTTTTTAGTTTTCAATTTACTTAGAGAAAGCTTTGTGATAATATAGTTTTAATTATGTATAAGAAAGGACTTTCTTCTATGCTTCTTGACAAAAAACTTTATATCCCCGACCTTGGCGAGGTTGATATAGACAGTGGCTTCCACCTTCTCCCCGCCACAGAGGACGGCAGATTTGTTGCAGGCAAAAACGGCGTTGAATTTGTTGTTGCAACAGGCGACCAGAAGGTTGAGTTCATCTCCTTCGGCACTCACTCCCTCGCCTGTGTGAAATCAGCAATCGCTTACCCCGTATATTACCCTGTTTATCCCGTAAAAACAGAATATCCCCTCAACGCAGTTCTTATGGATTTGGACGGCACAACAGTGCGTAGTGAGGAATTCTGGATATGGATTATTGAAATGACAACCGCAAGCATGCTCGGTAACCCGAAATTCCAGCTTGAAGAGGCTGATATCCCCTTTGTTTCGGGTCACAGCGTTTCAGAGCATCTTCAGTATTGCATAGACAAATACTGCCCCGGCGAATCCCTTGAAAAAGCAAGAAACTTTTATTTCGAGCACACCCACAGAGAGATGGAAGAAATTATGGCGGGCAGAGGCAAGGACGGTGCATTCACCCCCACAGAGGGCGTCAAGGATTTCCTTTACGAGTTAAAGGATATGGGCATCAAAATCGGCCTTGTAACCTCCGGTCTTTATGAAAAGGCTTGGCCCGAAATCCTTTCTGCATTCAAAACACTCGGCATGGGCGACCCCAAGGATTTCTACGATGCAATTATTTCTGCGGGCTTCCCCCTTCGCAAGGGCAGCGTAGGAACACTCGGCGAGCTTTCACCAAAGCCCCACCCCTGGCTTTACAGCGAAACATCAATCGTAGGTCTTGGCGAAGCATTTGCTGACAGAAACAGAGTTATTGGCATTGAGGACAGCGGCGCGGGTGCTTGCTCTGTTCGTCTTGCAGGCTACACAACAATCGGTATCGCAGGCGGCAACATTGAATCAAGCGGCACAAAGGCTGTTTGCTCACACTTCTGCCAGAATTTTGAAGAAATAATGAAAATAATCAAAGGATAAGGAGATAGATTATGGAAAACAAAGACAAAATCCAATGTCACTTTATATCCAACACCCATTGGGACAGAGAATGGCGTTTCTCCGCTCGCAGAACCCAGTATATGCTTGGATATATGCTCGATATGTTGCTTGACATTCTTGACAAGAATCCCGATTACAAGCACTTTCACCTTGATTCGCAGACAATGCCTATACAGGATTATCTTGAGGTTTACCCCGAAAAGAAAGAGAAGCTTCAGAAATACATAAAAGAGGGTCGCATCGCAGTTGGTCCCTGGTTCTGCCTCCCCGACGAGTTCACTGTCGGCAGCGAAGCACTTATCAGAAACCTTCTTCTCGGCCACAAAATCGGCAAAGAGATGGGCGGCATCAGCAAAACAGGCTACTCACCCTTCGGCTGGGGTCAGATTTCACAGCTTCCGCAGATTTACAACGGCTTCGGCATAAACTTTGCCTCGTTCTACCGCGGAATCAACGAATACAAGGCTCCCAACTCCGAATTTTTCTGGGAAAGCCCCGACGGCACACGCATTTTTGCATCACGTCTTGCAAAGCGCCCCCGCTACAACATCTGGTACGTTGTTCAGCGTCCCGTTTACTTTAACCAGAAGGATGAAAACAACCGTGATATGCTCTGGAACGACAACAACGGCGTTTTCAAGCTTATTGACCGTGATTGGAAGCTTGACTACCAGTACACACACCCCTTCTACGAGTACCACAAGGAGAACGTAAAGGCAAGAGCTGAGCAGGCTATGAAGGAGCAGGACAACGACTGGACAACAAACCACCGCTTCTGGTCAATCGGCCACGACTCCTCCTGCCCCGACGAAAGAGAGGTTCAGCTTGTTAACGACCTTAACGATGCACTCCCCGAGGCAGAGGTTTTCCACAGCACCCTCAAGGAAATGGAGCAGGGCATCATTGACAACTTCAAGGCAGATTCACCCGTTCTCAAGGGCGAAATGCGTGACCCCTACACAAAGGGTAGCGTCAGCGAGCTTTGTGGCTGGATTCTTTCTGCAAGAACATACATCAAGCAGGAAAACTTCGACACCGAAAGAAGACTTATAAACTACGCAGAGCCCATGGCTGTTTTCGCATCTCTTTCAGGTGCACCCTATCCGCAGAACTTCATTGACCTTTCATATAACTACCTTCTTCAGAACCATGGCCACGACTCTATCGGCGCTTGCGGACGTGACGTTGTTTATGAAGATGTAATGTCACGTTACAGACAGTCAAGAGAGCTTTCAATGTGCGTATTTGAGCGTGCATTTATGGATATTGCAGGCGACATCGACCTCAAATCCTTCAGCCGTGATGATGTTGCGGTTGTTCTCTTCAACCCCGCTCCCTTCAAGAGAACCGAAACTGTTAACCTCAGACTTGAAATCCCCGCTGAGTGGAAAGCAGACAGCTTCGAAATTCTTGACACAGACGGCAGCAAAATCAAATACCAGGTCATTTCCACAAACAAGGAAAATGCACAGATTATTCAGAACCCCAACGACACGGCAAACGTTCTTCACACCCAGCAGTATCTTATCGCCGCAGAGGTTAAGAACGTTCCCGCAATGGGCTACAAGACACTCAAGGTTCGTCCCCTTTACAACGTTCGTGCAACAACACCCGTTACACTTGTTAAAACAACAAACGTTATGGAGAACGAATATCTCAAGGTCAGCTTCAACCACAACGGTACCTTCAACGTTGTTGAAAAAGAAACAGGCAGAGAGTTTAAAAACCTCGGCTATTTCAAGGACAGCGGCGAAATCGGTAACCCCTGGCAGCACGTTGCTCCCGAAACAGACGAAACATTTACAACTCTCGGTGAGCAGGCAAACGTTACACTTCTCAGACAGGGTGAGTTTGAAACAACCTTTAAAATCACAATGCGTTGGGAGCTCCCCGAAAAACGTTCATTCGATGAAAAATCAAGAAGCGAGCACAAGCTTCCTGTTGACATAGAAAGCCTTGTTACTCTTCGCAAGGGTGCAAAATTCGTTGAAATTGAAACAACAATAAACAACCGCTGTGAGGACCACTATCTTCAGGTTGGCTTCCCCACAGGCATCAAGGCAAAATACGCTGATTCTCAGGGTCAGTTCGACGTTGTTTCAAGACCTATTGCGGCTCCCGATTATTCACTTTATGACGAACCGCCCATGACAGAGCACCCCATGAACTCCTTTGTCAGCATCAACGACGGCGTTAACGGTGCGGCTCTTCTCAACACAGGCCTCAAGGCATACGAAGCAGCAGACGACGAGGACGGCACACTTTATCTTTCACTTATCCGTGCATATCCCCTTCGTATATGTGTTACTAAGGATATGCAGAACTATTCCGATTGGGATAAGGGCTCACAGTGCATCGGCAAAAACACCTTCCGCTATGCATTTATGCCCCACAAGGGTAACTGGGAGGATGCAAACGTATGGCAGGAAAGCGAACGCTTCAACCTTTACCTCACAATCGGTCAGATTGCTCCCACAGACCACGGTAAGAACCCCCTTGACCACTCATTCCTTGAGCTCAGGGATGAAAACCTTAACGTCAGCGCAATCAAGAGCAGTGAGGACGGCACAGGCTACGTTGTCAGACTCTTTAACCCCTCTGACAAGGCTGTTAAAAATGCTATCCGCCTCAACGGTAACATTGCCCCCATTGAAAAGGCTCAGTCACCCGTTGAAAGACAAAAGGCAGAATTCGAATTGCCCGCATACTCCGGCAAACAGTGGAAGGAAATCAAGCTTGTTACTCTTGAAGAGCTTGACGAAAAGCCCCTCACAGTTGACAAGGACGGCTTCGCAGAATTCGAAATCACAGGCAAAAAGATTCTTACAATCAAATTTGTCGGCTAAAAACACAACACATCTATCTGCACAAATGCAGATAGATGTGTTTTTTCTTTATGTATTGAAAACAATTTGCTAAAGTGTTAAAATATCAACAAAATGCGACAGGGTGATTTTATGACTAAAAAACAGCGTGCAGAAAAGGTTTGCCAGCTTTTGAAAACAGAATATCCCGAGGCTGTTTGCCAGCTTAATGCCGACACGCCTTTTCAGCTTCTTGTTGCAACAAGGCTTTCTGCCCAATGCACCGATGCAAGAGTGAACCTTGTTACCCCCGCCCTTTTCAAGAAATACCCCACTGAAAACGAGCTTGCCGAGGCAGAAATTGAAGACGTTGAGAAGCTTATTCATTCCTGCGGCTTTTACCACGGCAAGGCACGTGACCTTGTTGGCATGGCAAAGGCTGTGCGTGATGTGCACGGCGGCATTTTGCCCGACACCATTGAAGAATTAACAACGCTTCCCGGTGTTGGCAGAAAAACCGCCAACCTTATAGTGGGCGACGTTTATAAAAAGCCTGCCGTTGTTGCCGACACCCACGTTATCAGAATAACCAATCTTCTCGGCCTTGTGAGTGGCACAAAAGACCCGAAAAAGGTTGAAGAGGAGCTCAAAAAAATCCTCCCGCCGGACGAAAGCAACGATTTCTGCCACAGAATTGTTCTGCACGGGCGGGCAGTCTGCATTGCACGCAGACCGAAATGCGCCGAATGTGTTTTAGGCGACATTTGCAAAAACAGACCGAATAAATAATAAGAGGTATTTATGAAATACACTTTAAAACGAAAAATATATATCGTCATTTCTGCCGCCGCACTTCTTGCTGTTTTAGTTACCATTTTTTACCTTTCAGCGCAAACGGCAAAAGAATCCTCAGGCACAAGCGGTGGCTTGATTTCTTGGCTGAAGGATGTTCTTCACATTGAATTTTCACAAGACTTTATCAGAACCGTTGCACATATGTGTGAATTTGCGGGGCTGGGGCTTCTTGTGCAGAATATGGAATTTTCTTTAAAAGACAAGACAAGCCCTTTTCTTTGCGCGCTTCTCAGCTGGGCTTATGCCTGGACGGATGAAATTCACCAGATTTTTGTTGACGGCAGAGCCTTTCAGCTTTCCGATTTATTTGTTGACCTTGCGGGAATAATCCTGGGGGTCGCGGCATTTAACATTGTTTACACATTAATAAAAACAAAAAAGAAAAAATCAGTTAGTCCTTAATGTGACTAACTGATTTTATTTTACTGATATTCGCCTTTGGTTACGGTAATCAAGGAAATAAGGTTGTAGCCTGTTTCCGTTTCCTTGAGGGTGATGTCTGCGTATTTGTCGGGCTGGGTGGCAGAAAGTGTGCCATCCGGCGAAACCTCAACGCTGTTTGTGCCAACGTAACCGACTCTTAAAACAACAAGTCCGCCTGTTTTTTCAACGGATTCAATCCTTGCTGTAAAGGGTGGCGTAACACCTGTCAGCGGAACTGTATAGGTTTTTGTTTTTGCGTCATAAATAAACTCATAGCCGTATCCGATAACGCTTGCGTGAATCATCGACACGTCTGCACCGAACATTTTAAGGTGATATGCTTCAACGTCCGCCGCCGGAACAATCAAGCCTTTTTCAGTTACGTTATATTCGCCCGTTTTCACGCCGTCTGTGAGCAAGGTGCACAGGGCAATGTTGAGAAGCGTTGATTTGTCTGCCTTTGTTATGTCCGAAATCGGGTCGGGGTCAACGCCCACAACCCAAGTGAGAAAATCTGCATATTCGGTGTAATCAACCTCTTCCTCCTTGGCACTGAATTCGTCAAGGGCGAAATCCACTATGCTGACAACACCTGTAATTGCAAGCGAAAGAACGAGCAGACCGATTAAAAACGGCCACCTTTTTCTCTTTTTTACTTTTACAACTTCGCTCATATTTTTTACCTGCTGTATTTTTTTCTGTTGCGCTCGGTGCGTCTTTCCAACGCTTCACGGCGCTCTTTTTCCTTCTGACGGTTTCTTTTTTCAGCCGCCTTTTGTCTGAGCAAAAGGTTTATTCTGAAAACTACGATTGTGCCGCCGATAACCTGAACAATATCACAGCCCGTTGCCTCGGCAAGCTTTTGCGCCATTTCTTTGGGTGTTTCGGGGGCTGTTTCAAGGTGAACCTTTATTTTAAAAAGCTCCCTTGTGTTAAAAGTGTCTTCTATCTGTGCAATTACGGCTTCAGTGACACCCTCTTTGCCTATCTGAAAAATGGGGTCAAGGCCGTTCGCCTCTGCTCGAAGCTTTGCTCTTTCTTTACTTGTCATAAAATTATCCTTTTATTCCTTTGTCCATTTTGTGCCTTCGCGGGTATCAAGAATTTTTACGCCCTTTGATGCCAGCTCGTCACGGATTCTGTCTGCTTCTGCGAAGTTTTTGGCTTTTTTAGCCTCAACCCTCAAAGCAATCTGCTCTTCAACGTATTTTGCGAAATCATCAAGCTCTGCGCTATCTTCTTTCTTTTCGGCGAGCTTCTTTGCGCCCTCTACAAGGTCAAGTGAAAGAACTCTGTCAAAATCGTTGAGAAGGTAGATTTTTGTTTTATCGTTTGTTTTTTCTTTAAGAACATCATAAACCGCTGTAACCGCAAGGGATGTGTTTATGTCGTTATCAAGGGCTGCTTTAAAGGAGCCCTGAAGCTTTTCAACCGCCGCCATATCAAGCTCGTCACCGTCCTCAGGCTTGAGGGCTGCAATTTTTTTGAGAAGCTTTTCGTATGCCGTTGCGGCACCGTCAAGGTTTTCGTATGAGAAAACAAGCTGCTTTCTGTAGTGTGACTGCAAGCAGAAAAATCTGTATGCAAGGGGGTTGTAGCCCTTTTCTTCAAGAAGTGAAACTGTGAGAAATTCGCCCTTTGATTTGCTCATTTTTCCCGAATTTGTGTTAAGGTGCAAAACGTGGAACCAATAGTTACACCATTTATGGCCGAGATATGCCTCACTCTGGGCAATTTCGTTTGTGTGGTGGGGGAAGGCATTGTCGATACCGCCGCAATGAATATCCATATATTCGCCAAGGTGCTTGAGGCTGATTGCGGAGCATTCAATATGCCAGCCTGGGTAGCCTACGCCCCAGGGTGAATCCCATTTGAGCGCCTGCTCTTCGAATTTTGATTTTGTAAACCACAAAACGAAATCGTTTTTATTCCTTTTGTTTGTATCCTCTTCAACGCCGTCACGCACACCAACCATCAACTCTTCGCTGTCGTGCTTGTTGAAAACGTAGTATTCATCGAGCTTTGATGTGTCAAAATAAACGTTGCCGCCTGCAACGTATGCATAGCCCTTTTGAAGAAGGCCCTGAACCATATTGATAAATTCATCAATGCAGTTTGTTGCGGGCTCAACAACGTCGGGAATTTTAATGTTGAGCTTTTTGCAATCCTCAAAGAACGCATCTGTATAGAATTTTGCAATATCCATAACAGATTTGTTTTCACGCTTTGCACCCTTGAGCATTTTATCCTCGCCGGTGTCAGCATCGCTTGAAAGGTGGCCGACGTCTGTTATGTTCATTACCCTTTTTACGTCATAGCCGCTGTAACGAAGATGCTTTTCAAGAACATCCTCCATAATATAGCTTCTCAGGTTGCCGATGTGGGCAAAGTGATAAACCGTGGGCCCGCAGGTGTACATATTAACCTTGCCGGGAACATTTTCTTTGAAATCTTCTTTTTTATGTGAAAGTGAATTATAAAGCTGCATATTGTCACCTTATTTTGAAAAATCGATAAGTTTAATTGATTGTTTAACGTAAATAACGCCTGAAACAACGCAAAGGGCGGCTGTTATCCACAAAAGTCCGTTTGAAACTGCAGAAAGAGGGAACTTGTCGCCGAGAACACCGGCATAGTTGAGCTCTGCAAGAATCATAATCACCAATGAGAAAACCATCTGTGAAATTGTTTTTAGCTTGCCGTAGATGTTGGCGGGGATAACAATGCCCTGGGCTGTTGCAACAAGGCGGAAGGATGTGATTGTGAACTCACGGAGCAATACAATCATAATAATCCAGATGTTGCAAAGACCGAACTGCATAAAAGCAAGAAGTGCGGCTGTTGTGAGAATTTTGTCTGCAACAGGGTCGGCAAGCTGACCGAAAACCGTCACAATGCCTTTTTTTCTTGCAATTTTGCCGTCAAGAAAATCGGTAAATGAGCCGATTGCGAAAATAATCAAGCCCCAAAGAAAATGATGGCTGATGTTGCTGAGAAAAACCGCAAGGAAAACAGGCGTAAGTATTATTCTGATTATTGTAAGCTGGTTGGGAACGTTCATATTTTTCATACTGCTTCACCAATGAGCGCATACTCTTCCTTATCAAATATTTCAACGGGAACAATGTCGCCGTTGTCAATTCTGTAGCCCGATGTGAAAATAACGGTATTGTCAATATCGGGGGCATCCATATAGCTTCTGCCGTAGTAGCTGTCTGTATAAGGGTCATAATCCTCAACGAGAACATCAAGGGTTTTGCCGATGTATTCACCAAGCTTTTCTTCAGAGATTCTGAACTGTTGGTCCATTATTACCTCAGCACGGCTTGCCGCAACCTCGGGGTCAACCTGATTTGGGAAATCGTAAGCAGGTGTGCCCTCCTCGCGGGAATATGCAAAGCAACCGACTCTGTCAATTTTTGCTTCGTTCACAAACTCCGAAAGAACCGTGAAGCTTTCTTCCGTTTCGCCGGGGAAGCCTGTTATAAACGTTGTTCTGAGAATAACATCGGGGATTTTGGCTCTTATTTTTTCAACTAATGCCAAAAGGCTCTCTTTGTCGCCTTTTCTGTTCATGGCCTTGAGAATTTCGCCGTCGGCGTGTTGCATTGGAAGGTCTATGTAGTGGCAGACCTTCTCATTTCTCACCATTGCGTCAAGAAGCTCGTCAGTTATTCTTTCGGGGTAGCAGTAAAGGAGTCTTATCCATTGAAGACCTTCGATTTTATTAAGCTCGTCAAGCAGCTCGGGCAATCTGAGCTCACCGTAAATATCCTCGCCGTAGCGTGTTGTATCCTGTGCAACAACAATAAGCTCTTTAACGCCCTTTTCACAAAGTGTTTTTGCCTCGTCAACAATATCCTCAATCTTGCGGCTTCTGAAAGCACCTCTTATGGAGGGAATAGCACAATATGAGCAACAGTTAGAGCAACCGTCGGCGATTTTAATGTATGCGGTGTATTCGGGAGTTGTGAGAATTCTGCCGCCGTCAAGGGGGAGCTTTTCTTTATCGGGGAATGCGCTGTATTGCTCGTCGCTTTCAAAAAGAGCATCACAAGCAGCAACAATATCGTCGTTTGCGCCGATACCTATAACGCCGTCAACCTCAGGGATTTCGGCAAAAACCTCGTCAGCATAGCGCTGAGCAAGACAACCGGTTACAAGAATTTTTTGCAGAATACCGTCTTCCTTAAGGTCTGCCATTTCAAGTATTGCATCAATAGACTCTCTTTTAGAATCCTCGATAAATCCACAGGTGTTAACAATTACAACATCTGCTTTGTCTGCATCCTGAACGAGGATATAGCCGGCATCAACAAGTTTTTTCAGCATTATTTCGGCATCCACCTGGTTTTTGGGACAACCAAGACTAATCATTCCTACTTTTCGTGACATAACTCTCACCTCTGCGGTAAAATCAATATCCGGGCATTTCCAGCTCACATTCGTCAAAAGCCGAACGTATGTCGCTGTATGAATAGCCCATTCTGACAAAACGGTTAACAAGCTTTTTTAATTCCTTTTCAGAATTCGTCTTATTATAGTATTTTGTCCTTAACATTTCTATAATACGCAAAATTGGCTCATTGTCAAGTGTTTTCAACGCATTAGAGGCAATTTCACTATCAATTCCCTTGAGTTTTAACTCGTATGAAATCCTCTTTACATCATATTTTTTAACTTCAAAAAGATACCCGGCATATTCCGTTGCAAAGGCTTCATCGTTAATATAACCGAGATAATCAAGCTTTTCTATTGCTCTTTCGGCGGCGGGGGCTCCGTATTTAAGCTTTAGCTTTTCAAACAGCTCTTTTCGTGAGTGACTTCGGTTTGTAAGATACTGAATCCCCTTCTCATAAGCAAGGCGAAAGCCTGCCTCCTCTTTCAAGGAAGCAAGCTCTTCTTCTGAAATTTCCTGGCCCTCTTTAATCTTCAGACGGTACCAATAATCGTCATAAAGGGTTAAAGTGTATTTGCCGTCGATTGAAATGTGAACCTTATTGCCGAGACCCGGCTTTGATGTAATAATCATTATTCGTCGTCAACAGTAATATCAATTTTTGCACGTGCTTTTTCTTTTGTTACGGGCTCCTGTACAGGGGCGGCGCCTTCAGTGGCACGTCTTGTTAAAGGGTTTCTTGCAGAAATGAGTGCTTTTATGCCCTCACGCACCTTTTCTTCAAGCTCTTTGCAGAATTCGGGATTGTTGCGGATGTATTCTTTTACATTATCCCTACCCTGACCGAGACGCTCCTCGCCGTAATAGAACCATGCACCGCTTTTTCTGACGCAATCCATTTTAACTGCAAGGTCAAGTATTTCGCCGTATTTGGAAATACCCTCGCCGAACATAATGTCAAACTCAGCCTCTTTAAAGGGGGGCGCAACCTTGTTTTTAACGATTTTTGCCCTTGTTCTTGAGCCGATAAATTCGTTACCGGGACCCTTGAGCTGTTCAACTCTTCTTACGTCGATACGGATTGTTGAATAGAATTTAAGTGCACGGCCACCTGTTGTAACCTCTGGGTTACCGTAGATAACGCCAACCTTTTCACGAAGCTGGTTGATGAATATAACAATGGTGTTTGACCTTGAAATTGCACCTGTGAGCTTTCTGAGAGCCTGTGACATAAGTCTTGCATGAAGGCCAACGTGGCTGTCGCCCATTTCGCCCTCGATTTCTGCCTTGGGTGTAAGAGCCGCAACAGAGTCAACAACGATAACGTCAAGGGCACCTGAGCGTGCGAGATACTCGGTGATTTCAAGAGCCTGCTCGCCGTTGTCGGGCTGTGATACAAGAAGAGAATCAATGTCAACGCCCAATGCCGCCGCATAAACGGGGTCAAGCGCATGCTCAGCGTCTATGAAAGCAGCTTCGCCGCCCATTTTCTGTGCCTCGGCAACAACGTGCAGGGCAAGAGTTGTTTTACCTGAGCTTTCAGGACCGTAGATTTCGATTATTCTTCCACGGGGAAGACCGCCGATGCCTGTTGCGGCATCAAGAGCGATTGAGCCTGTGGGAATAGCCTCCACACTCATACCCGCATTTTCGCCAAGACGCATAATTGCACCTTTGCCGAAGCTTTTTTCTATCTGAGCAAGGGCAGTATCCAATGCTTTTGTTTTCTCTGATTTTTCTGCCATAGTTTATTTTCTCTCCCTTTCGAAGTGTACAAATGTTCGGTTTGGACTTCATTATATAATATAACTGCAGAAAAATCAAGCAATTTTCAAAAAAATATTCGCCAAAAACACGATTATTATGTAAAAGTTCATAAAATCGGTCTTTTTCAAAAAAAAGACTTGCATTTGCAGTTGAAAGGTGTTATTATACGTTCGTTGTCTTATGTTTAGACGTATCTTATAATTTCGACGAAGGAGGTGCAGCTCAATGGCAAAATGCGAATTTTGTAACAAAGAAGTTGCTTTCGGCATCAAGGTTTCTCACTCACACAGACGTTCAAACAGAACATGGAAGCCCAACGTTAAACGCGTAAAAGCTATCGTAGACGGTTCTCCCCGCAGAGTTTATGCTTGCACACGCTGCTTGCGCTCCGGTAAGGTTACACGTGCCCTTTAATCGTTTAACCCGTGCTATTTAAAGCAAAAGTATTGCCCCGAAGCATTGCTTCGGGGCTTTGCTTTTTATTGCCTTGTAACAAAACTTGTCGTTATTTTTGTATAAACATTCCTATTGAAAAGACTTCGTGCCTAATATATAATATAATTAGTATATTATGACTTATAAGGGAAGTGATTTCCATGAAAAAGAAAAATATAATCGCATTTGTTCTTAGCCTTGTTCTTTTATTGTCGGTGGTTATTCTGCCCGACAGCTCTGTTGCTTCATCGCTTACGGCACTTGGTGTTTCCAGCACCGAGCCGATAGTCCCCGACGAAGATGATTTCGACTACGACGTAATTGATGTTGACGGCGTTAAAAAGGTTATGATTTACGCTTACAACGGCAACGCTTCGCACGTAATTGTGCCCGAAACAATCGGCGGTTACGTCGTTGACACGCTTGAATGCACAACCTTTAGTGCCAATGACAATCTGGTTTATGTAAAAATCCCCGCAACAGTTGAAAACATCGTTGACAACATCTTTAACGCCTGCCTTTCTCTTGAAGAAATCGAGGTTGACCCCCAAAACCCCAGATACGTCACCCTTGACGGCATTCTTTACGAAAAAGAAACAAACGAGTCTTCGTCACTTTTCGGCAAGCCCCAAAGGCTTATTGCCTGCCCGCCTGAAAAAAGCGGTGCAATCGTTATCCCCTATGGTGTTAAAACAATCGGTGCCTGTGCATTCGAGCATTGCTACAACATAACAAGCGTGAATATGTACAACACCGTCACCAAAATTGAGTTCAACGCCTTCGCATTCTGTTGGGGCATTACAAGCCTCAGGCTCAGCGACAACCTCAAAACAATCGGCGACAAAGCATTTGCCAACTGCGACTCACTCAAGAGCATTTCCATACCCGCAACGGTTACGTCAATCGGTAAGGATGCTTTCCTTGGCGGTATCGACTCAAAGGATAACAAGTTTTATTACTATACAGACGGTATTTATTGCACAAAGGGAACTTATGCATACAATTATGTAATCAAACAGCATATCCCCCCGAAAGCAATAATTCAAAAGCACCGTTCAATTACCGATATTGACACAGGCATAACCTTTGTTGACGCCTATTCCGTTTTGCCTGCTAACAAATATGTTGACATAAAAGTCACTCCTGTTGATATTAACAAGGTCACCGATATTCCTGTGAGATATGCCGAGGGCTACGCATACGATATCAAATGTATTGACTCAAACGGCAAAAGCTACTCACCTACAGGTGAATTTGTTCTGAATTTTGAGAGAATCGGCGAAAACGCTATACCCAATGCAACAAAAATTTACAGGGTTACGGATTCGGGAATGATTTCCGCAAACGGCAGTCCCACAATCCCCTTTGTTGGTGCTCAATCAAACAAAACAGGTAGATTTATCGTTCTTGTAAACAACGATTTTTCTATAAAAGGCGACGTTGACGGTGACGGAATAATCACCCTTTATGACGCAAAAGCCGCTCTGTTGGCTTCAACGGGCATATTAAAGCTCACAAAAGAGCAGGAAAAAGCCGCAAACGCCGACAATTCAACAAAAACAAAGCCCACAACTGCCGACGTGAGAAAAATCCTCAGACAGGCATCGGGTATTAAATAAAAGGAGAATATTTATGATAGGTGTAGGAAAATACAAGGTAGCAATCGACCATATGTTTTTTAAGGGCGACGCTGTTTTTGAAATTAAATATGACGACGGTAAATATGAATTTGAAATTGAAATCGATGACGCAGATTTCGATTTTGACATTGATATTATCGAAACAGAAGAGGATGAAAACACTCTTTATGCCAAAGCAACTGTCGCAATTCTCCCCGGCAAAACCATTGACCTCACCCTCACGTTTGACGGTGACAAGTGCAACGGCTTTCTTAAAATCCCCTTTGTTGGCAAAATTAAAATCAAGGATGCAGTAAAAATCTGACCGTACAGATTTTAAAGGAGAGTTTTTGTGGCAGATAAGAAGAAACAACAACCCGAATGGTTCCGGCTTGATAATGCCGCCGCCATCTTCCCGGGGCAGAATACCAACACGTGGTCAAACGTGTTCAGGGTTACAATTGAATTAAAAGAAGATATTGAGCCCGAAATTCTGCAACAGGCGCTTGAGAGGGTGTTGCCCCGTTTCCCCGGCTTCAACGTCAGAATCCGCAAGGGTCTTTTTTGGTATTATTTCGAAAAAAACCCCAACAAGGCTCCCCTTGTTACCCACGACGTACAAAATCCCTGCCACCGTGTTAAATTCAAAGAAAACAACGGCTTTCTTTTCAAGGTTTATTACCACAAAAAGAAAATCTCCGTTGACACCTTTCATTCCATAACCGACGGCCACGGAACAGCCATTTTCATCAGCACCCTTGCCGCAGAATACCTACGCCTTATGGGTCACGACATACCTTGCGGCAAAATGGTTTATGACATTAACGAGCCACCCAAAGCAGGTGAAATGGAGGATTCCTTTGCCGTGTATGCTACATCCACGGGCAAGGTTAAAAGAACTGATAAATGGGTATATCACGCAAAAGGCACAAAGCTACCCACACACCTTGTCAACGTAACCTCCGGCATAATGTCTTTTGAGGAGCTTCACAGAATAACCAAGGAAAAAGGTGTTACCATAACCGAATTTTTTGCTGCCGTTCTTTTAGATATTCTTTGCAAAAAGCAGGCACGTGAAGAAAAAAAGCAAAAAGAGGTTTCAATACAGATTCCCATTGACCTCAGGCGTGTTTACGGCTCTGAAACTATGAGAAACTTTACAATCTGCCTGAGAGTAAAGGTTGACCCCAACCTGGGTGAATACTCTTTTGACGAGCTTCTCAGACAGGTTTCATACCAGCTTCGCCTTGCAAACGACGAAAAGAAGCTGAGAGCGATGATAACAGCAAATATGGGGCTTCAGGAGAACCCCGTTATGAAATTTTTACCGCTGATACTTAAGGATTTCGGTATCGGCATATCCTTTGCAATAACCGCGGAGCAGACAACATCCTCACTGCTTACTAACGTGGGGGCAATTTATCTGCCCGATGAAATGCTTCAATACGTTGAAAAGCCATTGTTTATGCCAAGCCCCGGTCTGGTTAATGCCGCAAGGTGCGGTGTTGCAACAATCGGTGACAAGCTTGTTTTCACCTTTTCAAACATCTACAAAGAAAGTGACGTGGAGCGTGACTTTTTCACCACACTTGTTAAAATGGGTATTCACGTTAAAATCGAAAGCAACAGAGAATCAAACGAGGTATAAAAATGTCCTATTGTGTAAATTGCGGGGTGGAGCTTGACAGAAGCGCCACAAAATGTGTGCTTTGTAACACACCCATCCCCAACACCGAAAATCATCCCGACAGACCCGTGCCCACTCCCTTTTCGGAGGAGGCGATGATACCGAAAAAAATAAAAGAGCGATTTCTCGCCCTTATAACCACATTTATTATTCTTATCCCCAATATAGTTTGCGCACTTGTAAACCTGTTCTTTTCACCTGAGAAGCTGTGGTTTGTTTTTCTCGCGTCTTCGTCGTTTTTGTTCTGGGTTATTTTTATTCTGCCTTTTCTTATGAACCAAAAACAGCCCCACCTTCTGTGGGCGATTGACACCGTCGCAGTTGCTCTTTACGGCCTCGTTTTTCATATAAGAGGCATTGGCGAAAACAATTGGTATTTTAAAATCGCTTTGCCTGTAATCGGCATAGCTTCACTTTGTGTTTTATGCTATATCTGTTGGGCACGTAAAAGCAAGCACCACAAAGCATCAAAAGCACTTCATATATTTATTGATATTGTGCTTGTACTTTCGGTTTTGTGCCTGTGCCTTTTCATTTCAAATTACATAGTAAAAGCACAGATGGTTCTCATCGCAGACGCTTGTTGCTTTGCACTTGTTTTATTCTGGCTTTACGTTTGCAAAAGCAAAAAAACGAGAGCATATCTTTCCAGAAAGCTTTTTGTATAAAAAATCACTACCTTGAAAATTTCAAGGTAGTGATTTTTTTACAGTCTTATTACAGATGCTTTTAAAACTCCTGTTTTACGAAGCACGTATTCATAGCTCCAGTTTCTGCCGGTGCTTCTCCATGCACCGGGTCCGTGCCAGGATTCTTTTTCGTCAACAAGATGGATAGGTCCGAAGGAGTTGTATCGGTGCGTGAAAAGTGTCACGCCGATTTCGTGCTCGCCGTTTTCGACATTTTCAATTCTGAGGGTGTAGGGCGGGTAAATAATTCTTCCCTTTTTCTCGCCGTCAAGAGAAACGGTTATAAGAGCACCGCGGTAATCCGATGCTTCAACCTCAACGAAGCCGTTTTCAACGTTAACGGGGAGCTTGTAGGTAACAGCACCGCTGTAGAACGGTAAGCCCTGTGAAAGAATTTCACCGAAGCCGATTCTTTCGGGAAGTGAAAAAATCGTGCTTTCAGTACCAACAACCTTTACGCCGAAAAATCCCAGAACAAAAACGCTTTCAAGGTTTGCAGACGGTCCGAAGGGGTATGTAATAAGAAGCTCGTTTTCGCCCTTTATGATTTTACCAAGCTTCACCTTATAAATCGAAAAATCAACGTAATTGTCAACGATTTCATTAGAAATCTTTTCGCCGTTGAAAATTATCTCTGCCTTCTCTGCATCCTCAAGACCGAGGAATGCACCCTCGTAATCAATTTCGCTATTGAAGGTATATCTGAGAGTGACCTTGCTCACGTCCGGTGCCTCGCCATAGACCCAGGGCTGAACGATAGCCTCGCCCCTTTCACGAAGACCCAGTCTTTCACGGCAGATATTATCAAGCCTGAGAATTTCTTCCTTGGGTGAAAACTCCTTTTCACCCTCAATTTTGAATTCGGCCATATCAAGAACAAGAATGTTTTCCTCTGAAAGCTCGTAGCTTACCTGTGAGGGCACACGGATTTCTTTACCCTCGTCAGCATTTCCGGAGGATTTTGAAGCCGCCAAGGAGGGGGCAACCAATTTATAAAGCCTTGACTCGTAGCCGTAAATATGGTCTGAAATTATTGTTTTGCCGTTTTTAATTTCGTAATCGGCTGAAATAATTTCACCATTTTCGGTGTCATAGATGACAACTCCGTATTCACCGTTTATTGTGATTCTTACATCGTCGCCACGGTCAACATCTTTATTGTAGGGTTCTTTGTCGTGGCAGACAAAAAGCCATTTGCAATCATCATCCTGACGGAGCTGATAAATAAGATCGTCTGTAAGACTGCCGTCATCATAGCGCATTGTGAGTGTTCTGTCACTTTCCATTGCAGTGATTATCGCCGAGCGTGTGTAATCTATATGCTCGCTTATATCATAAAGAGCCTTACCTCTCTCTGAAGCGACAGCGTCGCAAAGCTTTGGTGCGGCACCCAGGAAAACAAGTCTGCCGCCGTTTTTGCGAAATTCCTCAAGACGCTCCAGAGTTGTTGAACGCAAGGTCTCGCAAGCGGGAACAATAATTGTGTCATATTCCATTTTGCCAACCTTCAGGGGTGCGGAGCCCTTTTCACAAAGAGTTGGCAGAAGAGATTCGCAGATAAAATTGAAGTCTATGCTGCCCTCAAGAAGCCATTTTGTAAGATTTTGGAAATTTTCATCTGCGCCGTCACGGAAAATGGCAGATTTGTCGTTGGGACCCCAATGAAGCCAGAAGCTTTCAACAGGGTGAATAACGCCCACCTTAACAATAGGTTTACCCCTTGTAAGAGCCGTGTTAACACGCGCAAAATGGTCTTCTATTGCACCATATTCTTTATACCAAGGTGACTGATAAGAAATTGATGCGGGATAATCACGCTTTGCCTCACCCGCCATAGCGTACCATGAAAGGTGGGGAACGCGGATTGTTATGCCAAGAGCCGCTTGCCAGTCGCCCTGATGCTTGTAGGTTCTGAAATCACAATCCCAGCCGGTTACGCCGTAAAGCTCTGAAAGCACACCCTCATAGCCAAACTGATGAGCGGCGGATTGTGCCTGCTTTGCAGTTGTAAATTCATGAGCATTGCAAAGTAAATCTATACCGGGAAGGCGGAAGCCCCTGTACGAACGCATAGCCTCGCCCAATGCCGCTGTCTGGCTGTGAAGAGTGGGCTCCTCCATCATATGACCGGTGAGCGCTATACCGTTTTCTTCACACCAAGAGCCGACTGTATCCGCAAAGGATTGTGCAAAAAGCTCGGCAATAAAATCGTGGTAGCGGTAGCGGTGAATAGACGGTGCGCTACCTTTCAAATCCCAGAAAATTTCGGGAAGTGTGTCAAGAATATCCGCCCCGTAAGCCTTTTTATAAAGCTCGGGAACCTTATCTGTCCACGGCATTGTGACGTCTTCTGTATCAAAAGAATTGTCAAATGTGTCTTTTCTTGTGAACTGAGGCTCATCGGTAAAAATTGCCGGCACGGTTTTATCGAACTCATAACCCACGCTTTCTTTGTATCTTTCGTGAGTAACCTCAATAAATCTTTTTATTGCATCGGAGTTTAGAGTGTCAACATATGTCTGGTCGTTATGCCAGCTATTGGGACCATAAACGTTGAGAAGCGCATACCATTTTGTGCCCTGTGCTTCGTCGTTTTCGTTTATTTTTTTGTAGCCTTCAAGGTAGCCGTCCTCGTCAAGCACAACGTCATAGCAGGCAAGAAGAGTTTCGTTGCCGCTTCTGTCGCCGTTTGAGCGTGAGCAGTTGCCTGCGCTGAAGCTCTCACCCTGTTTTTCTGTTGTGAAAACAAGGTTTCTTGCCCTGTATCTTTCGTCGCAGGTAACAAGACCGCCTGCGGCACCCGAGGGCCACCTGTCTTCGTCATAAAGCCAGGCAAGCATATCCTCGCTTTTTGCCTTTTCAACACAAGCCTTTACAAGCTCCATATATTCATCGCTGAGATATTTGTTCTTGAGCCCCGTTCGCACGTGCATATGAAAACCGCCGAGCCCCATTTCCTTGAAAATGTCTATCTGACGGCAAAGCTCTTCTTCGGTGAGAAGATTATTCCACGCCCAGAAGGGTGTTCCGCGATATTCTGCGGTTGGGTTTTTAAACAATTCCTCTGACAAGGCAGGGGTTGAATTTTTCTTGTAAAGCATAGAAAAGCCTCCCGAATTTTATTAAAACAATTCTATCATAGGGCAGTTTTAAAAGCAACAAAAAGCACCTATCGGGAAGATACAATTTCGATGTTGTATTATGTGCAATTTGTATGATATAATTTATTGTACACAAATTGATTTGGGGTGAGTTTCGTGAAAAAAGTCGGCAGAAAAGTTCATTTTATGGCACCCGAGGGCAATGTAAAACGAATCGGCGAGGGCTCGTTTATTCGCTTGAATAACGGCAATATTCTGTTTGCCTTTACTGAGTTCTCAGGAGGCAGAGAGGATGAGGACATCGCCGGAATATCTGTTATTTCTTCATCTGACGAGGGCGAAAGCTGGTCAGAAAAAAGAGTTCTTTTCGAAAAAGGCGAAAATGATCTTAACATTATGAGCTTTTCGTTTTTGAGAATGGAAAACGGCGATATCGGTGCGTTTTATATTGTTAAAAACAAAGATGGCTCCGACACTATCGTTATAAGACGCTCCGCTGACGAGGGCAAGAGCTGGAGCGACCCGCAAAATTGCTTGAACTCACTCGAAAAGCCCGATTATTTTATACTCAATAACGACAGGGTTTTAAAGCTGAAAAACGGCAGAATCATCCTACCCCTGGCACGTCACACAATTTACACCGACAGTGACGATTTATCTGTGGGTGAGCTTTGCTTTTTTGTTTCCGACGACGATGGCAGAAGCTTTAGAAAAACCGATACAGAATTAAAAACACCCTTTCCGAATGATAAAATCGGCTTTCAGGAGCCGGGGCTGTATGAGCTCCCCGACGGCAGAATATGGTGCTATATAAGAACACTTTTGGGCTACCAGTACGAGTGTTATTCAGAGGATAACGGTGAGACCTGGTCAACACCCGAGCCCAACGTTTTCTTTTCTTCCCCCGCATCGCCAATGTCCGTTAAGGATTTTAAAGACCTTACGGTTGCAATTTTCAACCCCATTCCCGAGCATATTTTAAGAGATGACGACGCTGAATTCTGGGGCAGAACACCATACGTGATGGCAATAAGGAAAAAAGAAGAAAATAAATTCACGCAAGAAAAGCTCTTTTATCTTGAGGATGACCTCAACAACGGCTATTGCTACCCCGCCACATTTGAGGGCGACGGCTATCTTCTCGTTGCCTATTACCACTCCAACAACACCGATTGCTGCCTTAACAGCACAAAAATCATTAAGGTCTGCTATGAGGAATTAACAGACAATTAACTCTTGCATTGATAAATTTTGTATGTTATCATTAAAATGTATAATTTTGAGATTTACGGAGGTAGAAAATGAAACACGCAGATCTTATTAAACAGATGACTCTTGAAGAAAAGGCAAGTCTTTGCGACGGTCTTGATTACTGGCACAGCCAACCGGTTGAGCGCCTTGGAATCAAATCCTTTGCTCTTAACGACGGCCCTCACGGTATCCGTAAAAAAGGCAACCCCGAGGAAAACACCGACCTTTTAAAGGGTGTTCCCGCAATTTGCTTCCCCACAGCATCGGCTACAGCCTGCTCCTGGGACACAGACCTTATTTATAAAATGGGCGAGGCTCTCGGTGAAGAATGCCTCAAGGAACAGGTTAGTGTTCTTCTTGGCCCCGGCACAAACATCAAGCGTTCTCCCCTTTGCGGAAGAAACTTTGAATATTTCTCTGAGGACGGTGTTCTTGCAGGTGAAATGTCTGCCGCCTTTGTTAACGGCGTTCAGTCAAAGGGTGTCGGCACATCACTCAAGCACTTTGCCGCAAACAACCAGGAAACACGCCGTATGACCGTTAACACGGTTGTTGACGAAAGAACATTGCGTGAAACATATCTTCTCCCCTTTGAAATCACAGTTAAAAAGGCTCAGCCCTGGACTATTATGAACGCTTACAACCGCCTTAACGGTGAATATTGCGCAGAAAACAAATGGCTTCTTACAGACGTGCTTCGCAAAGAATGGGGCTATGAAAACCTTGTTATCACCGACTGGGGCGCAGAAAACGAGCGTGTTAAGGGTCTTATCGCAGGTCAGGAAATTGAAATGCCCACTTCATCGGGCGAAGGCACTCGTCTTATTGTTGAGGCTGTTCAGAACGGCACACTTGACGAAGCAATTCTTGACGAGGCTTGCGACAAAATCATTGAGCTTTCAAAGAAAGCAGAAAAGAGCTTCGGCACATATACATACGACGCAAAAGCACATCACCAGCTTGCACGTGAAATTGCAAGCCAGTGTATGGTTCTTATGAAAAACGATAACAACCTTCTTCCTCTCAAGAAGGATGCAAGCATTGCAGTTATAGGTGAAATGGCTAAAAACCCCCGTTATCAGGGTGCAGGCTCATCACTCATTAACCCCATTCAGCTTGATTGCGCGCACGACACTATGGCAGAAATGGGCGTTAAGTTTACATACGCACAGGGCTATGCAACAAAGAAAAAGGGCAGAAAGAAAGACGAGGTTTATATTGCAGAAGCTGTTAATGCGGCAAAAAATGCCGATGTTGCAGTTCTCTTTATCGGTCTTACTGACGAATATGAGACAGAGGGTAACGACAGAAGACACCTCAGCATCCCCGAGCTTCACAACAAGCTTGTTACAGAGGTTCTCAAGGTTAATAAAAATGTTGTTGTTGTGTTGTCCGGTGGCGCATCTATTGAAATGCCCTGGGCAGACGAGGTTCCCGCAATTCTCAATATGTTCCTCACAGGTCAGGCAGGCGGTAGCGCTGTTTGCGACATTCTCTTTGGTGACGTTAACCCCAGCGGTAAGCTGAGCGAGACATATCCCATGGCACTTGAAGACAACTCAAGCTTCAACTACTTCCCCGGAACACCTGTATCTGTTGAATACAGAGAGGGCGTTTACGTTGGTTATAAATACTACGACACAGCAAACAAGGCTGTTCGTTTCCCCTTTGGTCACGGTCTTTCTTACACAACCTTTGAATACAGCGACATTAAGGTTTCCTCGGACAAAATCAAAGACACCGACACACTTACCGTTTCCTTCAAAATCAAAAACACCGGCCGCGTTGACGGTGCCGAGGTTGCTCAGGTTTATGTAAGTGACGTTGAAAGCACAATCTACCGCCCTGTTAAAGAGCTCAAGGGCTTTAAAAAGGTATTCCTCAAAGCGGGCGAAGAAAAAGAAGTTTCTGTTGAGCTTTCAAAGCGTGCATTCGCATACTACAACGTGAACATTCACGATTGGCACGTTGAAAGCGGTGATTTCAAGATTCTTGTTGGTGCATCAAGCCGCGATATTAAGCTTGAGGCAAATGTATTTGTTGAATCAACCGTTGATGCAGTTGTTCCCGACTATAAAGAATCTGCTCCCTCATACTACGGTGCAAATATTACGAACGTGCCCGCTGAAGAGTTCAAGGCTGTTTACGGAAAAGAGCTCCCCCCCTCAAAGAGAGATAAGGATGCACCCTTCACAATGCTCAACACTATTGAGGATTCCAGGGACGGTAAATGGGGCGGCAGACTCAACAGACTGCTTATTAAAATACTTGGCGAAGGCACAATGATGAGCGGTGTTGCTCTTGAGCTTCCCATTAAGAACTTTGTTTCTATGAGCTTCGGTCTTTTCAGCCCCGCTATGGCAGAGGGTCTTATCATTATTCTTCACGAGGACAAAATGTGGAAGGGTCTTAAAATTATTTTCAAGGGTATCCCGAACCTCATTAAAAACCTCGGCAAGCTTAAACAAATCTAAGGTATTAAAAAAGGTGTAACAGGATTTTTCCTGTTACACCTTTTTGCAAGTTATAAATTAAAAGCCATCCTTACGGATGGCTTTTTTGATTATTTCATTTTTCTTACGATTTCGAATGTGTCAAGAACGTCGATAACGCCGTCTGCATCCATATCGTTTGCTGTGAAGAAGAAGCTGTATGCTTCATCGTGAGCTGAATCACCAAGGTTTACAGAAGTTGAAATTTCGTAGTCCTCGTTTGTGATTTCGCCATCACCGTTAACGTCACCCATAACAATGAAGAGCTTATATTCAAGAAGCTCACCTGTGCTCTTGAGAATTGCTTTCATTGTTGAGCCTGTACCAACGAAATCCTCACCTGCAAGCTCGTTACCGAGATAATCTCTGAATTCAAAGATTATTTCATCTGCAGAATAACCGCTGTTGTTAACAACATCATTAATGATTTCGTCAACTGTTGTTTCGGGATCAATTACGCTGTCTTCTGTTCCCTTTGCTGCATCAAGCTCTGTTCTGAGGTCTTTAAGAGCCTGTGAAGCATCATCAACGGTTTCCTGCTCGCTTTCGGGAAGATCCTTGCTGAGCTCACTGTCGATTTTTTCAACAGCCTCTTTGTACTCATTGAAAGCGTCCTCATCATAGATGGGGTTGCCGTTGCCGTCGTCGTTTACAAGCTTATCTGCTGCATCCTTTGCGTCGTTATAATCGCTGTAGTCTGCTTTCTTATCGGCACTGTTTACAACATCCTTGAGACCGTTTGTGATTTCGTTAAGAGCATCCTGCTCTGTTGCGGGCATATCTCTGTCGATATCCTTAACGCTGTCAAGTGCATCCTGTGCATTCTTAACTGTTTCAGATGTGTAATCATCGGCATTCTTAACAATGTTTTCGAGGTCT
>SVOT01000016.1 GCA_015066225.1 Oscillospiraceae bacterium
ACCTCGATTCCTTAGAAACTAAGGCATAAAACCGCCTGTTTTCTCGATAATTGTTTGGACATGATCAGCGAAAAACCCAGTGTTTATGCGGCTTTATAGCTCTTGGTGTTATTATACCTCATTCATCTATTCTACGAACAATTCCTGTTGCTTTCATATATATCATTCTCCTTAAATTACAAATTGTGTTGTTATTATCTGTATTTTGAGGAGATTTATACTGCAATAATTTACTTTTTGTGGTGAGTATGATATTATAAAATAAAGGCGGTGAATATATGAGATTAAACACACACGACCGTACACCGAGACCACAAAATAGCAATTTTATAAAAGTGCTGTTTTTAATATGTGCAATTTTAATATATAGCATTTTCGGAGTGGGTGCTTTTGCTTGTTTTTATTATGCTCATAGTTTTATAGGCGGTATATCTGTTATACTGATACCTGTTTTGCTAACTGCAATTATCCTGATTCATATAAAAGATATTGAAAAGGCATATATCGAAATAAAAGAAAACGAAATTTATGTTGTAGATTATTATTGGGGCATAAAAAAGGAAAAGCATACTTCTTTTTCTGATATTACATCGGCTGAAATCTGTATTGGATATTCACACAAAGTCAAGGGTTATCGATTGAGCTTTGCAGGAATGCGATACATTGTATTCAAAAAAGACAATAAGTATCTTTTCAAAATAATATGTCTTCCTGAAACCGAAGAAATCTTCAAGCAGTACTTATAATGATTCAACAGCGAGGTGAAATTCACCTCGCTGTTGCTATGTATAGGTCGAAACGTGTTGCATTTCGTCAAAAATTTTTCATCAAAAAACTCCCGAAACCCCAGTATTTATAAGGCTTTAAGAGACTTTTGTGTTATTATAACACAAGCTTCTATTCTTTTCACAATTCCTGTTGCTTTCATATATATCATTCTCCTTAAACTCAATTATTTTGTTAGTATTTGTGATTAAAGGGAAATTATACTGTGTGAATTTACAATTTGATTTTGTTGTGATATAATAATTTTCAATTTAGTTACATTGTTTTAGCAAGTATTATTTATGGAGATACGATTAATGGATTATTTAGTTACAATAATTGTCACTTTCTTTGCCGGGATGGGAGCGGGCCTCGGTACAGGCTTTGCAGGTATGAGTGCCGCTGCTGTAATATCACCAATGCTGATCACTTTTCTCGGGATTAATCCTTATACAGCCGTAGGTATTGCCCTTGCTTCTGACGTGTTGGCGAGTGCTGTTTCAGCATATACTTATCGTAAGAATAAAAATCTGGATGTGAAAAACGGACTTCTTATGATGGGAATAATACTGATTTTTACCGTAGTTGGAAGTTATGTATCCAGTAGAGTTCCGTCACAGACTATGGGTGGATTCAGTACGTTTGTTACACTTGTTCTCGGTGTTAAGTTTATTTTAAAACCTGTTATGACTACAAAAGAGGAAATGGAGGCAGTCAGCCGAAAGCGGAAGATAGTCGGCTCTGTGGTTTGCGGTATATTTATCGGGTTTATTTGTGGTTTTGTAGGTGCAGGCGGTGGAATGATGATGCTTCTGATTCTTACCGGTGTGCTGGGGTATGAATTGAAAACTGCAGTCGGTACCAGTGTGTTTATTATGGCGTTTACCGCATTAACCGGGGCTGTTTCTCATTTTTCTCTTGGTGATTCACCTGATATTCTGGTTATGGTTATGTGTGTTGTATTTACATTTATGTGGGCACGAATTGCAGCTAAGTTTGCCAACAAAGCAAAACCCGAAACCCTTAACAGAGTTGTGGGTGTAGTTTTAGTAGTGTTGGGTATAGTTATACTGGGCTTTGAATATTTTATAAAATGAAACAAAATGGCTATAAAAAGTGTAGACCAACAAAACTATATAAACCACGGGACTTTTGCAGGTTTTGATGCCTGTAAAAGTCCCGTTTTTGTAAGTAAAGAAAAAATATATATGGCCTTACCAATGCAACTATGTATTGAAACTTTATATAAAAAACAGCTTTGCTGCCACGGTCATAATAGCAAGGAATGCAAGGTTAACCGCTGTGAAAATGAAAAAGTATTTTTTAGTTTGCCCGGGGTAAAGAATTCTGAATTCGCTGAAGGTAATAAGACTTGCGAGAGAGGCTATGAGTGTGCCTGTTCCGCCGATGTTTACACCCAAAAGCAAAGCGTGGTAATCCCCCGTAAATCTCGAAAGCAAAATGGCTGATGGCACATTGCTTATAAACTGGCAGGAGAGGATTGACACAAGAAGTGTGTCTTTTTCAAGCAATGCTGAGAGAATTGTGTTTACCGAATCCATTCTTGACAAGTTGCCCGCAAAAACAAAGAAAAAGAAAAACGTGCCCAATAAGCCGTAGTCAACCATTTTAAGAGAATCACGGTCAATAAAGAAAAGAATAATCGGTATAATCAGCAAGCCTGCCAAAAATGGTATAACTCTGAAAACTATGAGAATTGAAAACAAAAACATTATGCCGTAAAGGACTGCCTTGCCTTTTTTCAGTTTTTCGGGAAATTTTTCGTTTATGGTGAATTTAATGGGCTTCACGGGGATGCAAGCGACTATCAAAAGTGTTACCGCAAGCAGAAAGGCAGGGAGCATAATAAGGCAGAATTCACCGGTGGGGATGTTAAAATACGAATACAGGTAAAGGTTTTGCGGGTTGCCGAAAGGGGTCAGCATACCGCCCAGGTTTGCAGAAATGTTCTGCAAAACAAAAAGGTATGCCATATATTTTTCAAGGTTTGTAACGGTTAGTGCGAAGTAACCTAACGGCAAAAAGGTTATCAGCGCCATATCGTTTGCAATAATCATTGACCCGATGAAGGTTATTATTATCAGCAAAACAAACAGCGAACGCAGGTTACCCGCCAGAAGCACAAGCTTTCGCGAGAGAATGGTGAAAAACTTGATGTTTCTTAAAGCACAGATAACTGCCAAAGTCAGAAATAAGCAGGAGAGTGTTTTCCAATCAAAATATTCAAGATATGCCTTGTCAGGCGGCACAAAAAAGCACGAAACAACAGCCGCCAGCGCCGCAATACAAAAAACGACGTTTTTCTTTAAAAATCTTATGGTTTTTCTTAATTTTTTCAAATTATCACCGATTATTCCAAAATTTGCAACCCGCTAATTATAGTATAAAGAAACAGCAAAGTCAACCGCTGTTTTTGATGTAAGATGCAGGTTGAAACCTGCCGTGATTTGTGCTATTATTCAGTTAAATAAATCTGATTAACAGGGGATTATTGTGGATAAAAAAGATGTTATAGCATTCTTTGATTCGTTTGCAGACTCGTGGGATGCAGATATGGTTCGTGTTCAATGGAAGATTGATAAAATTCTTGACGTTGCAGGGATATGTGAGGGTAAACGCGTTCTTGATGTTGCCTGTGGTACAGGGGTTTTGGTGCCCGATTATATAAACAGAAAAGTTTCACAATGTGTTGGTGTTGATATTTCTCAGAAAATGATTGACATAGCTGTTAAAAAGTTTTCTGAAAATGAAAATATTAATTTTGTGTGTGCTGATGCAGAGAGCTTCAGGTTTTCAGAAAAATTCGACTGTGTTGTTATTTATAACTCTTTCCCGCATTTTGTTAATGACCAAGCACTTTTTAAAAATCTTTCGGAGTGTCTCAACGAAAACGGAAGAATTACCGTTGCACACGGAATGAGCAGGGCGGACCTTATAAAGCACCATTCCGGCAGAGCTGAAAAGGTTTCGTCAATATTGCCCGAGGCAGAAGCTCTGGCAGATGCTATGAGCGCATTTTTTGAGATTGACACAATAATTTCGACAGATGAAATATACATCGTTTCAGGCAAAAAATAAAACAACAGCTTCACTGTTTTCGGTGAAGCTGTTGTTTCATTTTTCTGCTTTATTAAAGTGCAATTCTTTCATTCCCTCAACCTCGTCACAGATTGCTTTGAGGTTGCAGGTGTTGCAATCAAAAACAACGCTGTTCATAACGTGGTTCAGCGTTTCTGCAATAGCGTAGTTTTTCTCTGCTAATTTTTCCACCATAGAAAAATCTGCTGTCGGGTGGGTGATAAAAACCACTTTAACGGCCTTGACGGCGGGTATTTCTTTGTATTTCGCAATAAACAAAGAGCCGATTTTGTGAAAATCCATACCGTTTTTAACGGCCTTTTTTGAAACGCGAACAGCCTCCTTGTGTGAGCGTGAGGTGCTTCGCATCATATACCCCTCGGGGAAGGTGTGGTATTTCACGTAATCAATCTTTTTTAAAAGGTTGTATTCCTTCTGCTCGTCGCCCACGTCGTCAATCTGAACAATGCAGATTCGTGCAAACCTGCGGTTGTCGGTTATCCCGGAAAGGTCGTCACCCACGAGAACAACGCTGTCGGCTAGCTCGCTTGTGGTTGCAAGGTTAAACCCAACGCCCTCAAGCTCAAAGGCGGTGTCTCTTTTTAAAATCATCTGATTTTGCCCTAGGTCGCGCCAGGGTGAGTGGGGAGCAGAGCTTGTTTGGGGAAAAGCCGAAATCAGATTTTCTGCTTCGGTAATCAATGAATCAAAAAATTTCATCAGAGCTTTTTATCTCTTTTCATAGTGTCGTAATGCTTGCCAAGAAGGTCGTAAACCTTGCGGATAAGCTTCATATCGAGGTTGAAAAAATAAATTGTGAACGTGATAATAAAAAATGAAAGAATAACGCCGAGAACTATAAAAAATGCTGTCATTTTATTTATCCAGTCCTTTCTGGCGTGCGTATTCAGCCGCACCGAGAGCACCCATAAGCTGGGGGTCGGTTGAAAGCTCAACGACCTTGATTTTCAAAACCTTTTCAATAGCCTTTTTTAAGCCGTCATTTTTGGCGCATCCGCCGGTGAGGGTAATGCTGTCGGTTGCCCCCGCTTTTTTCGCCATAACAAAGCATCTTTTTGCAACTGCAAGCTGAATGCCTGCGGCAATTTCATCCATCGGCTTGCCTTCACCAACAAGTGAAATAACCTCACTTTCGGCAAAAACAGTGCATTGCGCTGTGATGGGGATTGTGTTTTTTGCTTCAAGCGAAAGCTTTGAAAATTCAGGTAGGGTCATTTCAAATGCGTTTGCCATCGCTTCATAAAATCTGCCTGTGCCGGCAGCGCATTTGTCGTTCATTGCGAAGTTTTTAACAGTGCCGTCGGTGTCGATTGAAATGCCCTTAACGTCTTGCCCACCAATGTCGATAATTGCTTTAACCTCGGGATTTGTTACATGTACACCCATTGCGTGGCAACTGATTTCTGAGATGTTTTCATCTGCGAAGGGTACTTTGTTTCTGCCGTAGCCTGTGCCGATGAGGTATGTAAGCTCTTCTGCCGAGTTAAGAGCTTCAACCTGAGCAACAGCGTCGTTTAAGGCAATTTCCGCACTTGCAACGGGGTTGATTTTACTTCTGTTGGTGACGCTTGCAACAATTTTTCCGTTTTCATCAAGAATAACGCATTTTGTGTATGTTGAGCCGACGTCACATCCGCCGAAATATTTCATAATTAATTCTCCTTTACCAAGCCAAATCGTCTTCAAAATCAACAAGCGAGGGGTCAAGGGGCTCCTCTTGAAGGACTGTTTGCATATATTTGTTAACCTGCTCGCGCATATCTCGTCTTGAAATTGTTCGAGGGTCCATCAAATCCTGTTTAACCCAGATGAAGTTGATGTTGCGCTCTCTTGCCTGGTCATCAAATATACCTGCTAGACCATCCATACCCTTGCAGGATATCTGGTCGTACATAATGACTGTATCAGCATTGTATTCTTCAACAATTCTCCAAAGCTCGTCAACAACGTTTCTGTAGCCGCCCTTGGTGTGCTTTCTCATAATTGAACGCTGATATGTTTTTGCAACGTCCTTGAGTGCCTGTTCTTTGTCCTCGGTGTCGTATTTGATATATGAAATCATTGTTTCCATATCCATAACAACGTTCATACCCCAACAATTTTCAAGCCAGTTTGCAAAGCTTGTGTAGTAGTTTGCGGGGCAGCTCCAAACAACGGCTCTGTGGCGCATATCTTTTGAAACGGCTTCCTTCTTTTCATAACCCTTCAGCATAAGCTTGTTGACCTTTTGGTCAACCTTTAAAAATCGCTTGTCAACGCCACCCGAAAGGTTGAAGTAATAGATTCTGTAAAGCCAGAATGCGGCACCTGTCATCTGCGGATACTCGGTTTTGTTGATATCCCACTTTTCAAGCTCGTATTCAAGTTGCTTGTTAGAGTTTTTAAGTGCCTCAAAGAAAACATCCCAGTCAAATTTTTCCCCTGTCTGTTTTTCAATGAATTTTATAAGCTCTTTTACTTCTTCAACAGCGTATTCCTGAACATCCTCGTCGTTGTAGCGAAGGGGAATGTTAAAAAGGTGAACGGGGAGGTTAAGACGCCTGTCAAGAAAGGTTGAATTCATTACTGAGCCGTCGCAGGGCATATTTGTTGCAACCATACAGCAACCCATTTTGGGGTAGTCGTCGTCAATAGCAACACCCGCCTCTGCACTGGGTAGGGGGCAAACGTCAGCAGGCACGCCGAAGCTTTCAGTAACTTCAAGGTATGGGGGAGTTATCTGCTGGTCAACCATAGACGTTAAGAAAATGGGAATTGTCTGCAGGGGAATAACCTTTAGGTTCGGAAAGCCCGAGAAAATCTCGTTGGGGATAATTTCATCTGTGAGAACAATCTTTTTTGAAAGCTTGTTTTTGGGATTGATTTTTTCGTCAGCAACAAAAGATGTGTTAATCAGGCCTGTTGCGTGCTTTACAATCATATTGAAATGCAGGTGAACAATGCGAAGGTGAGTGCCTCGCAGACCTGCGGTGTGTCTGTCGATAAAGGATGGTGTCGAAAGGTATGAAGCCATCCAACGGTATTTCCAAAGACCCTTGACGGTCGATATGGGCGCCTTGAGCACCATTTTAATCATATCTTTCCAGGTGACAAGCCAACGGTAGTAATCATACATTGTGTCTTTAAAGCCACGCCATTCTCTGTGCTTGAGAACGGCTTTGCGGTCTTTGGAGTAAAGGTCGCCGAGATTAGCCATCTGTTTTCGCCTGCCTTTCTTTCTGGATTTTTTTGATTTCAAGGCTTTCTACAAAAGCCTGAACACGTGTGCGAAGCTGACCCGATGCGGATGCTGTATATTGCCTGTCAACCGCCGCTGTGGGCACACCGTAATCGTTGCTCATAACATATGATGCTAACGCTCTTTCGTAGCCCCAGTATTCACAGAATTTGAGCTGTTCATACATAACGCCGTCTGCGTGGTATTCATCCACAAGGTGCTTTACGTAATCTCTGCGTTCTTGCACCTTTTCGTGGCTCATATAGCGGGGGCATTGACTTGTTCTGAGATAGTGCAGGCAAATCTGTGTATGAATATCTTCATCGGGATTTATTTTTATTTCCTCTCTGCCGGGCATTGAGCCGAAGCAATATCTGTCTGCAACAACAAGAGCACCGCTATCTTCAATGAGTGCGGTGAAATCGGGGTCATCCATTTCTGAACCAACCACAACGATTTTTGCTCTGAAATTCTTTTTTGTGTCGGGCTCCCTTGTTTTGAGCTCCTCTGCTGTTTCACGAAGCTTCGGCAAAATAAGGGATTTCGGACAGCAATATGTAACAAGGTTGAGAATGTGGTATTCGTAGCCGGTTATTCTGGGGTTATCCTCTTTTCTGTAGCTGCCGATTTCAGTCATAAGGCGGCAAACCTCGTTGTGCTCTTCAACGGCCTTCAACAAAGCCTCGTCAGAGGTGTCAACGCCGTAAACCTCCGTCATTTTGTCAAGAATTTTATTCCTTGTCTGGGTTACGTAGTGCTTCACCGTGTGGTCGGCAATTTTAAAGGGCATATCAAGAAAAGTCAGGAAAAACTTTTCGTTTTCAACAAGCTTCAATAATTCAAAATGCTCTGCAGCTCTGTTCATTTCAGAGCAGGTTTCGCTTGCAAGAAGGGCATCAAGAAAATTGTAGCCGCCCTCGATGGCACGCTCGAGAATTGCCTTTGAAAATCCGCAAAGAAAGTTGCTCATATAATATGTGGCAATATCCATTGAGCCCGTTCTCGGTGCACGAAGCCTTACCGAAAAGCAGTTGCCGCAGTTGAGTAAAACCTCAGGAATGTGGTAACAGGTGTAGCCAAGTGCAATTCCGCCCTCCGCCTTTGCTTGCTGAACAAGGGCGTTGTTGGCTTCCTGTAATAAGTTTTCGAATTCATAAAGATGCTTTAAATCTCTCACTGTAAAATCCCCATTTCAACGAGGGCTTTTTTAGCGCCCTCAACGACATTTGAATCGTTCGGTAGTTTTGTTATGTTTTTGCCTTCAATATCATAAATTGCAAGGTTTGAATCTGTAGATATATATGACAGAACGGGTATTCCGTTTGTGTCGATATAAGGAATAACGCTTTCATCGGGGATGCGGTTTACAATCGCACCGATTTTTTTGTACATTACAAGCTCGTCTGCAACGCGTTTTATTGTTGAAATAACCTGTGTACCTTTTTTGCTTGCGTCTGTAATAAGAAGAAGGTGTGAAACCTTTTCCATAACACGACGGTTTATTTGCTCAATTCCCGCTTCGCCGTCAATTACAACGTAATCAAACTCGTTGGAAAGAATGCTGATAACTTCTTTTAAATAGGTGTTGATTTTACAATAACAGCCTGCACTTTCGGGTCTGCCGACAGCAATAAAAGCAAAGCCGTCGGTTTCAACAAGCGCATCAAAAATTTTGTAACGTGCATCACCGAGAAGCTCAATGGCTGCCCTTGTCTGCCCGTCTTCTACCGTTTCAACAATTTCCTTGCGGATATCGTCAATTGTCATTTTAACGTCTATCCCCAAAGCGGTGGAAAGACCAACGGCAGGGTCGGCATCGATGGCAAGAATTTTCTTGTCGGGAAAAGCTTGCACCAAAAGCTTTACAATAGCGGCAGAAATTGAGGTTTTACCAACGCCACCCTTGCCTGAAAGAGCAATTATTGTAGCAGTTTCTTTCACTTGAATCACTCCTAAAAACATATACGATAATTATACCACCAAGCAATCTTTTTTTCAATGAATAAATGTTTTTATTTAAATAGGGTGATGAAAAGGTGTTTGTACCCAAGAGGGGTGACAATCGGACGGACACATACATTTGACATTATTTTGGCGGTTATGTATAATTAATATATCAATTTGATGGGGTGGATTATGAAAAAATTAAAAAACAACCTCGCAACAAATGTAAATGAAAAAATAACCCTCAGAGAGTATGCGGCTTTCAGCTCCAGCACCGCTATGGCAAAGGTCGGTTCTGCGATGAACGGCTTTTTCGGCGGACTTGTTGCTTCAACCTTTCTGGGGCTTAGTGAAGGCGCTTTTGCAACATACAGCACAATAATTTTCATTCTCGGCTTCTGGGATATTGCAAACGACGTTATTGTTTCAAGCTTCCTTGACAAAAATCGCAAAAATTACGGCAGATGGGGTAGGTTCAAGCCATGGCTGATGGCTATGATTATCCCTTGTAACATTGTTGTTATTTTGCAGACCTTGCCGCTGAGAGATTTTTTCCCGAACATTGGTGACACATTCAAGGTTGTTTACCTTGTTTCACTGTATTTTCTCAATGATGCCTTCAGCACGTTTTACAATGCTGCTCTCACCGCTCTTAACGCAAGAAGAACGACGAATAATATGGAGCGTGGTTACCTTGCCGCTATTGAGAGCATTCTTTCCTCTTCAATCGGCTCTTGCGGTACATATATTGCGGCATTTCTGCCGTTCTTGTTGCCGAATCTTTCAGAGGCGGAGAGGTATTTTTACGGCTACAGCGTTGTAACAATTCTTGCAATTCCCTTGACCTTGTGGAACATCGTTGTAACAAAAGAAAGGATAACTGACCCGCCCAAGGCTGTGACACCAAGGCTCCGTGACGTTTATAAAAACATTATAAAAAATAAACCCCTTATGCTGTATATGCTTTCTGAAATCCTGGGTCACGGTATGTCTGTCGGCTATGGTCTTATGACCTATGCGTTCATCGCTTGCTTCAGAACAGAGCAGTTTGCAATAACGTTTTTTGCGGGCACGGGCATAGAGTTTACATACACATATAACGACGGTAACTATGCCGCACTTCTTTCTTTTGCATCCCTTGCATCTCTTGTAACAACCGGTATTTCATTGTTTCTTGCACCCATAGTCAGAAAATGGGTGGATGATAAAATTCTTTACATCGGTATGAAGTTGGGCACAGGCATTTGCTACACGGCGATGTTTTTGTCAATTTACCCCTATGAGGCACACACGCCTCAGCAGATATTCATAAGCGTTGTTCTGTGGTATGCAATCCACGGTCTTACAACAGGTTTTTATAACACTATCCCTGGTCTTATACAAATGTCCGTTTACGATTACGGCGAGTATAAATACGGTGAAAGAAACGAGGCAACCGTCAGCTCCCTTAAAAGCACGCTGTCAAGGATTCTCGGCAACTGCACGACTTATGTGACAAATCTTTTCCTTATATATGTCGGCTATAAGCAATTTGCAGAAACACCCGAGCTTATACCCCTTGAGGCAAAGGCAAGCCTTATTTATCTGTTTGCGATTTTACCGGCTATATTCTCTTTCCTCGCGATTATCCCGATGCTGTTCTATAAGCTTTCAGGTAAAAAACACAAGGAAATTACAAAGGCACTTGAAGAGCGCAGACAAGAAAATCTTGATTACAGAATAGAAAATTATAAATGATAAAAAGGGGCTGTAAAAAAACGAACGTTTTTTTACAGCTCCTTTTCAGGGGATAGGAAAAAAAGATGCAGAACGGACAAACCGAGCAAAAACAAGGCTTCAGACTTGTTTTTGTTTGCCCGAAGGCGT
>SVOT01000002.1 GCA_015066225.1 Oscillospiraceae bacterium
TCAGGGTTCGTTTTGCGCTCCCTCAAGAGCGCCCTAGTATAATACCACGCATTATACCGTTTGTCAACATCTTTTTTATCCCTTTTTTATTCCCTCTTCCACCCTCCCGGGTGTGTCGGGGTCTTCTCACGAAAGAGAAGCAGGGATGCGTCAGAAAACGCTGTTAAGTTGTCGACGGGAGTGGATTATAGCACCTTAAAACACCATTTGTCAACACCTTTTTTCAAAAAAATTAAAAGAATTTTTTTGATAACAATATCTTGTGTAGTCTGTCAATTTATACCACAATTTCAATGTTTATAAAATTGTTGAAACAATGTATAAAACTGTTTTTGCTGTAAAATCTATATAAAAACAGATTAGAGGGTGAAATATGAATATTAAAAGCAATACACCGCAAAACAGCCGCAAGAGAGCTTTTTCAGCACAGAAAGTAATCAGTCTTATACTTTCTCTTACGCTTTTTGCAAGCACAATCAGTTTTATTATTTACGACGATAACATAACAAATTCACAGACAACGTTATCAAAGCTTGGTTCTTCAGGCGAAGAGGTCAGACAAATTCAGAAGAAATTAAAATCTCTCGGATTCTTTGACGGTGCTGTTGACGGTGTTTACGGCGTCAAGACAAGAAGTGCCGTCAGACAGTTTCAGGCATCGGTAGGTATAACCGTTGACGGAATAGCCGGGCCCAAAACATTATTATATATGGGTCTTGGCAGCTCCGCGGGAAGCTCGGGCAGTGGATACAGCTCATCTGACGTGTATCTGCTTGCAAAGGTTATCGCAGCAGAGGCAAGGGGCGAAAGCTACACGGGCCAGGTTGCCGTGGGTGCTGTTGTTCTTAACAGGGTTGATTCCTCATCATTCCCGGACACAATAGCAGGTGTAGTTTACCAGGCAGGAGCATTTTCGGCTGTTACCGACAGTAACTGGAGCGTTGCGCCCACAACCACATCACGCAAGGCGGCGCAGGATGCACTTAACGGATGGGACCCCAGTGGCGGCGCACTTTATTATTACAACCCCGCCAAAACATCAAACAAATGGATTCGCACAAGACCCGTTATTACCACTATCGGCTCCCATTTATTCTGCAGATAATAAACATCAAAGCGGTCTCAAGGTTCATTAACAATGAGACCGTTTTTCTTTTTGAAAAGCCATATATATAATGGTATAGGAAAAATGATAAAAAAACGGTATTTATTGTAAGTATCTTGCTACAACCTGACAAAAATGTAACAAGCATCTTGATAAAATTTCCATATTGTTGTATGATAATGTGGGGAAAATTGGTGGGCAGGTTTTAACATTCCTGCCGCCGTAAACATAAATTCCTTAAATCCAAAATACAGATGAAGGAGAAATCGCAAATGAAAAAGGTTCAGTTTACCGAAACCGTGTTGCGCGATGCAAACCAATCACTTATTGCAACACGAATGAAGTTCAGCGAGTTTGAGCCGATTCTTAAAACACTCGACAAAGCAGGTTACTACTCTCTCGAGTGCTGGGGCGGCGCTACATTCGACTCCTGCCTTCGTTACCTCAAGGAAGATCCGTGGGAAAGACTCAGAAAAATCAAGAAGTCTTGCCCCAACACAAAGCTCCAGATGCTTCTCAGAGGTCAGAATCTTCTTGGTTACCACCACTATCCCGACGACGTTGTTCGCATGTTTGTTAAAAAGAGCGTTGAAAACGGCATCGACATAATCAGAATTTTTGACGCTCTCAACGACGTTAAGAATATTGAGGTTGCTGTTGATGAAACAGTTAAAAACGGCGCTATTGCTTCAGGTGCTATCTGCTACACAATCAGCCCCATCCACACTCTTGATTCTTACGTTGAGCTTGCAAAAAATATGGCAAGCATCGGTTGCCAGACAATCGCAATCAAAGACATGGCAGGTATTCTCAGCCCCGCTGAAGCACACAAGCTTGTTTCTTCACTCAAGGAAGCTGTTGATGTTCCCCTCGTTCTTCACACACACAGCACAACCGGTCTTGGCTTTATGACTTGCCTCAAAGCTGTTGAAGCAGGCGTTGACGTTATCGACACCGCTATTTCAACAATGTCGGGCGGCACATCACAGCCCGCAACAGAAACTCTCAACTACACTCTTGCAGAGCTTGGCTACGACACAGGTCTTGACAGCGAAACTCTCAGAGATATTGCTGATTTCTTCAAGCCCATCAGAGCAAAAGCCCTTGAAAGTGGCCTTCTTAACCCCACAGTTCTTGCAACTGATGCAAAAGCGCTTGATTACCAGGTTCCCGGCGGTATGCTTTCAAACCTTGTAGCTCAGCTTACTGCACAGGGTAAGATGGACAAGTTCGACGAGGTTCTTCTTGAAACTCCCAGAGTTCGTGAGGATTTGGGTTATCCGCCCCTCGTTACTCCCATGAGCCAGATGGTTGGTGTTCAGGCAACTGCAAACGTTCTTGCAGGCGAACGCTACAAAAACGTTTCAAAAGAAGTTAAATCATATATTATGGGTGAATACGGTTCTGCTCCCGGCAAAATCAACGAGGACGTTGCAAAACAGATTCTCGGCGATGTTGAGCCCATCAAGGGCAGATATGCAGATTCTCTCGAACCCGCTTTCGAAGCCGCTAAAGCTGAAATCGGCAAAAAAGCTAAGAGTGATGAAGATGTTCTTTCTTACATCGCATTCCCCACTCAGGCAGAAAATTTCTTCGATTATCGTGATGAAATGGCTTCTAAAACATACAGCTACGAATTCAAGGCTATTGATTAAGGAGGATTTACTATGACACTTCCTTTACTTGCTGAATCATTCAATTTTGGTGATGGCGCAGGCATAGCTGTTCTTGGTTTTGTTCTTGTTATTGCAGTTCTTGCGGTTCTTGCACTTTTTGTTAAAGGTCTTTCAAAATCCTTTTCAGGCAAAAAAAGCAAGAAAACAGAAGAACAGGCGGTTGACCCTGTTGTTACCGAAACAGTCGAGGCAGCAGCCACCGTCACCACAGAAGAAGTACAGGACAAGCCTGCCGCAATCCGGCTTCCCTACACACCGGGCTATGTTACTCTTGACGGTGTTAATGAGCAGGATGCCGCTGTTATTATGGCTATCATTTCACACAAAACAGGTATCCCTCTTGAAAGACTCTGTTTTAAATATATCAGCCGTCTTAACCAGGAGCCCGAGCTTGTTAACATAGAGGAACAGGATGCTGCTGTTATTATGGCTATCACCGCTAATAAGCTTGGCGTTTCTCTTGATAATCTCATCTTTAATTCTATAAAATTGGTGGAGGAATAATAATATGAAATACAATGTTACATTAAACGGAAAAATCTATGAGGTTGACGTTACAGAATCCGATGCAGTAGTAACAGGCGTTACACAGGTACCCGTTGCTGTTGCTGCACCCGCAGTTGCTCCCGTTGCTGTTACCCCCGTAGCAGCACCCGAAGCTCCCGCAGAGGCACCCGCCGCTGCACCCGCAGTTGCTCCCGTTGCTGCTGACGGAACACAGGTCAAGGCTCCCATGCCCGGCACAATCCTCGCAGTTAAGAAAAACGTTGGCGATGCTGTTAAAGCAGGCGATGTTATCGTTGTTCTTGAAGCTATGAAAATGGAAAACGACATCGTTGCACCCTGCGACGGTACTGTAAAATCCATCAACGCTCCCAAGGGCTCAACCGTTAACACAGACGACGTTCTCGCTGTTATCTGATTCCCCGAAAGGATAATATATGGATATTTCAACAATATTTACTCGTTTATGGGAGCAATCAGGTTTTCATCTTTTGGAGTGGGAAAATCTTGTTATGATTGGTGTTGCCATCTTCTTCCTGGTGCTTGCAATCAAATTCAAGTTTGAACCTCTTCTTCTTGTTCCCATTGCTTTTGGTATTTTGCTTGCAAACCTTCCCGGTGCAAACATAATGCTTGATACAACAGGCGGTCAGCTGGGAAGCTTTGGCACCGAAGCCATAGCAGGCACTCATTGGTACGACTCGGGTGTTCTGAGAATTCTTTACGTGGGTGTTAAATCCAGTGTCTTCCCATGCCTTATATTTATGGGCGTTGGCGCTATGACAGACTTTGGCCCCCTTCTTTCAAACCCCGTCAGCCTTCTTTTGGGTGCGGCGGCACAGCTCGGCGTTTATTGTGCATTTCTTATTGCACTTGGTGTCGGATTTGACCCCGCAGAAGCCGCTTCCATCGCAATCATAGGCGGTGCAGACGGCCCCACAGCAATCTTCCTCACCTCAAAGCTTGCTTCACACCTGTTGGCACCAATAGCGTTGGCGGCGTATTCCTACATGGCACTTATTCCTGTTATTCAACCGCCGATTATGAAAGCTCTCACAACCGAAAAAGAGCGCAAGGTTGAAATGAAGCAGTTAAGAAAGGTTTCAAAAACAGAAAAAATCATTTTCCCCGTCGCCGTTCTTATTCTTTGTGCTTTCCTTCTTCCCTCGGTTGTTCCGCTTCTTGGTATGCTTATGCTTGGCAACCTCTTTAAAGAGTGCGGTGTTACTGAAAGACTTTCCGATACAGCACAGAATGCGCTTATGAACATTGTCACTATTATGCTTGGTGTCACCGTTGGCGCTACTGCAAACGGCAAAGAATTCTTACAGATTAAAACCTTACTTATTATAGGTCTTGGTCTTGTAGCATTCTGCTTCTCAACAGCTGGCGGCGTGCTTTTCGGCAAGCTTCTCTATGTTATTACAAAGGGCAAAATCAATCCCCTTATCGGTGCGGCGGGTGTTTCTGCTGTTCCAATGGCGGCTCGTGTTGCCCAGAACGAAGGCAGAAAATATAACCCCACAAACTTCCTTCTTATGCACGCAATGGGACCCAACGTTGCCGGTGTTATCGGCTCGGCTGTTGCCGCAGGATTCCTGCTTGCAGTATTTGGCGGAAAATAAAAAATTTGGGGCTGTAAAAAAAGCGCAGACCGCACAAAACTATATAAATAAAAGGACTTTTATTAGGTTTAAAGCCTGTAAAAGTCCTATTTTTTAATAAAGAACGAAATTCTTGTGTTTTGTGCTACAAACAAACCTCGCCACTCGACGTACCTTTGTACGCCTTCGGGCAAACAAAAACAAGTCTGAAGCCTTGTTTTTGCTCGGTTTGTCCGTTCTGCATCTTTTTTTCCTATCCCCTGAAAAGGAGCTGTAAAAAAACGAACGTTTTTTACAGCCCCTTTTTTGTTCATTATCATTTTTTTATAAACGGAACAAGAACGTTTTTTGTAAATCGCCCTAAGGCGTTGCCAAAAACCATTACTACTATTGAAATGCCGAGTGTCAGCCCAAAGGTTACCAAAACCCTCTCCTGAACGGCATTTTCAACAAAGAATGTGTTCACAAGATAAATTGCAGTCAACTGCGAAAGGTAAATCGGCAAGGTGAATTTTCCTAAAAATGCCATAACCCTGTTGTTGAAAAGCTTACCATCGATAGTTTTGCCGGAGAAGCAAACTGAAACCATAACAAACAACAGAACCACTATGTATATTTCATATTTATAGTTTAGTTGGGAAACTATGTAAAGAGAGGTAATGCCAAAGCAGGCATATTCTGACAATGTAAGCAAAAGCTTTTGTTTAAAAGAAAAATCTTTTTCGGATAAAAATCTTGAAAGCTCAAATGCGGATGTGCCCAGAGCGATTTCCAAAATTCCTCGGAGCATACCCTTGTAGCCTATTCCTACCCATGTTTCGACGCCTGTCAGCTTTTTAGTTTCGTGAATCAACCAACCGAACACAATAAGCGAAGCAATGGGCGCAACATATCTCGTAAAAGTTTCATAGTATTTTTTCAAAAATGGGTAAACAATAGCTATGCCCACAAACATTACCGACAAATACCATGTTACGTGATTGGGGCTGGTGAAAACCATTCCGTTCATCTGCATAAGAAAAAATGCGGGTAATGAGTCGATGCCTTTTTTGATTGCCCCAACCAATGTTAAATCTTTAAGGAGCACATATGCAACAAAGGTAATTGCAAAAGCAACAATGTGCTGTGGCAGAATTGAAAAATATTTTCTTCTCAAAAACCCAAGACCCTCAGATGATTTGAAAATGTTTGCGTTGCTCGGATCTGCTTGCCTGATTTTGTACACGCTTTTTGCCATAAGAAAGCCTGTAACGATGAAGAAAAACTCAACGCCCATTCCGCCTTTTGCAAAGAACGAAAAAAGAGCACCATCCTCGTATTCGGGCTTTATTATATATTTTCCTATATGGAAAAACAGCACATACATACTGAATATAAAACGATAAAATTCAATTTTGCCGTTTCTACTCATTTTTTTCTTTAAATCTCCCATTTCTTCCTCCTATCAATTCATTGCAACTCTTGTGAAAAGTCTTCTCATTTCACGAGCAAGAAGACTGCGTTGCTCCGCTGTTACGGGGACTGCGTTATCCACAAGCTCCTTTGCGGTTTTTTGCGCTTCATAAAGGATTCTTGTGTCGGTCATAAGGTTTGCAATTCTCATATCCGGAAGACCGTGCTGGCGGGAGCCGAAGAAATCACCGGGGCCCCTCATTTCCAAATCCTTTTTAGCAATTTCAAAGCCATCAGTTGTGCGACACATTGTTTCAAAGCGGTCAACCGCCTCTTCATTCTGTGCATCGGAAAGAAGAATACAGGTGCTTTCCTTGCTGCCTCGCCCGATTCTGCCCCTTAGCTGATGAAGCTGTGAAAGACCGAAGCGTTCGGCATTTTCAATCGCCATAACAGTTGCATTGGGAACGTCAACACCGACCTCAATAACAACAGTTGAAATCAATAATTGAATTTCACCCGAATAGAATCGGTTCATTACCGCATCCTTTTCCTTTGGCTTCATCTGACCGTGAAGAAGCCCCAGCGTGCAATCAGAAAAATAGGTCGATTTGAGATAATCATAGTATTCCGTAGCGGGAACAAGGTCGCTGTCACTTTCAGAAACAAGGGGACAGACAATGTATGCCTGTTGCCCGGAGGCAATTGTTTTTCTTATGAATTTATAAATCCTTTCATGGTAGCTTGTGGGAACATGATATGTTTTAACAGGCTGTCTGCCCTTTGGGAGTTCATCAAGAACAGAAATGTCAAGGTCACCGTAAATCATCATGGCTAGAGTTCTCGGTATGGGTGTTGCCGACATAACGAGGGTATGGGGGTTACCACCCTTGCCCGACAAAGCCGCACGCTGACCCACACCGAAACGGTGCTGTTCGTCGGTGATAACAAGACCGAGGTTTTTAAACTGCACGTCATTTTGAATAATTGCGTGGGTACCGACAACAATGTCGCATTCGCCATTTTCAAGCTTTTCTCTTATTATTTTTTTATTCCTCGCCGTGACCGAGCCTGTAAGAAGCTCTATTTTCACGTCATCGCCAAAGAAATTTGAAAGTGTTTTGAAATGCTGATTTGCAAGAACCTCGGTGGGCGCCATCAAGGCGGCTTGAAAACCGTTTTTCACCGCATTGTACATTATCGCCGCCGCCACCGCCGTTTTACCTGAGCCAACGTCACCCTGAAGGAGTCTGTTCATAGGGGTGTCTTTTTTCATATCCTCAACAGCCTCGGCAACTGCCCTTTTCTGCGCATTTGTGGGCTCGAAAGGGAGAGAAGCGAAAAACTTTTTCGTGTAATCATAGAAAATCGGTGTTGCACGACTGCTACGCCCTGTTGTTTTTTCTGTGAGAAGACCGAGCTGAAGAAGCAAAAGCTCTTCAAAAATCAATCGCCTTTTTGCCAAAGCGAGCGTTTCCTCGTTTTCGGGGAAATGAATATTTTTGAGAGATTCCTCAAGACCCATCAGCCTGTATTTTTTAACAATATATTCCGGTATGATTTCCGGGATTTTACCCGCCATATCCTGCAATGCATTTTCGACGATTTTCTCGGTTGTTTTTGATGGCATTGACGCCGTTGCTTTATATACGGGTCTTATCCTCTGCTTGCCTGCCACCTTTTCAAAGCGTGGGGAAAGCATTGTTTTGTTATTGTATTTATCTTTTGTGATTTTACCGAAGAATAAATATTCTTCATCCTCAACAAGTCTGTCTTTAACATACTTATTGTTGAAGAAGGTAACGGGAATATAGTCGCTACCGTCGGCAATAACGGTTTTAACAAGAATTTTTCCACCGTTTATTTTAACAACCTGTGGGTTTTGTGCCACCACAGCCTTGACGCAGATATTTTCGCCGATTTGGGCATCCTGCAGTAGCGTTACGTTATCCCAATCCTCATAAGCACGGGGATAATTACGCAAAACGTCGCCGATTGTGAGAATGCCCTGCTTTGAAAGAGTCTTTGCCCTTGCCTCGCCCACGCCTTTTATATATTGCACCTTTGTATCAAAATCTGCCACGGTTATCCCCCTTTCTTTGAGTTTCAATAAAAATCAGTTCACATATAACATATACATTATAATTACCGCCACCTGCAAAATTATAATTGCAGGCAGACCGAGCATAAATCTTTTATGCTTTGTTTTGTGGCGTATAAAAACCATTGTCAGATATTCTGCAACGCTACCGCCAAAAAGCGCAAAAAGAAACAAAGCCTTTTCGGGCACGCGGTGCTTCGGGCGGTTTTTTGCCGCCCACTTGTCATAAACAGTTATTATTGCCGTCACGGCGCTGATAATCAAAAAATAAATCAATAAATATTCTTTCATAAAACCTACCCAAACTATGAACAAATGTTCTTGTTTATGTTAGCACATTTTTACAGACATTTCAATATATTTTTAAAATTAATGGAAATTGCGTACCCCGCAACTTGCAACTTATAACTAAAAAAGGATTGGCTCTCGCCAACCCTTTTTTGAATTATTCAGTTACAACGCCTTTTTTAAGGATAACGTTTGCATAAAGAGCCATTTCTGAGGTTGCAATAATTGCATAGGCCTCTTTTGCCCTGTCATAGAAAGCAAATCTTTCGATTTCTGTCATTTTTGTTTCACCGTTATTCTTATTTACAATATCCTGATACTCTGCCCAGATTGTGGGTGTGGGGTCACCCTTTGTTGTCTGCATAAGCATTACGGGGCTTTCCACGTATGTATCGAGGGGCATGAGCTTGAGAATAGCGTCAAGAAGCTCGGGAACATTGTGGCCGTCGCAACGGATAAGCCTCTGTGCATTTGATGCGGCAGGGAAATTACCGTCGCCGATAACGATTTCGTCACCGTGACCCATTTCGTCAAGGATTTTGAGAAGCTCGGGTGAAATGATATTCGGAATTCCTTTTAACATAATTTATGCCTCCTGGTTATTTTTTTAACTGTCTTATGTCTTCGCCGTAAAATTCAATAATTTCAAATCCGCTGATTCGCGAGATAAGTCGCTGACCGTATCTGTCCTCAAGCTCTTTGTTTGAAAGGTTTGAAATTATTATAAGCGGCCTGCCCATAATAACAGAATTATTAACAAGCTCGTTGATTGTCGCCGAAGCAAAGGGTGTCTGGAATTCTGCACCAAGATCGTCCAGAATAAACAGATCGCTTTTTTCGATTTCTTCTTCAACATTATCTGCACTTCTGCCGAAACGCTCTTTTTCAAGCTGCTTTATCAGATTCCCTGCTGATGCATAATAAACGCTGTAGCCCTTTTGGGTCACCTTGTTGAGCACCGCAAGGGCAAGGTGGGTTTTGCCGAGCCCCGTGCCGCCTGTAAAGAAAAAGCTGTTGCTGTGGGGTGTGAAATTTTCGGCATAATCCTTGAGCATCTCACAGGTTCCGCGCATAATGTCACGGTATGAGAAGCCAAGCTCCCTGTCCTTTATGTCGCTGTAGTATTTAAGCTCAAAGGTGTCAAAGGTTGATTTTGAAAGCATTGAGCTGCATGAAAGCTCGCCAACGGATAACTGCTGTAAAAGCGCTATGTGGCAGCTACACAACTTGCCGTTATATATGCCCGAATCGTTACAAAGCTTGCAGGAATACGGAATTTCGAGATAATCCTCGGGGTAGCCCGCTTTTTTTATAAGCTCCCTTCTTTTTTCCTGTGCCTGCAGATTTTTCTTGGCAACCTTTGAAACATCAACCTTTTTGTTGCCCGCACCAACGTTGCTGATAACCTCCAACGCGGCATTTTTCATTTCATTTTCAATATCAATAAGCTGAGGATATTTTGCGATGAACTCTTTTCTGCGCAAAGCGGCAAGTCTTTCTGCCTGCTCCTTGCGGTCTCTCAATTCATTTTCTGCCTTCATATAAATTATTTCAGAAAATTTCATTTTTCTTCATCCTCCTCTGAGGCATATTTTTTTATCCAGTCAAGAACGCCCTTTTTGCCCACATCTTCGGTGTTGTAGGATTTCTGAACCTGTGCCGGAATAGCCTTTTTAGCCTTTTCCTTCACCTGTGCGGGTGTCTTCAAATCGGAGTGCATCCATTTTTTAAGAAGCTTTCCCGCATCTGTAAGCACATTTTCCGATTCAATAAGAGCATATTCAATAAGCTCGCTTGAACAGCCAAGGTCAATAACCCAACTGCGAAGGTGCTTGGCAATTCTCGGTGTTGGTGAATCACCGCTGAAGCCTGCAACACCCTTGATTGCAGAATATGCCTTGTTTATTTTCTCAATTGCAAGAAGCTCCTCCTCAACAAGCTCAAGAGTGTCAATTCCCCTTTTTGCCCAATCCTCCGCTTTATTTTTGATTGCAACGGACGAGAGCTTACCCTCACACTTCTGGTGCTGGATAAGGGTTATTATTATCTCGGGTGAAAAACCGTAGTAGTCATATATCATCAACAAAAGAGCCTGCGTATCGTAACCGAAAGTGCCGATTATTTTCTGCACCTCAGAATAAATAATTTCAAGCTCCGGCGATTCGCTGAGCCTTTTTGCAATATCACGCTGAGTTGGTTTTTTAACAGGCAACGGTCTGAAAGAAACCTTCTCAGCCTTTTTTTCATATGTAACAACGGGTTCTGCGGTCTTTGCGTTGCCGGTGGCGGCTTTTGCATCCTCCTCAGAAACCTGTTCATCGGTTATTTCTATTATATTGTGGCTCTCCCAGTAATCAAGGCAATCAAGCACGTCGCCCTCAGCAAGGCCTGTGCACATACTGATTTGCTTTGCATCAACGGTACCGCGGGAGTTCCGCAAAATAAAAAGCAAAACCTTAAAACTTGCCGCGGGGGCAAGTTTTAAGTGCTTGTCAATAACATCCGTGGGCACCGCAACGGCACCATCGGGATAATCACATTTAATTTTTATCATTCCGGGAATTTCACAATAACACCAACAGACTGACCGTTGATATACTGTGCAATACCTTTCATATCAATATCTTTTGAAAGTGTTCTGCCCGCAACAATGTAGCCGCCGTCCTTGCTAAGGCAAAGTGCATTTGCGCTGTCGTCCTTTGTACCGCCAAAGGAGCGAGCCCATGAAAGTGAGCCGTATTTATCAAACTCGGCAATAACCATATCGTTTCCGCCACGGGTGGTGATACCCTTGAAATCTCTTGAAGAGGAATTGCTGTAGCCCGCAACGATAAATGAACCGTCTTCCTTTTCAATTACAGAAGTAAGGTGATCATCATTCTGACCGCGGAATGCTTTTGCAAATATAAAAGTCAAATCCATATCAAGCTTTACAATATATGCGTCGTGACCGCCTCGTGAAGCAAGGTCTGATACAAAGAAGCTGTCTGTGTTGCCTGCATCCGATGAATTTGAGTTACCTACAACTACAACTCCACCGTTTTTACAAGCAGTGATTTCAGTGAAATTTTCGATTTTGCTGCCTGCGATGGGTGCAATATCAACATATTTACCTGAGCTTGAAAATTTGACAACACCACCGTCAGAAGAACCCATAGCGTCAAATAAATCGCCTGAATAGAAGTTACCTACACAGTAGATATCACCGTCTGTACCGACAGCAACCCCGTTAAGAACGTCTTTATTACCGCCGATGATGTTTTTGAAAACAAGCTCACCTGTCTGGCTGTATTTAACAATACAAGCCGCGGATTTAAGCTCTGGCTTTCCGAAGCCGCTTGCGTCGCCGTCGTTGTTACCAACCGAGCCGACTATGATGATGCCTCCATCAGGAGCAAGTGTAGCACCGTTGAAAATATCAACAGTTGATGTTCCGAAGGATTTGAACCATTCCTGCTCGCCTTTTTCATTGAATTTGAAAACGCCGCCATCATAATAGCCCTTACCCGTGTCGCCACCGATGCTTGTGCCGTAGCCAACAGCATAGAAGCCGCCGTCCTCAGTTGCAACAATGCTTGTTATAATTGTTGAAGTGCCTCGTTTTGCCACACCGAGAGGCTTCTGCCAATCAATATCGCCGTTCTTTTTGTATTTTACAAGCACGGTGTAGGGTGTGCCGTATTTCAAATCCTTGTAATCACCGAAGTCGCCGTCTGTTGAGTTTGTTACAATGGCACCCAAATAGCTGCCATCCTTCAGCATATCAACGCTTGAGAAATAGTCTGCCTGTGTGCCGCCACAAGAGCTTTTCCAATCAATGCTTGCGGGGTCAACAATAGCAGGCATACTTGTTATGTCAATAATTGTTGTGTAAACGTTACCCTGGTTATCAAGGGCTGTGTTGCCCTGACCATCGGTAACGGGCACGGCACTTGAGCCCACAACAACATTTCCGGGTGCGGCTGTTGAGGGAACGAAATGAATAACATTTGTTTCCTGATTACCGTCTTTATCTGTAACGTTTTCGCCATAGATATCGGTTTTGGGAACGTAAACCGTTTCTTCCTTGTAAATAATAGATGTCAGCTTTTCACCTGCGACGTTTGTGTATTTGAAAATCTCAGTTTCGGGAACAACGGTTACAGGTACGCCGTTTTCATCTGTAACAACCTCGCCGTTGTAGTCTGTGACGACAACGGGTGGAAGCTTATCTTTATTACTTTTTAATAAAACTGCCGTAACAACAGCACCGATTATCAGAACCGCGATAATTGGGATGATAATCAATAATTTTTTCTTTGACCCGTTGGAGTCGCCCTCCTTTTTAGGCACAACGGGTGGCGGCATTTTAATGTTCAATTCGGGTTTATCTTTTTTATTGTCCATAGGAACCTCCGGCGTTATAAACACGAGAAAATATCTCTGCTTCATAATATACTAACGGTATTTTAAGCATACCATTTCAATATAAGTTATATTACCACAACTTCTCACGATTTTCAATCGGAAAAAGCTAACATTCACAAATTCATTACATATTTCATAAAAATGGCGTGTATTTATTATGTAATATCAATAATATTTACATTTTACTCAAAAAAATCATTGAAACCGCAAAAAATATGTGCTAAAATACCAAATATAGTTGTCGAATTATCCGCTAACTACTTATTTAATAATTTATCCGCAATGGCTCAGCCGTTGTTTCAGGGAGGAATTCTTATGCAAACATACACCAAAGACAACATCAGAAACGTTGTTATTGCCGGCCACGGCAGCAGAGGTAAAACAACTCTTGCTGAGGCTATGCTTTTTCTCGCGGGCGCTTCCGACAGATTAGGCAGAGTTACAGACGGCAACACAGTTTTTGATTTTGACGCTGAAGAGAAAAAGAGAAAGGTTTCAGTTTCTTCTGCACTTGCTTGCTGTGAGTGGAGAAACCGAAAAATCAATATAATCGACACTCCCGGTCTTTTCGACTTTGAGGGTGGCAGAAGCGAAGGCATCCGCGCGGCTGAATCCGTTATCGTTGTTCTTTCATCGGGTCACGGCGTTGACGTGGGCGCTGAAAAAACATTGAGAATAGCCGGCAGAAACGGTCTTTCAAAATTCATTGCCGTTTCAAAGTGTGACGGTGAAAACCGCGACTTCTACAAAACACTTAATGCTTTAAAAGAAAAATACGGCACAGCTATCTGCCCCGTTGTTGTTCCTTATTTCGTTGGCGGCGTTGTTGACTGCTACGTTAACTTCCTTCAGAACAAAGCATTCAAATACGACAACGGCAAAGCAACTGAGGTTGCTATCCCCGCCGACAGCGTAATCGAAGAAATTCACGCCGCTTTCACAGAGGCTGTTGCCACTGCTGACGACGATCTTATGATGAAATTCTTCGACGGCGAGGAATTCACACACGACGAAATCGTTTTTGGTCTCTCACAGGGTGTTGCAGACGGTACGGTTGTTCCCGTTTACGCTTGCTCAGGCTACACAACAGATGCTGTTGACCTTCTTATGAACGGTATCACAAAGCTCGCTCCCGCTCCCAGGGACGAGGCTGATATCCCTTGCGACAGCAACGGTCCTCTCGCGGCTATATGCTTTAAAACAGTTGCTGACCCCTTTATCGGAAAAATGTCTTTCTTCAAGGTTGTTTCCGGTAAAATTACTCCTTCAACAAAGGCATACAACCCCCGCACCGAGGAAGAAGAGAAGATGGGTAAAATCATCACAGTCAAGGGTGCAAAGCAGGAGGATGCCGCAGAAATCGTCGCAGGTGACATCGGTGTTGTTACAAAGCTTTCCGGCTTTAAAACAGGTGACACAATGTGCGATGCTAAAAACCCCGTAGAGCTCAAGGGCGTTGACTTCCCCGCTCCCTGCTACTCAATGGCTGTTAACGTTGTGAAGAAGGGTGAAGAGGATAAGGTTGCTTCCGGTCTCAACAAGCTTCAGGAAGAAGACGGCGCAATGAAGTTCTACACCAACAAGGAAACAAAAGAGCAAATCGTTTCAGGTCTTGGTGAACAGCACCTTGAATCCATCGTTTCAAAGCTCAAAAATAAATTCGGCGTTGAGGTTGAGCTTTCCGCTCCCAGAGTTGCATACAGAGAAACAATCCGCAAAAAGGTTGACAAGCAAGGTCGCCATAAGAAACAGTCCGGTGGCCACGGTCAGTTCGGTGACGTATGGATTCGTTTCGAACCCTATATGGGCGAAGAAGAGTTCGTATTCACATCCGACGAGGTTGTAGGCGGTGCAGTTCCCAAGAACTTCTTCCCCGCTGTTGAAAAGGGTCTTCGTGAGTGCGTCGCAAACGGTCTTATCGCAGGCTACCCCATGGTAGGCATCAAGGCTTGCCTGCACGACGGTTCATATCACCCCGTTGACTCCTCTGAAATGGCATTCAAAACAGCCGCAAAGCTTGCTTTCAAGGCCGCTGTTCCCGAAGCATCTCCCACAATTCTCGAGCCTATCGGCACTCTCAAGGCTTACATACCCGATAATGACCTTGGCGACATTATGGGCGACGTTAACAAACGTCGAGGCAGAGTTCTTGGTATGGGCCCCGCTGAAGATGCGATGATGCAGGAGCTTGTTGCAGAAGTTCCCATGGCAGAAATGGCAGACTTTGCTATCACTCTTCGCTCCGTAACAGCAGGCAGAGGCTCATTTACTCTTGAATTTGCCCGCTATGAGGATGCACCCGCAAACGTTGCAGAAAAGGTTATTGCAGAAGCAAAGCTTTCTGACGACGACGAATAATACTTAACTAAAGACACTAAAAGGGGCTGTTTTTACAGCCCCTTACTTCTTCACTATTCACTCTTACCTATTCACTCTTACCTATTAACTAAAAAAGGATTGGCTCCCGCCAATCCTTTTTTCTTTATGCTCTCGCTTTTGCTTCTTCGTACAGCTTTTCGATTTCTTCGAAATGGCTGTAGTTTTCTTTTTGCTTTATAAGCTTTTCAGCATCAAGGTAAACCTTTGCAGCACGGTTGAAATATGCGTGTCTGTCCATTTCCTCTTTCGATGCCTTACGTGCAGTTTTTCTGTCTGCATCTGTTTCCTTGATTTTTGCTTTAATCGCTGAAATTTTTTCTGAATCCTTTGCTTTTTTAGCTTCCTTCAGCTCAACAAAAAGACCCTTGAGAATTGCTTCACAATTATCCTCGTCATCAAAGAAGCCTTCAAGAACAGCGAAGTCGGGCTGTTTGAATTCCTGACCGTCACTGAAATACTTTTTAATTGCTTTGTAAGATGATTTTTTTGCTTTCGCAACTTCAATAGCTGCTTTGCGGATTTCTTTTTCTTCTTTTGTTGTTTTGGGCAATGCTTTTGCCTCTGTAATCTCCTGCAAAATAACAGAAATATCTGCATTAAGAAGAGCTTCAAGACCTGCCGCATATACCTTACCGTTCTCTTGAACACGAAGTTTTTCAACAGGTGTTGTAAATTTATCGAGCTCTTCACAAACGAATTTCGCAATTTCGATTTCGTCGTTATATTCTTTATCTGCAAGGTATGCCTTCTTAGCCTCTTTTTTAGCCGCTTTATCAGATATTGATTTATATGCCTTTTTGTCAAGAGCTTTAGGCTGTGCAACTGCCATTTCTTTTGCAGTGTGGACAATTCCAATAGCCTCAATAACATCCTCATCCTTGAGAACACCGTTACCGTAGTCCTCAAACATAGCACGGATTTTAAGAACGCGTATAACTGATTTCTGTTTTACTTCGTTAAAGTCATACCAGATATATGGAATAACGTTCATCAAAGCACCTACAGCAGCAACAACGATAAGAACCTTTGAAAGGCTAAGAAGCAAATCTACGTCATAAAGGGCAGAAAGTGCGTTGTTGTAGTTATCCTGACCGTTTGCAAGCTGCTCTGAAAGAAGCTGACCAACAGTTTTACCGTCACCAAGCACCCTTTCAAGAACCTCGGGTCTTGAAGTAACTATAGCAGCATTTTCTTTTGTAAGACCGTTTTTCTCATAAATCCAGGGAAGAACGGAAGATGTAAGAAGCGTAATAACTGTACCGATTGTTGTAACAACAGCAAACATACCGTCGATACGCTCACCTGTTTTATATTGCTGATAGTCACGGATATCCGCCTGAATAGCGGGATTGAGGATATGAGCAAATGAACCCATAAACGCATTAAGATAAAGACAACCCATAATCAGCCATATAGTAAAGTTATGGATTTCATTTGTAAACGGCAACAGCATAAGTATGAAGACCACGTTAAACAGGTTTGTTACAACAAGAACTGACTTTTTACCCCATTTTCTTATGCAGAACGGTGCCAACAGCATACCCCAGAGAGATGCATTACCGTACAGCGTGAACAGTAAGCTGTATGCGCTACCCGAACAGGCACCGCCGTAGTTATAGAACCAGTACATAATATTTGCATAGGCTGACTCAAGGAAACCGATCCAACCTGCAAGAGAGATAATCCAGAAATACTTATTTTTTGCAACCGCTTTAAGTGCATCAATAAATTTAATCTGAACAACGTGAGTTCTTGCCTGAACGATTTTTTCTTCAGTATGCTTGTAAACAACCATGCAAAGAAGAAGGCCACCCACCGTAAGAATGGGGTACAATAATCTGTAAACACGGATATCTGTTGTGTTTGAATGGAATATGTTTGATGCGAGAATAGGTGTAAGGAAGTTTACTACTGTTGGTGCGAATGAATAAACAACACTCTTGATAGATGCAACGTCTGTTCTCTCCTGTGAGTTGGGCGAAAGAACGTGGATAAGGTTTTCGTATGCATCATAGAAGAAGTAATAAAAGAAATGCAACAGCAGGTTCAGGAACATTATGATTGCACATTTTGCAACATAAGCCTTTTCTTCACCGAAAATCATTCCGGTTCCCAACCAATCGGAAAGCTTTGCATAAGGGAACCATACCATCAGGTTACACACGATTGCCGCAGGGATAGCCATTGTGACAATATAAGGTCTGTATTTACCCGCTTTGTTACGTGTGTTGTCAATGATGTTTGCACGGATACCTGTCAAAGGAATGTTTGCGATAACAGCAAGAACATACATTATGTACATATCCATCGGGTCAATACCCAATGTGCTGGAAAGAAGGGTGCTGTTTGTTGCCAACAAACAAGCAGAGCCCATGGTAATAATCATATATGCGCCGATACCACCGCCGGAATAAGCGGCAATTTCTTTATAGGGCATATACCTTTTTGCAGGTGGATTTCTCCAATAGGTTTTAACCTTTGAAATGCCATCTGCAGCTTTTTGCTTCAGATTCATCTTGACGCTCCTTTTCTATTATATACTATAAGATAATATCACAAAATCTTCTTTTGTTCAATGCAAAATAAAGAAGATTAACGAGAGTTTTTCACTTTCGTTAATCTTCAACAAAGTTACACTATTCAGAATGTGCAAATCGGCGATTGTTTTCACCGTTTTTCAGGCAATTATTTGCCGGCTTTGTCGCCCTCGCCATCTGCTGACACATCAAGTATTGCCGCACCGCCTGTTGCATAAGGAAGCTTGCCGTCCCATTTTTCAATCTTGTTGTTTTCAAGAACGTTGTCGTTAAGAGACTTTGCGATTGTTTCGTTTGCTTCTGCCTGAGCCTCTGCCTTTGCAAGAATTGCCTTTGCTTCAGCCTCAGCTTCAATTATCTCTTTTTCTGCCTGAGCGTTTGCTTCAACAATAAGCTGCTCTTTCTCTGTTTTTGCTTTCAGAAGATTCTGTCTTGCAACCTCTTTTGCTTCAATAGCTTTTGAGAATTCCTCAGAGAATGTGAAGTTTACGATATTGAACTTTTCAATGAGAATACCGTATTCATCCATTTTCTTCTCAAGAGTTGCCTGAATTTCGATTGCAACCTGTGAACGGCTTGTAACAAGCTGTTCAGCTGTGTATTTTGCAGTTACCGCTTTAAGGCTTTCGTGAATGGCAGGCATAAGCATAATTGTTTCGTAATCTTTACCGATTTCCCTGTAGATTTTTGCAGAGGAGTTGTTGCTGATTTTGTAGTTAACAACTATTGTGCTTGTAATAGCCTGCAAGTCTTTTGAAACTGATTCTGCAGCAGTAATTTCGCACTTTTGAATCTGGTTACTCATTTTAACAACTGATTGCACAAAAGGAGCCTTTATATGAAAGCCTTCGGACAATGCATTTTCGCTCACCTTACCCAACGTAACAACTACACCTGTGTGACCGGCAGGGACAATAGTGATTGATGCGGCAAATAAGATAATAGCGAGAACTGCTATTACACCGAGAGCAATCCACTTTTTAAAGCCACCAAAAGATTTTTCTCCGACGATTTTTGCTGTTTTAATCATAATAATCCTCCTTGAATTATTTAATGTTTATTTTTGTTCCACGTGGAACATACCGTTCCACAAGAAATTGTTTCACGTGGAACATTTTACTGAATTAAATCCGAAAGCATATTTTCAGCTTTCGCCTTGAGATTAGATGAAATATGCGCAATCACCATAATCTGCAAAGCATTACGCAGTTTTTCTCTGCCACCCGGAAATGGCTCAACATAGTCGTTAATTTCTTCGTCAATGAATTTTGAAATGGTTTCAATGCTCAGATCACCGTTTTCATCAACCTCTTTCATTACCGAACACATTATGCTATATAGCTCACCATCGGGTATTGCGTCGTCGTTACGGTCGTCGACCTTGCCGTTGACATACGCCAACAACGAAACAATATTGGAAAGCTGCATTGCACCTTTAAGCATATTGATTATCAACACTCTTGCTGTTGATTGAATTCCGTATCTTCTGTCTTTAGGGGGTTCAATCCAACCTCTTTTGACCCAGTTCTGAATTGTAGTGGGCTCGAGTCCCGAAAATTCGGACAACTGCGAAAGTGTGAAACCGCCTGTCAGCTTCATTGCTGCAGCAATGGGTTCAAATGCTTTTTCTTTTCCCATATACGGGACCTCCTTTCTCTCACGATTATGTTTCGTGTTACTATGATAATATCACAGGTTCACGTGACTGTCAAGTGTTTTCTTTTGATTTTTTATAAAAATCACAATATATGACACAACACTCAGGTTTTATCGGTTATATTACAAAAAAATTCAAATATTAATAAAAAATTCATAGACATTTGTAATTTTTTCTGTTATAATGTGTGTGCACACTAAAGGTGGCCGCACACCTTTTATGTGTTCAGTTCCTTCGGGAGCTGACCCCTCCTCAAGTAAACCCAAGGTGTGGGGTGTTACGCCCTATACCGGAAATGCACCGACTGTCCCCTCAGTCGGTGCATTTTCCTTTTTATGTATGTATTTATTAATATATATTTACTTGACTATTAACCCTGCGGGGTGTAAAATATATAATTGAATAATTTTGTATTCTTTTTAATCTTCAGCGATTGGAGGCATTGTTTTGGATATTATCAAAGTCCAAGGGTTATCAAAATCCTATGGCAATAAAAATGTCCTTAATGACATCAGCTTTGATTTACCGCAGGGCGAAATAATCGGTCTTTTAGGCCCTAACGGTTGCGGTAAAACAACACTTATGAAAATTCTCACGGGTCTTATCCACGATTACAGCGGCTCTGTTCTCATAAACGGTGAAAAGCCCGGTGAAAACACAAAAGCCATAACGGCATATCTTCCCGAGCAGACCTTTGTTCACGAATGGATGCGTAACATCGACGCCGTTAACTATTTCAACGATTTTTTCAAGGATTTTGATAAAAACAAGGCTTTGGAATTAATGCAGAGATTCGACCTGCCCCTCAAGCAAAAATCAAAAACTATGTCAAAGGGTATGCAGGAAAAGCTCCTTCTTTCTCTTGTAATGTCAAGAGAGGCTTCTCTTTACGTTCTTGATGAGCCTATGGGTGGTGTTGACCCTGCAACACGTGCATCAATTCTTGATTTTATAATGAAAAACTATGCCGAAAAGTCAACTCTTCTCATTTCGACTCACCTCATAAACGATTTACAGTCTGTTTTCTCACACGCTCTGTTTATCGGCGGTGGTAAGGTTCTTGTTAACTCAAGCGTCGAAGAGCTGACAATGAACGGCAAAACAATCGAAGATGTTTTTAAGGAGGTATTTTCAAATGTTTGGTAAGCTTCTTAAAAATGATATAAAAGCACAGTGGCATTCAATGTCCTTTGTTTTTCTGGGTATTGTAATTATCGCCGGTGTGGCAGAAATATTCACCGTTACTACGAAAAACAAAATGGGCTCAGCTCTTGGCGGGTTGCTCGTTTTTCTTGTCCTTTTGTTTGCCTGCGTTTTCATAGTTATAAAAACTGCCTCAATGTTTTCAAAAACAATGTTCGGCAGGGCAGGCTACCTCACTTTATCTTTACCCGTTAAAACAAGCACTCTTCTCAGGTCAAAAACAGTTTCCAGCCTTATCTGGATTTTCGGTGTTTATGCCCTTTGCTTCGGCTCACTTTTCCTGTGGATGGCTCAGGTGCAGGAGGCTTTGGGTGAGGATTTTGTAAACAGCGCAGAAAGTCTTCTTTCGATTTTCGGTGTCCCCTCGTTTTTAACAATCTCCTTCGGGGTTATTTATCTTATTGTTTCTTTGGCAATCATTGTGCTGGTTATGGTTGAAGCAATGCAGCTTGCAATCACCTGCTCTCACGTTTCCCCCGTTTCAAAGCTTGGTAAATTTGGTGCAATCGTTATTTTCTTTGCGGTTACAGCACTTGTTTTATATGTTTCCGGTGCAGTAGGCGAGCTTATAAAGCTCGGGTTGGTCGTTACACCCGAAAGAATTATTCTTTCAAGCAACATTACCGAAGCGGCAGCAACCGTGGGCAAGGATTCTCTTACAATCTGCGTTTCAGGCGATATTTATTCGCTTATCTGTGCATTTGTTCTTCATCTGCCCACAGCATACCTCATCAAAAACAAAGTTAATATAATGTAAAGGATTGATAAATATGGATAATATGGCAGGTCTTAAAAGGTCTGTTTATTGCGGTGAGCTTCGCTCTTCAAACGTTGGCGAAGAAGTAACCGTTTGCGGTTGGGTTGCTAAGCAACGCGACCTTGGCTCACTTATATTTATAGATTTGCGTGACAGAACAGGTATTGTTCAGCTCGCATTTGACGATAATACAGACCGTGAAATTTTTGAAAAAGCCTTTGGCGCAAGAAGTGAATATGTGCTTATGGCTAAGGGCGTTGTTCGTGAGCGTTCATCAAAAAACAGCGAAATCCCCACAGGCGACGTTGAAATCGACGTCAAAGACCTGAGAGTTCTCTCAAAAAGTGAAACTCCCCCATTTGATATTGTTGAAAACTGTCAGACAGCAGAGCTCACAAGGCTCAAATACCGCTATCTTGACCTTCGCCGCCCGGATTTGCAGCAGAATATTCTTTTCCGCCACAAGGTTACAAAAATCACCCGTGACTATTTTGACGAAAACGGCTTTGTTGAAATTGAGACACCCATGCTTATAAAATCAACTCCCGAGGGTGCAAGAGACTTCCTTGTTCCCAGCCGTATTCATCAGGGCTCATTCTATGCTCTTCCCCAATCACCTCAGCTTTACAAACAGCTTTCAATGGTAGCGGGCTTCGACAGATATATGCAGATAGCCCGTTGCTTCCGTGACGAGGACCTTCGAGCAGACCGTCAGCCCGAATTCACACAGATTGACCTTGAAATGTCTTTCGTCACAATGGAGGATGTTCTTTCAATAGGTGAAGGCTACATTGCAAGAGTTTTCAAGGATGCTCTCGGTATTGATATCCCCCTTCCCCTTCCCAGACTCACATATAAAGAGGCAATGGAAAAATACGGCTCAGACAAGCCCGACACACGCTTCGGTATGGAGATTTTCGACCTTTCCGACATTGTAAAGGATTGCGGCTTCTCTGTTTTCTCATCTGCCGTTGCAGGTGGTGGCTCTGTAAGGGGTATCACTGCGAAAAATGCCGTTACAACATACACAAGAAAAGAGGTTGACAAGCTCACCGAGTTTGTAAGGGGCATCGGCGGTAAGGGCCTTGCCTGGATTCGTCTCACAGACGACGGTATCGCTTCTTCATTCGCTAAGTTTATGACTGAGGAAGAAATGTCTGCAATCCTTGAAAAAGCGGGTGCAGAAAAGGGCGACGTTGTTTTCATTGTTGCAGACACAAAAAACAACTCCGTTCTTTCAATTCTCGGCTCACTCCGTAACGAAGCAGCCAAAAAGCTTGGCGTTATCGGTGACGGCTTCAACCTTCTCTGGATTGTTGAATTCCCCTTCTTCGATTGGGATGAAGATACACAGCAGTTTGTTGCAATGCACCATCCCTTCACCTCACCTTTACCCGAATGTCTCCCCTATCTTGAAACAGATAAGGCATCCGTCAGAGCTGAGGCTTACGACCTTGTTCTCAACGGCGTTGAGCTTTCTTCAGGCTCAATCAGAATCACCGATTCTGATTTACAGGACAGAATCTTCAAGCTCCTCGGTCTTTCAGACGAAGAGGCAAAACAGAAATTCGGCTACCTTCTCGATGCCTTCAGATTCGGTCCCCCACCCCACGGCGGTATGGGTATCGGTCTTGACAGACTTGTTATGCAGCTTCTCAAGGTTGATTCTCTTCGTGACGTTATTGCATTCCCCAAGGTTCAGAATGCAAGCGAGCCCATGACAGAATGCCCCTCAAGAGTTGATAGCATCCAGCTCGAAGAACTCGGAATTGATTTAAAAGAAGAAAAGTGAATCAATTTATAACATTTGTTGCTTTTATAGTGCCAAAATATCAAAAAACACTTGAAAAGAAAGGGAAAATGTTATAGTATTATTATGTAAAAATATGAAATTCATTTTCGGAGGATTTATTTATGGTAACAGCAGGCGATTTCAAAAACGGCGTTACATTTGAAATGGACGGCAAGGTTTATTCTATCATCGAATTCCAGCACGTTAAACCCGGTAAAGGTGCTGCTTTCGTAAGAACAAAAATCAGAGACGTCATCAACGGTAGCGTTACTGAAAAAACTTTCAGCCCCACAGACAAATACCCCACAGCCTTCATTGAAAGAAAAGATATGGAATATTCATACGAGGACGGTGGTCTTTACTATTTTATGGACCAGGAAACCTATGATATGATTCCTGTTGACGCTTCAAATCTCGGCGACAACTTCAAATTCGTTAAAGAAAACATGGTTTGTAAGATTCTTTCTTACAAGGGCAACGTTTTCGGTGTTGAGCCCCCCACATTTGTAACTCTTCAGGTTACAAAAACTGACCCCGGCTTTGCAGGCAACACAGCTACAAACGCTACAAAACCCGCAACAGTTGAAACCGGTGCAGAAATCAAGGTTCCCCTTTTCATTGACGAGGGTGAAATGATCAACATCGACACAAGAACAGGCGAATATCTCTCAAGAGCATAATTGAGTATTCAATAAAATACAGGAGGTCACCTAAATGACACTTACAGAAAAAGTTGCATACCTCAAAGGTCTTGCAGCAGGACTTGAACTCGATAAAGATTCCAAAGAAACAAAAATCTTCGAAGCAATGTTCGATATTCTTGAAGATTTGGCTCTCACAGTCGGCGAAATTGACGAAGACCTCAGCGCTGCTGAAGAACTCATCGAAGATATTGATGCAGATCTTGCAGACCTTGAAGAATTCGTTTACGATTACGACGACGAGGATGACATCTGCGGTTGCTGTGACGATTGCGATGATGATCTTTATGAAGTAGAGTGCCCCTCTTGCGGCGAAGAGATTTATCTCAACGATGAAATGCTTGATGAAGAGTTCATCGAATGCCCCGCATGCGGCGAGAAGCTCGAGCTTGATATCGAGTTTGACGACTGCGATTGTGATTGTGACGATTGCGATTGCTGCGGCGAATAATTTTAAAATTAACCTCATCGGAAAAACCGATGAGGTTTTATTTTTTATATACTATATAATGTATAGAAAAAGAGAGATAACAAAAGTTATCTCTCTTTTCTTTATTCTATCTGAATAATTATTTCTGCTTTATTTGAAATAGGCTTTTCTGAAATTTCAAGACAAACGCTTGTTGCAATAAAAGAAGCAATAAACAAAATTATTACAATAACAATAATTATTATTCTTCGTATTGATTCTTTTCTGCGAACATCACGGCTGTCACCTATAACGTATTTACTTGAGCCAAGCTTACCCGGGTAATTTTTTGCAAAACCGTAGTAGCTTTTGCGTTTTTTAACGTTTTCACGGTTGATTTTCATGATAATACTTCTCCCGTAACAGGCTCAGTAGGCGGGGGCGTTGGTTCTGTAGTAGCGGGAGGGTCAGTAACAACCGGCTGTTCTTCGCCGCCACCATTTTCCCCCTCATTACTCTGGTTACCCGTTTCTCCCTCAGTAGGGTCGGGTGTAACAATATCTGTAACGGGCGGAGCCTGTGTATCAGGTTCATCAATAATCGGTGTATCTGTCTGTCCACCACTTGTCACGGGCTCGGTCACTACGGGCTTTGTGGTTTCCGGAGCCTTACTGTTATTTGATGAAGAAGATGAACTTGATGAGCTTGATGAACTTGAAGAGGTTTTTCCCCTGTAAATGTCAATAAGAGAAATTCTGTCTTCTTCTAATTTGATATTTGAAGTTCCATACAATTCATTCTGAAGCTTTTGAGCCGCAAGCTGATAATCAACAACCCAAATCCAGGCATTTGCACTGCCGGACGTTCTGCATTCCTCGTCGGGCATCTGTAGCTGAGTTCTTTCATAGTTAAACCATTTACCGGAAATTGCGTTGACACCAAGAGATATTATCTCTGTTTTCTTGAATCCCGTTGCAATATAGGGGAGGAAAACGTCAATATACTTATTTATATCGGATAATGATGCAGATTTTACTCTGTCAATAATTGCATCAATAACCTGTCTTTGTCGTCTTGTTCGGCTTACGTCGCCGTCAGCGTCGCAACCTCTGATTCGGCAGAAGCAAAGAGCCTGCTCGCCGTTAAGTGTAACGTCATCGCCATAGGGGAGTGTCACACCGAATTTTGTGTAGTTGTAATCCGCCTCGTATTTTTTTACGTCAACGGTTACACCGCCCATTTCATCAACAATCGCCGCAAAGGAATCAAAGTTAACCATAACATAGTTATCAATTTCTATTTTATAGTTGTTTTCGATTGTTTCAACAAGCACCTGTGGTCCACCCATTGAAAATGCGGCATTAAGCTTTGTGCAGAAAGCGTTGCTTTTACCTTGAATATAAAGGTAGCTGTCCCTGAGGAACGAAACCATTTTGAGCTGTTTTGTCTTTTTATTAAGAGAAACAAGCATCATAACGTCTGTATTACCTTCATAGACGCCCTTTTCGCTGTCAACGCCAACAAGTAAAACGTTTATAACGTTTTTGCTGTGCATTTTTTCATCGTTACCGCTTACAGCCCAATTTTTGAGGGCATCCTTAAAGCCCTGTGAACCGATGTCAATATTGATATCATCAAAATGCTCGTCACTGTATATCATATTATCATACTGACTGTCATCAATATTGCCGCCAATAAGGCTGAATTTCTGTGCAACAAATACACCTGCAACAGATCCCAAAACGATTAAAATTGAAAGAAGAATGCACAATATGCAGAAAAGTGCTTTTTTCGGCTTTGAAAGGTCATTGAACCAAACCTTCAAGCTACGCCTTTTCTTGACATTTTCAACAACCTCCCCGTTAACCTTTAATGGTGGTGGAGAGGGTATTTCTTCGTCAATGAGAATAACGTCCTCGGGAAGCTCTTCTTCAAATTCTTCCACAATTTCATCATCCTTTATTTCTAAAGACTCATCTTCACCGTATTGTGAAAGAATGTCAATATAATTCTGCATATCGTCATCAAATCTTTTATTATCAGACATAATTATTCCTCCGTGGTTTCTACAGTTGCTTCGGCTTCATCCTGTGCACCTATATCCTCATTATCCTCGGAAGTATCGCCGGCACCTTCGGCTGCAGTTCCGTCATCTTCAACAGTTCCGTTGATTTCTTCTTCGTCATGCTCTGTTGTTGAAAGAGTAACCACCTTGTCACCCTCGCCAAGACGCATAACCTTAACACCCTTTGAGGGACGTGCACATATCCTTACCGCTTCTGCAGGAATTCTGATAATAATACCATCCTGAGAAATGAGAATAATGTCATCCTCTGTGTTAATATCGCTGATTGCGGCAACGTCACCGTATTTTTCAACGTGATAGTTTTTAAGACCCTTACCGCCTCTTGACTGAACACGGTAATTGTTATTTTCGCTGATTCTTCCGAATCCTGTTTCGCTGACTGTGAGAAGAAGACCGTCAGAGCTCATAACGCTCATACCGATAACCTCGTCACCGTCTTTAAGAGTAATTGCTTTTACACCGCTTGCTGTTCTGCCCAAGGGTCTTGCATCGTTTTCATTGAAGCAGATGCACATACCTTTCTTTGTAGCAACAAGCAAATTATCGTTGCCGGAGGTAAGCTTTACCCATGCAAGCTCGTCATCCTCACGAAGAGTAACTGCAATAATACCGTTTCTTCTTGTATTTTTATAAATATCAAGAGAAGAACGCTTTATTATACCCTTTCTTGTAACCATACAGAGGTACAATCCCTCATCCTCTTTGGGAACTCTTATCATTGCAGAAACCTTTTCACCGCTTTCAAGGGGAAGAATGTTAACAATGTTTGAGCCTCTGCTTGTTTTGCTGCCTTCGGGGATTTCATAACCCTTGAGACGATATGCACGACCTCTTGTTGTGTAAAACATAATATAATCGTGTGAAGAAGCAATAAACATTGTTTCTGCATAGTCGTCCTCACGTCTTGTCATACCCTTAACGCCTCTGCCGCCTCTGTTCTGTGTTGAGAACAATTCAACAGGCTGACGTTTGATGTAACCCATATTTGTGTAGGTGTACATACATTTTTCTTCGGGGATAAGGTCTTCAATATCAACCTCACCGCTGACGTTTTCAATTGAAGTTCTTCTTTCGTCTGAATATTTATTGCTGATTACGTTAAGCTCATCCTTAACAATAGAAAGAACTCTTTCGTGTGAAGCCAGTATTTCTTCAAAATCCTTGATTTTTTCTCGTAATTCATCCAGCTCGTTGGTAATTTTAAGAATTTCAAGACCTGCCAACTGACCTAAACGGAAAGCAACGATAGCCGAAGCCTGTGCATCGTCAAAATCGAATTTTTCCATAATAGCAACCTTAGCTTCTGCCTGACCGCCCTTGCAAGCTCTGATCGTTGCAATAATTTCGTCAACAATATCAATAGCCTTTGCAAGACCGTCAAGAATATGTGCCCTGTCTTTTGCTTTTTTAAGGTCAAACTGTGTTCTTCTGACAATAACACTACACTGGTGGTCAATGTATTTTTGAAGAATCTCTTTTAAAGTAAGAATCTTGGGCTGGCCGTCATCAAGTGCAAGCAGAATAATACCACAGGTTGATTGAAGCTGTGTGTACGAATAAAGCTTATTAAGAACAACCTGAGGGTTTGCATCACGCTTGAGCTCAATCTCAATGTGCATACCTGTTTTATCAGATGAATAGTCGTTGATATCGTCTATACCCTCAACTCGTTTTTCCTTTGCAAGGTCAGCAATTGATTCAATGAGCCTTGCTTTATTTACCATATAAGGTATTTCAGAAATAATTATTTTGAATTTGCCGTTTTTACACTCAACAATTTCACATTTAGCACGAACAAGAACCTTTGCTCTGCCTGTTGCATAGGCGGCTCTGATACCTGCTCTGCCCATAATGATACCACCTGTGGGGAAGTCGGGACCCTGAATATGCTCCATAAGATCCTCAAGCTCTGCCTCGGGGTTATCTATAAGGCATTCAATAGCTCCGCAAACCTCACCAAGATTGTGGGGAGGGATATTTGTTGCCATACCAACAGCGATACCCTGTGAACCATTAACAAGAAGGTTGGGGAATCTTGAAGGCAAAACAACAGGCTCTTTAAGTCTGTCGTCGTAGTTGGGAACAAAGTCAACAGTATTTTTTTCAATATCTGTGAGCATTTCCATTGCCATTTTGCTCATTCTTGACTCAGTGTAACGGTATGCAGCCGGCGGGTCACCGTCGATTGAACCGAAGTTACCGTGACCGTCAACAAGCATATATCTCATTGAGAAATCCTGAGCAAGTCTTACCATCGCATCGTAAACAGATGCGTCACCGTGGGGATGGTATCTACCAAGAACGGAACCGACTGTGTCCGCACACTTACGGTGGGGCTTGTCAGGGTAGAGACTGTTCTCATACATTGTATAAAGAATTCTTCTGTGAACAGGCTTAAGACCGTCGCGCACGTCGGGAAGAGCACGGGCAGTAATAACAGACATTGAATAATCAAGGAAAGCCGTTCTGACTTCTTTATTTATTTCAACGTTTATTATTTTTTGATTTACATAAGGGTCAGGAAGATTATTTACACCTTGAGTGACGCCTTCAGTTTTTTCATTAAATTCGTCCATCTTTTAAATCCTCCCTTTCTTAAATATCAAGATTTTTAACGTATTTAGCGTTTTTCTCAATAAATTCTCTTCTGGGCTCAACCTGGTCACCCATAAGAATTGAGAATGTTTCATCAGCTTTTTCAGCATCTTCAACAGTAACTCTGAGCATGAGTCGTGTTTCGGGATTCATTGTTGTATCCCAAAGCTGTTCGGGGTCCATTTCACCAAGACCCTTGTATCGCTGAATAGAGGCACCGTTGCCAACGTCTGCAAGAATTTTATCTCTTTCCTCGTCAGAGTATGCATATTGATGCTTCTGACCCTTGCTTATTCTGTAAAGCGGGGGCTGTGCAAGATAAATATGACCCTGCTTTATAAGCTCCGGCATATAACGGAAGAAGAAGGTAAGAAGAAGAGTTCTGATATGTGCACCGTCAACGTCGGCATCGGCCATAATAATGATTTTGTCATAACGAAGCTTTGATATGTCAAAATCCTCACCAAGACCCGTGCCCAAAGCGAGCACAACAGGTGTAAGCTTATCGTTACCTATAACCTTATCAACTCTAGCCTTTTCAACGTTGAGCATTTTACCCCAAAGGGGAAGAATTGCCTGAATCATTCTGTCACGTCCTGCCTTTGCAGAACCGCCCGCAGAATCACCCTCGACGATATATATTTCTGTTTTTGTTGCATCCTTATCAATACAGTCGGCAAGCTTACCGGGAAGAGAGTTGCTTTTAAGAACAGATTTTCTTGCGCTGTCCCTTGCTTTACGTGCCGCCTCTCTTGCTCTTGAAGCATCAAGGGCTTTGCTGAAAATTGCCTTTGCTTCAGAAGGATTCTCTTCAAAATAAGTAGAAAGCTTTTCATAAACGCATTTTGAAACAAGGGGAGTGATGTCGGTGTTACCCAATTTACCCTTTGTCTGGCCCTCAAACTGTGCTTCTGTGAGCTTTACGCTGATAACAACTGTAAGACCCTCTCTCACATCTTCACCTGAAAGGTTTTTGTCGTTATCCTTGAGAAGCTTGAATTTTCTGCCATATTCGTTGAAAACTCTGGTCAAGGCTGTTTTAAAGCCGTTTTCATGAGTACCGCCGTCAACAGTTCTTACGTTATTTGCAAAGCTGAGAATAAGCTCATTGTAGCTGTCGTTATACATAAGAGCAATATTAGCTTCTCTGTCGCCGCTGACTGCAGAAAATGAAATGGGTTTTTCGTGCAGGGGCTTGAGACCTCTTTTATTAGTTTCAAATTCAACGAAAGAGGAAATTCCGCCTTCAAAGCAGTAAACGTTTTCAACTATTTCTTCGCTGTTTCTCCTATCTGTGAGAGAAATTGAAAGACCTGCGTTAAGAAATGCCTGCTCACGGAGTCTTCTTTCGAGAATTTCATATTCATATTCTGTTGTTTCGGTAAATATTTCGGAGTCCGCTTTAAATCTTATAAGTGTACCTGTTTTGTCGGTGTCACCTATAACTTTAAGGTCACATGTGGGGTTACCTCTTTCAAATCTCTGGTAATGAACGTGACCGTCCTGTGAAACCTCAACCTCAAACCATTCTGAAAGCGCGTTAACAACAGATGAACCAACACCGTGAAGACCGCCGGAAACCTTGTAACCGCTACCGCCGAATTTACCGCCCGCGTGAAGAACTGTTAAAACAACAGTAACCGCGGGAAGACCCTGCTGTTCGTTTATACCAACAGGGATACCACGACCGTTATCACGGACTGTAATAATATTACCGGGTAAAATTTCTACCTCAATGTGGGTACAAAATCCTGCAAGAGCCTCGTCTATTGAGTTGTCAACAATCTCGTAAACAAGATGATGCAAACCCTTTGGACCTGTTGAACCGATATACATACCGGGTCTTTTTCTGACAGCCTCAAGACCCTCAAGAACCTGGATGGCACTTGCATCGTATTTTTCGGTAACAACTGTGTCGATTGCATCACTGTCATCAATGACAACCGCGTTTTCTAAAGCCTCTTCGCGAAGCTCTTCTTCAGTTTTGATAATGTTTTCGTCCAAAATAATAACCTCCGTGGAAGATTAATAACCAATTATTTTTTACTGCCTATAGCAGATTTTTTACTTTCGCTGATTCTTTTTTGAATCGTGCTGACTGCAACAGGTGATATATAAAGCTGTTTACCCTTATCTGTTTCACAAATAATAAAGGATTTCGGCAATTCAAAAAGAGAAACGTTTATAACCTTATTCTTTTTCTGTGCATCATTTAAAAAATTAACAGTGTCGTTTAAAAAAGCACTTTTTCTGACCTCAGTAGTGTTATCCATATCAAAAATGCCGACTATTTCCGAATCACGTATAACTGTATCCTCACCAATATGTATAAACATTACTTCAGCTCACCGCCTTTTATAAGAAAGGATTTTCCGCCGCATAGCCTGAGAACCTGTGACGGGTCGCAGCAGGTGAGAAAAACCTGTCTGTCATTGATATGGTTAAGAATATAATCCTGCCTTTTTTCGTCGAGCTCGCTCATAACGTCGTCCAGAAGAGCTACGGGAACCTCGCCCGTTACTTTTTCGATAATTTCTGATTCACCAAGCTTCAATGCCAATGCACAGGAGCGCTGTTGCCCCTGGGAAGCAAAGCTTCTTGCACTTACGCCGTTTATATTTATTAAAATATCATCTCTGTGGGGACCAACCGAGGTTGTTTTATTGATAATATCTTCTTTTCTTACTTCTTTTAACAATTCAAGCTCTTTTAAATATAAATCTCTTACGGAAATGCTTTTGTCAGCTTCGTTTCTTGAATATTCAACAGAAAAGCATTCTTTATTATCAGAAATGCCTGAATAAATCTTTTTGCTGTATTCAGAAAGCATTTCCAAGTATTTTAATCTTTCATTTATAACAACAGCCGAATATCTTGCAAGCTGGTCATCCCAGCTGTCAAGTAAATCATAAAGCTGTGAAGACATGTGAAGGTCTTTTAAAAGAGCATTTCTCTGAATAAGCGCTCTTTTATAGTTTGCAAGATTTTCTGCATATCCCGGCTTTATCTCACACAGGGCTGTGTCAAGAAACTTTCTTCTTGCCGACGGACCGTCTTTTATCAAAGACAGATGTATCGGTGAAAAAATAACTGCATAAAAGGTACCGATTAACTCGGTTGTTGAACGCAATTCAACACCATTTTGTTTGACGGTCTTCTTTTTTTCGCTAAAAATTATTTCAGAGGTCTTTTCTCTTGTTTTATCTTTAAAATCAAGCTGTATTTTTGCAAATTCCTCACCGAATTTTATAAATTCAGCATCCTTTGCTCCTCTGAAGCTTTTGCATCCGGTAAAAAGCCATATACTTTCCAGTATATTTGTTTTTCCTTGTGCGTTTTCACCGTAAATAACGTTTACTCCGTCGTGGGCGGAAAAAGACAAATCGGTAATATTTCTGAAATTTTTAATTGAAACAGAATCGACTGTCATATTTTCTCCCTTTATTTTACATTATATATAACTCGTTCGAATTCAGCGGTGTCACCCGAGCGGAGCTTTTTTCCCCTCATTGTGCAGATTTCACCGTTAACCTTGACTTCACCGTCTTGAATAATGATTTTTGCGTGACCGCCCGTGTTAACAACGCCGACGTTTTTTAAAAGGTCATCCAATCTGATGTATTCGCCCTTTAATTCAAAATCCTGTTGTTTCTTTTCGGCAACCTTAACTCTTATTTTCATTAATATACCTCTTAGTTACTGATAGCCTCGTTTTTAAGGCGCATGGGGATAATAAGGAAGAGGAAGCTGTCGCCTTCAATAGGAGTAATAACTATAGGTGAAACGGGACTTGTAAGGCTGATGTTGACTTCGTCAACGTCAACTGTTTTAAGACAATCTGAAAGATATGTGTTATTAAAGCCTATTTCAAGTCTTTTACCGTCGATTGCTGCAGGAATTTTGTCAGATGCAGAGCCTAAAGAGGTTGCGCTTGAAACCCTTATAAGGTTTTCATCAAAAATGCAACGAACAGGGCTTTTAATCTTGCTTGAAATAAGAAGTGAAGTTCTGTCAACACTGTCAAGGATAAGTTTAACGTTAACTCTTGCTTTTGTAGTGCAGTCTGTGGGAATAGCGTTGTTGTAGTTGAAAAATTGACCTTCAAGAAGACGTGAAATAATTCTGAAATTGCCAACCTCAAAAAGAATAAACTTTTTGCCGATGGAAAGTGTAACGTCGTCATCATCATTTTCTGTAACGAGCTTTACTACCTCTGAAAGAGTTTTTGAGGGAACAACGAATGTCATTTCTTCGCCGTCATACTGAATTGCTTCGTTTCTTATTGCAAGACGAAAGCTGTCGCAGGAAACAAGTCGAAGATTGTTGCTTGTGACCTCAAATTTAATACCCTTATGAACGGGCTTGATGTCGTCACTTGCAACTGCAAAAATAGTCTGTTTAACCATATCTCTGAGGATATTGTGTTTTATTGAGAAGGGAACACCGCCCGAAACTGTGGGAAGCTCAGGATAATCGTCAGCAGGGATGCCTACAACTGAAAATTCTGCATCACCTGAAGAAATTTTGCAAAGATTGTGGCTGTCTGAAGTGATAGTAACGCTCTGTGCGGGAAGTCTTCTGAGAATGTCGCAGAGAAGTCTTGCGTTAAGAACAATGCTGCCCTCTGATTCCGCAGAGCATTCTATGGATGTTGTAATACCAACCTCAAGGTCGTAGCCTGTGAGAGTAAGCTTTGAATTTTTAGCCTGAAGAAGGATGCCTTCAGCGGCGGGGAAGGTACTTTTCTGAGGAACACCTCTTTGAACTATGTTACAAGCCTCTGCAAGAACAGCTGTGTTACAAACGATTTTCATATTGTTACCTCCAAATTATAAAAAGTGTGAATAATTTTTAAAAATGTGCCAATAATAAATAATTAAAATAGTAGTAGCAGTAGGCGGTGTAGATTTGTCAGTTTAAGGCTTGATCCCTTGTGCTTACTGGAAAAATCTTTCAACCAACACTCTGTCCACAAATTGTCAGCCAATGTTTAAAACATTGAGGTTTAAAATATAATGTTTAAAATGTTTATAACTTTTTGAACATTGTCTAATAAATGTAGAAAAAATTAATCATTTTTCTCATTTTTTATGCTCTTCATAATATCATAAACCGTGGTTTTAAGCTGTGGATTATCTTCCATCTTGCTCTCGGAAGATTCAATAGAATAAATAACAGTTGAGTGCTTTTTACCGCCGAACTGGTTACCGATTTCTTCATAAGTGAGGTCTGTAACCTCTCGCATAATATACATTGCAAACTGCCTTGCGTTTGATATTTCCGCTTTTTTCTTGTTTGAGCGTATATCATCGGGTGAAACACCGAAGCTTGAAGCAACCTTGTCTATGATGTTGTTTATAGTTACCTCTGTTGGCTGTGCGTAATAGATAATATCTTTTATTATTACGTTTGCCTGGCCAATTGTGGGCACCTTGTTTTCTATTGAATATATAGCATAAAGCTTGTTAACAACACTTTCAATCTGGCGAACGTTGTTCTTGAGTCTTTCTGCTATGTACCCCACAACATCGTCCGGGATTATCATATCAAGCTCTTCAGCTTTCTTTTTGATGATTGCTATTCTTGTTTCAAGAAGGGGTGGCTGAATGTCTGCAAGAAGACCCTGAATAAGTCTGCCTTTGATTCTTTCGGTAAGAGTGGGAATATCCTTCGGGGGACGGTCAGAGGTGAGAACAATCTGACCACCGCCGCCGACAATGGCTTCAAAGGTGTGGAAAAATTCCTCCTGAGCAACGTCTGTTCTGCCGATGAATTGAATATCGTCCATAAGAAGAACGTCTGCATGCCTGTATTTATCGTGGAAGTCTGTCATCTTCTTTTGCGAAATATGGTCGAGAATTTCATTAAGAAAATTTTCACCGCTGGTAAAAATTATTTTTTTATTTGGAAATTTTCTTTCTATTTCAAAGTGAATAGATCTGAGAAGATGAGTTTTGCCCAGACCGGAATCGCCGTAAATAAACAGCGGGTTGTGAATCATACCGGGATTTTCGGCAACAGCCTTTGCAGCAACAAAAGCAAACTGGTTAGTTGAGCCCTCAACAAAGTTGCCGAAGGTTGGCACGTTGCGTTTAGTCTCAAATCCGGAAGAGCCCGTTTCACTCTGATCCTCTGTTGCTTCGTCTTTAATAACAAGCTCAATGTTTATTTCAAACCCGAGAACGTCTGCACAGGCTTTTTTGATATTCTGATAAAAGCGTTTTTCAATAACGTCTTTTTTAAAGCCGTTTGAAACCTCGAGAACAAGGCAATCGGCATTTTCAAAGGAAAGAGGGATAAGCTCATTTATCCAGGCATTCATAACCGCATTTGAAAGATTTTCTGCAAGGTTATTGTACACGGAATTCCACAAATCTTTTAAGCTATCCAAAATTTTCACCCCAAATTTTCACATTTATATAGTATTATCTATATTTATATATATATTCTATAACAGTATATCATAGAGAGTATATTTTTTCAAGCAAAACGCGAAAAAATATCGACAAAATACACCTCGAATGTTCAAAAAAATTAAGTTTTAAAAAAGTGAAAAAATAATGGTAAATTTGTTGCTTTTTGCAAAATAATACTGTAATATTTATTGTGTAAAAATATACACAAAACAGAAAGGCGAAAAATGATTTATAAAAATAAAAAATGTCCCGTGTGTGACGTGCATTTTTCAGAAAATGACGATATTGTCGTCTGTCCCGAGTGTGGCACAGCCCACCACAGAGAATGCTGGAAAGCTAACGGAAAATGCTTTAACCACGACCGCCACGGCGAGGATTTTGAAATAGTAAAAGAAGCTGAAGAATATATTGATGAACCCGATTCCTCTGCAGAAGAAACTGCTTATTCACAGGCAGAAGAAAGAGAAAATCTCGGTGAAGATAATGCAACACAAATTGGTGAAATAATAGATTCTTTTGAAAAAAAGGCTGAGCAAGAGACAACAATCGACGGCGAGCCTCTTCTTACCTATGCAGCCGCTGTGGGCAAAAAAGAAAATTATTATCTTATGCGCTTTCTGCACATTGAAAAAGCAAAGCCGAAAAGTCTTTGGAACGGTGCCGCATTTTTAATTCCGCTTACCTGGGCGTTATACAGAAAAATGTATAAAATTGCAGCAATCGTGCTGGCATTATATATGATTCTGTTAGGTGGTCTTATGTATTCGGTTTTCGGAAACGGCGAGCTTATGAAGGCTAACGAAATATGTATGCAGGAGGACCCCGCATACCTTACAAATGTTTTCAATTATCTTAACGGCGACGATAGTGTGAAGCTTACAAAAGCACAGACAAGGCTTGTTGATGAAATGCAGAATATTAAAATACCCATAGCTGTTCAGGTGCTAAGCTATGCAATAACCTACGGTGTCAGAATGTTTATGGGTATGAAGGCAACGCTTCTCTATTTTGATAAAATAAAAAAATCAATTGCAAAGGCAAAGGGACTTGGCTTTAGCGATGAAAGATTGCGGTTTTATCTGAACCGTAAATGCGGAACATTATCAATTCTTATAACAGGTATAGCCGCATTATTTGAAGTATATTTATTCTTTTTTTAATTAAAAAATATAGAAAGTGGTGATTTTATGCATACGCCACTTGCGGACAGAATACGGCCGCAAAGCTTAGACGATATAGTGGGGCAGAGACACCTTATAGGTGAGGGAAAGCCCCTGAGAAACATCATTGAATCAGGCGAATTACCGAACCTTATATTTTATGGTCCGTCGGGCACGGGCAAAACAACTCTTGCAAGAATGATTGCCAAAAAAACCGACAGAACTCTGAGAAAGCTCAACTGCACAACAGCAGGCACGCAGGATATCAGAGACATTGTGAACGACCTTAACGCCTTTACTGCACCAAACGGAATTTTGCTGTATCTTGATGAGATTCAGTATTTTAACAAAAAGCAACAGCAGACACTTCTTGAATATATTGAAGACGGGTCAATCACACTTATTGCTTCAACAACAGAAAACCCATATTTTTATGTTTACAGCGCAATTCTCAGCCGTTCCTCGGTTTTCGAGTTTAAATATGTTACTCCGGAGGAAGTGAAAAAAGCGGTTGAAAGGGGCTTTGACCTTCTTGCAGAAGAAAAGGGCGAGGAATTTCTTGTTGAAGACGGAGTTGCTCTTCACATTGCCACGGCTTGTGGCGGCGATGTAAGAAAATCTCTTAATTCTGTTGAGCTTTGTGTTCTTGCGGCGAAAAAGCCCGAAATGAATGAAAAACGCATAATTACCCTTGAAAGTGCGAAGGAGCTCACACAGAAAAGCGCTCTCAGATACGACAGGGAGGGTGACGAGCATTACGATATTCTCTCTGCTTTTCAAAAATCAATGCGCGGGTCTGACCCGGACGCCGCTTTGCATTACCTTGCAAGGCTTCTTGAGGCGGGGGATATGACCTCGGCAATACGCAGGCTTCTTGTTTGTGCCGCAGAGGACGTGGGTCTTGCGTATCCCATGATTCTGCCAATTGTGAAAGCCGCAACGGATATAGCATTGCAGGTTGGTATGCCTGAGGCAAGGCTTCCCCTTGCGGATGCTGTTGTTCTTGTTTGCAATTCACCAAAATCAAACACGGCTCACGATGCAATAAATGCGGCAATGAGTGATATTCAGCGCGGCAAAAGCGGCTCGATACCCCGCCAGCTTCAAAATAAGCATTTTGATGGTGACGACGCACAGGTAAAGGGGCAGTTTTACAAATACCCGCACGATTATCCCAACAGGTGGGTAGAACAGCAATATTTGCCCGATGCTCTTAAAAACGTTACGTATTACCAATACGGCGACAATAAACAAGAGCAGGCGGCTAAAGAATATTGGAGCAAAATTAAAGGAACAAAAGGGGGACGTTAAAATGAAAAGAAAAATCGGAATTTTTGCATTGGTGCTCGTTCTGATAATGAGTCTTTTCACCGTGACGGCTTTTGCAGAAGAAAATTTTTCACAGCTTCCTTATTCACAGGCAGAGACTGTGGACGATTTCGGAACAGTTGACGAGTATTATGAAGATATGTTCGGCGAGGCAAGCGGTACAATGCTTGGAGCAGTGCTTTGTATGTTTATCTGCTTCTTTCTTTTCATACCGCTTGTGGTAACAATGATAATTCTTATTGTTATAAACAGCAAAACAAAGAAGAAGCTTCGTGAATACAAATTTATTTACGGTGACATTTCTGAAACTCCGTATTATCCGCAAAATAACTATTATGGCTATTCACCTGTGCAGAATGCACCCTATCAGCCTGTTCAACCTGCTAATCCTGTTCAACCTGTTACACAGCCGAATGTTATGCCTAACACTTCCCCTATGGGTGTTAACCCGTCAGGCTCCGTTCCTCAGGGGAATGAGAATATTCAGCAAGGGGGTCAGCAATAATGAAAACAGTTAAAAGATTATCTCTGACACTTCTGGCAGTATTATTGGCTTTTTCGGTTTTCTGTGTCTGCGTTTCGGCAGAGGGTGAGAATAACGATATCATTCAGAATGACAAGGTCTATGCCGTTTTACCCGAAGGCTACGTTATTTCGGGCGGCTACAACGGAATTATATATTTCGATGAGGATATAAATCTCATTAATTTTCTTGTTGTAAAAAATGCGATTGCTCCCGAGGGCATTCAAAAAACCGATTTTGACAATATAAAATCAGCATTTATTGAAAACTATATCTGCGACCAATATACTTCAAAATCAGACGTAAAACTGAATATTACAAAAACAGAAGAAAAAACTGTAAACGGCTTGAAGGCAGTTGCGTTCAGAGGCAATTATTTTGTCGGTATAACAGAAGATGCCGAGGATTTGGTGCCTTGTGAGTTTTACAGCTACGCCTTTGCCACTAAGGAAGATGTTTTCTTTGTTACATACGAGCAGTTTAACGGCGTGTTCGATATAAAGGATTTAGAAGAAACCTTGAAAAGCTTCACCGTTAACGGAACGTTCTTTGAGGGTGAAAGCCCCACAGTAAACCATAGCTTTGAAGGTGCAATTACATACGACGAAGCAGTTAAGAATGCAGATGAAGGCCTATACAGCGATATTGATGCAGAAACCATGAAAATTGCGGCTGTGTTTATTTACGCCTTTGCCCTCATACCCACATTGGTTATTGTAATTGTTATAATTGTTGTGGCTGTAAAATACAGTAAAAACAAAAAACAGCTGAGAAAATATGAAGCACGTTATGGGCAGATAAGCGGAGGATATGCAAAGCCTTATCCGCCAACAAACAACGGCTACAGCCCTTATACTCAGGGCTACAACCCTCAGCCGGGAGGCTACAGCCCCTATACAAGCAACCAATATGCACAGCCCCCTGTTCAGCCGGTTCAGCCCGTGCAGAATGCTGTGCAAAACACAGAAAATAAAGAAAACCAATAAAACAAGAGGTGCTCAAAATGAAAAAATTTCCAATAGGTATCATCATCAACAGCTTCAGAACAGATATCCCCACCTCCGTCAGAAAAGCGGCGGAATGTGGCGCACAGGGTATCCAGGTTTATTCAACTCACGGCGAAATGGCTCCTGAAAACCTTTCTCCGGAAAAAAGAAAAGAGTTTTTGAAGCTTGTTAAGGATAACGGTCTTATCATCTCCGCTCTTTGCGGTGACCTTGGTGGCGGCGGCTTTATCCACAAGGATCTTAATAAAGAGAGAGTTGAAAAATCAAAAAGAATACTTGACCTTGCAAAAGACCTCGAAACAGATATCGTAACAACCCACATCGGCGTTGTTCCCTCTGACCCCAACCACGACCGCTACAAAATTATGCAGGAGGCTTGCCACGAGCTTGCAGAATATGCAGATTCAATCAATGCTCATTTCGCAGTTGAAACAGGCCCCGAAACAAGCGCAGTTCTCAAGGGCTTCCTTGACAGTCTGGAGTCAACAGGTGTGGGCGTTAACCTTGACCCCGCAAACCTTGTTATGGTAACAGGCGATGACCCCGTTGGTGCTGTTCACAATCTTAAAAAATACATAGTTCATACCCACGCAAAGGACGGAAAACAGATTTTCTTCCGTGACCCGGAGATAGTTTACGGAATCAAAAAGGACGTTATTGTAACTGACGATTCATTTATTGAGGTTCCTCTCGGTGAAGGTAGCGTGGATTTCCCCAAATACCTTGCAGCCCTTGAAGAAATAGGCTATAACGGCTTCCTTACAATCGAGCGTGAGGTTGGCGATGACCCCGCAAAGGATATCAGAGCCGCAGTTGATTTTTTAGAAAATCTTATGAAATAAAAAATAGGGGCTGTAAAAAAAGCGCAGACCGCACAAAACTATATAAATAAAGGGACTTTTATAGGTTTAAAGCCTATAAAAGTCCTATTTTTTAATAAAAATCGAAATTCTTGCGTTTTGTGCTACGAACAAACCTCGCCACTCGACGTACCTTTGTACGCCTTCGGGCAAACAAAAACAAGTCTGAAGCCTTGTTTTTGCTCGGTTTGTTTGTTCTGCATCTTTTTTTCCTAACCCCTAAAAAGGGAGCTGTAAAAAAAACATTCGTTTTTTTACAGCTCCTTTATGCTTTTAAATAGTTTAAATATATTTTACGCTTTTTTCTTTGTAACAGCTTTGATAACAAAGAGTGTACCAATCATAAGAACGAAAGCGATGGGGAGAACAATCATCCAGTTTGTTACAAAGCCTGCTATAACGTAGCTGACAGCAGAAACGCCTGCAACTGTTAATGCGTAGGGCAACTGAGTTGAAACGTGGTTAAGGTGGTCACACTGTGCACCGGCTGAAGCCATGATTGTTGTGTCAGAGATGGGTGAGCAGTGGTCGCCGCAAACAGCACCTGCCATACAAGCAGAAATAGCAACGATTGTAATTGAATCTTCTGCTCCGAATACTGAGAGCACGATGGGGATAAGAATACCGAATGTGCCCCAGGATGTGCCTGTTGCAAAGGAAAGACCAACAGCAATAAGGAAGATAATTGCGGGGAGAAGAGCCTGGAAGCCTGCTGCACTGCCCTCGATAAGCTGAGAAATGAAAATCTTTGCACCGAGAGAGTCTGTCATAGCTTTAAGAGTCCAAGCACAAGAAAGAATCATAATTGCGGGAACCATTGCCTTGAAGCCCTCGGGGAGAGATTCCATAATGCTCTTGAAGGTAAGAACTCTTCTTAAAAGGTAGAAAACAACTGTAAGAATAATGGAAACGAATGCACCGTAAGCAAGACCAACAGAAGCATCTGCATTTGAGAAAGCATCAATAAAGCTTTCGCCACTGAAGAATCCGCCTGAGTAAATCATACCGATAACACAGCTGACGATAAGAATGATAATGGGGACGATAAGGTCACAAACTCTGCCTTTTTCGTTAACCTCAAGCTCTTCAACAGCCTGTTTTGTGCCACTTGTGAAAAGGTCGCCGTTTTCAATAGCATTTTTCTCGTGTTTTTTCATAGGACCGAATTCAAGTCCTGTAACAGCGAGGAAAATCATCATTGCGATTGTGAGAAGTGCATAGAAGTTGTAGGGAATAGCCTGAATGAAAAGGCTGATACCGTTTTCTGCACCTGCGCTGTTTGCGAAGCCTGCAACAGCTGCCGCCCAAGAAGAAATGGGGGCGATGATGCAAACGGGGGCTGCAGTAGCATCAATAAGGTAAGAGAGCTTTGCTCTTGAAACCTTGTGACCGTCTGTAACGGGGCGCATAACAGAGCCGACTGTGAGACAGTTGAAATAGTCGTCAATGAAAATAAGAACACCAAGAGCGATTGTTGCAAGCTGTGCACCAATTCTTGATTTGATGTGAGCTGTTGCCCATCTGCCGAATGCGGCGGAGCCACCGGCTTTGTTCATCATTGCAACAAGTGCACCGAGAAGAACAAGGAAAATAAGAATACCCATATTGTATTCGTCTGCAATGTTTGCAATGAAGCCGTCGCTTACAACGTGGGTAAGAGTGCCCTCAAAGTTACCCTTTGCATAAATTGCACCGCCAACGATAATACCGATAACAAGTGAAGAGTAAACCTCTTTTGTTATAAGGGCAAGAACGATAGCAATAATGGGAGCAAGAAGTGCCCAGAAGGTTGCGTAAGCGGGGACAGTACCCTGAACAGTAGCTATGGCTTTTTCTGTGTGAGCATCGAAATCCTTATCGATTTCGATGTTGTCTGCATAATGCTCAGAATATGTAAGAGCATCTTCATACTCGTTGAGGTCAAGGTCGAGAGGACCTTCATCCTCATCGTATGTGATGATAACGTTGTCAGCAGAAGCCTCAGCAGCTACATCGTCAGCCTTTGCATCACCGTTTGCGGAACACATTGTGCCCAGTGCAAATGTGAAAATGCACACAATAAGCACCGCAAAAAATCTGCGTTTTCTTTGGTTCATCATAAAACCATCCTTTCTTTTAGAAATAAAAAATCATGGCTGTGAAAAACAGTCATGATTATAAATCAATGATAGCTCTCCACAAATGTGACAGTCGCTTTGCTGTTAACAAAGCAACCAACAAAAACGAATCCGGGCATAGCGTTTTTGTTTCGGCGATTTCCCCTTTCGGCATCTTCTTTGCCCCGCAGCTCTGAAGCCTAATCTTGTCAATCGCACCTCTACCTAATTTTTATATTTCAAATTTACAGAATTATTGTATAATGAGAGTCGTATTTTGTCAATCTATGTTATATTTTTAACATTAAATAAAAAGAAATCATAAAAAATATGGCGAATAAAACTGCCCAAGTGTTCATAAGGACACTTGGGCAAAGCCATACGGTTTTTTTTATGTAATACTTATTTATAAAGAGGGCCGTAAGCGTCGCAAGCACGGAAGTCTGCACTTTCAAGCTCCTGTGTGCCGAATGCGTTCCAGCAAGCGGGACGGAAGATTTTGCTTTCGTCAACGTTGTGCATTGAAACGGGGATTCTGAGCATTGAGCAGAGAGTGATGATATCTGCACCAATGTGACCGTAGGAGATTGCGCCGTGGTTTGCACCCCAGTGGTTCATAACCTCGTAAGCAGAAACGAAGGGTCCCTTGCCTGTAAGCTTGGGAGCGAACCATGTGCAGGGCCATGTGTAGTCGGTTCTCTTCCAGATAACGTCAGAAACCTCATCGGGGAGTGCTACTGTGTAGCCTTCGCAGATCTGAACTGTTGGGCCAAGGCCTTTAACAAGGTTGAGACGAATCATTGTAGCGGGCATTTCAGCACGTGTAAGGAAACGGCTTGAATATCCGCCGCCACGGAAATAACCGTTGTCGGCTGCACACCATTCAGTTGCATCGTTCATAGCCTTGATGTCTGCTTCTGTTACGTCATACCACTCTTTGATAATGCCGTTACCGTTTTCATCCTTAACCTCGCCGCAAGCGTCAAGACAGCATGCGCCGGAGTTGATAAGGTGGATAAAGCCTTGTGCTTCTTTAGCCTTGCCTTCAAGGTCATAGCCTGTAACTCTCTTAACAGCCTCGGGGCTCCAATATGTACGAACGTCTGCGAACATCTGGGGTCTGTTTGTGAGAAGCTTCATAAAGAGCATGCTGACACCGTTGAGTGTGTCGTTCTCTGTAGCGAGGATGTAGGGCTCTCTTGCGCCGTTCCAGTCGTAGCTTGTGTTGAGCATTGCTTCTGCAAAGTCAGCATTGGGATAGAAGTCTGTCCACTGTCTCTGACCCTGGAAGCCGGCTGCGATAGCGTTGTGGCCAACCATTTCTTCCTCTCTGCCTTCGGGGAGGTTTTTGTTACCGTTCATAAGGTCTTTGATGATGCACATCATCTTAACTGTGAATTCCCAGTCTTTTTCCTTTTGCTCGTCGCTCTTTCTTACGAATTCGGGGTTCTTGTCGAAACCAACCTTGCAGTTTTCTCTGACCCATTTATATGCTTTCTGGTATTCAGCCTCGTCATAGATGCCCTCTTCCATTCGACGGATAACTTCAACCTCGTCAACGGATTCAACACGCATACCGAGATATTCCTCGAAGAAGTCTGTGTCGATTGAGGAGCCTGCAATACCCATACAGATTGAACCAATCTGAAGATATGATTTGCCCTTCATTGTTGCAACAGCAACGGCGCTTCTTGCAAAGCGAAGGAGCTTTTCTTTAACGTCCTCGGGCATTGTTGTGTCGTCAGCATCCTGAACGTCTTTGCCGTAGATGCCAAATGCGGGGAGACCCTTCTGAGCGTGTGCTGCAAGAACTGCTGCAAGGTAAACAGCACCGGGACGCTCAGTTGCGTTGAAGCCCCAAACACCCTTGATTGTTGAGGGGTCCATATCCATTGTTTCGGAGCCGTAGCACCAGCAGGGTGTAACAGAAAGAGTAATCATAACCCCTTCCTTGCGGAATTTTTCAGCACAAGCAGCTGCTTCCGCAACTCTGCCGATGGTTGTGTCAGCGATAACAACCTTAACGGGCTCGCCGTTTGAATATTTAAGATTGCTTGTGAAAAGCTCGGCTGCAGCTTTAGCCATGTTCATTGTCTGCTCTTCAAGAGATTCACGAACCTTGAGGGGACCGCGTCTGCCGTCGATAATGGGACGAATACCGATTACGGGATATTCGCCGAGAAATCTGTTCTCTGCCATAGTAATTATCATCCTTTCAACTGTATTTGTAATACAGAATATTTCATTAAATAGTATAACATAAATTAAATTGTTTTCAATCGGTAAAGGGTAAAAAAATAAATGATTATTATAGTGAAAATGACAAAAAAGCTATACTATATTATATATAGAGCGAAGCAAGGGATGTTGCAATAAATTTCATTTTGTAATCGAATTTTGCAAAAAATACAGATTTTTTGTTTATATTTGTGTTAATGACTAAATGAGAAGGGCGTTTATAGTGCAATATGCACATTGAAAAAGAGGGATAAGTGTGTTATAATGCCAAATGTTGTTACAAAAGGTTACAAAGTTGTAATAATTAGTTACAACCTTGGCATAAATATTAACAGAAATATTACGAAAGGCAAACAATATTCTATGACACAAAGCAGAATTAAAAGGGTTTCAGCAGCTTTACTTGCTGTTGTGCTCACAATTGCTTACGCTTTCAGCGTCAGCGCAGCTGCCCAAAGCCTCGAATACTCCGCCTCATCCTCTTATAAAAACAGCAGCTATTACAAAAACCTTATGAATGTTCAGCTCACAGGTGACCAGGTAACAGACATTGTCAACGTTGCCAAATCACAGGTTGGCTACCATGAAGGCTCAAGCTCCTACGATTACTCGGGCAACACAGTCGGCTACGGTAACGTTACCGAATACGGCAGATGGTACGGTAGCCAGAGCTATTGGTGCAACGTTTTCGTTTCTTGGTGTGCACACGTTGCCAACGTTCCCGCTTCTGTTTTCCCCAAGCTCACAAGCGTGGGCAACTCCTACTATTCAACAATGCCCGCAGTCGGTGCAGAGTGCTTCTCGTTCTCTTCGGGCAAAGCTCTTGAGCCCGGCGACCTTATATTCTCCTGCACCTGTTCAGGCTCTTATGGCTGTATCGACCACGTCGGACTTGTAACAGATGTTGATGAAAATACAATTTACACTGTTGAGGGCAATATGTCCGACCAGGTTCTTGCTTGTGAATACCCCGCAAGCACAGGCTACTCACCCCGCTTGCGTGCAAGAATAAATTATGTTGCAAGGCCCTGCTACGAAAACAACAGCACTACCGTTTCCGGTCTTGAAGATGCTTCTTCAACAGTTGAACTTAACGGCAACGTTTATGCATTGTTTGATTCAAGTGTCAGCTACTCAGCCGGTGCCGAGCTTTGCAAAAAAGCAGGCGGTGCTCTTGCAGGCGATTTAACTGACGAAGAAATATCAGCACTCGCTTCTCTTGCAGATCAGGGTGAGCTGGAAAGATATTTTATTACAGATGAAAACGAATGTGCCGTAATTACGAAAAACGGCAACGTTTACAAGGCTTCTGAAAACAGAAGCAGAACAGGATTTATCTGTAAAATTTCTGTTGACGAAATGAAGCCCTCAAACACCGCTTCATTCGGCGGCAGTAAATATGAAATTTTTGATGCAAGAGTAACCTATGCACAAGCTAAGGCAATTGCCGAGGCAAAGGGTGGCGCCCTTGCAGAGATTGACAGCGAAAATAAAGCGATGATGCTTTCTTTGCTTCTTAAAAATTCCGACAAATACTTCACAGGTGTTCAAGGCACTGAAAAAGAGCTTAGAGCTGTTTGTGACGCTTTCAAGGATGAAACAGAGTTTTCTGAAGAAAACGTTGCAGTTCTTCTCAACGACGGCTCAAGAAAGCTTGGCGTAGGCGAGAAAACAGACCTTGAAGCAAAAACAGGCTTTATTGTTGAATACAGCGACAGCAAAAAATGCACCGTTATTTACGATGCAAACGGCGGCGAGAATGCTCCCATTGAAAAAATCGTCAACGAGGGCGATGAGATGGTTGTAACAGACGTAGCCCCCGCAAAAAACAATGCAACCTTTGCAGGCTGGGCATACACCGCAGATGCAACAGCTGTTCAGGTTAAGGTCGGTGCAACAATAGCCCCCAAGAAGGATATCATCCTTTATGCTGTATGGGCTTAATAAAGTTATATTAAACTTCTCTTTCGGGAGAAGTTTTTTATTTTATAAACGCTTGACAAGAAAATAAGATATAATATAATAATAATTTGATTGAAATAAACAGAGGTGTAAAAAATGGTTACACAGGAACAGATAGACAGAATCAACTTTCTTGCCAGAAAATCAAGGGCAGAGGGTCTTACAGAAGAAGAAAAGAAAGAGCAGGCACAGCTTCGTGCTGCATATGTTGCTGCTTTTAAAGAATCTCTTGTAGGTACTCTTGAAAATACTGTTATTCAGAGACCTGACGGGACAAGGGAAAGAATCACAAGAAAAGACAAGCCGGAGAAAAAATGATATGGCAACAATAAGACAGGCAAGGCTCAGCGACCTTGCAGACGTTGAATATATCTGCAGAATGACGGCGGGGCCCGTTTGCCAAAAAGAACCCATAACAGGCAACAGAATTGCGAAGATGTATTCAACCTATTATATCCGTGAATGCACAGACACTTGTTTTGTTCTTGCAGATGATAACGACAGAGCCGTTGGCTACGTTTTGTGTGAGCCCGATTGCAGGCGCTATCAGCGTTTATACCGAAAAATCGACGTTCCCGCAATATGGAGTCTGAAGAAATCAAGCGGGCTTGAGGCATGGTGCTTCCCCGTGCCTTACAGGGTGTTCGGCATAAAGTACCCCGCACACCTACATATAGATATTCTTGATGAATACCAGGGGCAGGGCTACGGCACAAAAATGGTTGAAGCCCTTCTTTCAAAGCTCAGAGAAATGAAAATTCCCGGAGTTGTGCTTATGGCGAGTGGCGAAAACGACGGAGCCATAAGATTTTATGGCAGAATAGGCTTCAAAATGCTTTTGCATACAAAAAAGATTGCCGCTATGGCAATAGATTTAACCAAGTAGAGTGATGGATATGGCAAAAAAACCGGTAACGGCAATAATTCTTGGTGCGGGCCACAGAGCAATGGCTTATGCTGATTATTCTCTAGCTCACCCCGAGGATTTGAAAATAGTCGGTGTGGCAGACCCCGACCAATACAGACGCAAAATGGTACAGGAAAAATTCGGCTTTGGTGACGACTGCTGTTTTTATAATGCAGAGGAGCTTGCAAAGGTGCCGAAATTTGCCGATGCCGTAATAAACGGCACTATGGATGAACAGCACGTTGAAACCTCAATCCCCGTGCTTGAAAAGGGCTATGATATGCTTCTTGAAAAGCCTTTTGCCGTAAACGATGAAGAAATGGGCAGACTTATTGACGTTGTTAAACGCAACAACAATAAGGTAATGATATGCCACGTTTTGAGATACACACCCTTTTATTCTGAAATAAAAAACAGAATACTTGGTGGTGATATCGGTGATGTCATCAATATCCAGACAGTTGAAAATGTCAGCTACCATCATCTCTCAACGTCATTTGTCAGAGGTAAGTGGGGCAACTCGAAAAAATGCCACACCTCAATGCTTCTTGCAAAATGCTGCCACGATTTAGATATTATGATGTGGCTGATGTCTCCAAAAAAGCCTGTTGGCGTGTCTTCCGTTGGCTCACGTTTCCAGTTTATTCCGGAAAACGCTCCCGAAAATGCGGGCACACGCTGTCTTGTGGATTGCCCCCACGTTGACACCTGCAGATACAGTGCAAAAAAGCTGTATCTTGACCACCCAAACAGGTGGGAGTTTTATGTGTGGCGTAATCTTGAAAGCATTGAAAACCCCACGGATGAAGACCGTCGCCGTGTTCTTGTTGAAAGTGATTACGGCAGATGTATCTACAAATGCGACAACGACGTTGTTGACCACCAGAGCGTTCTTGTGAATTTTGAGGGCGGGGCAACAGGTACCCACAATATGACAGGCGGCTCTGCAGAATCACTCAGAACAATCCGGGTTATCGGTACAAAGGGTGAGATATACGGTGAATTTGAAAATAAATTTATTAATCTTAAAAGAATCAACTCCGACCCCGGCAAGGATTTTGACGAAGAAATAATTGACCTTAGCCACATATCGGGCGAGGGTCACGGCGGCGGAGATGAGCGACTCACAAAGGATTTTGTGAAATTCATAAGGGGCGAGGAGTATTCTGTCTCCTGTACATCGATTTTTGATTCTGTGGCAGGGCACAAAATCATTTTCCTTGCTGACGAATCCCGCGAAAACGGCGGTAAACTTATCAGAGTAGGTAATTTAGACTGATGAATCAGAAAACAAAAAGAATCATCGGCATTGCTTTGCGCGCTATGCTGGTGGCGGCAATTCTGCTGACAATTATTTTTAAATATAACGAGCTGGTTAATATAGATGTGAGAGCCATTGTTGAAAAAACAGATTCTCTCTGGCAGGCGGGCGGAGCGGTTGTTGGCGTTTATTCTCTAAAAGCGATTGTTTTTGTTATCCCCGCATCTGTGCTTTATATGGCAGTTGGTATGGCTTTCGATTTTGTACCGGGGCTCGTAGTCAATGCTCTCGGGCTTTTTGCAGAGCTTAATCTGACGTATTTCATCGGCAAATTTCTTGGCGGCGAAAGAGTTGAAAAAAAGCTGAAATCGTCAAAAAAAGGCGAGAAAATCATAATGCTCAGAGATAAAAAAACGCCGTATCTATATGTTGCAAGGCTTTTGCCCGTTTTCCCCATTGATTTTGTAAGCCTGTTTTTCGGCGCATCAAATATGGGCTATGTTCGATACATTTTAATATCGTTTTTCGGTGTTATGCCGAGAATTGTTCTTATAACTCTTTTAGGCGACAAAATATACGACATTATTCCCGTTAAGTTTATGATGACGGTTGTTGTTTTCGCTCTTCTGGGAGCATCGGTTTTAATTCTTGTAAAATATATAAAGAAAAAAGAAAAGAACTGACATTCGGTGAAAGAATGTCAGTTCTTTTTGCTTTGATCAATAGCCCTTATATTCAAAAACGGTTTCATAGGTTCCGCTCTTGAATTCATATTCTTCATCGTCAAGGTAAAGTGTGGCGGTAGAGCCTGTGGGGATAGTGAATCGGAATTTACATTCATCACCCTTGCCTGTGTATTCCCACGAAGAAATAATTTCGCCGTTATCAGAAAGAATACGGGCCTTTGCATAGCCCAAAGACTTGCAGGGAAGCGGTCTGAAAACAATGTGCTTGTAGCCGGGGGCTGAAAAATCGCTGTCGATACCTGCAACTGTGGTGTAAAGCCAATCGCCAACCGATCCGTATGCATAGTGGTTAAAGGAGTTCATTTCGGGTGTGGCAAAGGAGCCATCCTCCTTCATACCGTCCCAACGCTCCCACATTGTTGTGGCACCCTTTGTAACGGGGAAAAGCCAGGAGGGGAAGGTCTCTTTGAGAAGCAGCTTGTATGCAAGGTCTGCTCTGCCGATTTTTGTGAGTGTGTGAAGAAGGTAAGGTGTACCCACGAAGCCTGTTTTAAGGTGACCGCAATCTTCAATGTCACGAACAAGCCTTTCTGCTTCACGCTCAACGTTATCGGTGATGTCAAAATAGATTGCAAGCACGTTTGCTGTTTGTGTTTCGTGCTCTTTTTTACCTGTGTTGAGATATTTTTGTCTGTATTCTTTAATGCTCAAATCGTAAAGCTCTTCAAAATAGCTCATATCCTCGCCGATAACCTTACCCATCTCAATGAAGAGTCTGTTTGAATATATAAGGTATGCCGAGCCGATAAGGTTTTTGTCGGTAAAGCCACCGGTTGCTTCGTTGCCTGCATCAAGTGAGAGCCAGTCACCAAAGTGGTGCTCGTGGTTGTCAAAAAGACCTCTCCGTGTGCCGTTTGCCTCCATAAAAAGAATCCATTTTTTCATAGATTCAAATTGGTCTCTGATATTTTCGGTGTCGCCGTAGCAACGGTAAACCCAATAGGGCACAACAACTGCAACGTCAGCCCAGGCAGAGGAACCGTAGGATTCCCAGTTATGCAAATCGGGAACAACGTCGGTAACTGCACCGTTTGCACGCTGGTCTGCAGCAACGTCGTGCATCCATTTTTTGAAGAATTTTTTTGTTCTGTATGTGGTTGAGGCGGTTCGTGCGAAAACCTGAGCATCACCCGTCCAGCCAAGGCGTTCATCACGCTGGTTGCAGTCTGTGGGGATATCCAGGAAGTTGCCCCTCTGCCCCCAGACGATGTTTTCATAAAGCTGCTGCACAAGGTCGTGACCGCAGGCAAAATAACCGATACGCTTCATATTTGAAAAAACAACAACTGCAGAGAAATTGTCGGTGCTTACATCCTCCGAGTCAAAGCCCACAAGCTTAACATAGCGGAAGCCCTGATATGTGAAATGGGGCTTGTAAAATCTTTCATTACCGTCAGATATTACCTTGATTTCAACCTTTGCACTACGCATATTGTCAATGTAGAAGTTGCCGTCCTTGTCGAGCACCTCTGCGTGATAAAGCTTGAATTCCCTGCCTTTTTTTGCGGGAACCTTCCATTCAACGTAGCCTGTAAGATTCTGACCGAAATCGAGAACTGTTTCTCCCTTTGGAGTTTTTATAATCTCAACAACGCCAAGGCGAGCCATCTCTCTGACTTCTTCACCCTCGGTAGGTATAAGAATATCTTTATTGATATCTTCAAGCACCTTTACGGGGAATTCTTCGTCGGTGTTTGCGTTGAAATCAACGGTTTCGCCGTTGTAAACGTGTGAATAAAGAATGTTGCTTTTTGAGCATTTCCAGCTGCTGTCTGTGGGGATAAAATCATTGGTGCCGTCCTCGTATTCAATAAAGAGTGCGGCGATGAGAGCATCCTCTCTGTCGGTGATGCTTTCATAATGCTCGTGGGGATTGCCGTGGTAACGTCTGCCGTTTCCGAGAGCGATGTCGAGGGTGTTAACCTCTTCAAGAAGCTCCGTTACATTGTATTCCTGGTATTGAATACGCACACCATAGCTTGTCCAACCGGGAGCAAAAATGAAATTGCCCACTCTTGTGCTGTTGAGATATGCCTCATAGTAGCCGAGAGCCGAGCAACAAAGAGTCGCTTTGCGGACGGGCTTGTCGAGCCATATAACCTTTTTGAAAACCGGGCGGATATTGCCGAAATCAGCGCCTTGTCTTATAAAGCTGGCGTCTTTTATTGTTTTCATATTAAAACTCCTTTTGCGTTGCAAATTCGCAAATGTATGATATAATCATATTAACTTATTCAATTTTCTTTTTCAATACAAAAGGAGATAAAAATGAAAAATCTTTCGGATATAAACGTGATACGTTCTGTTATGGCGAAGCACGGCGTAACATTCAACAAGGGCTTGGGGCAGAACTTTCTTATTGACCCCGACGTGTGCCCCGCTATGGCGGAAGCGGCGGGTCTTGACGAAAATACCTGCGCCGTTGAAATCGGCCCCGGTGTGGGCGTTCTAACAGCGGAGCTTGCCAAAAGGGCAGGCAAGGTGCTCAGCTTCGAGGTGGATGAAAGGCTGCTCCCCGTTCTTGACGAAACTCTCAGTGAGTTTTCAAACGTCGAGATTATTAACCAGGATATTTTAAAAGCAGACCTTGAAGCAATTTTCAAAGAAAAATGTAACGGTATGGATATTGCAGTGTGCGCAAACCTTCCTTATTATATAACCTCACCCATAATAATGCTGTTTCTTGAGAATAAGCTCCCTGTGAAATCAATTACCGTTATGGTTCAAAAGGAAGCGGCAGACAGACTTTGTGCAGAGGTTGGCAGCCGTGACGCAGGTGCGGTTACCGTTGCGGTAAATTATTTTGCCAACAGCGAAGAGCTGTTTTTTGTGCCCAAAGAATCATTTTTGCCGCCACCCAAGGTCAACAGCGAGGTCATTCGCCTGACGGTGAGAAAGGAGCCACCCGTAGAGGTGGCAGATGAAAAATTCTTCTTTAAGGTGGTAAAAGCTGCATTCTCACAAAGAAGAAAAACTGCAGAAAACTCCATAAGCTCCGGTCTTTCGGTTAACAAATCCGTTGTTGCCGACGCTTTAGAAAAAGCGGGGCTTGAAAAAACTGTCAGAGCCGAAAAGTTGACAATGGAAAATTTCGCAACCCTTGCAGAAATATTGAATAAATAAAAATATCCACTTGATTCATTCATAGTTGAATCAGGTGGATTAATTTTTTATTTTATTAAAGACTTGATGGAGAATAAAAATACTCCGAAGGTGTGAAAAAATGGCTAGAAAATAAAAAGAAACCTCTCAGAATAACTCCAAGAGGTTTTCGTTCTGCGCTAAATATAACGCAACCGAAAAAATTAACGTTAGATTTAGATGCAGAAGACATTTTTCACACCGAAGGTGTATAAAAATACTCCGAAGGTGTGAAAAAATGGCTAGAAAATAAAAAAGAACTCCCCGGAAAGAATCCAGGGAGTTTTCGTTCTGCGCTAAATATAACGCAACCGAAACAATTAACGTTAGATTTAGATGCAGAAGACATTTTTCACACCAAAGGTGTATAAAAATACTCCGAAGGTGTGAAAAAATGGCTAGAAAATAAAAAGAAACCTCTCAGAATAACTCCAAGAGGTTTTCGTTCTGCGCTAAATATAACGCAACCGAAACAATTAACTTTAGATTTAGATGCAGAAGACATTTTTCACACCGAAGGTGTATAAAAATACTCCGAAGGTGTGAAAAAATGGCTAGAAATAAAAAGAAATCCCTCAGAAAAATTCCAAGGGATTTTCGTTCTGCGCTAAATATAACGTTAATTAACCGAAAAGACCGCCGAAAAAGCTTATAGCTGTGTCAATGCCGGAGCTTACGTCGTATTCTACAAGAAAGCCTACCATTGAACCGAGAACACCTTCAAGCTCAATGCCTGAAAAAAGATTCATAATGATATCTAAAATTGCGTCCATAATTTCGCCTCCTTTTCTGTAAATACAAGTTACCATATTTTGAAGTTAAAGTCAATAGTTTTTTGTTTTGTATGTTGTTGTATAAACCTTTGAATTCTGTCAATAAATATTAAAAAAGATAATCGGAGGTTTAAAATGGAAAACAATAATGATTTTGATGTTAATAAGGAGAAAAAAGAAAATCCCCCTCTTGAGGTGCCCGAAAATTCACCGTCATCACAGCCAAAGCCCATAAAAAACACAAAGGCGGCAAGAAAAATGAAGGCTGCGTATGCCTTTGCTTTACTCATAGCCCTCGGTGCGGCATTTACGGCAAAAATCGCTTCTGAAAAAGCCCTGGGTCAGCTTCAGGTGCCCATTGAAAGCGACTATGTTACCACCACAAAAGAAAATCCTGTTACGTCACCCTTTTTTGCAACCACCGAGCCCGATTACGAGGTAAGGCAGAATCTTACAGACGTACCCGATACAAGGGAGGAAACCGAAGAGCAGACAAACACTTCCGAAAAAAGTCTTTATGCCACACCCTATAAGGACTATTACGTTTTGCCAATGGGTACAAAAATCCATAAAGAGTATTCACCACAGAATCCCGTTTACAACCCCACCCTCGGGGATTGGCGCACCCACAACGGTATAGATTTCAAGGGTGTTGAGGGTGATCAGGTGAAGGCTATTGCCTACGGTGAGGTTCTGAGCGTTTATGATGACGTTGTGTGGGGAACGGTTGTTGAAATCAACCACGGCAACAGCGTTATTGCAAAATATTGCGGTCTTAATAAGGACACCGTGGATTTAAAAGCCGGTGCAACGGTAAAGGGCGGCGACCTTGTGGGCTACCTTGGTGTTGTACCCGGAGAAAAAACAGACGTCAGCCACCTTCACTTTGAGGTTTTTTATAACGGCAAAAATGTTGACCCCCTTGAACTTATGGGTAAATAAAAAAGGCTCGTAAGAGCCTTTTTTTATTTACCGGTATCAACCATTTTCATTTTTGTTGCTTTCTGCCCCCAGCGGTTTGCCCAGGCTTCGCAATAAAGCTTGTAGTATGAAACATTGTTCTTCTTTCTGTAAGAGTCAAAGAAATTGCACCATATAACAGATGGCAGAGCAATTACAATATAATAAAGGGGCCCTAAAAGCAAGCATTGCCAGGTGTGACCGTATTCGTGGATTCTTGTGTTATAGGTCCAGGGATTGACCTCTTGCCTGTCTTTAATGAAAATAAAGAGTCCCATTGAGAGACCGCCCGCATTCCACGGCAGATAAACAATATTTGCATAGCCGAATTTCTGGTGACGTCTTTTTAAAACCTTTGTACAGATAAGGTATGCTACACCGCCCACAAGGTTTACAGGTAAGCCCCAGGTCCACTGAACAAGATAAAAGAGAAAATCCTGCAAGGGCGTTTTTTGGTTTTTGGGGGGATGAGCTACGCTGATGTCAATGTCGTTTTTATTCATTATTATTCAGCCTCCGATAAAAGTTTTTTAAGTTCCGCTTCTTTTTCAACAAGAATTTCGTATTTACCGTCTTCGTTCTTTTGAAGTGCGTGTGTTTCGTCATTTTCGTTTTTGCCCAGCCACGTGTTTTCAAGCTTGTAGCCCGAAAGAAGCTCGCAACGTGCTTTTTCTTCTTCTGAAAGGGTCACACTGCCGTATTTATGCTTTGTAGCAATAGCGGCACGTATCATTGTGTGGTCGTCCTTGGTCATTTTAAAGCGTCTGAGAAGAAGCCATGCAATAAGAGCGCTTATCATCGGAAGAATTGAAACACAAAGGCGGATACCCCAGAGAGCAGTTTCTGTCTGGGCAATATAAACACCCTTGTTACCCGTAACAAGACCAAATGAATCAAGAACAACGCCAACCGAGAAGGTCATTATACCGCCTGTTACCTGTTTTACCATTGTATTAAAGGTGCCGATAACACCCTCACGGCGCCTGCCTGTGATGAGCTCGTCAACGTCTGTGATGTCGGGCAGAACGTTGTTGCCCACAAAGCCCAGGCCACTCATACCAAAGGGGTAAAGCACGGCACCGCCGAGAATCATAATTACAAGAGAAATTATAGAAACAGAGCCTGGCTGTGAGGGCTTGACAAATAAAGCAAGGGCGAGACCGATTATCATAAACGGTGTTACAATGGCACCGCATTTGCTTTTGCCCTTTTTCATTGTCAGAGCGTAGTTCAAAGGGAAGGCAAGGGATTCGAACACACCCGAAAAGGTGTTGAAAATGGGGTAATATTTGTAAAGGTTTGCAAGATATGTTATGTAGTAAACGGTGGTGGTTGAAAAGAAGCTTCTCGCCATTTGCCAGAAAAAAGACATTGCAAAATAATCGCGGAACGATTTGTTTCTGAACACCTGAACATATTCGTTTATTGCAGATTTAATATCAAGCGGAGGAAGCTTTTCGTTTAACGAGCTTGGCTCCTTGCAGGTTTTAAAGGTTGCAAAAACCGAGCAGGCATAAACTATCGAAAGGACAATACCCGTTAACAGGAAAGGAGTTTTTGAATTCTCTGAAAGTGCATTTGAAGAGCCGAAAGCACCGAGGAAAATAAGAAGAATTATGTATGACGGAACCATACCGACAGAGTTGAAAATGTAGCTGACAGAGGTGTATTGGGTTCTTTTGTTGTATTCCGGTGCCAACGTGGGTAGCATTGCCGTGTGTGGAACGTCAACCATAGTGTAGGCTGTTTTGTAGAGAATATATGCAAACGAATAATAAATAACGCACATTGTCGGGTGAAGAGCACCGTCAAGACCAAAGGAGTTCCACAGCATTATATATGAAATAACAAGAGGCGGAATACTCAGGAGCAGATATCTTCTGTGTCTGCCGTATTTTGAACGTGTGCGGTCGGTTATAATGCCCATAAGAGGGTCGTTGACACCGTCCCAGATAATTGCGATCATTGAAATGAAGGTTGCTTTTTTAATATCCAACCCTACAACGTTTGTGAGAAAAGCGGTGAAATACATACTGATTATGTAGCCGCCGCCACCCATAAAGATGTTGGCAAAGCAGTATTGAATCATCGGCCATACAGTTTCAGAGAATTTTCCCTCAACGCCGATAGCTTTTTTTATTCTTTCACTCAATATAATCACTCTTTTACTTGTAATTTTTTACGTAATGCTTGTAAAACACAACGGAATCCGCAATGCTTCGGATGTTTATATTTTCATTTTTTGCGTGAACGCTTGCGAATTGGCTGTTGTCCATTTCAATGGGCGCAAAGCGTATAACACAGGGTGAGATTTCACAAAGGTGACGGGCATCTGTTCCCGCAGGCAGAATATAAGGCGCCGCCACAACATCGGGGAAAATTTCCTCGATGCATTTTTTAGTGTAAGCAAAAGCACTGTGCTTCAAATCTGCGGAGATAAAGTATTCATCTTTACCCGGTATAAGCTCCACGCTGTATTTTTCTGCAATTTTTTTGATTTTTTCCATATCCTTAACCATATCGTCGTGGTCAACGCAGCGTATAAAGGCCTTTGCAGAACAGGATTTTTCTTCTTTGTTGGTGTTTATTTCGTTAAATGTACAGGTTGTGCCCACCATTGAGCCTGCCTGTGCATTTACCTTTGGCATAACAGCCTTCAAAACAGAGCCGAAGCACCAAAGGTTTGAAAAGATAACTGTCATAAAAAATGGTGTGTAGGGGCTCAGGTGAGAAAACATTGCTTTAACCTGCGGGTAAAGCTTTTTTCTGAAAACGTTTTTAGTGTTAACCTCGGTTATAAACGCGCTGAGCCTTGCAACAGGGGTGTCGGCGTTTGCCGCAAGGCCTGTGTGGCCGCCACCATCCGTGGTTTTGCAAACAAGGGTAAATCGACCCTTTTCGTGAACAGCCATCATTGCGCAGTTGCTTTTGATTCCCGGCAGAGGCGGAGAGATTATTGCACCGCCCTCGTCAAGAACAACCTCAAAGGTTATGTTTTTTTCTTTAAAATATTGGAGTGCAAGGGGGATACCGTCGCCGCTGATTTCTTCGTTGTGAGAAGAGGCAACGTAAATATTACAGGACGGCTCAAAGCCCTCCCGGAGAAGCTCCTCGAGAGCCATAAATTCTGCAAAAAGCGACGTTTTTGTGTCAATTGTTCCCCTGCCCCATAGCTTGTTTCCGAAAATTTCACCGCAAAAGCCGGGGTGAAGCCAGTCATCGGTTACGTCAACAACGTCGTGGTGACTCATAAGCATAATGTTGCGGTTTTCGTCCTTGCCTCTTATTTTATAAACCCAGCAATCGTCACCGAAAACAAGCCTTTCGGCGGTTTTGTGAAGCGTGGGAAATAAATTCTCCATAACCTCGCGGAGCTTTAAAAATTCACCGTCTTCAAATTCATTAGGCACAGAAACGGTTTTGCAACGAATCATTTCGCCCAGACTTTCGGCATATTTTATCTGCTCTTCAGGTGGGATGTGCCCGGGTCTTTCTGTGAGCTTTCGTGAAGAAAGCTTAGCCCTGAAAGCGTTAAACAGTAACATTAAAATAAAAATCGCAATAGCAGCGAAAAGAAAAATAAAAAACAACTTCATTTCATCACCAAAATCAGTAACAATATAACACTAATATATCATCAAACCCTTTAATATACAAGGATGTATTATATAAAAACGACTCACCACGCCTGTGATGAGTCGTTTTTTTGTTTATCAGTCGCCGAGAAGGCCGTGATATCTTCCCATCCAATAGGGAAGAAGGTAAATGTATGGCATTACCGTTCTCATACCGTTTGCACCGTCTGTTCCGGGAAGGGCGGCGGCACGGTTTGCGGACTTTTTGTTTATGAAAATAAATTCTTCTGCACCGGAATCGCAAACGAATTGATTGCCGTCATAATTGACGAGTAACCTTGAAGAATATTCAACGGGATATTTAAGCTGAGGTGCACAGCCAAAAGCTTCGGGGGCATTGTCCCAGACGATATCCTTTCTGTAGCTGTTATAAGTCGGCCATACAACAAGGTCAAGATTCATTTCAGAAAGGGATTTTGCAGCATTTTCAATGTCACAGGGCTGGTTGGTTAATGAACCGTAAACAATGTTAAAGAAAGGTGCACGCTCAATTTTTTCATAATCAAAATGGTGAGTAAGACCCATTTTGAAAATTTCCTTCTGAGCCTCGTTTTCGGTGTAAACAAGAAGAGGATAGATGTTTGTAAAATCGAGTTGGTCGTCAATGTGAGCAATGTGGGCATCTTCGCATTTATATTGCATACAATTCATTGCATAGTGATACTTTTTAATGAGCATATCAAAAACATCATTATATTTTTTATCACCCGTTACGTGGTACGTAGTTTTAAGGAAAGAGAGGATTTCCAATGAATTTGTGCCTCTTTCATAGAACCAGCGGTCATCGTTGTTGAGAAGCTCGGGCTCCCAGTTTGCCCAGGTTGTGGGCACGCCGTCAACGTCGCAAAGGTGGAAATTGTTTTCGATTATGTGATCTGTAATTGTTTTAACGACCTCAGCAATTTTTTTCTTTTCTTTTTTATCAGCAACAAGGTCATAATAAATACCGTATGCGAAATAGTGACCCGTCATTTCGTCGCTTGAGGTTTCGCCGAGCCATTCACATTCGGGGTTATCCTCGCAAACGTGCCATTCTTCACGGTTGCCCGTGCCGAAATATTCATCGTCGGAGTACCTTGTTGCTCTTGCGGTGAAGCCGGGTTTACCGGTAACCTCGGTTAATTTAATCATTGCTTCAACGGCTCTTTTGGCGTTGGCTTTTGCCTCGTCGCTACCGGTAACAGCGTAACGGAAGCATTGACTGGCGCAGTAAAGACCCGTAAAAAGACCGTCGTTGTCGGAATTGGGAAGCCAACCGGAATCAAGATCGCCGTATTTTCTGAGAATTCTGTCTACCTGATAGCCTTCGTTTCTTGTGAAGTACTTAACCGCTAATTTGTCAAAATGGTTTGCCTTTTCTTCAAGTGTCATATATTTTGAACTGATGACGCTTATTCCACGGGGAGTTAATGCGGCTATTGTACCGTTTTCAGAAACGGCAATTTTAGTAACAGTCGGGTGCATAAGCCAGGCACCGTACGAAAAATATGAAATTTTTCCTTCGATAAGGGTGATGATTCCTGTGTTTGTGGCAAAATATTTCTTGCCGTCGTCGGCGAAGAACATATCGTTAAATGCGCCATCGGGAACAGAATAAAAATCGTTGCCGTTGAACCAATAGTTTTTACCGTCGTAAATGTTGAGGCCTTCGTCGGAACCAACCCAAAGGTGGCCAAGGGCATCAACCTGCAAGCAGTTGATTTTCTGGCTCATAACCCCGGTAACGTTGGGGAGAAGCTCCGCCCAATGGCGACGTTTTCCCTTCATTGATAAAAGGCCTTCAACTGTTGAGCCCACGTAAACCGTTTCGTCGTATTTTGCCTTATTATCAAGGGCAGCAAGGCAAACGGTTTCAGAGGGAAGATCCACGATTTTTTGGAATTCGCCCTTGTCGTTAAGGTAAAGGTCATTTTCGGTTATAAGCCAAAGTGAGCCGTCAAGCCCGCGTGAAAGGTCAACAACAGGGCTGTCAAATTCTGCGATTTTCTTCAGTTTGCCTTTTTTCACCTCCGCAAGGGTATTTTTGCTTGATGCAAAAAGCTTGCCGTTTTTTGAAAAAAGTTTTGAAACCTTTGCCGAATGTTTTTTGACGTTGTTTTCAAAATATTCTAAAAGGCAATCATCGGTTGCAATGTAAAGAGTTTCACCTTCAAAAGCAATGCTGTTGACGGTTGTGGCCTCTATGCCATTGTCAGCGGTGAGAAAAACCTTTTCATATTGTTTAAATTCACCGAAATTAAGTGTGTATTTTTTCATAGTATCTCTCCCGAAATATAATATGCTCATAGTTTAACACAGATTTATTCTTTTGTCGATAGTGCTTGAAAGGAAAAAAATAACGTGATATAATGATTTTACTAAAATTTTCAAGAGGTGGTAACAATGTTAACAGCTTTGGCTTCAATATGGGTTAAGCTTACATCAGCTCTTTTGAGTCTTATCCTTTCATTCGGTACAATGTTCGGGGCATTTGTTCCCGCAACCACAACCGAAGCAGCAGGTTATTTTGATTCAGATATCAAAAACGTAATTTACCTTATCGGCGACGGTATGGGCTTTAATCATCTTGAAAAAACAAAGCAGGAGAGAGGAATTTCTCTTGTTATGGACACCTTCGATTACCAAGGAAGCTCAATGACACGTTCTATAACAGATGCCGTGACAGACAGTGCCGCAGGCGGAACAGCTCTCGCAACAGGTGTAAGAACCTTTAACGGTGGCATCGGTGTTTACTTCACCGATTCAACAGGCGCACTTTCACACCCCAAAAACCTTACAGAGCTTTGCCAGGAGGCAGGCAAAATGACAGGTGTCATCACCACCGATGAAACCTCCGGCGCAACTCCCGCAAGCTTCTCTGCTCATTCATCTGACAGAGGAAATACGGAGGATATCACCAACGACCAGCTCACATCAGGCTTCGACCTTATCTGGGGAACAGAAAATGGTGTTGCAACAAAGAGTGAGGCAGAGAAAAACGGCTTCACATACGTTACAACCTATGACGAAATGATGGCGCTTGAAGAGGGCAGCCGCAGCTTCGCACAGTTCACAAACACACTTTGGAACCTTGAACAGTCCGATGAAAACACACCTAACCTCGAGCAGATGACAGAAAAAGCAATTGATTTGCTTGATGACAGCGACGAAGGCTTCTTTATTATGATTGAGGGTGCACACATCGACAAGCACTCCCACAGCAACGAGGATGAAAATATGACAGAGGCTCTTGAGGAGTTTGACAGAGCTGTTGAATATGCTCTCGAATATGCAAAGAAGGATGGAGAAACTCTTGTTATTGTTACAGCCGACCACGAAACGGGTGCAATAACTCTCAACGATGACGGCTCATACTCATTTACATCAGGGTCACATTCAGCGGCAAACGTTCCTGTTCTTGTTTACGGAACAGATAAGCTCATTGCAGACGACGAAACACTCAACAATTACGAAATCCCCATCAGAATAGCCTACATTTTAGGATATACAGAGGAAGAATTTCCATTTGAAACAAAAGTGGCATAAGAAAAGAATCCCCGCAAATCTTAAAGGATTTGCGGGGGTTTAGTTTTATGAAATTTCAACCATCTGGTGAATATCAACTTTTGGCACGGTGAATTCTGCCCTGCCGTTGCTGTACTCAAAATTCAGCTCTTCTCCCGACGGAACAAGAGCAACTTTTGCCGGCTTTTTGTCGCATTTTACACTACAATGAATGTTATAAAGGGGAACAGTATCTTCAATAACCTCTGTGCTTCTGCCACGAACTGTTGTGTGTGCAAAAAGAAGGTGAAGAATGCCTCTTTTTTCTTTTTCCTGTCTTGCGTAGGTAACAACAGCCCTGTCGGGAACATCTGCAAAAACCGTTGCCTCGTCATCCATCATCTTTCGGATAATGTGTGTGAAAAGCTCTTTAAAGCAAAGGTGACCGTGATTACCGTAGCCCGTGAAAATATCCCAGCCGATGTATGCCACGTTGCCGTTTATCACAGCCCCCGGGAATGTTTTTTCGGGGTTATTCGGGGCGTGGGCGTGTGAGCAGAAATGCTCAAGTGTGCGGTTGAAATAGGGGTTTTGCATATATGCAACAACCTCGCCCTCAGATACGTCGAACTTGTTGAAATCACAGCGCATAATATATTCTGTGTTACCGTTTACCGTTTCAAATTCGGGTATGAAATAGGTGGGGTTGAAGTCGTTTTTACCCTTGTGCTCTGCGCCGAAATCAAGAAGGAATTTTCCGTCTTTTACTATGGATTCACCGGATGCAATAATTTTACCGCCATTTTCGGCATATTGCTTTATCTTTTCAATTATTTTCTCGTTGCAGATTGAAGCGTCTGGCAAAATAAGAAGCTTGTACTTGGAAAAATCGGCGTTTCCATCAACGAAATTATAAAGATAATGGTTTTCGAGCAGCATTCTGTTTGCGCCGATATCCGCTTTGGTTTCACGCATACCTGTGGTTGCCTCAACGCATAAAACGGCAATGTCGGCAATGTTAACGGCACCGTTGAGCCACGGTTCTCTTTCTTCAATGCGCGAATATGCCTTGCCAATGAGCTTGTAGGTTGCCTCGTTCAATTCCGAAAGGGGGTGCATCTGGTCGCCGATTGAACAGCCCGCACCGTTTGCCACGCTCAGAGATGTTTCGTAAATCAGCGCATTGGGGTGCTTGTAGCCGCCAAACTCACCCCAGCTATGGTGGAATTTACCCGTCATACCGAGAAATTCAAAATTGCTTAAAGAGCGGGCGTATGATGCCGACAGGGGAAAATGGTCGTAGCCCCAACCGCCTGTGGGCAGGCTTTCAAGCTCAAGATGTGTGTTTGAATTCAGATAAACGTAGTCGCCGGGGCAGACGTGACCCCTGTTTTGAAAAATTGTTGCAGTATCGCTGTGCTTTCTGACAGCAGCCTTTGTAGCATTAAGATATTTCTCAAAGGTTATCTGAGAAAATCTCTCAAGGTCATCTGCATTTTCAACATCAAGACCGAGGTCTTTCATATCGCTGACGCATTTTTCACAATAGCAGATTTTCGGCGAAACAATATCAAGAAATATTCCGCAAGGGTTGTATTTTAACATAACCTCTTCAATTTGCCCACAAAGAAAATCAAGGTAGCCCGTGTTGAAGCAAAGCAGGTGGAAATGAACCTCCTTGTCGTACTCCGCTGTTTCTTCTTTTTTTAATGATGGGCAGAATCGCCATTCGGGACGCTTGAGATATTCTTTTTCATCAAAGCCTGCAGAAATATAGACAGGGGCGTTAACGTTAATTTCCTTGCAGGCTTCAAGCTGTGCACCCAACAAGTCAAAATCAAGCTCCGGGTGAATTTCGTTTGCCTCGGTGGGGTGGTATGACCACCCGTGGTGGCATTTTGAAAACACGGTTATGGAATCAACGTGCCCCGCCTTTAATGCTTCTTGAAACTGTTTTTTGTTAAAGCTTTTACCAACGGGCAAAAGCTCGTTTGTATGAAAATCAAGGTGAACCTGTCGTTTTCTGAGCATAATAGCCTCCAAAGATTAATTGAAACGGATTTTTACTGTTTTGATTTCCCAAGGGCGGAAAGTGAGAGAATTATCTTTAATATCCCCGATGTCATTGGCCAATAAATCTGTTTCGGTGACAATTTTGCCATAGGGTGATGTAAATTTTGCCACAGAAGAATTGTCGGAATAATTGCAGAAGCGTGCCAAGAGATAATCCTTTTCGGGATAAAGTGTGGTGAGAACGATTTCTTCGTTATCCGTCTCCAGCTTGAAGGGCTCGAACTCAGTAAGGGCACCGTTGCCTTGGGGAATAAATTCAGCCACAGGTGGCAGAGCGTAGGAGAGAGCGTTTTTGTGAACAAGCACATTACTCATTTTTCCGTCGAATGGGAAAATAGCAAATTCATTTTCAAAAGTGCCGTCTAAAATACGGGTACCGCACATATATTCGTTGGAATATATAAGGGGAATCCGCAGGTTGTTACCGCTGAGCGCACATCCCATACAGCCCTTGTTGAAAATTGCAAGACCTTTTTCGTCGTCTTTTATGCTGAGCCAGTAAATACCGTGGTAGTATGTTGTAGCGTTGAAGGCTTCCTCGGGTGATACTTCGGTATCAATAAGAATATCGTCATCGGGATACCAATATTTCTCGGTTTTTCTCAGAGCACCATTCCATTCAGAAATTGCATACGGTAAATCACGGAACATTTTGCGGTCTTTTTTAACATTCACATTAAGGTTAAGGCAAAGCTTGTCCTCGTGATGGTGGCCGTTAAGTGTAAGGGGCACGGGTCTGCCCTGTGTAACGTCTGTTCTGCCTATAAGGTCATTTTTAACCGTGAATTTTGTTTTGCAGTCAATTCTTTTGAATTTACCCGAGAAGTTCATTGACAGCTCAAATTCAACTCCACCGATATCGCCTTTGTAAATTGCCTCTGCAGCGAAATCCGAAACGGTAACTGTCCAGTTTCCGTCCGAAACAGAATCTTTGCCGTTTACGTTGCCGGTGAAAAGCCCTTCACAACCGTTTTCTACAATAAATTTGTCGTTAGCGGTATCTTTAATGAATTCGATTCCGTTGGAAGCGAATTTTATTTTGTAGCATGGTGTAGTCAGCTCGTTTGTATCCTTGTTGAAGCTGTAAAGAGCAGACTTTTTGCTTTCTTCCTTTTCAAGTTTTAATTGCTTAAAGCCGAATGCGGGAAGCCCAACGTGAACAGAAAGCAGCTTTTTGCCGTTCTTTTCAATAATTTCACATTCTGCGGGGGTGTCACCGTCAAAAGCCGTGAAGCTTTCTTCAACGGGAATTGTGAGCCATTGGTCAACGTCAAATGAATGGTGGTTTATGACAAGCACCGTGGGTGCATCTTCTTTTGCGAATTTCTTTGCAATAAAGCTCAAAGAGTTGTTTTTGACTTCTGCAGAGTTTTTCAATGATTCGGGAATAAATCTGCGTGAAAGGTCAAGAAGTCCGCAAATTGTAACGTCGTGGTGCTCTGCTGCAAGAATATATTTCCAGGCTTCAATGCTTTTTTCTTCGTTGGAGTCATCCCCCAAAAGTCGTGAAAATGCGTTGAGCTTTTCTGCAATAACGGCATTTACCTCGCCTTTACGGCAACCGTTGAAAATTTCGTTACCGCAATAGCCCCACGGCATCTGCACATGGAAATCGTTGTCGCAGGTTTTGTATTCATCAACGGGCTCGCCGTAAATTTTCGGAATATCCTCAAGAAGAACGTATTCATAGTTATCCTTCTTTTGGGTATAGGCGATTACCTCCTCAATGGGCTGTGTAAGGTCATCGTACCGTGAAGCCAACAGAGGGGAATATTTTTCATACATTTTTTCAAAATCCTCAAGAGAATACAGCTCAGAATCCACGGGCCAGCGTGAAAGAATCCAGTTATCCACCGTGGTGCAGTTGTAGCCCCTGCCCTGTGTGTGGTATGTTGGCACAGAGGGGATTTCAGTTCCGTCCTTACCAATCCATTTGCCCCAAGCGCTGTCATAGGTTTTGGGGTAGCCGTAGCCCATAACGTGTGAGCGCAGAATTGCCCCCTTGTAGCCGCAAAGTGAAATAAGCTGAGGGGTCTGATTGTGCAGAGCAAACTCAGAAATTGCATATACGTCGGGTGTTGTGTTGAAATAGTCGAGGTTTGTTCTCACAGCGTAAAGGAGCTGACGGGCGTTGGATTCATCATTTATTGTCAATGCAAGGGGCTGGCCATAGGTTGTGGCACCAAGACCCACTCTGCCCGGGTATTTCTCAAGCAGCTTGCCGATTAAGGCAACAACCTCGTAATCGCACCTTGAAAATTCGTCAAAGGTAAAGGATTCGTAGTCAAGACCGATGCGTAACGTGGGATATTTTTCGAGCCAGTCAAACATTTTTAAAAGACGGGGCTTTACTTCATCCTTCCACAGAACGTATCCGCCGTGGTCATATGTTAAAATATAGAGTTTTTTATCGCTCATAAATATATTCCTTTCAGCCGGAAGATACATTGATTATACAATCATACAAAGCCATTATTCAATCACGAAAATGCATAAAAATATATCTATTAATTTGTACCAAATGCAGTCTTTGTTGCGGCAAGTTACTTTTTGTGTTATTATTTTGGGGGAGATGATGTTATGAGATTTGTTGCAGACCACGATTTTCACATTCATTCAACAATTTCGCCCTGTTGCCACGACGAAAATCAAACCCCCGAAGCTATATTGAATTATGCTAAGGAAAATAATCTTTCTAAAATTTGTCTTACAAACCATTTGTGGGATGAAAACGTCAGGAGTGAGGCACAGTGGCACGAGGGTCAGCGCTTTGGATGCGTTTCTTCTGCTCTTCCGTTGCCGCAGGATTCGCAAGTAAGATTTTTATTTGGCGCCGAGGCGGATATGGACTATAACTTTGTGGTGGGTGTCAGCAAGGAAAGGTACGATGCTTTCGATTTTGTTGTTATACCCACAACCCATATGCACCTTGCAGGGAACACCGTGCGAACAAAAATAACAACCCCCGAGGAAGCGGCAGAAATCTGGCAACAGCGGTTCAGAGAGCTTTTAAAAAAATCGCTTCCGTGGCACAAAACAGGCATAGCGCACCTGACCTGTGGCCATATTTTCAAAGGCAGAACAGCTGAGGTAATCTCTCTTATTGAAAACGAAAGCTTATATAACCTTTTTTCGGATTGCGCCCAAAAGGGTGTGGGGATTGAGCTGAATATGAAATCTCTTTTTTCATCCGAAGAAGAAAAGAATATTCTTCTCAGACCCTATTACATAGCCAAAGACTGCGGCTGCAAATTCTATCTTGGCAGCGACGCCCACAAAAGGGAAGCGCTCATTGGCGCAAAAGAAAATTTTGAAAGAATAATTACGCTTCTTGATTTAGAGGAAAGCGATAAATTTATTTTGTAATCTTTGCTTTTATAATATTTTTATGGTAACCTAAAAACATACAAAAAAAGGGGTGGATTATATGAAACTAGGTATAATAAACGGATGGGAAGAAGGCAACATCAAGTATGTGAGCAAAAAAGGGCTTGAAGCCGTTGAGTTTTGCGTTAATCACAACTACGATTCTGAGGAATTTCTTGCAAAAGCATCCGATATAAAAGGCTATTGTGAAAAATACAACATAGCTGTTGGCTCAATGGGCAGATGGGGAATGACAAGAATTGACGAAAACGGCGAGATTATTCCCGAAGCCTTGCAGGCGGATAAAAATATTATTGATGCCGCATCGGTTATCGGTTGCCCCGTTTTCAACTGCGGCGTAAACTACACCGAAAGTAAAAGCTTTTATGAAAACTGCGAAATTGCAATCGGTTATCTTGGTCAGCTTATCTCCTATGCCGAAAACAAAAATGTTAAAATAGCGGTGTATAACTGTGCGTGGGAAAACTTTGTTGTTGAGCCCAAAGCGTGGTATCCCGTGCTTTCTGCGCTCCCCACTCTCGGCATTAAATACGACCCTTCACATTGCCTCAGCAGAAACGGCAACTATCTTGCCGAAATCAGAGATTGGGGTGAAAGATTCTATCACTTCCACCTCAAGGGCGCGGTTTATATAGACGGCGAGCACTACGACGACGCACCCGCAGGTCTTGATATGATAGATTGGAAATCAGTTATGGATTTGCTCTATACAAAAGATTATGATGCTATGCTCTCAATCGAGCCCCATTCCCATTATTGGCAGGGCAAAAGGGGTCAGTGGGCTATCGACTACACAATAAACTATTTCAGACCGATGATTATGCCCGAGGATTACGAGTACGAAGATAATCCCTATATGCCGTGAATATATACGAAAACCCCCGCAATTCTTTGTTTCAGGAGTTGCGGGGGGTTTGAATAAAGGATTTAATGCGAGTTATTTGCTTTCTAAAAGTTCAATCTGCTCAAACAATTTGTTTGTAGAACTAGGCTGTAAAGCCCAGCGGTACGCAGGATGAATTTCATAAGAATATCCGAAATCAGCAAAGTTGTTATATATGTATTGATTTTCATCGTAATATACGCGAAGAATTTCGTTTCCGACAGTTTTTCGTGCAGTTATGAAATTTATTTTGTAAAGAAATGCTGCTAGATTTTGAGGATCAACCTGTTTACCGTCTTTGAAAGAAAAGTTACTCATAGACAGGACATTTTCAAGTTTTTTTATCAATTGTTCTCTGGTGAAAAGACATGGAGTTTGTGTACTCAATTCTTTCTGTGAGGGTTTCATTTTTAGCAGCAATTCTTGGATTTTAGGTAGTTCAGATTTGTATTCCGTGCTTGTATCAGTTAAACGATCATTAGAATAGTTTATAAAAACACTTTCCAAATCACTTGTTAAAATTTTATTGTGATTGTTAGAGTAAGCTTTTCTCGCTGCAAGTGTACAAAGTTTTACTAAATCTCGTGGTCTTTTTCGTATAAGCGACATTATAACCCTATACATTGGAGCATTTTTCCAATGTCCGTTTCCTTGGAAACGTTTTTCAAAAACGCTGTCAAGATAATTACAAATATCTTTTTGTTGTTGAGAAAGAAGATATTCTTCATCAACAGAACGACCATAAAAAGTTTCTATTCTTTTAATGAGCATTACGAGAATTTCATGGTTTGTCCAGCTTTGCCAAATTACGCTACCATCAATTTTATCTGTTGTCTCATCAGAGGTTCTTACAGCATAATAAACATCGCTTCTAAGAGCAATTCGGAATTTTAAGTTTTCCATGTTTCGGCTTAAGTCCCTGACGGCGTTTAACATCGCAGAGAGATTTTTGATGTCATTTTTGGTGTTTTCCCAACCTCTGTCTAAATCGTCCAAGTAAATAACAATTTGCTTTTCTTTAAAAATTGCGTTTTTCAATAATGTGGTAAAGTCTGAACAAGGAAGGGCGATGTGTTCTTTTTGCAGTTCGTGTATTTTTTTACCTAAAAGACTGCTGACAACATCGCTACAACGATTGATCCAGTCAACAAACATAGCATTTTCTTTTTTTATTGTAAGTTGTTCGTTGAGCGATTGTATCAATTTATTGAAAATGATAGAAGATAGACCATCTTTCCATATTTCTATTTTTTCCAAAAAATTCGAAGAAGAAATATCAAGCTTATAAATATCATTGGGCTGAACAATAATGGGTATCCTATTTTCTTCTTCATCCTCGGCGGAAAGAACTTTTAATAATGCGGATTTACCAACACCTTTGTGACCGACAAGTATCAGCAAAGATATAGGACTTTTCATACTATTGTAAATATTTGTTTTTAAATAGTATGATTTTAGTCGCTCAATTGTTTCATCTTCTGCTGCTTCGTGACCAAAAATTGCTCGAATTGTTTCTTCGTTAAAAACAATTTTAGGCTCGGCTTCGTTCATTCCTAGTTTTTTTAACTGTTCTTCACTAAACTCAATTTTCATATAACTAAATTTACCTCCAAAAACAAAACTTTTTTGTTCATCTATATATGACAAAAAAACCATAATGCTACAAAATTTTTACATTTTCGACTTTTTAGACAAAAAAATACGACTGTTTTTGTTAAATATGTTCAAAAACGAGTTCGGTTATAACAAAGAAAGAAGATAATATTTATTATATTTTGTACCATCATGCCCGAAGTTAAAACGAAAATTTGCGATTTTTCATTGTGGTTTATGTGCTTTTCTATGTGAGAGATGGGATGTGGGGAAGTTAGATATAAAGCCATATTTGTGCAAATTATGCATACAAAAACGATAAAACAGTAGCCTCACTTAATATATAAAAATTGTAAAATTTGTTGAAGGAAGTCGATTTTTGTGATATTATTGCTTTAGGTTGTATCTTAGGGAGGGTAATTTATTGAAACCAAAAACCATAAACTCTTTAATGGCTTATCTCAGGAAAAATAAGGGTATTGCAATTAACGGAAGTATTCAGAAGAAAAAGTTAAGATATATGGGTTATTTTCATGGGTATAAAGGCTATCGTTATTGCGGTTCACCTAGCGATAAATTACCTTTTAAAGATTTTAATGAAATTCAAGCTGTATACGACTTTGATATGGCTTTAAAAGCCATTATGTATCCTCAAATAATGTTTTTAGAAACAACTCTCAAAAATTACGCTTTAGAATGTACTATTGATTATTGTAAAAATGAAAATTTTGCACATGTTTTTACAAACTGTTTAACAGAATATAAAGCACATCCAATTGGCTCAGGTAAATACAATGATGCGATGACAAAACGATTAAAATTTCGTGAACACGTATATAATACTATATCAAGAAATAACAAAAGATCGTTAGTTGCCCATTACTATAATAAAGATAAGCCTGTCCCAATTTGGTCAATATTTGAAATGATAAGTTTTGGAGAATTTGGTTCATTTTTGGAGTGTTTAAATCAGGAGATACGGACAGATTTATCAAAAGCTATAGGGATAAAAATAAGCGATGATTCAAATGGCAAAATGCCAGTAATAATTGTTTTTTCGTTAATAGACTTGCGAAACGCAATAGCACATAATGCTACTATATTTGATACTAGATTTAAATCATCAAAAATAAGTAACAGAATATCTGCCTATATTGAGAAAGAAGCACATATAAAAAATATTACATTTGATTCAATTGTAGATTATATTATCCTCATATCTTTTTTATTGAAAATTCTTAAATGTAACAAAAAGGATATAATGGGTTTTATAGCTGACTTTGAGAAAGCTTGCGAAAATCTATACAAAAAGGTTCCTGCGAACATTTATATGAAAATTGTATATTCTGATACTAGGAATAAGTTGTTGCTATTAAAGAGATATATTTAAAAACATTCTAAAATTATTTAAAAACTTTCTAAAAAGGTTGAATATTTTTGAAATGTGTGGTAATATTATTATAGAAAAGCGGCGGATGTCTGCGGACTAAGCCTAAGGGAGTCAGATGCGTCTGGCTCTCTTTTAACTTTTCATTGAATAACCCGTAACATTCTTAACGAGTGTTACGGGTTATTTTTCTTCGTTTATATATTCAATTATATCAGAAATCTTACATTCCAAAGCTGAACAAATACGGTCTAAAACATAGCTGTCATATCGGGTTACTTTGTTTTTATAATAGTTATCAATAATTTGATATTGAATGCCTGTTTTTTGAGCTAATTTGTACCGAGTTAAATCTTTTTCTTTTAACACCTTATCAAGCGATATTTTCACCATAAACCAATCACCGAATATAGTTTAATAAATATATACTTTATTGACAATTTACTTAATAAAATGTATATTTATATAGATATATACTTATTAAAGTATATATCTATATGGTCAAAAATATTCATTTATCGTAAGTTGGAGTTTTATATATGGCAGGCAATAAAAATTTGGGAAATGCTAAAATGGGTAGAAATGATGAATTTTATACTCAATTAGCAGATATAGAAATGGAATTGAAACATTACAGAAAACATTTTGCGGGAAAAACTGTTTTTTGTAATTGTGATGACCCTTATGAAAGCAATTTTTTTAAATATTTTGCAATGAATTTTAATTATTTGGGACTAAAAAAATTAATAGCAACTTGTTATTCTGGCTCTCCTATTGTCGGTGAAGAATTTGAACAGTTATCTTTATTTGATATTATTCCTAATGAGAAAAATAGTCCTAAAAAATACCCATATAAAATTGAAATAACCGAAGTGAGTGATGCTAATGGGGATGGTGTGATTGATTTAACAGATATTGAATACCTGTTGCAAAATAATCAGAATACACTTTCTTTATTAGAGGGTAATGGAGATTTTCGCTCGGATGAGTGCATTTCACTTTTAAAGGAATCAGATATAGTAGTAACAAATCCGCCTTTTTCCTTATTTAAGGAATTTTTACCATTACTAATTAAATATAAAAAGAATTTTATAATTATAGCAAGTATGCAATCAATAAAATATAAAGAGATTTTTCCTTTAATATTAAAAAACGAGGTATGGGCGGGTTACTCCTTTAACAAAACAATGGAGTTCGTTATGCCACCAGAATATCAACTAAAAGGCAAAGCCTTTATAGATGAAAAAGGAAGAAAACACGGGTACGTTCCAGGAATATGTTGGTTGACAAACCTTGATATAAAGAAAAGGCATGAATTTTTTGAAATGTACAAGAAATATGACCCTGAAATTTATAAAAAATATGATAATTATGATGCTATCGAAGTGAAAAATATAAATGATATACCATATGATTATGACGGGAATATGGGTGTTCCTATATCATTTTTAGACAAGTTAAATCCTGAACAATTTGAGTTGATTGGTTCATCAGATGTTTCCGACACATTAGAGGGAATAAAAGTTTTAGGGGAAGAGTGGATAAGAAAATATCGCGAACAAGGCGGGACGGGACATTATACAGCCAATATGAAATCTGTTGGGTATTCGGGAGACGGTAAACATAAAATTATTTTTAGCAGGTTAATAATAAGGCATAAGAAAAATAACAAGATTTAATTATTAAGGGGTGGAAAGTTAATGGAAATTAAATTGCAGGAAATATCTGTCCGTGATGTTTTTGACGGCTACTATAATGATGAAGAAAGCGGACAAGTTGTTGCTTATGGTGGCAAACTAAATGTTAGACCTGCTTACCAAAGAGAATTTGTTTATGACGATAAAAAGAAAATTGCTGTTATGAATTCTATTCTCCATGAATTTCCGTTGAATGTAATGTATTGGTCTGAAAATGAAGATGGTACATACGAAATGTTAGACGGTCAGCAGAGAACAATATCAATTTGTGATTGGTTAGATAATGGATATTCCATATTTGCAAATCCAGCTTCACCAACTACACCTTATTATGCCCATACATCAAAAGAAATCACAGAAAAAGTCCTTGATTACAAATTAATGATTTATATTTGTAAGGGTACAGACACAGAAAAACTTGATTGGTTTAAAATAATCAATATTGCCGGAGAAAAGCTTACAGACCAAGAGCTTCGCAATGCTATTTATACAGGTGAATGGTTGAGCGATGCTAAAAAATATTTCAGTAAAAATCAATGTATTGCTTATAAAATTGGCGAAAAATATATGAGTGGCTCAACAATCAGACAGGACTATTTACAGACTGTTTTAAGTTGGGTATCAGCAAAAGAAAACAAGACGATTGAACAGTATATGGCAGAACATCAGCACGATACACACGCAACCCCATTGAAACAGTATTATAAAACTATTATTGATTGGGTTGAATTAACTTTCCCTAAATACAGAGCAAAGCTTATGAAAGGGTTGAATTGGGGTATTCTGTACAATGAATATTGTAATAATGTTTATGACCCCAATGAATTAGAGAAAGAAATAAATTTACTCTTACAAGATGATGACATTACAAAGCAAAAAGGTATTTATGAATATCTGTTAAGTGGTAAAACAAAAGAAAAAGTGTTGTCAATTCGTGCATTTACCGATAATGAAAAACGGACTTTGTACGAAAGACAACACGGAATTTGCCCTATGTGTAAGGCAGAGGGTAAAGATATTAAATGGGATTTTGAAGATATGCACGCTGACCATAAAATTCCTTGGAGTAAGGGTGGACATACAACTCTTGAAAATGGACAAATGCTTTGCAGAGAACATAATCTTGAAAAGTCGGATATGTAAAGTTATTTATAAAATGAAATCTAACTCGAATTTTCTTAAAACAGTAAGAGATTCGGGTTAGTATTTTTTAGTTAGTAAAAATGGGTGGAAAAAAGAAATAAAATAATGTATAATTTTGTTATAAAGTTTTATTTAGAGTTTTATAACAAAAGGAGAAAAAATGAAAGTTTTAGTTACAGGACTAGGTTTGGCTCATGATTTTGGTATATGCGAGCCTTGTGGAATGAATTATTCTTGGTTGATTAACAATCCATCAACATTGTTATGGGCAGATAAATTAGTATTTCCTAAAAAGTCTTTCAATGCACAATTAGAAGAAAACGATAATAAAGAAAGTATTGCTATAAACTTAATTTTAGAAATAGCTAAAGATAATAATTTGATAGAGACTTTCAATGTCGAAGACATTTTGCACGAAGGAGTAACTCCAGATTTTGACGCTGAGGGGCAAATGGATTCAAAGATTTTATTAGAAAATTTCCCAGACAATATTACAGAAGGTAATTATAAAGAAGTTCCTGGTGAAATATTAATTGATGGAAGACCATATTGTTATGCAAAAATAGCAGCCATAAATGCATCAATTTTTTTAAGCAATGAATTAAATGTAAATTGTTTGTTCGATAAATATGAATACAATTTTTTAAAATACAAATTTAATTCTCCTATGACATATAATGAACAATTATTTTCTGAAGTGTTTTCGCCCGTTCTTCCTAATGAAATGATTTTACATAACTACGCTTTTACTGACGAAGAACATTGTAGAAACTGTCAAAAATATGAAGAGTGTCAAAAAACATACCTTAACTCAATTGAAAAAGCAATGATAAATATAGTTAATTTAAGAAATAGAGATGAAATTTTAGTAGCCAAGAATGAATTACAAAATTTAATAGATACTAAAAATGATTTAACAACACTTAAAGATTTAGAAGATTTGAAAAAAGAATATCAGGAGAAACAAGTTAAAATAAATAAAAATATTTATAAAGTCTTTCCTAAAGTTAAAAGATGGACCAATATAACATCAATACTCGCTACACCATTCACTGTCGGAGCGGCACTATGTGGAGAAGTAGGAGTTGCTGCTGCGGGAGCTGCCGCTTTGGTTGGAATAACAAAAATATCAGAAGAATATATGAAATACTATGAAAATAAAAATAAATGGGTTGGTTTTATAAATAATCCTCATACTATACCATAAAAGCGGTAAAAATAAACTTAAAAAAGTAAATTATGAATTAAATACTTAAAACAACCAAAATTACAAATAATTTTTTTCGCAGGGAAATATTATCGAAAAAACGTAACGCAGATTTTCGGAACACAAAAAATGACCGCAACTCCTTACATATCAAGGATTTGCGGTTTGCTTTTTCGTAGGAAACTACTGCTGGAAATAAAAAATCACGGCGTGAGCCGTGTGTGTAATCCGTCATTGACGAAATGTAATCGTAACTTTAGTTGCGTATGTAATCAATACGAAAGATTGCATACACCAAGGTGATGCCATACGCCTTCGGCAATTACATACACGGGATCGCGTGATTACATACCAATCCTTCGGATTGGATAAAAAAAGAGCCTCGCTATTGCGAAGCTCTTTTTTGGTTTTAAGTTTCTTATAATGAGGGAATGTAATATAAAACACAACCACCAATATGTTTATCAATTTAACCTGTAATCATCTTTATAAGTGACATAATAAAGGTGATAAAAGAGTTTATTTTTTCAAACAAATTATAAAACGGTGATGTAGCGTTTTCCTCTTCGCTTTCTGCATCGAAACGGATGTTATCCATACTGATATTAGCGCTGTTGCGGGAGGAAAAAACAAACTTAATATCCTTTACCTCGTTAAGAACGTTGTTAGAAAAGGCTTGCTTGGTCATATCATTGCTCATTACAAGGGTGTTGAGGCTTATGCTAATTGTGTGCCAGTTTCCGTCAGCCGGGATGGTAACTGCTTCAAAATCAGCGGAAGTGTAGTAAGAGAGTGAGTTCGTATAAAGTTCAATACGGTCAAAGGTCACATCTTCCGCCCCGTTGTTTCGAACATAAAAGCTTATAGTGCCATAATCGGTATAGTTATCATCGGCTTCGTCAAAGTTTTCGGTTGAAGCGGCGTTCTTGTAGGTGAGCTTCGGCTTAACGGCAAAGGTCTCCGAAGAAGAAATAATATTAAGTCCGTTTTCACCGCTGAAAGCATCAACGCTCTCAATATTTACTTTTGCATTCTCACCATACCATGATTTGTAGTAGCTGCCGTATGTATCGGAATAATTGTGCCACAGCAAAATATCATCGCAATCAGTCCACGGCTTATCCACCCAATAATTTGCATTTTCGGGAACATTCCATTTAAACGGGCTTGCAGGAATAGTCTGGTTGTTGCTTTGTGTTGCGAAAAGATTAGAACGATAATTTCCGACACAGTATGCATACGTAACAGATGTGGGAGTGGTAATGCTGTCGGAATAAACTCTTACGGTATCTTTGTTTATTATTTCTGCATTTGCTTGCACAAATATTCCTCTGCTGTCACAAATTGCAAAGCCATGAAGTGTATTCCCGTTTACTGCGAGACCGTCGCCCACATCGGAAAAAGTTACAAAAACACTTGAATCAGCGATCTCAATATGTTTGGGATAGGGTGCAGAGTAACTGTTGTATTTGCCGTAAACGAGACCGTCAGCAGCATAAGCCATTCTTTTACCGATTTCTTCTTTGCATTCAGGATGAATAGCACCAACATCAGCTGTAAAGGTTGAAGGAATGTCATAATTTGTAACAACTGCTCTTGAATCGGGAGTTTCATTACGGAACTTAGAATATTCAATATTCCAATCAATAAGATTAAAACCATTATCGGAGTACATATAGGGAGCAAGTTGTGCATAAATGAGAGGGAGAAGACCATTTTTATAGTTAAAGTGGTCTGTGTAGAAGCTTTGTAAAAGCTCAAGCTGAGCAGTGTATTCCTCGGGAGAATAGCCAAACATAAGGTCTGATTCACCTTGATACCAAATCATACCTGATAGTCTGAAATTCTTGAGAGCATTTGTTCTTAAATTGAAATTTGCAGTCATATCGTGATATATATTCTGTTCAGCTTCATTCCAATCACCGATTTCGATATATCTGCCATGGTTTGAAAGGATATTTTTTACATCAGCACAATTATCAATTGCATCTCTTGAGAGCCAGGATGCAATTGTGGAGCCACCTAAAGAGGAATTAAGTATACCAACAGGCATATTCAATTTTTTAAGCATACTTTCTGCAAAAAAATACGCAACAGCACTCATACCATAAATGCCGTCATCCTCACCGGTGATCCATTTAGCATCCTTGATATCGTTTTGGGCATCAAGGGGCACAAGCTCTGATGAGCCGTTGTATTCAGGATAGGCAGGTTCAACAAGAACGCGAAGCCATTTTGACAGTTTTTCACCCCGTGCCATCATCTCTTTGCCGGATTTTTCTTGTGCAAGGGGATACATCATATTACTTTGTCCGCTTGCAAGCCATAACTCTCCGAAAACAATGTTTTCAAGCTTTGCAAATTCTTGTAAATCAGCAGTTAAAACAATTGAGTATTCCTCGAAGTCTCCCGCAGGGGCAACAAACGAAACGAAAAAAACGCCGTCGGAATTTACAACAGTGTTACCTTTTCTAACAAGCGCTTTGCTTGAATTAAAAAGGGTTGCACTAATTGCTGTGCCGGGCTTACCTGTGCCGGCAAAAACAACCGCATCGTTTTGTTTGAAAAGCATGCCATCACCATAAACCGAATATAATGATGCTTGCACCTCCCCGGCATAGGATATAGTAATACTACAAGAGAGAATTGCTATAAACAAGAAAACAGATATTATTTTTTTAACCATATACTCACCACTTAAAATAATTATGCCGTAAAAAAATCATAACACGGTTTTTTGTGTTAGTCAACAAATAAAGATTGTATTTGAAACTTTGCTATAGCAGAAATAAAAATTCAAATCAAGCGAAGCTAATCAAGGCGAAGCCGTGTATGAAATCCGTCTTCAGACGGAATGTAATCGCAACTTTTGTTGCGTATGTAATCATAATGAAATTATGAATGTAATCAATACGAAGGATTGCAAAGATACACGCTCACGCGTGGTTACATACACCCTTCGGGTGATTACATTCGCCTTCGGCGATTACATACCAATCCTTCGGATTGGATAAAAAAAGAGCCTCGCTATTGCGAAGCTCTTTTTTGGTGCGAGAGACGGGACTTGAAGGGCCGGAAAACGCACAAACCCCGAAAAATCAATGATTTCTTTCAAGGAACAAAGTCCTGCCGAAAAGCAAAATAAATATTATTACAACCCCTCAAAATCCCAAAACTAATTCCCTAAAAATGTCCAAAAACAAAAATAATATTTATTTGCATAAAGTAGATGAATCAACAATTTGTTTTTTGGGGGTAGGAACAAGTAACATAATGAAAACAAAACACCTTATTCTTTTGCTTTCATTGTGTTACCGTGAATTGAGAATAAAAATCATCAAACTTGATGTAATAGACGACCAACACAAATTATTCAAAAGAGATAAATTGATGCAGATTTTATGTTTATTAAATTAATTGTTAAATCTCGTTTATTTCAACATTACAATTTAATTTTTTTGAAGAACATATTTTAGATAATATTAGTATTAAAATTTCTTGTGTTTTAAGTTTATTTGTATTTGCTGTTTTTTCAAAAAACAATAGTGTTTTTTGTGGTATCTTAAAGACTTTGCTATACTTTTTTAACAGTTCATCTGTTACACGTCTTTTACCAGACTCAATATTACTAATATAGGATTTGGAATAATTAAGTTTTAGTGCAAGTTCATCCATAGTTATATCATTAGCAATTCGTAACAGTTTTAATACATCATTCATGTAATTTTTGTCGTTGTTATTCATGTTTAGCTCCTTTAGGTTTATGGGTGTAACAGATAAACCGTTACACCCATATTGCATTGTAAAAAAGAGGAAATGTTTAAGAGAAAAAATACTCGAGAAAGATAGTTATAATTCCTAACAAAAAGACTATTTCACGAACATCCCATTGATAGGCTATTACTGTCGAAAGAATTTTCCACAGAAAAACCAAGAATTTTACCATGACAATAACAACTCCTTATGTTTTTATATGTTATAAATACGGTACATATTTCTAGGTTTTTTGTTCTAAAAACGGCATGTCTATAGGTTAGAAGATACAACATTAGTAAAACAAATATGTTTATTAACCGTTCGCTTATAAAGCATTTTTGTTTAAATAACAAACTACTTAATAAGATAAGGCAAAAAACAAGCATCAAGAAAGTATTTTCATAAGTTTTCTTTTGAAGAATTTTATAAAAGAAGTTTTCTGAGCATTCATTAAATGATACTATGTCTTCTTGTGTTAATTTTGCATTTTTTGTATTTTCTGCACTTGAAAAATAAAATTCATCTGGAAAATATAATTGTAAAATGCTATTAACTATATTTGTTGTTTTATTAAAAACTCTTTCTATAATGTTATCTATAATACTAAAAGAATTGTTATGTTGCCAAGACGCTATTTTTTTAGTACGTATTGAATACGTTGTTTTTATAAAAGATACACACAACGAAGAAAAACCTGTGCAACAATCAATAAAATTCTCACCAAAAGATTGATAGTGGTAATTTGTTCCTCCTAAACTAAATTCACCCATAAATGGATTTTCAAAAGATGTAGTATAATCATCACATGCATGAGATTTCCTAAAATCCAAACCCACAATACCAACCGTGACGCCCAATGTTGTACCCCCCTTTCGTTTTTTGTTTGTGCAAAGACTTGAGAGATATTGAGAATGACTCATAGTCCTGTCAACTTTGTTGACAGGACTATGATAGCATGAAAAGCTGTAATTGTCAATAATTAATTACAAACAACCTGAGAAAATTTTAATATAGTATCATTAAGCGTTTCAGCCGCTTTTTTCTGAGCAGACTCGTAACTATGGCTATATATTTGTAGCGTTAGAGAAACATCAGCATATTAGGTTTATTTAATTTTTCAATATCACTCGTACAAGTAATTTCAATCATAACAAGTCCTCCCAATCTTCAATTGGAATGAATTTAAATACAATAGAATCTTCGATTTCTCCTTATTCCTCGCAATTTGTAATTTCCTTTCTAAATTATATAAAAGTATTTTGGAACTGTGTAGTGTTGCACTTCAAGATTTTATTCCTTGCAAAATTTCCAATAAATAGAAAAACCGTACCTATCATTGTGATAAGTACGGTTTTGAATATCTAGTTATTATGACAGTATATCTCTAAGGTCATCAACAATATTGTATTTAATTGTCTGCTTTATCATTTTATTATAATCGACATCAAATTCTTGATTATATCTCTTTGCATAAGCCTTAGATACCTTTTTATACAAATCAATAATATTTTCAATCTTTTGATTATCAGAAAGTTGATTCTTTATTTCTTTGTAGTCCCTATTTTTACATTCATAACGTGCAAAAAAGTCTATTAGATAATAAGGAATAGGCGCTCTAGCATCATCGGTCTCTTTTTTTGTTTGTTCTGCTTTTTTATAAAGCATATACAAATCAAGTAATGTGTCGATTGTTATAATATCGTTTTTTATAAATTCAACTGCTGTGTTATACGGTTCGCTATCGAACTTAAGCATCAAATTCTTTTTTACGTATGCGATATGTCCACCTGCGACAAAAGCATTTATTACTTGTAATAATTTTTCTATCGGAATAAATGAGTCACTAACTTTAGTTATATCATTCAAGCCGAATTTTTCTAATCTGTTATGGTTTGCTTTCTTCAGTTCTGTCAAAGTTTTGTATTTTTTTGAGAATTTGTTTTTATCACTTTGCTTAATCAAAAGAAGGAAACCTTTGTTTTCAAATTCTTCTTGAAGGCGTATAAATATACTAGTGTTAGCAACAAATGTTTTTTCATCAATAGCATTTTGAGAGTTGTTGTATTTTACAATATCTTTATAAAGTTGGTTTTCGTCATCATCATTTCTATCGATAACTAATATTTTGAGCATAACAAAAGTATCTTTAAATTCTTTTTCTAAATCCTCTGGCGGAATGTTTTTTAGGAACTCGTATATGCTATTTACTGTTTGACATCCGTTTACAATTTGTGGGTTTTCTATTTCAAAAAATGCGTTCATATTGTATTCGGAAGGTTGTGGCTTTATTGTAGTCATAGAGTCACATATGATAGTTATACCATTGTTATAATAGAAAAAGTTCTTTCTGTCTTGGGGGTCTTGTAAAGTTTGGTATATACCTTTATTTACACCTTTGTTTCCCAAATATTCTCTAATGTTTTTATCAAAAATTGGATAGCTTCTTTCTATGGAATCTCTATATAAACGATAAATTGACACAACGGGAGTTAAAACATATCTTGCATCAAGCACATTTTCAAGTTTATAGCTTTCTGTGTTAATATTTAATATTGTGTGTTTATTAATACTTTCAACTTTTACAGTTATATTGCTTTTAATTTGTTCAACTTCGTTGTAGTATCTGTTTTTTATATCGTCTAAATAGTAAATGGTTGCAATATAGTTTGCATTTCGTGCATTGAAGTCCTTAACATATTCATCGGCTTCATTGTTATGTAAATTATTTGTAACAAAGAGTTGCAAATGTACTGTAAAATCGGGGTCGTTTTTCATTTTTGTAAAAGCATTTTGCAAGTCTTCTGATTTTGTATAAGTACCATTCTCAAGTGCGTGTATAGGACGCAACAAAAAATCATTCTTTACATAATTGCTTGAAATCTTTGTATTGTCAGAATAGTATTTATTTTGAATCAAATAAATATCTTTAGTATCTTCATAGATTTCGTAAGCATCAACACCCATATCGTTATAGTCGATAATCTTTTCTTCAATGAGTTCTTCCTCTTCGTAAAATAATTTATCTAATACCCAATAGTTAAAAGCCCACTCATCTTTGTCGATATTTGCAACAAATTTCAAGTTTTCTTGATATTCTCGAATGTCTTGCTCAATTTGATGTTTAAAACTATCCATATTACCACCATATCCTTTAGAAATTGTTAAGTAAATTATAATTAAATTCTGTAAGTGTGTCAAATAAAATTAGCTTGTGTTAAACATTATAGTACTGATTTTTTGATTACGCAAAGTTTTGACCTTTTATTTTCTTCAATAAGTTCGGTATTTCTTTGTAATCATCAATCCATAAAATATTAACCCCTAACTCTTTGAAGAACGCTTCTTGTAACAAGTCATTAACACTTTCAAATTTGTTTATAGCTTTAGATAATTTTGTGTTAGTTATCTTGAATCTTTTCATTATTGCATAATGTTTACATTCTTCGTTTAAATCATCACGTTTTCGTGCCGCTATTTCAAGCAATCTTCTCATATTAGGGTCTGTCATTGATAATCCAATAAACACACAAGTATTATTAATCATATAATTTAATTGTGTAATGTTTGCCCAATGATATGGTTCTACCATAAGTTTGTGATAACCTTCTTCAGAGAATACTAATAATGATTTTCCTAAATCTTCATATTGGTCTTTGCTTTGAGGTAAAAATCCATGAACGTGATATATTCCGATTTCATTACTATTTGCATTTATACCTTCTCCGTAAATTGAATGAAATGGAATACGTAATTTATTTAATGTTTTTTCAATTAAATCATCAAAGTTATAATTTACAATAGCTTGTACGCCTATTTTACCTCTATTGGGTATGCACATTTGTCCTATTTCTTCCAGTAATTTAGAGGAACCTTTGACATTTTCGTATAGAATATCACTTATGTTTTTCTCAAAATTATCTTCAAAACCTTTTCTCAAAAAACGTGCTTGAAGAAGAGGCGATGTACCATTTTGATTTAACATTTCCTCAACGATTTTTGTCTGTTCTGAAATACTAATCTCTATACCATTATTGATAAGTTCCTTTTTTATTAATTCTACAAATAAACTTGATAACAATTTATCCCAAGATGCAATTCCTGCATCCATCGAAACACCTGCACCTAAAAATAGAACTATATTATCATTGTTGTACTCATTATGTAATAGTTCTATTAAAGTTTCTCTTTTTTCATCGGAATTGGTATCTTTTATACCTTCTGTTATGGTGTCTTTTATGATTAGTGTATTTAATTGTGCATATGTTTGGTTGAACAAATCGGGATTTTTATTGCTGATTTCGGTTATTTTATTTATGTCCCATATAGACAACTTAAAGTTTAATCTATTAATCACATCTTTTGGGAGCTCGAATTTACCAGCTCCAATAAGTATGAGAATTACATTATCTACATCATCTAACATTGAAATTCTACCGATCATATCATAGACGATATTAAAAGAATGCCCACCAAAGCGGAATATTTTTATTTCAATAACAGTTTTTCCTTCGAAATCATCAAATCCATCTGGAGCATATCCATCATATCGGATTTTTTTATTAGGTGGTCTGTATTCGGATTTAAATGTTTTTCCTTGCTTAGTAACATAATCTTTTAGCATTACTAAAATTAGTTTTTCGAATTTTCTAATTTCTCTAAGAGAAAGATTTGAATTATTTTCAAAACTAATCAATTCTGATAATGTGTTCTTTACATCCATAGATAGCACTCCTTTAATAGTCATAATTGAACTCCTACTTATATATGACAAAAAACGACAAATACTTCACTATTTTTTTCTTTTCTATGTTTTTCACAAAGCAAATAGTGTTTTGTAGTGCAAAATAACCTATTGTAGCGTGCAGAGAATTTCGTAAAATATGCCTAATTTGGGAACTAATTCCCTAAAAGTACCTGAATCAAGTATAATCTTTTGAGTGGGGAAGTACTGCCGAAAAGACGGAACGCAGATTTTCGGAACATAAAGAAATAACCGCAACTCCTTATATATCAAGGAATTGCGGTTTACTTTTTCGTAGGAAATTACTGCTGAAAATAAAGAAAAACTCCACCTTCGAAAAGGTGGAGTTTGGTGCGAGAGACGGGACCTGACGGCGTCGCTACGCTTTGCCGTCAGAACGGCAACGATTGTGTTCGCCTTCGGCGAGAGGGTTCAAGTCCCTACCTGTTTTCTGACATAAAAATAAAGAACCTACACTGAAGTGTAAGTTCTTTATTTGGTGCGAGAGACGGGACTTGAACCCGTACGGGATTACCACACGCCCCTCAAACGTGCGCGTCTGCCGATTCCGCCACTCTCGCAAGTGCTTATATACTATACCACCGCATTTTTGTTTTGTCAACAGTTTTTTTCAAGTTTTTTTATTTTTTTGTGAGGGGCGCAAAATGGATGAATCAAAGGTGTTTTTTCTTGTTCGTCAGCAAAGGGAAGGTTTTACGGTTCATCAACGAAGGGAATAGGGAACGGGGCGACCCACCACCTCGTCAGCACGAAGTGCCACTCAACTTGAAACTTTTATCCACGCTGTTCGTTTCATCAGCGAAGGGGAGAGGTTAGGGGGCGACCCACCACCTCGTCAGCACGAAGTTCCGCTTATCATTTTTTCGCTATGCAAAAAAATTCAACGCTACACTGTGCTTCCTCTCCCCCTAAAAAGCTACGCTTTTTGGGGACCCCGATAATTGGCGGTGTCCCCACCTCTATTTGCCGTTGGCAAACAGGGATGATAGGCTTCGCAACACCGCAACAAAATGCCGTGCGCAGCACCCGAAACTTGCCACTTGCAACTTGCCACTTGCAACTTAACCGGGATGATAGGCTTCGCAACGCCGCAACACATCAACACAATCGGCACAAAGTGCCCCGAAACTTGCCACCTGCAACTTGAAAATGCGGGACGGTCAAGACCGTCCCCTACAGGTATTGGGAATGTATATATGTGCGAAGCAACCGGCAACTACCGGCTGGTGGCTGGCAGCTAAGCAATCGGTGCTCTGCGCCAAAATTCCCCTTGCAACGATAGCACTAAAATGGTATCATTAAGAAAATGTCATAAGAGGAAGGTATTATGAAACAATTCAAATTTTTTGTTATTACTGACCCCCATTATTTTGCAAAATCTCTGGGTGCATACGGTGAAGAATATGAGCGCTTTATGGATTTCGAGCAGAAGTGCTATGCCGAAACACCATATATAAACGATGCTGTTCTTGAATATCTTGCAAACAGCGACGAAAGTGATACCATTCTTATTGCCGGAGATCTTTCCTTCAACGGTGAAAAAGAAAGCCACATTGAATATTCCCAAAAGCTCAACGAGCTCAAGGCAAGGGGCAAGCGTATTTTTGTTGTTACTGCGGGCCACGACATTGAGCCAAACCCATTCAGCTATCCGGGAACAGAAAGAGTTCACGTTGAGGGCATTAAATTTGATGACCTTCTCGGTTACTACGGCGATTTTGGTTACAGCGAAGCCATTGATTTTAACAGAGAGCACCTTTCATATACAGCCGACCTCAGTGATGATATTCGCTTGCTTGTTATTTGCAATGACACCGCAGAGGGTAAAAACAAAGCCTATGACGATGAATTTCTTGGCTGGATAGAGGCACAGGCAAAAAAGGCAAAGGCAGACGGCAAAATGATGATTGCCATGGAGCATTACCCGGTGCTTGCGGGTCAGCCCATTCTTATGCTTGTGCCCGATGCACGCCAGAAGGAAAGCCGCAAGCTCATAAATGTTCTTGCCGACAATGGTGTTCACCTCATTTTCACAGGTCATATGCATAACCAGAGCATCAACGTGACCGAAAGTGACAACGGCAATAAATTCTATGACGTGTGCACAGGCTCGCTTATCGGTTGCCCCGCATTTATGCGCCTTGTCACAATTGAGGATGAAGAGACCGTTAAAATCGAGAGCATCCCCGTGCCGGAGTACGAGTGGGATAAAAAGGGCAAAACAGGTGAGGAGCATCTCAAAAATCAGTTTGATAAAATGATTCTTTCAATGGTCTATGGCATGAAGGATAACCCCGCAAGAATGCTCGGCAAATTCGGTCTTGGCGACAAGAAAAGCCTTCACAAGCCCATGGCATTTATCGGCAAATTTCTTTCAACCTGCACAATCGGCAAGATGTGCCGTCTTCTTCTTGTGAAAGCACACCCCGATATAAAAAACGAGAAGTTTATTGATTTTGTGGTTGAGCTTGTGCGAGATGTTTTCTGTGGCGACCAGCCCTTTACAGAGGATAACCCCTACGGCGAAACCTTCCTCAGGGTGCTCAGGCGACTCAGACCCGTTTTTAAAATTCTCAACAAAAAGCTCCACGGCTCACAGGGTGAAGAGGTTGACCTTTATGAGCTCCTCAAGCACTCCGCCGGAAACTACGGCATCCCCGACAACAACGCAACGATTAAACTAAAATAAAAAAACACTTGCATTTTTTTATATTATATGGTATATTCCCATTGTACGAATATGAACTTGAGTGAGAGCAGGGCAACCTGCTCTCATATTTATTGCAGAAAAAAGTTTTCTACAATATTTTTCAGGTTTGTAGAATATTTTAAAAAGAGGTGCTGATTTGGCAAAGAACACAGTAGCGGTTGTGTGGGATATTGCGCAACCCATTGCAGAGGAGCTCGGGCTCATTCTCTGGGATGTTTGCTTCGAAAAAGAAGGGGCAAACTTTTATCTGAAAATATTTATCGACAAAGAGGATGGTGTGGGTATTGACGATTGCGTCAATATGAGTCACGCACTCGACGGCCCCCTTGATGAGGCAGACCCTATTGACCGTCAATACAATTTGCAGGTATCATCCCCGGGAATTGAAAGAAAGCTCACAAGAGATTTTCACTTTGATTATGCTATGGATGAAAAGGTTATTGTCAGGCTCATCAGACCCTTTGAGGGCAAAAGAGAATTCAAGGGCGTGCTTATCGACTACAGCGAAACGGGTGCGGTTACAATTGAATTCCCCGATGAAACAACAATGACGGCAGAAAAAAAGGAAATTGCATTTGTTAAATTAGACGATTTCCCTCTTTAATCAACTCAGTTTAATGTTAACTCACATAAATGAAAGGAATGGTAAGAAAAATGGCTAGAAAAGCGGCAGGTAAGCCCAACCAGAACAAAGAATTTTTCGAAGCAATCCGTTTGCTCGAACAGGAAAGAGGTATTCCTGCAGAATATCTTCTTGAAAAGGTTTGCTCAGCAATCATCACATCCGTAAAAAAGGAATACGGCGGTGAGGACATTGTTTTTGTTGATTGCAATCCCGAAAAGGATGAGCTCAGAGTTTATCTCAGAAAAACAGTTGTGGGTGTAATCGAAAACGAATTCACAGAGATTCTCCCCGAAGAGGCTGTTAAATACAACAAAAACGCTATTATCGGCGACATTGTTGAAATCCCCATTGAAACAAAGAAATTTGAATTCGGCAGAGTTGCCGCAACAACAGCAAAGAACGTTATCAGAGGCGATATTCACAACGCTGAAAGAGGACTTATGCTCAAGGAGTTCGAATCCAAAAAGAGCGAGCTCGTTACAGGTAAGGTTCAGAGCATTGACCCCCAGACAGGTAACGTAACTCTTGAAATCGGTAAAGCAGTTGTTGTTCTTCCCAAATCAAAACAGATTCCCGATGAAACATTCAAAGAGAATCAGCTTGTAAAAATCTATATTGAAAACATCGGTGAAGGCACAAAGGGCCCCATGGTCAGAATCTCCAGAACTCACTCCGGTCTTGTTAAAAGACTTTTCGAGTCAGAGGTACCCGAGATTTACGACGGTATTGTAGAAATCAAGTCCGTTGCACGTGAAGCAGGCTCAAGAACAAAAATCGCTGTTTTCTCCAAGGATGAAAACGTTGACCCCATCGGTGCCTGCATCGGTCCCAAGGGCACAAGAGTCGGCAACATTGTTGAAACCCTCGGTGGTGAAAAAATCGACATTGTTGTTTATGATGAAGACCCCGCAAAGTTCATTGCCGCAGCACTTGCTCCCGCAAACGTTCTTTCGGTTGAAATCGATGAAGAAAAAGAAAATGCTTGCCACGTAACAGTTCCCGATACTCAGCTTTCACTTGCTATCGGTAACAAGGGTCAGAATGCTCGCCTTGCGGCAAGACTTACAGGCTGGAAGATAGACATCAAACCCGAAAGCGGTTTCTATATTCCCCAGAATTCGTGAGGATGCTATGGCAGAGAGAAAAATACCTATGAGGAAATGTCTTGGTTGCAATGAGATGAAGCCTAAAAAAGAGCTTATACGTGCGGTCAAGAATTCTGAGGGTGAGGTCAGTCTTGACCTTACCGGTAAAAAGTCGGGCAGGGGAGCGTATATTTGCCCCGATAAAAATTGTTTTCAGAAAGCGAGAAAGGGCAAACGCCTTGAAAAAGCTCTCGATACAGCAATCCCCGACGAGGTTTATGATGCTATGGCAGAAGAACTTAATTCATAAAATGTTAAGTCGAAAGGACTGTGGCAAAATATTGAGTATGAAAGATACCATGGGTTTTTTAGGCATCTGCAGAAGGGCCGGGAAGCTCGCCTGTGGTCACGATGCTGTTAAAGAAACCATAATAAAATCAACGGCACAGCTTGTTTTTCTTGCTTCGGATGCGTCCGACAGAATATACAGAGAAATGTGCCACGCGTGCACCTATGAGGGTAAAAACATCCTTGTTTTACGCACACCATATACAATGGCAGATTTTGCCGCAGGAATCGGAAAAAAATCAGGTGTTTTTTCCGTTACGGATTCCGGATTTGCTACTAAATTACAACAAAAATTCGGGGAGGAATTAGATGATAACTAAATATAAAGTAAGCGAATTAGCAAAAGACTTAGGTTTACAGAATAAAGACATTATTGAAAAATTAGGGAAAATCTTTGAAGAACCCAAAAAATCACAGACAGCCCTTGACACAAAAGAGCTTGATGTAATTTTCGATATTCTTACACAGGAGTATGCAGTAACAAGCTTTGATGCATATTTTGCAATGAAAAAAGAGGAGAAAAAGGCAGAAAAGCCAGCTCCCGAAAAGAAAAAAGAAGCAGCGCCCGCTGAAAAGAAGGATGCTAAAAAGCAGGATAATCAGAAAGCAAAGGCAGAGCCCAATGCCGACAAAAAGCCTGCAAAGCAGGGTGAAGCAAAGAAGACTGATGCAAAGCCCCAGGAGAAAAAGCCCCAGGGTGTTTCAAATGCTAACCCCTTCAAGAAGAACGAGAAAAAGAAGGACGGCCCCATGCAGTCCAGAACAAAGGGTGAAAAGCGCACTATCGACACAAGAGCAGATAATATTCAGCTCGATAAGTACAATGAGCGCTATGAAAACATCGCTCCCGTTCATTCAATAAACGACAACGTTCAGACAAAACAGAAAATTAAACAGAAGAGCCAGCAATACAAGAAACAGGGTATGCGCTCACACCGCAAAGAAACTGAGCAGGACAGAATCAAGAGACTAGAAGCAGAAAGAGCAAAGAAAACTCTTGTTATCACCGTTCCCGAGGAAATTACGGTCAGCGACCTTGCCGCAATGCTCAAGAGAACAGCCGCAGAGGTTGTTAAAAAGCTCTTCTCACTTGGTATGATGGCAACCGTTAACCAGGTTATCGACTTTGACACAGCCGAAATCGTTGCAACCGAGCTTGGTGCAAAGGTTAAGAAAGAGGTTGTTATCACAATCGAAGAAAGAATTATCGACGACCACGAGGATAACGAGGAAGACCTTCTTCCCAGAAGCCCTGTTGTTTGCGTTATGGGTCACGTTGACCACGGTAAAACCTCACTTCTCGACGCAATCAAGAATACCTCCGTTACAGAAACAGAAGCGGGCGGTATCACTCAGCACCTTGGTGCATACAGAGTAAACCTCAATGGTCAGGATATTACCTTCCTTGACACTCCCGGCCACGCCGCTTTCACAGCTATGCGTGCAAGAGGAGCTATGGCAACCGATATTGCAATCCTTGTTGTTGCCGCAGATGACGGTATTATGCCCCAGACGGTTGAAGCTATCAACCACGCTAAGGCGGCGGGCGTTTCTATTGTTGTTGCAATCAACAAAATGGATAAACCCGATGCTACACCCGACAGAATTATGCAGCAGCTTACAGAATATGAGCTTGTTCCCGAGGAGTGGGGTGGCGACATTATTTGTGTTCCCGTTTCTGCAAAAACAAAAATGAACATTGATACTCTTCTTGAATCCGTTCTTCTTGTTGCAGAAATGAAAGAGCTCAAGGCTAACCCCAACCGTGCAGGTAAGGGTATTGTTATTGAAGCTAAGCTCGACAAGGGCAGAGGACCCGTTGCAACACTTCTTGTTCAGAACGGTACTCTTAAATCCGGTGACATTATTGTTGCAGGTACTGCTGTCGGCAGAGTCCGTGTTATGACAGACGACAAGGGCAGAAAGGTTAACGAGGCAGGTCCCTCTGTTCCCGTTGAGGTTACCGGTCTTGCAGAGGTTCCTGTGGGCGGAGACGCATTCGACTGTGTAAGTGACGAAAGACTTGCACGAGAGCTTGTTGAGCAGAGAAAGGCTTCACAGAAAGAGGAAGCATTCCGCTCAATGCAGAAGGTTACTCTTGACAACCTCTTTGATTCTATAAACGAGGGCTCACTCAAAGATCTTAACATCATTGTTAAGGCAGACGTTCAAGGCTCGGTTGAGGCTGTTCGTCAGAGTCTTGAAAAGCTTTCAAACGAAGAGGTTCGTGTTAAGGTTATCCACGGCGGCGTCGGTGCAGTTAACGAATCTGACGTTATGCTTGCAAACGCATCAAATGCTCTCATTGTCGGCTTTAACGTTCGTCCCGACCCTGTTGCGGAAGCAAACGCAGAGCGTGACAAGGTTGAAATGAGAATGTACCGTGTTATTTACGATTGCATTGAAGAGGTTGAAGCCGCTATCAAGGGTATGCTTGCACCCAAATTCCGTGACGTTGAAATGGGTAAAGCAGAAGTCAGAAGCGTATTCAAGCTTTCTAGTGCAGGTACTATCGCAGGCTGTTACATTATCGACGGTAAAATCACAAGAAACTGCAAAATCCGTGTTGTACGTGACGGTATTGTTGTATTTGAGGATGAAATTTCTTCACTCAAACGCTTCAAGGATGACGTTAAAGAGGTTGCAACAGGCTACGAGTGCGGTGTTGGTCTTGAGAAGTTTAACGACATTAAAGAGGGCGACATTCTCGAGGGCTATATCACTGAAGAATACAAAGACTAATAACACAGAATTTCAGGCGTGGCGGGGCGTTTATGGGTTTCTCTTAATAAATGCCCCCTGCCTGAACAACTGAAATTGATATTGAGAAAATTTTTAACATTTAGGAGTTAAAATGGGCACATATAAACAGAATCGCACGGCAGAGGATATAAAGCGCGAAATTGCCGCCATTGTAAGAGAGCTAAAGGACCCCCGTGTTTCAGAGCATCTCATAAGCGTTGCAAGGGCAGAGGTTTCCGGCGATTTATCTTATGTCAAAGTGTATGTCAGCGCTGTTGAGGGTATTGACGTTGCAAAGCAGGCAACAAAGGCTCTCACAGGGGCAACCGGTCTTGTTCGCAGAGAAATCGGCAAAAGATTAGGGCTGAGAAAAACTCCCGAAATAAAATTTGTTGCCGACAACTCCATAGAATACGGTATGAATATAGTCAAGAAGCTTGAAGAAATATCAACTTCTTCAGATGATGAATAATTATGGTTATTAATAAAAAAGATTGTACAGAGCTTTTAAAAAATCATGATGAGTTTCTCATTTTATCCCACGAACATCCCGACGGTGATACGTTGGGGTGTGCATTTGCATTGTGTGAAATTCTCAGATTGATGGGTAAAAAGCGCAGCTTTGCCTGTTGTGATGAAATTTCAAAGGATTTTTCATATCTTACAGCTTCATTTTCACCCGATGAGGTAACAGACCCCTTTATTGTTGCGGTTGACGTTGCCGACGAGAAGCTTCTCGGCAGTCTCCGGGATATTTACGGCGGTAAGATAAACCTTTGCATAGACCATCACCTTTCAAACACGCTTTATGCAAAAAACACCTTTGTGGAAGAGCGTGCGGCTGCTTGTGAAATTATTTATGAACTGGCAGAAGAAATGGGCGTTGAACTCAACCAATATATAAGAGAAAGTCTCTATACAGGTATTTCTACGGACACAGGCTGTTTCAGGTATCAGAACACAACCCCCGCAACCTTCCGCATTGTTGCGGATTTGATGGAACAGGGTATTGATTCAAAAAAAATCAACAAGCTGATGTTTGAAACAAAAACAAAAAGCTCCCTTGCCCTGGAATTGTTGGCAAGAAAGACTCTTGAATACCATTTCGACGGCAAATGCGCAATCATAACCGTTACACAGAAAATGTATGAGGAAAGTGGCTCGGGCGAGCACGAATGCTATACAATCACCGCTCTGCCCAGACAAATTGAGGGCGTTCTTGTGGGTGCGGTTATTAAACAGCAAAAGGATGGAAAGTTCGGCATTTCTGTTCGCACAGAGGGCGACATTGACGCATCTGAAATTTGTAAAAAGCTTGGCGGCGGCGGTCATAAGGGTGCCGCGGGCGCAAACTTTACCTGCTCCTATGATGAGGGTAAGGCGTTGCTTCTTGAAGCAATAAAATCTGCGTTGGACGGTTAATGCTATGACAGGAATTATTCCATTAAAAAAAGGTGAAAATATAACATCCTTTTTTGCAGTAAATAAATTAAGAAGAATACTCGGCGAAAAAAAGTGTGGTCACACAGGCACGCTTGACCCCAATGCAACAGGTGTTCTGCCTGTTGCGGCAGGCGGCGCCACACGGTTTATTGAGCTGTTACCCACCCACAAAAAGGCATATAAAGCAACCTTTAAAACGGGTGTCTGCACAGATACCCTTGATATCTGGGGAACAGTAGTTTCAGAAAACTATATGGCCGTTGAGTTTTCACTTGTGCAGGCGACAGCCTCCGAGTTTCTCGGTGAAATAACACAGCTTCCGCCAATGTATTCGGCAATAAAAAAAGACGGAGTCCGTTTGTATGAGCTTGCCCGCCAAGGGGTTGAGGTTGAAAGAACTCCGAGAAAATGTGAAATATATTCACTCAGCGTGGGGGACCTGGGCAACGGCGAGTTTTCGCTGGAATGCGAGTGTTCATCCGGCACGTATATACGCACCCTTATAAGCGACATAGGCGAAAGGCTTGGTTGCGGTGCAACAATGACGTCACTTGAAAGAACGTATGCCTGTGGCATCAATCTTTCGGAGTGCTATACCCTTGAAGAGATTTCAGAATTTAAAGAAAAGGGTGCGCTTGATAAAATAGTAATTGAGCTTGATAAGCTTCTCTCGGATTACCCCGAGGTTCACGTAACCGAAAATCAGGCAAAAAGATTTTCAAACGGCGGAAGCCTTATGCGTGAGCGTGTGAAGGGTCTTGGTGAAAAAGGTCTTTACCGTGTTTACGGTGACGGCAGATTTCTCGGTCTGGGCGAGCTTGATGAAACAGATTTAAAGGTAAAGCGAGTTTATAATAATGTGTGAAAATAACGGGGTGCTTGTTGCACTCGGCACTTTTGACGGTCTCCACAGAGGTCATAAGGAAGTGCTTCTGAGCGATAAAACTGAATACGGCAAAAAAATTGCCTTGATGTTTTCGGAGCATCCCCAAAAAATTCTTTCGGGGGAAACTCCGGGGGAGCTGATAACTCCTCAAAAGAGAGATGCGCTTCTCAAGGGGTGGGGCTTTGAGCCTGTTTTTATTGATTTCAGCGAGATTTCAGAGCTTTCGCCACAAGAATTTTTTGAAGAAATTCTTGTGAAAAGGCTGAATGCAACTGCTGTTTGCTGTGGCTTCAATTACCGTTTCGGAAAAAATGCAACAGGTGACGCAAAAAGCCTTGAGGCACTTTGCACAGAAAACGGAGTTGCTTTTAAAATGTGTGCCCCCGTTGAATATGAGGGTGAGGCAATCAGCTCCACAAGAATAAGACAAAGTCTCAGAGACGGCGACGTTGAAGCGGCAAACAATATGCTTGGCAGACTTTTCTCATACGATTTTGAGGTTGTTCACGGTGACAAACGGGGCAGAGTATTAGGCTCACCCACAATAAACCAGTTTTTTACCGAGGATTTCACGGTGCCGTCCTACGGCGTATATGCGTCCGTTACAGAAATTGACGGTAAGCAATATATTTCCGTTACAAACATCGGCATACGCCCCACGGTGGGAAGCGATGAAAAAAGAAGCGAAACAAACATTGTTGGCTTTGAGGGCGATTTGTACGGCAGATTTATTGAGGTTTCTCTTGTGAAAAAAATAAGGGGCGAAAAGCAGTTTTCGGGCTTGGAGGAATTGAGCAGACAAATCAAGGAGGACCGTGAAGCAGCAACGGTAATAATAAAAAAGGAAGTGTTCGGCAATGTTTAAAAACAAAATAAAAATTGCTCCTTCTATTCTCTCGGCAGATTATGCCGACCTTAAAAAAGAAATTGAAAGGGTAAAGCAGGGTGGTGCAGATATGCTCCACGTGGATGTTATGGACGGGCATTTTGTTCCCAACATTTCAATCGGGCCACCTGTTGTGAAATCCGTCAGAAAAGCAACGGATATGTTTCTTGATTGCCATTTGATGATTTCAAACCCCTTGGAATATATAGATGCTTTTGCAAATGCGGGTGCGGATTTAATATCCTTCCACCTTGAAAGCGAAAGCGACCCTGAAAAAACAATCGAAAAAATAATAAGCACAGGCGTGAAGCCTGCGCTTGTGTTAAAGCCGAAAACACCTGCCGAAGAAGTTTTTCCGTTTATTGAAAAATTGGCGATGGTCCTTGTTATGACGGTTGAACCGGGCTTCGGCGGTCAGTCATTTATGGAAGACCAGCTCGGTAAAATCCAAAAAATCCGCAAAAAGGCTAGTGAAGTGAACCCTGACCTTATGATTCAGGTAGATGGCGGCATTGTTCCCGCCACAGCGTCTCTTTGTGTTGAGGCGGGTGCTGACGTGCTCGTTTCGGGAAGCTATATCTTCGGCTCTGATGACATAAAGGGCGCAATTGATAGCCTGCGACCGTGCTCGTAAAAGGTTGAAATATCGGCTTTGCAGACTTCTGCAACGTTCCCGTATTCGCTGAGAATGTGGGTGATTTTGTCTGAAAAGGTCAATTTCGGGCGAATAATTATGTAATAGAGGTCATTGAACATCACGGCATCACAGCTTTTTATGTTTTCTTTCAGATGGCTGAGCGTTTCCAGCGCATCAATAAAAGCGTTTTCATCAAATGGGCAAAAAGCTAAAGGGTCAGACTCTTTTTTCATAATCAACCGCTTTTTTGTTTTTGAATCAAATATCGGAAGAGATGTGAACACAAGAATGCATCCACCGTCATCAGATGGCAGTGCTTCAATAAGAAGTCTGCCGTCGGTGTCAATTGCTTTCCCGAGAGTTCTCCTTGCTTCGTCAAGAATTGTCCATATAACACGACGGGTTTCTATGTTTGAATAATCCATTTCATCATAGGTGATGTCAAGCTCGCACAAATCCTGAGTTGTAAGTGCAACGGTTATTTTTTCTTCGCCGTTTGATTCTATTTTCAAATATATCCCCCCGATATCAGTAGTATTAATATCATAATACTCTGAGAGCTTGGAAACAATGATAAAAATATGGAAAGGAATTTTAATATGAAATTTGCAATCAGCACATATAGTCTGTGGCGTCTTGTTGATACAGGCGAGGCAACGGAAAAAGAGCTTATAGACGTTGCCGGCGAGCTGGGCTTTGACGGCATAGAGTTTGCAGAAATACATACTCCCGACGGAAAAGATAAAATTTCATACGCAAAAGAGCTTTCCGATTATTGTAAAAAGGCAGGAATCACGCCCGTGCAGTATTCCGTTGGTGCAGATTTTATTTACGGCAGTAACGGTAATCTTCAGGACGAAATCGAAAGGCTTAAAAAAGAGGTTGATGTGGCAGAGGCGCTGTGTGTCAGCGGTATGCGTCACGATGCAACGGGTGGCTACAACGAAGAAGATAAAAAATACAACGGCTTTTCTCAGGCTTTGCCGAGAATTGTCGAGGGTTATAAAAGCGTTACCGAATATGCCGAAGAAAAGGGCATAAAAACGATGATAGAAAACCACGGCTTTTTCTGTCAGGACAGTGACAGGGTGGAGCAGATAATAACGGGTGTTTCACATAAAAACTTTGGCGCACTTATCGATATCGGCAACTTCCTTTGTGCCGATGAGGACCCTGTAAAAGCGGTAAGCAGGCTTTCTCAGTTTGCTTCATACGTTCACGCTAAGGATTTTCATATAAAAAGCGGTAGCGAGTTTGCTCCGCAGGATGGGTTTTTCAAAACCCGTGGCGGTAATTATCTGAGAGGTGCCGTTCTCGGTCACGGAAACGTTCCTGTTTTTCAGACTCTCAGCATTTTAAAGGACAGTGGCTATGACGGCTTTATCACCTTGGAATTTGAAGGCTGTGAGGATACAAAAACAGCCTGCAGGTGGGGGCTTAACACCCTTAAAAGTATTTGTGAATTTTTGAATTGGTAATATGAACAGAATTTATAAAAGCATTGTTCTTGCTTCGCAATCACCGAGAAGACAAGAGCTGATAAAACTGATATTTGATGGATTTCAGGTGTTGCCCGCCGAATGTGACGAAACCCTCCCCAAGGGAATGGGTGCACAAGAAGCGGTGGAATACCTTTCAAAAATAAAAAATGAAGCGTCTGCACGCCTTTCACCTAAGGATTCGCTGATTATTTCGGCAGATACCGTTGTTTCAATAAACAACGAAATCCTTGGGAAGCCTGCGGATAAGGATGATGCAAGAAGGATGATAACACTTCTCAGCGGAAACATTCACCAGGTTTACACAGGTGTGACGCTTTCCTTCAACGAAAAGAAAGTGACCTTCAGCGAGAAAACGGACGTTGAATTTTATAGCCTCACACAGGAGGAAATCGAGGGGTATATTAATACCTCGGAGCCATATGACAAAGCAGGAGCGTACGGTATCCAGGGGAAAGCGGGTCTTCTTGTTAAAGGAATCAACGGCGACTATTATAACGTTGTGGGTCTTCCGGTGGCAAGGCTCAAGAGAGAAATTCTTGAATTTGAGAAAGAGTTATGATAGTATAAATGTAATTGTATGATAAAATGTAAACGCTGAAGCGTATTTTATTATACGCACCGTGCGGTGCCAGAACCCTCCACCACGCCAAAACAAGTTTCGACGTGGTCCCCCTCCCTTCGCAAGGGAGGTTATAGACGGTAAACGCTGAAGCGTATTTTAAAAAAATTTATTATAAAGGGGTGCTTTTTTTGGCTCAAAAAACCAAGGAAGTTTACATTGAACCTCAGGTAACTCAAGAAGATATTGAAAAACAGAAAAGACAGCAGGAGAAGGAGTATTTAGGTCCCAGAGAAATGGCGGCTTATATTATTTCGGGTATCGGTGACAAAAACTGGGAAACCTTTAACGGTAATAACGAGTTTTTCTATACAACTACTTTCCAGCATGTCAGCCCCATTACTCTCAGCGTTGCACAATCCTTCTGCAGCATCATAGACACCTTTGATAACGCTATTTCGGGCCCCATTCTTGACAGAACAAGAACACGTTGGGGTCGTGTAAGACCTTATCTTGTTCTTACACTTCCGTTGTGGATTTTTTCTGCCGCTATGCCCTATATGTTGCCCGACGGGCTTTCCCAGGCGGTACTTCTTATGCTGTTCTTGATAATCCGTTACGTGGGCTCGGTTTCAAACTCATTCTATACCCCCGCATATCAGGCGGTGCTTTATAACCTGACTCCCAACGTTAACGAAAGAAACAAGCTTATTGCGGCGGATACATACGTTGACCTGTTCGGCGTTTGGTTGCCGTCGTTATTCCCGTTCTTTGTTGACTATTTGCCAAGAACAATTCCAACAAAGAATATTTATCTCGGTGGCGCATTGATATTTATTGTGTTGGTTATAGTTTTCCGTGTATTCGGATTCTTTAGTCTGAGAGAACGTGTGCCGCTTGCATCACGTGAGGAAATGAACAGCACAAGTATTTGGAAGTCTGTTAAACAGGTTGCATCCTGCCGTCCTATGTGGGCGCTTCTTGCCAAAAACTTTTTTGGTATGGGCAAGGGCACCGGTCAAAGTGTTGCAAACTATTTCTGGCTTAACTGCACCGGTAAGCTTTCAAATGCCGCTATTGCCGGTCTTTTCACCGGTCTTCCCAGCTATTTTGTGTTGCCCTTTGCAACAAAAATGACTAAAAAAATCGGTCTTAAAAAGCTTTCTGTTTTAGCCTACGGCTACTGCGGAGTTGTTTACCTCATAATGTATTTTGTCGGCTTCAGACCCACAGATAACAATATGATAAACATAATCATAATCGTAATTTTCCTCACTCTTGCAGGTGCTATGAACTCTGTTCAGCGCTATTGCGGAACTGCGCTTCAGGGCGACCTTTATGATTACGTTGAGTGGAAAACGGGTATCCGTAACGAGGGTATGATGAGTGCCGCCATGGGCTACATCACACTTATCACAAACAATATTTCAACTATTCTGAGCGGTATTATTATTGCGGCTATTAAATATGAGCCACTTCTTAACTCAAACGGAGTTGTTATTCCGCAAACCGACCCCCATATGCTCAATGCTATCTGGGCGGTATTCACTCTTGCACCCGCAATCGGCAGAATCGGCAAAGCGATTTCACTTTCCTTCTTCAACGTTGACGGAAAGGTCAGAGAGGAAATGATGGCAGACCTTGCTGTTTCAAGAGCCGCTAAATTAAAGAGCAGAACGGGTGCAGAACAAGACGAAGAAAATTGATTTTCGGAGATGTAAAAAATGAGAATTGTTGTTAAGGTTGGCACGTCAACTCTGGCGCACAGCACAGGCTGTCTTAACATCCGCCACATTGAAGAGCTTTGCAAGGTGCTTTCCGACATAAAAAATGCAGGCCACGAGATAATTCTCGTTTCCTCTGGTGCTATCGGTATGGGTATGGGCAAGCTTTCTTTAAAAGAAAAGCCTCAGGATATGCCCACAAAGCAGGCGGCTGCCGCGGTTGGTCAGTGCGAGCTTATGTACGCATACGACAAGCTGTTTTCTGAATATAACCACACCGTTGCACAGATTCTTCTCACGGGTCTTGACCTTGAAGACCCCACAAGATATCACAATATTAAAAATACAATGAACAGGCTTCTTGAGCTTGGCGTTTTGCCCATTATCAACGAGAATGACACCGTTAACACCGACGAAATCTCTGTCGGTGATAATGATACTCTCGGTGCTATTGTGACAGTGAGCATGCATGCTGATTTGCTTGTTCTTCTTTCTGATATCGACGGTCTTTATACAGCAGACCCCCACAAGGACAAGGATGCACGCCTTTTGTCAGAAATAACAGATATTACCCCCGAGATTGAAGCATTGGGCGGCAAAAGCGGCTCTTCTCTGGGCACTGGCGGAATGGCAACAAAGCTTTCTGCGGCAAAAAGATGCGTTATGAGGGGTGCAGACGTTGTTATTGCAAACGGCTCTTCACCTGCAGTTTTGTATGATATAATCGACGGCAAAAAGGTTGGCACAAGATTTTTGGCAAAAAAAGGTTGATTTTATGAAATCCACATTTGATATTTTAAAAGAAGCGAAGGCGGCGAAGGCCGTTCTTTGTGCTCTTGACACAAAAACAAAAAACGAAGCACTTCTGAGAATGGCAGATGCTCTTGAAAAAAACAGCGAGGCTATTCTTCTTGCAAACAAACAGGATATGGAGAATGCAAAGGGCACCGTTTCCGACGTTATGCTTGACAGACTTTGCCTTACCCCCGAAAGAATAAAGGGTATGGCAGATGGCATCCGTGAGGTTGCTTGTCTTCCCGACCCTGTTGGCGAGGTGCTTGCACGAGTTGAGCGCCCCAGCGGAATAGTCGTTGAAAAGACGGCTGTGGCTATGGGTGTTGTTGCAATTATTTACGAAAGCAGACCAAACGTTACCTCCGATGCGGCGGCACTTGCGCTGAAAAGCGGTAACGTATGCGTTCTCAGAGGCGGCAAGGAAGCGTTTCTTTCTGCAAATGCCATAGTAACCGCTATGCGAAAGGGGCTCAATGAAATAAATCTTCCCGAAACGCTCATAAATCTTGTTCAGGATACAACAAGGCAGAGTGCAAACGAGCTTATGAATGCTGTGGGCTACGTTGATTTGCTTATTCCCAGAGGTGGTGCAGGTCTTATAAAGGCTGTTACCGAGAATGCAAAGGTTCCCTGCATACAAACAGGCACAGGTATCTGCCACATCTATGTTGATGAAGACGCAGATTTTGAAAAAGCCCTTAATATAATAGAAAACGCAAAAACAAGCAGACCATCTGTTTGCAATGCGGCAGAGGTGCTCATAGTAAACAGCAAAATTGCAAGGGAATGGTTGCCCCTTGCAAAGGAAAGGCTTGTTGACAAAAGGGCGGCAGAGGGCAAAATCCCCGTTGAGCTTCGCCTTGACGAAAGAGCAAGCGAAATTGTTGAAGGCACAAAAGCAACAGAAAATGATTTTGACACAGAATTTCTTGATTATATTCTTGCTGTCAAAGTTGTTGACAGCGTGGACGAAGCAATTTGCCACATTTCACTTCATTCAACGGGCCACAGCGAGGCGATAATAACCGAAAATTCCGAAAATGCCGACAAATTCACAAAAGCGGTTGACAGTGCCGCAGTTTATGTTAACGCATCAACACGTTTCACAGACGGCGGCGAGTTCGGTCTCGGTTGCGAAATGGGCATTTCAACCCAGAAGCTACACGCAAGGGGACCCATGGGCTTGAAAGAGCTGACAACATATAAATTCATTATAAAAGGCGACGGACAGATACGTTAACTTTTCACGAAAGGGTGATATTATGAAAATCGGTTTCATAGGTTGCGGTAATATGGGCGGAGCTTTGGCTCGTGCCGTTGCAAAATCCGTTGGTGCAGAAAATATTTTTGTTTATGATATTGATACAGAAAAGGTCAATGCTTTCGCAGAAGAAACAGATGTGAACGTAGCAGACCTTGAATACATAGTTCTTAACTGTGATTATATTTTCCTTGGGGTAAAGCCTCAGATGTTAAAAAATCTTTTTGAAAAGGTTGCACCCATTATTGAAGAACGGTTAACGGATTTCGTGCTTGTTTCAATGGCGGCAGGTGTCACGCTTGCATCTGTTTTAACAATGGCACAGGTTGACTGCCCTGTAATAAGAATAATGCCCAATATGCCTGTCAGCATCGGCGAGGGTATGATTCTTTACACCGTTAACGATTTTGTTTCTAAAGAAGAATGTAACAGCTTTATTGATATAATGAGGTTTGCGGGCAAGCTCGATAAAATCGAGGAAGAAAAAATCGACGCCGCAAGTGCCGTTTCGGGTTGCGGCCCCGCTTTTGCATTTATGTTCTGCGAGGCTCTTGCAGATGGCGCCGTGGCTTGCGGACTTTCAAGGGAAAAGGCGCTTCTTTATGCGGCGCAGACTCTTGCAGGCTCGGCAAAACAGCTTCTCGAAAGCGGTGAGCACCCCGGTAAATTAAAGGATGCCGTGTGCAGTCCCGCCGGCAGCACCATTGAGGGCGTGAACGCTCTTGAAAACGGCGGCTTCCGCGCAAGTGTTATTGATGCTGTCAGAAGCTCTTATGAAAGAACAGTAGAATTAGGTAAATAAAATATGAATGCCGTGCTTCTCAAATCCAGAGAAGCACGGCATTTTAATAGTAAAACACCCCGCATTGTGTTTCCACAATACGGGGTGTTAAGTTTAAACTTATTCAGCCTTAGGAGCGTAGAGGTCCTGAAGTCTGAGAAGGTGTTCATATCTCTCGAGGGCTGTCTGTTCGGACTGTGCGAAGAGAACTTCTGCTCTTTCGGGGAATGAACGTGTAAGAGCTGAGTAACGTGCCTCGTTAAGAAGGAATGCCTTGTAGTCGCCTGTAGCAGGTTTGGAATCGATTGTGAAAGGATTCTTGCCTTCTGCCTTGAGGGCGGGGTTGTAGCGGAACATATTCCAGTAGCCGCATTCAACAGCTTTCTTCATTTCGTTCTGGCAGTTAACCATACCACCCTTGATTGAGTGCATTTCGCAGGGTGAGTAAGCAATGATAAGAGAAGGACCGTTGTATGCTTCTGCTTCTTTGATTGCTTTAAGAGTCTGGTTCTGGTCTGCGCCCATTGCGATCTGTGCAACGTAAACGTAGCCGTAGCTCATTGCGATTTCAGCAAGGCTCTTCTTAGCGATAGCCTTACCTGCAGCAGCGAACTGTGCAACCTGACCGATGTTGGAAGCCTTAGAAGCCTGTCCACCTGTGTTGGAGTAAACCTCGGTATCGAATACCATAATGTTTACGTCTTCACCGGAAGCAAGAACGTGGTCAACACCGCCGAAGCCGATGTCGTATGCCCAACCGTCACCACCGAAGATCCAAACAGATTTCTTTGAAAGGAATTCTTTATTTGCGATGATTGATTTGCATGTGTCACAGCAAGCGCCGTCGCCGATAGCAGCGATAAGAGCTTCTGTAGCTGCGCCGTTCTTTTCACCGTCGTTAACAGTTGCAAGGTATTCGTTTGCAGCAGCTTTAACTGCATCGGAAGCCTTGTCGGAAGAAGCAATTTCTTCAACCTTAGCGATAAGGCTGTTACGAAGAGCAGCCTGACCGAGAAGCATACCGAAGCCGTGCTCTGCGTTGTCTTCAAAGAGTGAGTTAGCCCAAGCAGGACCCTGACCCTTAGCGTTTGTTGTGTAGGGAGATGTAGCAGCAGGACCGCCCCAGATAGAAGAACAACCTGTTGCATTGGAGATATACATTCTGTCGCCGAAGAGCTGTGTAACAAGGCGAGCATAAGCTGTTTCTGCACAACCTGCGCAAGAACCTGAGAACTCAAGGAGAGGTTTCTTGAACTGGCTGGAGATGATGTTTGCAGGACCTGCAACGCCTTCTTTTTCTGTTACGTTAGCTACGCAGTAATCAAATGCTGCCTGTTGAGCATCCTGGCTTTCACGGGATACCATTTTAAGAGAGTTTGTGGGACATACGCCTACGCAGACGCCGCAACCCATACAATCCATGGGAGATACAGCAAGAGTATAAGAGTAACCCTTGTTTGTAACAGCCTTAACCTTTTCGCCGAACTTAGTTACCTCGGGAGCATTTGCAGCTTCTTCAGCACTGAGAGCGAAGGGACGGATTGTTGCGTGGGGACATACGTATGAGCACTTGTTACAGCCGATACATGTTTCGTTGTTCCATTCGGGAACGAGAACTGCAACACCGCGTTTTTCGTATGCGGAAGCACCCTGCTCGAATGTACCGTCAGCGTGGTCTGAGAATACGGAAACGGGAAGAGCGTCACCGTTCATAGCACCAACGGGCTTCATGATATTGTCAACCATCTTAACAAGCTTTGCGGGACCTTCAGAAGCAACAGCAGCTGTGTCGTCAGTTGCGTTTGCCCAGTCAGCGGGAACGTCGAATTTCTTGAATGCACCGAAGCCTGCGTCGATAGCCTTGTGGTTCATATCAACGATATCCTGACCCTTTTTGAGGAACTTCAAAGCAGCGTTTTTCATATAGCCGATAGCGTCATCCTTAGGAAGAACGTTAGCAAGAGCGAAGAAGGAAGCCTGAAGGATTGTGTTTGTTCTCTTACCGAGACCGATTTCAGCAGCAAGGTCGATAGCGTTAACTGTGTAAAGCTGAACGTTGTTCTTTGCAATGTACTGCTTTGTTTCTGCGTTGAGCTTTGATGCAAGCTCTTCGTCGCTCCACTGGCAGTTGATAAGGAATACGCCACCGGGTTTAACGTCGTTAACAATCTTGAAGCCTTTTTCAATGTAAGCAGGTGTGTGGCAAGCAACGAAGTCTGCCTTGTTTACATAGTAGGGGCTCTTGATGGGCTTGTCGCCGAAACGAAGGTGAGAAATTGTAACACCACCGGTTTTCTTTGAGTCATACTGGAAGTATGCCTGAACGTATTTGTCAGTGTGGTCACCGATGATTTTGATAGAGTCTTTGTTAGCACCAACGGTACCGTCACCGCCAAGACCCCAGAATTTGCACTCGATTGTGCCTTCAGCAGCTGTGTTGGGAGCTTCTTCTTCGGGGAGTGAAAGGTAAGTAACGTCGTCGTTAATACCGAGTGTAAAGTGCTTTTTGGAATCAGCCTTTGCAAGGTCTGCGAAGATAGCAAAGATTGATGAGGGGGGAGTATCCTTTGAACCGAGACCGTAACGACCACCGGAAACAAAGACACCTGTTTTGTTGCAAGCGTCAAGAGCAGCAACAACGTCAAGGTAAAGAGGTTCACCGATTGAACCGGGCTCTTTTGTTCTGTCAAGAACAGCAATTTTCTTGACAGTTGCGGGGAGAGCTGCAACGAATTTTTCAGAAGCGAAGGGTCTGTAAAGACGAACTTTAAGAAGACCAACCTTTTCGCCCTTTGCAAGAAGGTAATCAATAACTTCTTCAGCAACGTCACAGATTGAACCCATTGCTACGATAACGTTTTCTGCATCAGCAGCACCGTAGTAGTTGAAGAGCTGGTAGTCTGTGCCGAGCTTAGCGTTAACCTTGCCCATATATTCTTCAACGATTGCGGGAACAGCATCGTAGTATGTGTTACATGCTTCTCTGTGCTGGAAGAAGATGTCGCCGTTTTCGTGAGAACCACGCATTACGGGGTGCTCGGGGTTGAGAGCTCTCTTTCTGAAAGCGTCAACAGCATCCATATCGCACATTTCCTTGAGGTCTTCATAATCCCAGATAGCGATTTTCTGAAGCTCGTGAGATGTACGGAAGCCGTCGAAGAAGTTGATAAAGGGAACACGGCTCTTTATTGTTGCAAGGTGAGCAACAGCACCGAGGTCCATAACCTCCTGTGTGTTTGTTTCAGCGAGCATAGCGAAGCCTGTCTGACGGCAAGCGTAAACGTCGGAATGGTCACCGAAAATGTTAAGAGCGTGTGAAGCTACACAACGAGCAGAAACATGGAAAACGCTGGGAAGAAGTTCACCTGCGATTTTGTACATGTTGGGGATCATAAGAAGAAGACCCTGTGAAGCTGTGTAGGTTGTTGTGAGTGCACCGGCTGCGAGCGAACCGTGAACAGTACCTGCGGCACCTGCCTCAGACTGCATTTCGGAAACCTTTACGGTTGTGCCGAAGATGTTTTTCTGACCCTGTGCGGACCACTGGTCAACGTAGTCTGCCATGGGGCTGGAAGGTGTGATGGGGTAAATACCTGCAACTTCTGTGAACGCATAGGACACATAAGCGGCGGCATTGTTACCGTCCATGGTTTTCATTTTTCTAGCCATAGTTTTTCCTCCTATAAAAAATATCAAATTATAAGTATTATAATAACACCACCAAGTATATTAACACTTCTTTGGGAAAATGTAAACTGTTAACGCTTAAAAAATTGTGGAAATTTTAACATTTTGCGGATAATTAAAAAAAATACTCCGCAAAAAAAGAAATCTGCACATTTTTGAAAGGCATAATATGTGTAAAAAGCAGAAAAAACAATGGTTTATTGACAATAGACGGTAAGAATTATATAATATATGCTAATGTGGTGTAATTTGATTTGCCGCATAATTCAAATTCTGAAAGGAGTAAATCCCACGATGGATGACCCCGGACCTAATTTTATTTTGGCCCAAGCAAGTGAACTTTCACAAAACCCGGCAGGAGGAAGCTTGGTATTTAAAATCCTTTTACTGCTGGCACTTATTCTTGTAAACGCATATTTTGCCATGGCGGAAATCGCCGTTATTTCTCTTAACGATGCAAAAATTGAAAAAATGGCAGAAGACGGTCACAAAAAAGCAAAGCTTGTTTTAAAGCTTACGAATAACCCCACAAAATTCCTTTCCACTATCCAAATAGGCATAACTCTTGCAGGGTTTCTGACCTCTGCTTCTGCGGCAACCTCTTTTGCAGAGCTTCTCACAGATGCGGTAACCGGTAAATTCGGCTTGCCCGAAAGCATTGTTTCACCTGTTGCAGTTGTGCTGATTACTTTGGTAATGTCTTATTTCTCCCTTGTTCTGGGCGAGCTTGTTCCCAAAAGAATCGGTATGCAGATTCCCGAAAAGGTAGCCTTTGCGGTTGCAAAGCCCCTTTACGTAATTTCAAGACTTGCTTCACCCTTTGTTAAATTCCTTTCTCTTTCAACCAACGCTGTTGTCAGACTTTTCGGCTTTGACCCCAATGCTGATGAAGAGGTTGTTACCGAGGAAGAAATCAGAATGATGGTTGACGTTGGTGGCGAAAAGGGCGTTATTGAAGACGACCAGAAGGAAATGATAAATAACATCTTCGAGTTTGACGATATGGATGCAGGCGACGTTATGACCCACCGTACAGACGTTGTTGCCGCAGACGTTAACGACACAACTCTTGAAGAGTTTATGGCGCTTGCCATTGAAAACGGCAGGTCCAGAATCCCCCTTTATGACGAGGATATTGACAATATCGTCGGTATTGTTTATATCAAGGACCTTCTTAAATACGTCGGTAAAGAGGTTAAAGTAAAGGGTACTTTGAAAAATATAATGAGAGAGCCTTATTTCGTTCCCGAAACGAAAGCCTGTGGCGAGCTTTTCAAGGAAATGAGAATAAAGCGGATTCAGATGGCTGTTGTTGTTGACGAATACGGCGGTACGGCAGGTATTGTTACTCTTGAAGATATAGTCGAAGCCGTTATGGGCGACATCCAGGATGAATACGACAGGGAAGAAGAGGAAATCTCAAAAATCGACGAAAACACCTTCACCGTTGAGGGAACCATAGACATTGAAGAAATCGACGAGCTTATCGGAAAGGAGCTCCCCGAGGGTGACTACGAAACCCTTGCGGGCTTTATTATGGACGAGCTTCAGTGTATTCCCAAAAACGGCGAAATGAACGAGGTTGTTTTCGAAAACGTCAAATTCACCGTTCTTGAGGTTGAAGACAGGCGAATCGAGAAAATTAAGGTTGAAATTACGCCTGTTGTCGAAGAGGACAGCGAAGATACGGAAAAATAAACTGACTGCATCAAAGGGCAAACCTTTGGTGCAGTACTTTTGAAAGAGGCAGTTATGAAAAAAACGATAAGAGTTTTAGTGTGTGCGGTGTTGCTTGTGTCCCTTGCAATCAGCGCAAACGCAGAATATTTCAACGGTGCTGACTTGTTTTCGGTTGAGTTGCCGGACGGCTTTGAGCAAACCGGCACAGCAACTGCAGAATTCAGCTTTTATAGCGAAAACGGCGACAATTTTGCAGTGAGCTACGTTGAAAATGCAGATGTTAAGGAGCCTTTTTGCCCCGGTAATCTCAACGAAAAGGATATCGAAGAATATAAAAAAGCCCTTATTAAAGAGAATGAGGATATTCTCGGCAAGTTTACTGAAAGCTTTGAAATGAAGGCACTTTCCTGTGAAAGATTGAAGCACCCCGACGATACCTCGGCTATTGTAACTGTTTTGAAAATAAAGGTTGAAATGAACGGGGAGGAGCTTGTTTATTTCAACAAGGTGTATGAATTCGGCGGAGTGGATTATAAATATACGTTCACATTCTCCACTCAGGATGAAAAAAGAAAAGACTCCTTTGATGAGGCATTTAATTCGATAGATATTTTCGAGCCGTACATCAGAAGTGTGGGCGAGGATATTGCAGTTTATTCGGTGGCGGGGTTCATAGGCTTGCTTATTGTTGCGGGAATCATAAGATTTATAAGAACACCCGACAAAAAACAGCGTAAAAAATAAAGAAAAGTGATATGAGCAATTGCTCATATCACTTTTTTTACGCTAATCTGCTGTATTCTTCCTCGGTTATTTCAATAACCTTGCCGTGCTTGAAGCCGTAGGGGAAGCTGAAGAGCTCTGTCGCTCTTGAAAAATTCATATCACCGGGCTTTGATGAAACAAAGGGAACGTAGCCCATCTTCTCCTTTTCGCAGCCGAAAAAGTCAAGCATAAGGCACCATCTGCCGTCGGGCAGGGTGTAGGTTGTGGGGCCCTCGTATGCACCGGGGTGCTGAATTTCCCTGTCCATATATTCTTCAAATTTTTCATCGTGAATAAATGGACCGTAAAGGTTTTTTGATGTTGCGTGCATATTCATCGGCGGATTTGATGAGTTTTTATAGAAAAGGTGATAAGTGTCGCCCACCTTTGTTATGTGGGAGTCGAGAATTTCATTTTTCTTTGTAAAGTACAGCTTAGGCTCCGAAAAGCTTTCAAAATCCTTTGTTACCGAGCAATAAATTGACATATGGGTGAAGTCGTCCTCTTCAACGGTTGAGCCCCAATGGATTAGATATTCTTCAGTTTTTTCATCAAAGAAAATTTCGGGAGCCCACATACAGCCGAAATCGTCACGGCCGAAATGAACGAGCCTCTGCTCTGAAAAATTAACAAGGTCATCGGTTTTCCACATAGAAAGACATTTGCTGCCGTGGCTGTTGATATGCTTCCAGTCAACGTTATAGTTTTCATCAAACTTTGTTGCTATGCACAGGTCGGTTGTGAGAATAACAAAACCACCCGTGTGAAGTCGCACAATTTCAATGTCGCGGCAGCCTCTGTCCCCAAGTGTGCTCATAAGCACGGGATTGCCGCCGTTTACAGCTTCCCAATTAAAGCCATCGGCACTTTTGCCGAAATAGACAGCCTCACCGTCGGGAGTGATTTTTTCTTTGAAGTGAACAAACAAATATGGCATAAAAACACCTCTTTATTCAAGAATATCAAAATCGTTGAGAATTTTCAAGCCTCAGCGTTGAAATAAGAAAATAATCGTGATATATTCAATAGAGAATAAAAAACGGAGATTATTTTATGTATAACAAAGAGAATTTGCAAGAAAAACTATTTTCACTTGCAGATGAAAAATACAAAGATTTTCACTCAAAGCTTATACCCACAGTGGATGAAGCTGTTGTTATGGGTGTGCGTACACCCGTTTTGAGAAAATTTGCAAACGAAATTTCAAAAACAGGTGATGCGGAGCAGTTTTTGAATGATTTGCCCCACAAATATTACGAGGAAAATAATCTTCACGCCTTTCTTCTTGAAAGAATCGCAAATTACGATGAATTGATTGAACGGCTTGATGAGTTTTTGCCCTTTGTTGATAATTGGGCTACCTGTGATATGATGCGCCCCAAAATCCTCAAAAGCAACAGAAAAAGGCTGTTGGAGGATATTCGGCGGTGGATAAAATCGCCTTATGTTTACGAGGTGAGATATGCGATAAATTGCCTTATGACATATTTCCTGGATGAGGATTTTGATGAAGAATTCTACAATATTGTTATTGGGGTAAATAACGACGATTACTACATTTTTATGGCAAAGGCTTGGTATTTTGCAACGGCACTTGCCAAGCAATACAGCTCTGCCGTAAAGGTTTTGGAGGAAAGAAGGCTGGATAAAAAGACCCACAACAAAACAATTCAGAAGGCGGTGGAAAGCTACCGCCTGAGCTCAGAAGAAAAGGCGTATTTAAAAACGCTGAAATGTTGAAAAGGGTCGTTTTATGTGTTAAAATAGAGCATATTTTGATTTCGGGAGGTGAAAATTGTGATTAAAGCTGTGGTATTTGATTTGGATCACACCCTGTTTGACAGGTACGAAACCTTGAAGCTTGTTGTTAAACAGTTTGACAAGGTTTTTAAAATTAAAGAGGGTGTAACAAAAGAATACATCGCCAAAGAAATTATTTGGGCAGACAAGCACTATGTTCACCGCGGGTGGGAAGAAATCCATGCCCATCTTTGTGAAAAAGGTGTTTTTGAAGAAATACCGACCTTTGAAGAATACACAAAAAAGGTTCTTTCCTGCTTCAAGGGGGTTGCTGTGAAATATCCCTTTGCAATCCCGACTCTTCAGAAAATAAGGCGGATGGGCTACAAAACAGGGCTCATTACAAACGGCGACCACGACGTTCAGCAAAGCAAGCTCAAAATGCTGGAGCTTGATGGGTTGTTTGATGAGGTAATTATCAGCGGAGATTATGATTTTCAAAAGCCCGATAAAAGAATTTTTCACCTTATGGCAGAAAAATTGTGCGTTGAACCCAATGAAATGATGTATGTGGGCGATCACCCGAAATTTGATGTTGACGGCTCAAGAAATGCGGGGTGTGTGCCCGTTTGGGTCAGAACAACAGGGACTTGGATTTTTCCCGAAATTGAAAAATGTGAGCTGCAGGTTGAAACGGTTGAGGAAATACCTGCATTAATTGACAGATTGAGGTAATTTATGAAAGGCAACAGCTTTTTACCCGTAACCCTTGCCGAGGTTAAAGAACGAGGCTGGGCAGAGGTTGATTTTGTATATGTTTGCGGTGACGCTTACGTTGACCACCCGTCATTCGGCGCCGCAATAATAACCCGTATGCTGGAAAGCCTCGGGTTTAACGTTGCTTTTCTTGCCCAACCTGACTATAAAAGCATCCGTGATTTCAAGCGCTTCGGCAAGCCTCGTCTGGGTTTTCTTGTCAGCGCGGGCAACATAGATTCAATGGTAGCCCATTATTCCGTTGCCAAAAGAAAAAGAAGCTACGATTATTATTCACCCGGCGGCAAATTCGGGCTTCGTCCCGACAGGGCAACCGATGTTTATTGCCGTCTTATAAGAGAAGCTTACCCCGACAGCGCAATAATTGTGGGCGGGCTTGAGGCTTCGCTGAGAAGATTTGCTCATTATGATTACTGGAGCGACAAGGTAATTGAAAGCTTGCTGGTTTCTTCGGGAGCAGATATTCTCACCTATGGTATGGGTGAGAATATTATTAAAAAAATAGCACAGCTTCTTGATAAGGGTGTGCCCGTTTCAAAAATCAGAGATGTGAGAGGAACCGTCTGGTTAGGCGAAAGGGGCGACAAAATTCATTACGATTATCTCGGTGAATGGGATTTTGAAAAGCTCAGAACAGATAAAGAATATTATGCAAAGGCATTTGCGGTGCAATATAAAAATCAGGACAGTGTTTACGGCAAGGCACTTGTTGAATACTACGGCGATAAAATGCTTGTGCAGAATCCCCCGATGCCACCCCTTGAGCGTGAGGAGTTGGATGCGATTTATGACCTGCCGTATATGAGAAGCTACCACCCCTCATACGAAAAAATGGGTGGCGTGCCCGCTATCGAGGAGGTTCAGTTTTCTCTTACCCACAACAGGGGTTGCTTCGGCGGTTGTAATTTTTGTGCTCTCGCTTTTCACCAGGGCAGAAGCGTGCGTTCGAGAAGCATCGAAAGCGTTGTTGAGGAGGCAAGGCTCCTTACAGAAATGCCAAATTTCAAGGGCTATATAAACGACGTGGGCGGTCCTACGGCAAACTTCAGATACCCCGCTTGTGAAAAACAGCTGAAGAGTGGCGTGTGCCCCGATAAAAAATGTCTTGCTCCCGAGCCTTGCAAAAATCTGAAGGCAGACCACAGCGAATATATAGAGCTTCTTTCAAGAATCGAGAGCCTGCCAAAAATAAAAAAGGTTTTCATACGCTCAGGCATACGCTACGACTATCTCAATGCAGATAAATCACCATCCGGCAACGCTTTTTTCAAAAAGCTTGTTAAAGACCACGTCAGCGGTCAATTAAAGGTTGCTCCCGAGCATTGCTCCGGAAACGTCCTTGCTCTTATGGGCAAGCCCGATTTTAAAATCTATGAAAAATTCAAGGATAGATATTTTGAACTGACAAAAAGCTTCGGCAAGGAGCAATACCTTGTTCCCTACCTTATGTCAAGCCACCCGGGCAGCACACTTTCCGATGCGGTGAAGCTTGCGGAGTTCATAAAACGCTGGAACTATAACCCCGAGCAGGTGCAGGATTTTTACCCCACACCGGGAACGGCGTCAACTGTTATGTTTTACACTGAGCTCAACCCATTCACAATGAAGCCGGTGTATGTCCCCAAAACGGCTGAGGAAAAGCGTATGCAAAGAGCGCTTCTCCAATGCGCTGACCCCAAAAATGCAGACCTTGTGAGAACGGCTTTAAGAAAATGCCACAGAGAAGACCTTATCGGCTACGACAAAAAATGCCTTGTAAAGCCATCGTATCAGGATAGGGTCAACGAGGCAAAAAGCAAAAGGGCGAGCTCACAGAAACAGCGTAAAAATCCGAGGACAACAAACAAAAAACAGGGAAAGAGGCGTTATTGATGCAGCTTTTAAAAATAGATAAAGAAAATTACGTCGGTCAGGCAGACCCGTTTATTTTCAAACACGATGGAAGATATTATATTTACACAACAGGGGATGACGGCTTGTATGCCCACTCCTGTGATAAGCTTCTGGGCGAATGGAAGTTCGAGGGCAGGGTTTTCACTATTGAGGGAAAAGACCATTTTTGGGCACCGTCCGTAATTTTTCACGAGGGCAAATTCTATGTTTACTTTTCTTTTGAGTATTATGACGTTGAGCCCGACCAAGGCGGTCACCATCAGGCGATGCACGTAATTGAAAGCGAAAACCCATTGGGACCGTTTTCCGAGGCAAAGCCCATATTAAAGCCATTTTCCATTGATTCACACATTGTAAAAACAGATGCGGGCTTGTTCCTTTTCTATTCGCCCAACACCTTTGAGGGTGAAAGAATCGGTACACACATAGTCGTTCAGAAAATGGCGGACCCCTACACACCTGTCGGTGAGCCCGTTCCCGTTGTGAAAGCATCCATTGATGAAGAAATTTTCTGCAGAAACCGCTATAAAGAGGGTCAGCATTGGCACACAATAGAGGGTGCATATTGGTTCCGTGAGGGCGATTGGCAATACCTTATGTACAGCGGCGGCAGATATGAGGATGAAACGTATTTTGTGGGTTATGCGGCGGCGAAAACCGACGAACAGGATTTGACAAAGGTTAAATTTCAGAAAATGCCCGATGACAATACATATGCACCGCTTCTCAGAAGCAACGCTTGGGAAGAAGGCACGGGTCACAACAGCGTTATAAAGGTTGACGGTCAGTATTATATCGTTTACCACGCAAGAAACACCGAGCTTGACGGTCTTCAGGGCGACAGAAGAAATGCACGAATTGCAAAAATGCACGTCAAAGACGGCAAAATTGAAGTTGAAAGATACTTTGACCATATTTAAAAAACGGAGAATGAGAAAAATGGTACTTGATCAATTAGTAAGGTTTTCAAATTTTTACGGCAGTAACGAGGAGCTTGTGCTTGCAGGCGGCGGCAACACCTCTGCAAAAGACGGCGACGTTATGTATATCAAGGGCTCGGGCACACGCCTTGCAGACATCACTGCCGAAGGCTTTGTCAGAATGAGCAGAGAAAAAACAGCAGAAATTTTCACAAAGGTTTACCCCGCAGAGGATAAGGAGAGGGAGGCACTTTCCCTTGCAGACCTGATGGCGGCAAAATTGCCCGGCCAGGAGTCAAAGCGCCCCAGTGTTGAAACAACTCTTCATTCACTTTTTCCTCACACCTTTGTGTTGCACCTTCACCCCTCGCTTATAAACGGAATTACCTGTGCCAAAAACGGCAGGGCTGTAGCAGAGGAGCTTTTCGGCGATTCGGTTTTGTGGATTGAGCCCACAAAGCCCGGCTACACTCTTGCAAAGCATTGTTACGAAATGCTTTGTGAGTATAAAGAAAAGCAGGGCAGGGATGCAGATATTCTTCTTCTTGCAAACCACGGTATTTTTATTGCCGACAACACAACAGAGGGTCTTGATGAAAAGCTTTTCAGCGTTATGTCAAAAATCAGAGCACGCATTGAAGTCGAGGCGGATTTTGAAATCGGTGAGTTTAACGGCGATATGGCTCAGGAAATGTTTAACGAAATTTCCGACGCATACGGCGAAGACAGCGTTATAACCTATGAGCCCTCAACGGTCGCACTGAGCTTTTGTGAGAGCGAGGATGCTTTCAAGAAGATTTATCTTCCCTTTAACCCCGACCAGATAGTTTATTGCAAGCCTTACCCCGTTTTTGTTGAAGAAAAGGGACAGGTGGCAGAGAAGGTTGCAGAATACAAAAACGCAAACGGCTTTTTGCCCAAAATTATTTTCGTCAAGGGTTGCGGAATGTATGCTGTTGACTATTCTGAAAAGGGTAGTGAAACGGCGGCGGCTCTGTTTAACGATGCTATGAAAATTGCCTGCTATGCTGAAAACTTCGGTGGTGCAATGCCCCAGAGTGAGGAGCTCACGGATTTCATTGTTAACTGGGAAGCAGAAAGCTATCGCAGCAAGCAGTAAAACAAAAACCAGACAATAAAATAAACAAAAAAAGCCTGTGTTATTTATGGAATATTCCAAAAAATAATATGGGCTATTTATTTTATTGGCTTTTTAGGAAATGTGTGTTACAATTACACTTGTATAAAAACGGTTAATTCCGTAAAAGGAGGAGAACATCTTGGCAGAAAAAAAGAAACTGGATTATAAAAAGACGATTCTCACAGGTTTCGGTTTTCTTGCAACTTCTATTGCATGGGCGATTTATGACCCATACATCACAAAAATTCTGAACAAAATTCTTTCAGAAAGTGATTTAATCACAAGATTGAGCAACGCTATCGCAGACGCTGTTCCGTGGATTGGCGAATTCTCAGCGGCTCAGGGTAATGCCGTTTCTCTCGGTGGCGGCTTCACACTCGTTCCGCTGTTTATCGGTATTATTATGACGTTCGATAACATCTTCGGCGTTATTTTCCAGCCCACATTCGGCAAGCTTTCAGATAACTGCCATTCGAAATTAGGTAAACGCCGTCCGTTTATTGTGACCTGCGCCCCTATTTCTGCAATTTTGTTTGCACTTATCCCCATAGTTGCGCTTAATACAGATGGTGCAATGCAGCTTCCCCTCACAATGATAACTGTTATCTTGTTTGTTTTCTCAATGTCATTGTGGCGTGCACCTGTTGTTGCGCTTATGCCCGACCTTACACCTCCCGAGCTTCGTTCCGAGGGTAACGCCGTTATCAACCTTATGGGTGGTATCGGTTCTGCTGTCGGTATGGTTGCGGGTACAGTCGGCATTATTCTCTGTATGCTTTTCACAGGCCACAGCAAGGCAGAAATCACAGCGGATGAAACTCTTTCATTCCCCTACGTTTTCATTGTTGGTTCTGTTGTTATGATTATCGGTATGCTCGTGCTTCTCTTCTTTGTCAAAGAAGAAGACACAAGCATCAAGCTCAAGGGCGAGCTCAACCAGTATGCTGACGCAAAGGCTAAAAAGGCAGCCGCTAAAGCAGAGGCAAAGGCACAGAAGGCAGCTCTCAAGGCTATGAAGCTTTCAAAGGGCGAAAGAAAGAGCCTTATCTTTATGCTTGGCACATTGTTCTTCCTCTTCTGCGCAGCTAACGCAATCACAACATTCTTCTCATTGTTTGCTCAGGAAATTCTTCATATGATTACCTCCAAGGCAACAATTGTTATGCTTATTTTTGCTGTTTGCTCCGGTGCGGCGGCACTTCCCGCAGGTAAAATGGGTAAAAAATACGGCAGAAAGAAAACAATTATGGCAGGTCTTGCAGTTTTCCTTGTTGCGTTTATTGTTTTCTTCGGTGTGTTTATTGGTATGCTGGGCGGCAAAAACCTTACAATTAACGAGTATGTTAAGGTTAACAACACCTATATCGCCATTGACGACAACATCAATAACTACAACGCTGACCTCAGTGAAAAAGCAGAGGCAGAGGGCAAAAAGCTTGAAAAAGACGACGTTCTTACAATTCAGGGCTATCTTGAATACAAGCAGTCACCCGATGAAGCATCAAAATATGTTGCTTTTGAAGAATACCTTGTAGAAAATGCAGGCGAGGGCATCTATGATGCAGTTGTAGCGGTTTCTAATGAAATTCTCGACACAAACACAAAGGATTTCACAGTTGCTCTTGAAGCGATTGTTACAAACGTCGGCGACGTTACCGCAATTCTTCAGGTTCTTATTTACCCTGTTCTTGTTCTTGGCGGTGCGGCTAATATGTTCATCACCGTTAACACTCTTCCCCTTGTTCTTGAAATCGGCGGTGTTGAAAAGGTTGGTACTTTCACAGGCTACTATTACACAGCAACCTTCTCCGCACAGATTGCGTCACCCATCGTTTACGGTTTCATAAGAATGTTTGCAGGCACATATATGTCGCTGTTCTACTACAGCCCGATTATGTTTGCAATAGCAATCTTCCTTATTATGTTTGTTAAACACGGTGAAGCAGTTCCCGAAGAAGTAATAAAACAGGCAGAAGCAGAAAACGACTAAAACAAAAGGCACTTGCTTAGCAAGTGCCTTTTGTTTGTGGCAAGTTGGAAGTGGCAAGTGGCAAGTTTCGGACCTGCGGTGCAATTATATATTAACCGATAACTTGCGGCTTTGCGAAGCCAATTAAAAAGTTTAATAGCAAGCCCTCTCCTGGTGACACAAGAGAGGGCGTTTTATTTATTCATTCATTCCGCAGCATTTTTTATATTTTTTACCGCTTCCGCAGGGGCAGGGGTCATTTCTGCCGGGCTTTTTATCTGATTTTTTCGGTTCTTTTTTTACCGTGCCGTCATCTGAGCCGGAGGTTGAGGTTATTTTAGCCGCCTGCTTTCTTTCCATCGGGGCTTCTTTTCTGATTCTTGTCTGAAGAACAAAATCAACGGTGCCTTCACGTATGCCGTTTGTCATTTCCTCGAACATATCAAGACCTTCATCACGGAAAACGATAACGGGGTCTTTACCGCCGTAGCCCATAAGACCCATACTGCGCTTGAGCTGGTCCATAGCGTCGATGTGCTCCATCCAACGGATGTCAACGTTTCTGAGAAGACCGATTCTTTCAAGCTCCTTGACGGTGTCTTCGCCGAATTCTTCTTTTCTTGTATCGTAAAGCTCCTGTGCCTTGTTGAGAAGAAGCTCGGTGAGCTCTTCGTTGTCGCTGATATCTTCAATGGCAGTATCGCCGAGAAGCCATGCGTATTTTGTTTTGAGTCCTTTTTTGTTCCATTCGTCTGCCTTGACGTTAGCGGGGCAATAGAAATCAACGGATTCAGCGATTGTGTCAACAATCATCTTCTGAATAAGTGCGGAGATGTCTTCACCGTCAAGCACCTGATTACGCTGACCGTAAATAACCTCACGCTGTTTGTTCATAACGTCGTCGTATTTAAGAACGTTACGGCGAATAGCAAAGTTGTTACCCTCAACCTTTTTCTGTGCATTTTCAATTGTTGAGGTAAAAATCTTCGCTTCAATGGGCATATCGCCGATGCTCTTGAAGGCATCAAGTGTGTTGTAGAAGCGGTCACCTGCGAAAAGCCTTAACAAATCGTCTTCTGCAGAAAGGTAAAAACGGCTTTCACCGGGGTCACCCTGTCTGCCTGCACGACCGCGGAGCTGGTTGTCGATTCGTCTTGATTCGTGGCGCTCTGTGCCGATAATGCAAAGACCGCCCGCTGCACGGACCTTTTCAGCCTCTTCTTTTGTAACTGCCTTGTATTTTGCTTCAAGCTCACGGAAGGTGTTTCTTGCGTTGAGAATATCTTCATTGTCGGTTTCTGCAAAGCCGGTTGCCTCGGCAATAAGCTCCTCAGAGAAATCCATTTTTCTCATTTCGGATTTTGCCATAAACTCGGGGTTACCGCCGAGGATAATGTCGGTACCACGACCCGCCATGTTGGTGGCAATTGTAACAGCACCGAATTTACCCGCCTGAGCGACGATTTCAGCCTCTTTTTCGTGGAACTTAGCGTTAAGAACCTCGTGCTTGATGCCTTGTTTTTTAAGGAATTTTGAGAGCTTTTCACTCTTTTCAATGTTAACCGTACCAACAAGAACGGGCTGACCCTTTTCGTGGCACTCCTTAATCTGTTCAACAATGGCGCCGAATTTTGCCTCTTCGGTTTTGTAAAGAACGTCGTCGTTATCCTTTCTTATCATGGGCTTGTTGGTGGGAATTTCAACAACGTCGAGACTGTATATTTCCTGGAACTCGGAGCTTTCGGTCATTGCAGTACCCGTCATACCGGAAAGCTTCTTGTAAAGGCGGAAATAGTTCTGGAAGGTTATTGTTGCAAGAGTTTTGCTCTCGTGCTCAACCTTAACGCCCTCTTTTGCTTCAATAGCCTGGTGAAGACCCTCGCTGTAACGTCTGCCCAGCATAATACGGCCTGTGAACTCGTCAACGATAAGAACCTGACCGTCCTTAACAACGTAGTCAACGTCGCGTGTCATTGTGCCGTGGGCTTTAAGAGCTTGGTTGATGTGGTGCTGAAGTGTAAGGTTTTCGGCATCCATAAGGTTTTCAATGTGGAAAGCCGCCTCAGCCTTTGCGATACCCGATTTTGTGAGTGTAGCAGATTTTGCCTTTTCGTCAACAAGATAATCGCCGCCGTCCTCTGCAACAACATCTTCTGCATCAAGCTTTGTGTCAAGCTCCTTGACCTTGACCATTTTAAGACGTTTAACAAAATCGTTTGTGAGGCGGTAAAGGTCTGTTGATGCTTCACCGATACCGGAAATGATAAGGGGTGTTCTTGCCTCGTCAATAAGGATAGAGTCAACCTCGTCAACAACAGCGAAGTTGTGACCCCTCTGAACACGCTGCTCGGCATACATAACCATATTGTCACGAAGATAGTCAAAGCCCATTTCATTGTTTGTGCCGAAGGTGATGTCAGCGGCATAAGCCTCTTTTCTTTCTTCGTTTGTTTTTTCGTGGATAATAAGACCCACCTTGAGACCCATAAAGCGGTAAATTTTGCCCATCCACTCAGAGTCACGCTTTGCAAGGTAGTCGTTGACAGTAACGATATGCACGCCCTTACCGGAAAGTGCATTAAGATATGCAGGCAGGGTAGCAACAAGAGTTTTACCCTCACCTGTTTTCATTTCCGCAATTCTGCCCTGGTGAAGAATGATACCGCCGAGAATCTGCACGGGGTAGTGCTTCATACCGAGAACACGCCAAGCCGCTTCACGGCAGGCGGCAAATGCCTCGGGGAGAATGTCATCAAGAGATTCACCGTTTTTAAGACGGTTCTGAAATTCGGGGGTTTTTGCCTGCAACTGTTCATCTGTTAAAGAAGCGAATTCGCTTTCAAGTGAAAGAACCTTGTCCTTCAAGCCATTGATTCGCTTGATTTCTTTTGAAGAATAGTCGCCGAATATTTTTTTGAGTAAAGACATTTTTTTGACTGTCCTTTCATAATGAGAATTAAGAATAAATATACAAAGTATATTGTAGCACACATTACCATGTAATGCAAATGAAAAACAATAATTATTTTTTTGTTTACATTTAACCCGGAAATTGATACCATAAAATAAAAAAAGAAAAGATTTTTGCAACAAAACGCAAAAAAGATGAGTCTATATAAGTGAGAGCAAAGAGAATTCTCTGTTCACCGAGGTGAAAAATATGCATAATAACAGTACTGAGTTAATTGAACGTTCAAAACACGGCGACGGTGAGGCCTTTTCTCAGCTATATGGCGAATATGCCGTTGAATTGTATCGTTTTGCCATTTATATGACGGGCTCCCCCGAGGATGCGGAGGATGCCGTTCAGGAGGCGGTGATTTCTGCCTGGCAAAGCCTACATAGCCTGAAGGATTATTCGCTTTTCAAGGCATGGCTTTTCAAGATTTTGTCAAACAAATGCAAAACAATGCTGATGAAGCGAAACAGGCACCCCGATTCCTTACCAATTGAGGACTACGATTTTTTAACCGACAACACCGCAGAAAATCTCATAAACGGCGTTGAGCTGAAGCAGGCTCTTGCATCTCTCACGCCGCCGGATGCCCAGATTATTGTGCTCTCGATAATCGGCGGCTTCACAAGTCAGGAGCTTGCGGGCATTTTCAATATGACCCCGGGTACCGTAAGGTCCAGGCAAAAAAGAGCCATTGAAAAACTCAAGAAGATTTTGTGAAAGGAGAGCAATTATGGACAAAAACAAGGATTTTGATTTTCTGAGCACAGAAGACCTTAATAAAATAAACGAAAAATTGCAAAAATCAGAGAAAATAACCCTTCCCGAAAGCCTTTCAACAGAAAAAATAGAGCTTCTTATAAAAGAGGTTAAGCAGGCAGATTACAAGGAAGAGATAAAAAAAGAAAAACGCAGAAAAAGAAATACGGCATTCCGCATTGCTGCAGGTGCTGCGGCTGTTATAGTTGCGGTAACGAGCGTTGCGATAGTGAAGCCGTGGAAAAATATTCCGTTAAAGGATAAGGGCGGTGCAACAAACAGCATAGTGGGCGGTTCGCCCGTTGCTGTGGAGGATTATTCCGAAATAGAAAAGCTTTTTGCCGATTATGCCGCAAAATATGAAAAATACGAAAATAAGTTTTGTTATAACGTTAACACATTCACCGATGAGGATGCTGTAGACAATGTGAACACGGGTGCCGCACCCCAGGCGGGAACAGGCAGTAACGGAAGCTCACAGTCTGTGACAAGACCCGTTGCCGAAAGTCATACAGGCAAAGGCTATGGCGAAACAAACGAGCAGGTTTCGGGTGTACACGAAGCGGATATAATAAAAAATGACGGCACGTATCTTTATGTTGTTAACCCCGATAATACCGATTGGAGTGCATATTATGATGCCTTTGGTGATATATACACAAAGGTTTCGGGCACTGTGGGTACAACAAGCCCCAATGCCGGGGGTGCCACACCGAAAAAAGGCTCTGTTTCATCGGAGGAAATTCCCACTCTTGAATATGATTGTAAAATTTCAATAATAAAGCCCAACAGCGACGGCAAGCTTGAAAAGGCGGGGGTAATTAATATTGAAAAGCCCGAGGATGCAACGATTTTCCATATGAGCATCAATGAAATGTATGTTTCGGGCGACAGACTTCTTGTTGTGGGTGAATGCAAAAAAAGAGTACACGACCACAGTGGCGAAGCCGAAATAACCTGCGACTGTCTCAAAACGCAGTATTACGGTTATCACGACACTCTTGTTATGGCGGCAGCCTTTGATATCAGCGACAAAAAATCCCCTAAAGAGATGTGGCGAATATATCAGCAGGGAGACTACGTTTCATCAAGACTTGTGGGAAATGAGCTTGTTCTTATTTCCAACTATTATGTCGACATTTCTGCCGAAGAGCAGGAGGTTATAGATGGGTGCGTTCCCCAAATCAGCGTTGACGATGGCGAGTTTAACAGAATTTCAGCTTCGGATATCTGCATTATGGATGAGGTTTGCGATTCCCGTTACCTTGTTGCATCTGTAATGAATATCGGCGATAAGGAAACCTTGAAAACTCAGGCAGTTCTCGGCGGTGGTGAAAATGTTTATTGCACAACAGAAACTCTTTACGTCACAAGCACCGAATATAACGATTCAGGCAGAGTTATTGAAATTTTCGGCGGCAGCGGAACACAGAAAACTCAGATTTATAAATTCGATATCACTAATTATGACATAAAATACCTTAAAAATGCGTCGGTTGACGGAAGCGCTCTCAATCAGTTCAGTATGGATGAGTATAACGGCGAGCTTCGCATAGCAACAACTCTCGGCGATTGGGGCGAGAATTTGACAAACCAGCTCTATGTTCTCAACGAAAGCCTTGAAACAAAAGGGCTTCTCAAGGATATTGCAAAGGGTGAACGGATACAATCCGTCAGATTCAGCGGTGAAACAGCCTACGTAGTAACGTTTATTCAGACAGACCCGCTGTTTGTAATCGACCTTTCAGATTCCGAAAAACCTGTTATTCTGGGCGAGCTTAAAATACCGGGCTATTCAACCTATCTGCACCCCGTGGGTGAGGGGCTGGTTCTCGGTGTTGGTTACGACGGCAATGATAACGGCACAAACGGTGGCTTCAAGGTGTCGCTGTTTGATGTCAGCGACCCCACAAAGCCCGTTGAAAGCGGAAAGTTTGTTATTTCAGCCCAAAGTGCAAAATACAAGTGGAAAAACATCAGCTCCACTGCATACAGCACCCACAAGGCCCTTTGCTGGGACAGCGAAAATAAAATAATGTATATTCCGTATACCCAGAGGGAAGAGGTCTGGGCAGATGCAAACGGCTCGAAGCTTGAAACCACAGTAACAAACGGTATTCTTGCATTGAAGATTGATGAAGAAAGCAAAACCTTCTCTGCTAACACAAGCTATGAAGCGGTAACCGAAGGTAGTAGCTGGTCAAAGGGAATGTCAAGAGTAACCTATATCGGTGATACAATTTTCGGCTACTCGTCATACGACGGCACAATGTATTCATTTAACAAAGCAACAACCGAAAAAATTGATGAAATGAGCATTGGCTGATAAAATCACGGGGGAGTGAAAAACATTAGTTTTTCACTCCTCTTTTATCTTGATTTTTATCTGAAAAGAGGGTTATAATATTTAACATCTATGAAAGAAGGCAGTGTCAGAATTTATGGTTATAGATTTTCATACTCACGCATTTCCCGAAGAAATTGCACCAAAGGTTATGGAGAAGCTGAGCTTTACCTCGGGCGGGTTGATCCCACAGACCGATGGCACAATAAAGGGCTTGAAATCGATTATGAAAAAGGACGGTGTGGATAAAAGCGTAACCCTCGCAATTGCCACAAATGCAAAACAGCAAAAAGCCGTTAATGATTATATTTGTTCACAGAAAAGTGATGAAATTATACCTTTTGGCTCGGTTTATCCCTATGCAGAGGACGCATTGGAGGAGCTTGAAAGAATAAAAGCTATGGGTATGAAGGGTGTAAAGCTTCACCCCGAATATCAGCAGTTTTTTGTTGACGATGAATTTATGAAGCCGATTTATAAAAAAATATCGGAGCTTGGCTTGCTTCTCATTTTTCACGCAGGTGAGGATTTCGGCTACCCTGCGCCCTATCACGCAACACCTGAAAGGCTGAGAAAAGCCGCAAAATGGATTGAAACATCAATGATTTGCGCCCATTGGGGCTCGGCAAATATGGGCGAGGATGTGTTGAAATATCTTTGCGATATCCCGGTGTATTTCGACACAGCCTTCGGCTACAGCTCAATGCCCAAGGACAGGGCAAAAAGAATTTTAGATAAAAAGGGTGTTGATAAGATTCTTTTCGGGTCAGATTGCCCGTGGCACGCCCCCTCGTGGGATATGCGTATGATAAAAACCCTGGAATTGACACAGCAAGAGGAAGATTTGATTTTTTATAAGAATGCAATAAAACTGCTTGGTTTGTAATATAAAAATAAAAAGGAGAAGCTATGCTTTCGTTTAGTTCAGAGCCCGTGAGTGTGTGGGAAAAGCTGAAAAAAACAACTGAACCAATAATTATGTACGGCACCGGAAACGGTGCCGACAAGGTGCTTGACGTGTTTTCTGAAAAGGGCATAGCCATAAACGGTGTCACGGCAAGTAACGGCTTTGTGAGAGAGCGCACCTTCAGGGGCTTTCCGGTTAAACCTCTGTCATATTTTGAAGAGCTTTACAAAAGCTTCACGGTTGTTATTTCATTCGGTTCATCAAGACCCGAGGTGCTTGAAAATATCCGTGAAATATCAAAAAAGCACAGAGTTCTTGTGCCCGTTGTGCCCGTCATCGGCACAGAAATTTTTGATGAAGATTATCTTCAGAAAAACGAAAGAGACATAGAAAAGGCATATACTCTTCTTGCAGACGATTTTTCAAAAAAGGTTTATGGGGGCTACATTGATTTTCTTTTCGGCGGTGAGTTCAACATTCTTGAAAGCATCACAACACCCGAAAGCGAGGCTTATGAAAGCATATTGAAACCCCAAAAAGGCGGAGCGTTTGTTGACATTGGTGCATACAGGGGCGACACAGTTGAAAAATATCTTACTCTTTGCGACGGTGACTACAGCTTTATCGTAGCCGCCGAGCCCGACAAGAAAACCTTTAAAAAGCTTATGGAAAATTGCGGAAAGCTACCCAATTTCAAGGGAGTGAACGCGGCGGTCACGGACATTGACGGTGAGGTTTATTTCTCTCACGACGGCGGCAGACAGTCTGCAATAGGCGGTGACGTGAAAACAGACAGCGTAACTCTTACAAGTCTCTGCAATGGTATAATACCCGATTACATAAAAATAGACGCTGAGGGGTGCGAGCTTCAGATTATTGAATCCTCGGGGGAATTTCTCAGAAAATACAAGCCCCTTCTCAACGTTGCGGCATATCATAAAAACGAGGATATTTTCAAGCTCCCGCTGCTTCTTGACTGCATAAACGGGGATTATAAAATCTATCTTCGCCACCACCCGTACGTTCCCGCATGGGACACAATTTATTATTGCGTGTAAATTCGTTCAGCGACAGAAAAATATATTTTGTGACAATTAAAAAAATATATTGACTTTTTCCTTAATTATATATATATTTAAAGTGCAAATTAAAATGTCACGGGTTCACACTTTTGGCTCCACGGACAAATCACCAATTTGAAGAATTATAAGCGTTCTTTGGGTGGGTGGTTTTTTCTTTTAGAAAAAACCCGACCTTCAGCAAAACACATCATTTTGCTACAAACCATAGAGAGGGGTTGCGTAATTGTCCAACAACATTATTGATCTCAAAAACATTTCCGTTTCCTTTGATGGGGAACAAATAATTGAAAATATGAATTTATACATCCGCGACAAGGAGTTCATAACCTTTTTAGGACCCTCCGGTTGCGGTAAAACAACCACGCTCAGAATTATTGCAGGCTTTCAGGAGCCCGATTCAGGCGAGGTTATTTTTGACGGCAAATTAATAAACGGTGTTCCCCCGTATAAAAGACAGCTGAACACCATTTTCCAGAGATATGCGCTGTTCCCCCACCTTAATGTTTATGAGAACATCGCTTTCGGGCTGAGACTTAAAAAGACACCCGAAAAAGAGATTAAAGAGGCAGTTACGGAAATGCTTGCTCTTGTAAACCTCAAGGGCTTCGAGAGAAGAAATATTTCATCACTTTCCGGTGGTCAGCAGCAGCGTGTTGCCATTGCAAGGGCGCTTGTTGTTAAACCCCGCGTGCTTCTTCTTGACGAGCCGTTGGGCGCTCTTGACCTGAAGCTTCGCAAGGATATGCAGGTTGAGCTCAAAAATATTCAGAAACGCCTTGGCATCACCTTTATCTACGTTACACACGACCAGGAAGAAGCCCTTTCAATGTCCGACACAATCGTTGTTATGGATGCAGGCGTTATTCAGCAGATTGGCACACCCACAGACATCTACAACGAGCCTAAAAACGCTTTCGTTGCGGATTTCATCGGCGAAAGCAATATTATTGAGGGTGTTATGCGTGCCGACTTTTGGGTTGAAATGGCGGGTCACAAATTCAAATGTCTTGACAAGGGCTTTGGCGTTGACGAAGAGGTTGACGTTGTTGTTCGACCTGAGGACGTTGACGTTGTGCCTGTTTCAGAGGCTATGATTTCAGGTGTTGTCACATCTACCACATTTAAAGGCGATTATTACGAAATAATCGTTGAAATCAAGGGCTTTAAATGGATGATTGAATCAAAATACAATCAGACGGTGGGCTCAACAATCGGTCTTAACATTGTGCCCGACGCTATACATATCATGAAAAAATCAAAGTACTCCGGTCTTTACGGCGACTACAGCTCATTCAGTGAAGAATTTGAAGAGCTGTCAGATGCTTCCTATGAGGAAGAAGACGAATAATCCCCACGGTATTTTTTCAAGAAAGGAGTGCTTTTGATGAAGAATAAATCTTCACTTATGACTCGTTTAGCAGGCGCTCCGTACATTGTCTGGGCGATTATTTTCATCATTGTTCCTCTTTGTATGGTTGCCTACTACGCTTTTACAGATAAAAGCGGTGCTTTTACCTTCGATAATATGCTTGATATCGGTAAATATACCGACACAATAGTCCTTTCCGTATGGTTAGGGCTTCTTGCCACGGTTATCTGCCTTGTTATTGCGTACCCGCTTGCTATGATAATGGCAAACAAGGGTCCGAAAAAGCAAAGCACGATGACAATGATTATTATGCTCCCGATGTGGATGAACTTTCTTTTAAGAACATATTCCTGGATGACAATTCTTGAGGATAACGGCTTGCTCACAACAACAATAAACTCTGTTGTTGACGGAATAAACAAGCTCACACAATGGGGTATTGAGCCCATTCACCTCATAAACACCCGTGGCGCAGTTGTTCTCGGTATGGTTTACAACTTCCTGCCATATATGATTCTGCCCATATACACGGTTATGTTAAAATCTGACCGCTCTCTTATTGAGGCGGCACAGGATTTGGGCGGCAATAAATTTGACGTGTTTAAAAATGTTACCGTTCCCCTTAGTGTTCCGGGCGTTGTTTCGGGCTTCACAATGGTTTTTGTGCCCTCTGTGAGCACGTTCTACATATCACAGAAGCTGGGTGGCACGGGAACAACCCTTATCGGCGACATTATAGAAACCCAGTTCCAGACCGCATACAACTACAACTTAGGTGCATCACTTTCATTTGTGCTTATGATTCTTATATTTATATGCCTTGCGGTTATGAACAAGTTCTCTGACGATGACGGAGGTGTTGTAATATGACAAGAAAAACATCTCTCGGCGGCAAGCTTTACACGGTTCTTATTTTTATTTTCCTTTATGCACCCATTGCGGTTCTTATTCTTTTCAGCTTCAACTCCGGAAAGAGCACCGCAGTTTTTGAGGGCTTTTCTCTTCATTGGTACGAAGAGCTTTTCAGAGATGCGGCAACTCTTGCGGCTTTTAAAAACTCTGTTATTATTGCTGTTGTTTCATCAATCATTTCAACAGTTATGGGAACAGCCGCCGCAACCGCAATTTTCGGCTATAAAAATAAGCTTCTTAAAACAAGCGTAATGACAACAACAAACATCCCCATGATGAACCCCGAAATCGTTACGGGTATTGCTATGATGCTTCTTTTCGTGTTCATCGGCGGTGTTCTCGGCAAAACAGGCACCTTGGGCTTTACAACACTTATTATTGCCCACGTAACCTTTGAGCTGCCATATGTTATTCTTAACGTTCTGCCAAAGCTCAAACAGACCGATGCCCACCTTGCCGAGGCGGCACAGGATTTGGGCTGCACACCCTTCCAGGCTTTTTACAAGGTTGTTTTGCCTGCAATTATGCCGGGTATAATATCCGGTCTTATGATGGCATTCACTTTGTCAATCGATGATTTCATAATCAGCTATTTTGTCAGCGGACCAAGCTCGCAGACCTTGCCCATAAGGATTTTCTCGATGACAAAAAAGAAGGTTACACCCGATTTGTATGCCCTTTCAACGCTGATTTTCCTTGTTATTCTTGTTCTTCTTATTGTTTCAAATGTTGTAGCATCAAGGGGCGACAAGAAGCTTGCTAAAAAAGGCGGTGCAAAATGATGAAACGCTTTTTTTCAGTATTATTCAGCATAATTCTTCTCGCTCTTTCGGTTGTGCCCTGTTTTGCGGGTGATAAAAAGGATTATTCCCACCTTAGGGGAACAACCCTTAACGTTTACAACTGGGGCGAATATATCTCCGACGGTGCAGAGGGCTCTCTCGACGTTAACAAGGAGTTTGAAAAGCGCTACGGCATAACAGTTAACTATTCAAACTACGAAAGCAACGAAAATATGTATAACAAGCTTCAATCCGGCGGCGCAAACTATGATGTTATAATCCCCTCAGATTATATGATTGCAAAGCTCATTGAAGAGGATATGCTCGCAGAGCTTGATTTTTCAAATATCCCCAACTACAAAAACGTTATGGAAAAATATCGGGGACTTTACTATGACCCCGAAAACAAATATACCGTACCGTACACAGTTGGTATGGTTGGGCTTATTTATAACGCAAAAATGGTTGAAGAGGCTCCGGATAGCTGGGGGGCATTGTGGGATGAACGCTACAAGGGTGAAATCCTTATGTTCAACAACCCCCGTGATGCTTTTGGTGTTGCTCAATGCTACCTCGGTCAGAGCATTAACACAGAAAATCTTGAGGATTGGGATAAAGCCATAGAGGCTTTGAAGGAGCAAAATCACCTTGTTTCTTCCTATGTTATGGATGAAGTATTCAACAAAATGGAAAACGGTGAAGCCGCACTTGCACCATATTATGCGGGCGACTTCCTTACAATGTACGATGTTAACCCCGACCTTGCCTTCGTTTACCCGAAGGAGGGTGTTAACTTCTTTGTGGACGCTATGTGTGTCCCCAAAAATGCAGAGAATAAGGAAGCGGCAGAGCTTTATATCAACTTTATGCTTGAGGATGAAGTTGCCGTTGCAAACGCAAATTACATCTGCTATGCATCACCTCACGCAAACGTTCTTGAATCCGACGATTACGATTTAAAGGGCGACCCCGTTCTTTACCCGGATGAAGAAAACACACCAAGAACAGAGATGTTTGAAAACCTCGATTACGAAACACAGAACTATATGAATATGCTGTGGAACGAGCTGAAAATTGAGGGTAACTCAAATATTGACGCATATATAGGGCTGTCAACATCACTTGTGCTTGTTGTGGTTTATTTCGTTTACAAGTTTATTAAAAAGAAAAGACGAGAAGCAATGTATTAAAAAAACTCCGTAAGACAGACAGCGCTGTCTTACGGAATTTTTATATACCAATCTCTTTAAAAAATTCTTCCGGTGTTTTGCCGTAGGGGCGGTTGAATCTGCCGAGCTCAAACAAACTGTCGCCAACAGAAATGGTGTTTGACTCCTCGCGGCAGGTTAGGGTGACGGTAAAGCCAAGGCTTTTTGCTGTTTCAAGAAGTTTGTTGTTTCTTATGCCGTACGGATAGGCGAGGATTTTTGGTTTTTCACCTGTAAGGTCTTCAAAAAGGTGGTTGAATTTTTGCAGGTCATCGGTAATAGCTTTAATATATTTCTCGTTGCTTTCGCCACGGAGCTTTCCCATTCCCCGTCGGTGGCCAAGGTCGTGGAGGTCATAGGTGTGGCAACCCAATTCCACAAGGTCTTTTTTTGCAAGCTCCGCAATATCGTTTCGGTTAAGGTAAGCATAGCGGTCATCTGTTTCGCCATTCTGCGTGTAAATTTCCACAAGGGAGCCAATTATGTTGACATTTGCGGGGTAGCCGTATTTTTCCAAAAGTGGAACGACACGTGTAAGAAAGCTTCGTTCACCGTCATCAAAGGTAATAATTATGCATTTTTCGGGCAAGGTCATTTTGCCCGCAACATATTTTTCAAGGTCGCCAAAGGATATGGGGGTTACGTTCTTTTTTTTGAGATATTGAAAATCCTCCTCCAGAAGCGATGGGGGAATAACGTAATCTCCGAAAATTTTCGGGTTATCGCAAACCTGGTGATACATTATAACAGGTATATCTGCACCGTTTTTAACCGTTGCCGCAACAGGTAATGAAACATTCACCGCAGAAAGACCGAGCAGAGCGGCGCACAAAATAGCGCAGAATATAAAAAGCTGTCTGAAAGAAAAAATTCTGAACATAACATCACCAAAAAAGGTATATGAAAAAATTTTTTAAAAAATGCAAACAAATGTTTGCTTTTTTGGAAAAGATGTGATATTATAGGAAAAGAAAAGAGAAAATTTGTTCGGAGGGTGATTTTTTGGAGCCTATTAACGAAACTCAAAAAAAGATATATGAATTTTTAGTAGAGCGCTCGCAGGATGGTGTTCCCCCCTCGGTGCGTGAAATCGGTGCGGCTGTGGGTCTTAAATCAACGTCATCTGTTCAGGCGAATCTTGATGCACTTGAAAAAGCCGGTTACATTATGCGTGACCCACTTTTAAAAAGGTCAATCCGTATTCTCGGCCAGGCTGAAAATATAACCCACGTACCCCTTCTCGGTACGGTTACTGCGGGTATGCCCATTCTTGCCGTTGAACAAATTGAGGGCTACATTCCCTACACGGGAAGGGTTTCAAGAGATAAACCGCTTTTTGCTCTCAAGGTCCGTGGCGAAAGTATGCTCTGGGCGGGTATTCTCAACGGTGATATTGTTATTGCCGAGAAAACCCCCTACGCTTCAAACGGTGAGATTGTTGTTGCAATGATTGAGGACGAGGCAACCGTTAAACGCTTTTATAAAGAAAACGGTCATTTTCGCCTGCAGCCCGAAAACGACGAGTTTGAGCCCATTATCACAAACGAGGTCGTAATTCTCGGCAAGGTTGTTGCACTTATACGATATTATTAATATTTACGATTAAAAAATAAGGGCGCTGTAAAAACCTTCGTTTTTACAGCACCTTTTTCTATGTACCAAGTATAACACATTTTTAAAAGAAATACAAGTCTTGCATAACAATACTCTTTGTAGTACAATTTCGATGTTCATTTAAAAGGGGGCAAAGGCTATGCTTGAAAAGGATATGACAACAGAAAAGGCTTATTCTGAAAAGGTTCAGCAATTTCTTGACTTTGAAACAAAAAGACTTCAGAAGCAGATAAACGAATACAAATCCAATATCAAGGTTCTCGGCGAGGATTTTAATATGGATAATCCTAACGGTGGTATGTACTCCGGCATGGAGCTTACCCAGACCCATCACGAGATGGAAAAACAGATGATTTATGCCGAGGAAGCGGCAGAGAATATCCATTTTTACAGAAAATTACGTAAAGCGCCGTATTTTGCAAAGGTCACCTTCAAGCCGGAAACCGCCCCCGCCGGAAAAGATATATACATCGGCTTGCGTACCCTGCAGGAGCACGACACCTTCCGTATGCTTGTCTGTGACTGGCGAGCACCTGTGGCGTCACTTTTCTATGAGGATTTTGACGGCACAAAAGCATTTTACAAAGCTCCAAAGGGTAACATAAACGGCGAATTGCTCAACAAAAGACAATTCAAGTTTGAAAACGGTAATCTTGTTTATTATGTTGACAGCGACGTTAAAATTGACGACGATATTTTACGTGACGTTCTTTCATCTTCATCGGGGGAGCATCTCAAGGTTATTGTCAGCAGTATTCAAAGGGAGCAAAACAAGGTTATCCGCTATGCCGACAATCAGAATCTTTTAGTTCTCGGCCCTGCGGGAAGCGGTAAAACCTCCGTGGGCTTCCACAGGCTTGCATATCTTCTTTATCAGAACAGAACAGAGCTCTCCTCTGCTGAGATAATAATGTTTTCAAATAACGATATTTTCTCAAGCTACGTTGCGGATATTATCCCTGAGCTTGGCGAGATGCCTATAAATTATGCAAGCTTTTATTCTATTTTCGCCGCAGAATTGCCCACAATGAACGTTGCGGACTATTACTCTTTGGCAGAAAGTGTAATCAACGGCGACACCGACAGGGAAAAATCTGCAAAAATCAAGCTCAATGGCGAGTTTATGGAGTACGTTGCCCGAAATGCCGATGACGTTGACCCGATATTCCGTGACGTTGTTCTGTTTGATGAAACAATCCTTTCCGCCGACGATATTCTCGAAAGGTTTCTCGGTGACACCGAAAACAACCTGAAAACAAGGGTGGACAGGCTGATTGTTTATGTTCAGAGCGTTGTTACCCGTTATTTTTCTGAAAACAGAGAGGCTGTTTATAAAAAGGTGGATGCCGAAACTGAAATCGGCGACAGCACCGAAAAAGCAATGAAGAGGCTTTTGCATCTTACAAAAGCACAGGCAGAGGATATGATTCGTGACGCAACACGCCTTGATGCTGTTGATATTTATTTCAATCTTCTTGAAGGATATGCAAAAGAAATTAATTGCCCACAGCTTCTTGAAACAAAAAACAGCCTTATGAAGGGCTACATTGAGTTCGAGGATGCCTTGGGAGCCGTTTTTGTTAAAACAGTTCTCGGCACGTGTGCAGTTCTTTCGGGTGTTAAACATATTCTTATCGACGAGGCACAGGATTTTTCTCTTATGCAGCATAAAATAATCCTTTCAATGTTCCCGAGAGCAAGGGTTACACTTCTTGCAGATACAAATCAGGCAATTCTCCCGGCACTTAATACAGCTAATGCGGAAATTATTGCAGACCTTTACGGCGCAAAAACGCTGAAGCTTAACAAAAGCTACCGTTCAACAAAGCAGATTAATGATTTTGCAACGTCGATGCTGGCAGAGGATAAAAAATACGAGGTTTTTGAGCGTGATGGTGAAGATGTAAGAGAGCTGTGCGGTAAAACAAAAGAGCTTGAAGCACTTCTTTTTGAATATACGGGCATAAGCCAATCCACCTGTATTATTACAAAGGATATCGGCGATGCGCTCCGGGTTTATAAAGACCTTAAAAAGAAATTCCCCACTCTCAGACTTTGCGATAATAAATCCTGTGAGCTGTCGGACAGCCCCATTGTTATGCCCCTTGCCCTCACAAAGGGTCTCGAGTTTGACAACGTTATTGTCTTTGATAAGGACGGCGGATTTTCGGGTAAGGAAAACGAAAAATATATGTATATGGCTTCCACAAGAGCCTTGCACAGATTATCAATATTTAAAGCCTTATAAAAATAAAGAACAGATAACCTTCACAAGTTATCTGTTCTTTTTTATCAGGAGAGTTCAAACTGACCTGTATAGAGCTTGTAGTATTTTCCTTTTTCTTCAATAAGAGTATCGTGGTCGCCCTTCTCAATGATTTCACCGTTTTCAAGCACCATAATAGCATTGGAGTTTCTGACGGTGGAAAGGCGGTGGGCAATGACAAAAACCGTTTTACCCTCCATCAGCTTATCCATACCCTTTTCTATAAGTCGTTCTGTTCTTGTGTCAATGGAGCTTGTTGCCTCGTCAAGAATAAGAACAGGCGGGTCGGCAACGGCGGCTCTTGCGATTGCAAGAAGCTGGCGCTGACCCTGTGACAGGTTGGAGCCGTCACCTGTGAGCATAGTGTCGTAGCCGTCGGGCAGTCTTGTAATGAAGCTGTCTGCATTTGCTATTTTTGCCGCATTGACAATATCCTCGTGGGTTGCGTCAAGCTTGCCGTAGCGGATGTTTTCTTCAACCGTACCTGTGAAAAGGTGGGTATCCTGAAGAACCATTGCAAGTGAACGCCGAAGGTCATCCTTTTTAATTTTCTTTATGTTTATACCGTCGTAGGTAATTTTACCCTCCTGTATATCATAGAAACGGTTAATAAGGTTTGTGATGGTTGTTTTACCTGCACCGGTTGAGCCGACAAATGCAATTTTCTGACCGGGCTTTGCATAAAGGGAAACGTTTTTGAGAACGGTCTTTTTACCATCGTATGAAAAGGTAACGTTGTGGAATCTGACGTCACCCTTGAGAAGCGTGTAGGTAACCGTTCCGTCGGCAGAGTGGGGGTGCTTCCAGGCCCAGGTGCCCGTTCGTGTTTCGGATTCGGTTACGTTGCCGTTTTCGTCAATGGTTGCATGAACAAGGGTAACGTAGCCGTTATCCTCCTCGGGAGTTTCGTCAATAATTTCAAAAATTCTTTCTGCACCTGCAAGGGCGGCAAGAATACTGTTCATCTGCTGTGAAATCATACTGATGGGACGTGAAAACTGTCTTGTATATTGCAGGAATGAAGCAAGTGAGCCGAAAGAAAGAACACCTGCCGCACCGCCGAGAAACAAGCCTGTAATACCGCCGGTTGCGGTATCGCCCACCTTGAGAATTATAAATGCACCTAAAGCGGCGGTAGCGGTGAAGTTGACGTAGGAAAGGTTACCCATAATGGGCATCAGAATGCTGGCAAAGGTGTGAGCGTTTGTTGCGGCTTTTCTGTAGTTTTCGTTGATTTCATCAAAGGTTTCTTTCGTTTTTTCTTCGCGGCAGAAAACCTTTACAACCTTTGAGCCCTCAATAAGCTCCTCAATGTAGCCGTTAACTGCGCCAACAGCCATTTGCTGACGGCGGAAAAAGCCGGAGGAGCGCCCGCCGATAAATTTGATAACGTAAAGCATTACAACAAGCATTACTATGATTAAACAGGTAAGAGCGGGGCTGATATAAAGCATCATAACGAAGATGCCCACAACAGTAACAAGAGATGTAATTGTCTGAACAAGACCCTGGCTGATTGCTTCACGGATGGTGTCAACATCGTTGGTGAAACGGCTCATAAGCTCACCGTGGGTGTGTGTATCAAAATATTTAATCGGTAAATCCTGCAAATGCTCAAAAAGGTCTTTTCTTAAAGTGTTAAGTGTGCCGTGAGAAACGTTGAGCATAAGTCTGGAGTAGGTGTATTGAGCCACCGCACCAAGAATATAAATCACACCTAAAATGCAAAGATACTTTATAATTACCGTGAAATCCCTGCTGCCCGATGAAAGCATATTACTGATTTCGTTAATAACGGGGCCTAAAAGGTATGTTCCTAAGATGTCTGCAACCGAACTGAAAAGAACAAGCATAAAAACCACTACAAGCAAGGCTTTTTTCTGTGTAACGTAAGAAAGAAGTCTTAAAAGAGTTTTTTTGGTGTTCTTGGGTTTTTCGAATTTCATTCTGCCGCCCGGACCGGGTCCGTTACCGTTTGAGCGTTTAACTTGTTTTTCTGCCACGTGACCTCCTCCTTTCTTATTGCTCCATTTTGCCTTCTTGCTGTGAAATATATACTTCTTTGTATATTTCGTTTCTTGAAAGCAATTCGTCGTGTGAGCCGATATCGTTTATCTGACCGTCATCTATAACAACTATTCTGTCAGCGTGCTGAACAGAGTTGATTCTCTGTGCAATTATGATTTTTGTGGTGTCGGGCAAAAGGTTTTTCATACCCTCACGGATTTTTCCGTCGGTTGCGGTGTCAACGGCGCTTGTTGAGTCGTCAAGAATAAGAATTTTCGGGTTTTTGAGGATAGCTCGTGCAATGCAAAGTCGTTGCTTCTGACCGCCCGAAACATTGACGCCGCCCTGACCCAAATCTGTCTGATAGCCGTCGGGGAAGCTCATAACAAAATCATCTGCCTGAGCAATTTTTGCGGCGGCACGTATTTCTTCAAGACTTGCGTTTTCATTACCCCAACGAAGGTTTTCTTCAATTGTACCCGAGAAAAGAATGTTTGTCTGAAGTACCATTGAAACGTTGTCACGAAGATTGTATAGCTTATAGTCCTTTACGTTTCTTCCGCCAACAAGAACCTCACCCTCGGTTGTGTCATAAAGCCTTGGTATAAGCTGAACAAGGGAGGATTTTGCGCTGCCCGTTGAACCGATGATTCCGATAGTTTCGCCCGATTTGATGGAAAGGTTAATATCTTTAAGAACCTCCCGTCTGGCATTTTTGCCGTATTTGAAGGAAACGTTTTTAAACTCTATGCTTCCGTCGTTGACAGTAAGCTTTTCGTCGGCATATGCGTCGTCAATATCAGGTGTCTCTGTGAGAACCTCGTAAACACGGTCCATAGATGCCTTTGACATAACGGACATAACAAAAATCATCGAAATGAAAGAAAGTGATATAAAAATCTGCTGAATATATGTTATGAAGCTCATAAGATCGCCGATGAACATATTCCCGTCAATAATGAGCTTTGAGCCAATCCAGAGAATAAGGATAATACAAGTGTAAATTGAAACAGACATTATGGGTCCGTTGAAAATTATGAGCTTTTCTGCAAAGATTGAAGCATCCTTCAGCTCGTCGTTGGAGATTTTAAATTTATCCTTTTCGTGCCTTGCACGCACAAACGCTTTTACAACTCTTGCGGCAATGAGATTTTCCTGAATGAACGTGTTGAATTTATCGTATTTCTTAAACATTCTTTTAAAGCGCTTGTGAGCCTTGATGCCGATAAGAAGAATAAGAAAAAGCATAACGGGGGCAACGCACATAAAAATAAGTGAAAGCCTTTTGTTTATGCTGAATGCCATAACAATTGCCATTGAGAACATAAGGGGGGAGCGTATAAACATACGAATCGCCATCATAAAGGTGTTCTGAATCATTGTTATGTCGGTTGTCATTCGTGTTATAAGTGAGCCTGTTGAAAATTTATCAACGTTGGAGAACGAAAAATCCTGAATTTTTCGGAAAATTCCAAAGCGCAATTCTGCTCCGAAGCCCATACCCGCCTTTGCGGCAAAAAAAGCTGCAGCCGCACCGCAGGCGAGAGAAATACAAGCCATACCCAGCATAAGAGCACCAAGAGAGATTATAAGGTCTGTGCCCGTTTTACTTGCGAAGCCCAAAGAAATAAGAATTTCTGCAATAAAGCTATCCTTGCTTTCAAGGGGCTGGCCGCTTATGCCGCAGTCAATAATTACTGACATAAGAAGTGGTATGAGCACTTCAATAAGAACCTCTAAAACAATTGAAACAGGGGAAAGTATAGCGTATATTTTGTATTTACGGGCATAGCCCGCAAGCTCTTTAATCATTTGCTGCGTCCTCCTTTGCGTTGTATTTCTGCTTTCATTTGAGAATTTGTGAGGTTTTCCGTGTCGAGATTGTTGTATAATCTCTCAAGGAAAGAACATAATAACCGACATTCTTCCTCAGAAAAGCCTTTGAACATTTCTCTATCGGTTTCGTCGCAAATGCTTCTGAACTCTGTCAGAATATTTAAACCCTTATCGGTTAAAAAAAGTCTGTTTTTTCTGATATCATCTTTGTCTGTCGAACGTGTGACGTAGCCGCTTTTTTCAAGCCGTTTTATTGACGTTGCAACACTTGCGGGGGATATATGCAAGCTGTCTGCAAGCTCCTTTTGTGTGCAGGCGGTATGCTCCTTTATATATTCCAAAATCATCGGTTGACCGTAGTAAAGACCGGCTTTCTGAGCCGATTTTGTAATATGGTAACGATGAATAAGCGAGGTGGAAATGAGCTTGTGCACCATTTCTCTGTAATTCATTAAGCTGACCTCCGAACAGTTAAACGTTTAACTTTTATATGATATCACTTTTCTTGGAATTATAGTTCTTATTAGGAAAAATAACCGGTTTTTTTAAAAAATATCAAATATATAAGTTTTCGCACAAAAACCATAAATTTGCTATCTACAAATTCCACAAAACTATTGTGCAAATTACACAATGTGGTCTGGAAAATTTTAACTGAGCTTTGAACAAAATATATCAAAATATTCTTGAAATGGGGAGTAATTTTTGTTATCATTAGAATGATGTAATGTATTGTGAGGTGTTGGGGTGAAAAACGAAAACGCAAATAACTACAATGATTTTCCGCTTTATGTTTTCCATCAGGGAAAAAACTATAAGGCACAGGAGTTTCTGGGCGCTCACAAGGTTGAAGAAAACAAATATGTTTTCAGGGTGTGGGCACCGAATGCGGTGAGCGTGGCTGTCAGCGGAACGTTCAACGGTTGGGACGATAATGCGTCGCCTATGTATCGGCTCAATGATGCCGGAGTGTGGGAAGCATACGTTGAAAATGTCAAAATGTATGATGCATACAAGTTTGTTATTGTGGCACAGAACGGAATGCGGCTTTACAAAGCCGACCCTTATGCCACCCACGCAGAAACAAGACCCGCAACGGCTTCGAAAATTTTTGAAAGCAGCTATAAATGGCGTGACGGGGCGTGGCTCAAAAAAAGAAAAGCAACCTCCGTTTATAAATCACCGATAAATATTTACGAGGTTCATTTGGGCTCCTGGCGAAAATATGGGGATGGAAACAATCTCAGCTACCGTGACCTTGCTAAAGAGCTTGTTGAATATGTAAAGGATATGGGCTATACCCACATTGAGATGATGCCTGTTGCGGAGCATCCCTTTGACGGCTCCTGGGGTTATCAGGTAACCGGGTATTTTGCCGTAACCTCACGCTTCGGAACACCCGATGACTTTAAATATCTTGTTGATGAATGCCACAGGGCAGGAATCGGAGTTATTGTTGACTGGGTGCCCGCACATTTCCCCAAGGATGCCCACGGTCTTGCTGATTTTGACGGCTCTCCCTGTTACGAGTATGCCGATGTGCGAAAGGGCGAGCATCTCGGGTGGGGCACAAAGGTTTTTGATTATGGCAGAAATGAGGTCAGAAGCTTTCTTATATCAAATGCCTGCTTCTGGTTTGACGAATACCACATCGACGGCTTGAGAGTTGATGCCGTAGCGTCTATGCTCTACCTTGATTACGGCAGAGATGACGGTCAGTGGATTGCCAACGAGAACGGCGGCAACGAAAACCTCGAGGCGGTTGCCTTTATGAAGGAGCTTAACGAAACTGTTTTCCGTGAACACGGTGATGTTATGATGCTTGCAGAGGAGAGTACCTCGTGGCCCATGGTATCAAAGCCCGTGTTTATGGGCGGTCTCGGCTATAACTTCAAATGGAATATGGGCTGGATGAACGATATTCTTCGTTACTTCTCCCTTGACGGAATATATAAAAAATTCAATCACGATTTAATAACCTTCTCGTTCTTCTATGCATTCAGCGAAAACTTCGTGCTTCCCATTTCACATGATGAGGTGGTTCACGGCAAAGGCTCGTTGATTAACAAAATCCCCGGCAGCTACAATGCAAAATTTGCGGGGGTGAGAGCGTTTTTGGGTTATATGTATGCGCACCCGGGCAAGAAGCTGTTGTTTATGGGCTCGGAATTCGGGCAGTTTATTGAGTGGGACTATAAAAAAGGTCTCGATTGGCTGTTGCTTGATTATGAAATGCACGTTCTTCTCAAGGACTACGCAAAAGCCCTTAACAAATTCTATAAAAAGAATTCCCCTATGTGGGAAATCGACTATAGCTGGGAGGGCTTTGACTGGCTTGTGAGCGATGACAACGAAAACTCCGTTATAGCCTTTACAAGAACGGATGAAAAGGGCGATATGCTCGTTGCGGTTTGCAACTTCACACCTGTTCACAGAAAAAGCTACAAAATAGGCGTGCCCAAAAACGATGCCTATGAAATTGTTTTCAATTCGGATGCCGCAAAATTCGGCGGCTCCGGTGAGAGAATAAAGAAAACCTACAAAACCCAAAAGGGTGAAATGCACGGCAAAGCTCAGTTTATTGACTTGAATTTGCCACCAATGACAACACTTTACCTCAAGCCCAAGGCACAAGCCGACGGTGAAAAGAAAAGTGGTTGCAAAAAATCAAAGAAATAATAGAAAGGAATGTGATAAAAATGGCAAAAAGAACCGAATGTATTGCAATGCTTCTTGCGGGTGGTCAGGGCTCAAGGCTCGGCGTTCTCACAAAAAACATTGCAAAGCCTGCCGTGCCTTACGGCGGAAAGTACAGAATTATTGACTTCCCCCTTTCAAACTGCGTTAACTCAGGTATTTATACCGTTGGTGTCTTAACACAGTATCAGCCCTTGGAGCTTAACGAGTATATAGGAAGCGGCAGACCCTGGGACCTTGACAGAGCAAACGGTGGCGTTCATATCCTTTCACCGTATCAGCAGATTGAGGGTACCGAATGGTATAAAGGCACCGCAAACGCAATTTATCAGAACATTCAGTTTATTGACAGATACAACCCTGAATACGTTGCCATCCTTTCGGGTGACCACATCTACAAGATGGATTATGCAAAAATGCTTCAGTTCCATAAGGAAAAGGATGCGGCTTGTACCATCGCAATGCTTGAGGTTCCGTGGGAAGAGGCGTCACGCTTCGGCCTTATGTTTGTTGATGATGACGGCAGAATAACAGCCTTTGAAGAAAAGCCCAAGAATCCCAAGAGCAACAAAGCATCTATGGGTGTTTATATGTTTACCTGGGAAAAGCTCCGTCAGTATCTCATTGATGATGAGAATAACCCCGAATCCTCAAATGACTTCGGTAAAAACGTTATCCCCGCAATGCACGAAGCGGGCGAAAGACTCTTTGCCTATGGCTTTGACGGTTATTGGAAGGACGTTGGAACTATTGACTCCCTGTGGGAGGCTAACCTTGACCTTCTTAATCCCAAGGCAAACATCGATTTGAGCGACCCCTCATGGAAAATTTACGGCAGAGGCGGCGTGACCGCTCCCCAGTACGTTTCAGATAAAGCATCTATCGAAAATTCAATTGCGGCTGAGGGCTGTGAAATCGAAGGAAAAATTGATTACTCCGTGCTTTTCTCAGACGTTACCGTTGAAGAGGGCGCATTTGTTGACTATTCAATAGTTATGCCCGGTGCAGTTATCAAAAAAGGTGCTGTTGTTCAATATGCAATGGTTGCTGAAAATGCAGTTATTGAAGAGGGCGCAGTGGTCGGTGAAAACCCCGAAAAATGTGACAATCTTGAAAATTGGGGTGTCAGCGTTGTTGGTGCCGGTGTTACAGTCGGCAAAAATGCCGTTGTAAAAGCTCAGTCAATGATTTCTGAAGATGTTAAGGAGGGCGAAACAGTATGATGCCGAAAAATGTTTTGGGAATAATTTATTCCAACTCTTATGATGCTTCTCTCGGTTCGCTCACAGCAAGGCGAACAATGGGCTCCGTGCCCTTCGGCGGCAGATACCGTCTTATCGATTTCGCTCTTTCAAACCTTGTTAACTGTGGTGTTGCAAAGGTGGGCGTTATCACAAACAGCAATTTCCATTCTCTTATGGACCACGTCGGAAGCGGCAGACCCTGGGACCTTTCAAGAAAGGTTGACGGTTTATTTATGCTTCCGCCCTTTACCGCAAATGCGGCAGAGCACAGCGGAAACGACAGAATAGATGCTCTCGGCAGAATTATGAGCTTTATTTCCTCTTCAAAGCAGGAATACGTTCTTCTTATGGATTCAAACTTCGTCTGCAATATGGACCTTTCAAAAATGTTTGATTTCCATTCACAGAAAAATGCAGATATTACTGTGGCTTATTCAAACGGCAAGCTCCCCGCACTTGAGAAAATGATGGCTCTCGGCCTTGATGATAACAGCCGTATTACAAGCGTGGGCATTGATGTTAAAACCGAAAGCGACGTTAATTATGCAGTTAACACAATTCTTATAAGAAAAGCCCTTTTAGAAAGACTTATCGGCGACGCAAGAAGCTATAACCACACAAACTTTGAAAAGGATATTATCCAGAATAATGTGTCTCACCTTAATATCTATGGCTACAAGGTTGAGGGCTGGAACTGCACAATAGACAGTCTTCAGACATACTACGATGCAAATATGGCACTTCTTAATAAAGAATGCAGAAAAGACCTTTTTGCACCCGATCACCCGATTCTTACAAAGGTCCGCAACGATATGCCTGTTGTTTACGGCCTCAATTCACAATGCCACAATTCATTGGTTGCTGACGGCTGCCAGATTGAGGGCACTGTTAAAAACTGCATCGTTTTCCGTGGTGTAAGAGTTGCAAAAGGCGCGGTTGTTGAAAACTCAATTCTTATGCAGGACGCTTTTGTAGGTGAGGATGCAAAGCTCAATTGCGTTATTATGGATAAAAACACAGTTGTTACACCTAAGAAAAACCTTAGCGGTGACAAGAGCTATCCTCTTTATATCGGTAAGAAAATCGTTATCTGACAGATTGTGAGGTGTGATTATGGGATGCTGTCCCGTTTGCGGTTGCAAAACAGACGACCTTGATTTTATTACAAAAAAAATCGGCGACAAGGAGGAGAAAATCTGCTCCTTCTGCCAAAGACAGTTGGGTGGCTTTTCTGAGGGAAGTGTCCCTACCGAAGCACAGCTGAGGTGGCTTAATGCGGTCATATCAAAAGAGGTTGACCGCCCTGATAATATTACTTCATATCTTTTGGAATTGAACAAAAGAAATATACCGCAGGAGCCTGTTCAGGCTGTTCCGCAGGGCTTTGTGCCACAACAGCCACCAATGCAGACAGCACCGTTCAGCGTCGGTGCAAATCCTGTAGCAATTGAAGAGCTCAAGCAACGAATCACGGCGCTTGAAAATGAAATTATTTCAATGAAGCGCAAGCAGATGATAAAAACCATTATAGAGCTTGGTGTTCCCGTGGTGCTTGCCATAATTATTGTTATCGTGTTCTTCTCAAGCGGTCTTTTCGATGCTTTACAGGATTTCACAGAAATGTTCCAATCTGATTTTATGTGATTTTTTACGGAGGTTTAAAAATGAAAGTTTTATATGCTGCAAGTGAAGCGTTGCCCTTTATCGCCAGCGGCGGTCTTGCCGACGTTGCGGGCTCACTTCCCCAGGCTTTAAGAAAAAGACTTATAGGCTGCCGTGTTGTTATGCCCCTCTACGACGGCATAAAGCAGGAGCTTAAGGATACAATGAAATTCATAACCAATATTTCTGTTCCCGTTGCGTGGAGAAGACAGTATTGCGGAATTTTTGAGGCAAGAGCGGGCGGAGTTATATATTATCTTCTCGATAATCAGTATTATTTCAAAAGAGACGGTCTTTATGGCTTCTATGATGATGCCGAGAGATTTGCTTTCTTCTCAAGAGCCGTGCTTGAAATAATTCCTCACATCGGCTTCAAGCCCGATATTATCCACTGTAACGACTGGCAGACAGCGCTGACGCCGGTATACTATAGCTCGATGTATGCAAATCAGCCCGGTTACGAAAACATCAAGACAATTCTTACCATACACAATATTCAGTACCAGGGTGTTTACGGCGAAGAGCTTATTGACAACGTTGTGGGTATTGACCACGCATACAGAAGCCTTATTGAATATGACGGCAACGTTAACCTTATGAAGGGCGGTATCGAATGTGCAAACGCTGTGAGCACAGTCAGCCCCTCTTACGCTAAAGAAATTCTTGACCCGTGGTATTCACACGGTCTTGATATGATTCTTCGTGAGCGCAGCTACAAGCTAAGAGGTATTCTTAACGGTATTGACGTTGTCAACTACGACCCCGCCACCGACAAGGATATTTTCAAAAACTACGATTCAGAAAATATGCGCGGCAAAGCTGTAAATAAAAGAGAACTCCAGAAGCTTCTGGGGCTTCCGGAGAAAAGTGATACTCCCGTTATGGGTATGGTTTCAAGGCTTGTTTCACACAAGGGTCTTGACCTTTGCAAGGCGGTTCTTGACGAGCTTCTTTCAACTACCGATATTCAGCTTGCCGTTCTCGGCTCCGGTGAATATCAGTATGAAGAATTCTTCAGAGGACTTGCGGAGCGCTACCCCGACAAGGTCGGACTTTGCCTTGGCTTTATTCCTGACCTTGCAAGAAAAATATATGCGGGCAGCGATATGTTCCTTATGCCGTCAAAGAGTGAGCCATGCGGACTTTCGCAGATGGTTGCACTCAGATACGGTTCTGTTCCCATTGTTCGTGAAACAGGTGGTCTTCGTGACTCCGTCAGCGACAGCGGTGACGGCGAGGGCAACGGCTTTGTTTTCTCAAGCTACAACGCACACGATATGCTTCATGCAATAAAACGTGCAGTTCAGGGATATGCCGATAAAGACGGCTGGCAGATTCTTGTGAAGCGTGCAATGGAAAGTGACAACAGCTGGGGAAAATCTGCTAACGAATATATCAGAATGTATAAAGAAGTATTAAAGGGATGATTCAGGCGGCTTGATTGTGTTTGCCGTTTTTCGGATAATTCCTTCAACTCCTTTTATGACGGCCTCGATACTCTTGGGTTCGGGGCCGCCGTAGCGTCTTGCGTTAACGTTCTTTTCCGGGAAATCAGAAAGATGCATTTCTGTTATCGAAAGAGCAAGTGCCTGTGCGTGCTTGGGTTGCATTGAAAACCATCTTTTGGGGATGTAGCCCATCTGTGCGGCGGCAAAAAGAGTTCTGTAAATGGTGACAGCGTACAGTGTATCTGCAAATTCGCCCGCCTGAGCAGAGCCCGCGTTCATCCTTTCGTGTGTCATAATTGCCGCGCGGTAAATTGAGCGTGTATTGAAAACGGCATCCTCTTCCCTGTCTTCAAGGGCATCGGCGTTGAGTCCTTTTCGGCTTCCTGTTCTGCCCAGAATGTAGTCGGTTGTTACATCATAGTATTCTGCGGCACGGCATAAAAAAGCAAGGCTATATTCACGGATTCCCTTTTCATAATGGGAAAGGAGGGCTTGAGAAACGCCCAAATCTGCAGCGGCTTCTTTCTGACTTATTCCCTTTTCGGTTCTCAGTTCAACAAGTCGTTCGTTAAATTGTTCAAGCATAAAAACACCTCGAATTATACGTATTGTATAATATCATACACCAATAAACAGGAGAATGCAATGAAAACTTACACAATTCATTTAATAAGGCACGCTTTGACTCAAGGATCAATCGACGGCAGATACATCGGTCAGACCGATGAGGATCTTTGCAAAGAGGGGATTGACCAGCTTCAGCAGATGATGCAGGATTATGATTATCCTAAGGTTGACGTGGTTTTTTCAAGCTCATTGAAAAGGTGCATACATACAGCGGCGATTTTATATCCCGACAAAACCCCTATTGAAATGAGGGGCTTTGAGGAGTGCGATTTTGGTGAATTTGAAGGCCATACAGCAGCGGAGCTTGAAAAATATGAGGAATTCGGTCAATGGCTTTCAGGCGGTGAGGAGGCAAGACCGCTAAACGGTGAAAGCAACTCCGAATTTGCCACAAGAGTCTGCGACTGCTTTGTTAAAACCGTTGACGGTCTTATGAAGACAGGTACGCAGAACGTTGCAATAATTACACACGGCGGAGTTATTATGAGCATACTTTCTGCATTCGGTGTGCCCGAGCTTCCTATGACGGAGTGGCTTTGCCCATCTGCTTGCGGTTATACAATTCGTATAACACCGTCATTGTGGAGTAAGATTAATAAATTTGAGGTTATAAACGAGGTTCCGGCTATGCCTCTTACATCATCACAGGAAGAAATGCTGTGGGATTATTATGGCGAGCTTCCCGAAGAGGAATTGAACATCAATTGGGACGAAGAGGGAGACTACAATGTCTGATTACAGAATTTTTGCAAACCACGCCCACCTTTTTCCGAAAAATACGAAGCCAAACGGCGATATAGACTGCCTCACGTCGTTAATGGACGAGTGCGGAATTGAAAAAGCCGTTTGTTTTTCTCCGTTTTGGCATCAAATGGATATGTATGCCCATACAACGGGGCAGAATCCTTGCGAATGGGTGGCAAAGGAAATAAAAAATAATTCTCGTTTTGTGGGCTTTGGCACAGTTGATTTTGACAGGCAAAACCTGAAAGAACAGGTAAAGGGAATAAAGAATCTAGGTCTTCTCGGCATAAAGATACACCCCGCCGCGCAAGAGGTAAACGTTGCCGGGAAGGAGCTTTTTGAGGTCTATGAAGAAGCTGAAAAGCAGGGGCTTTTCATATCCTTTCACACAGGGCTGCATTGGCACAGAATAGCCGACTATCAGATGCTTTTATTTGATGAGGTAGCATATAATTTCCCTGCCTTGAGCTTCAGTATGGAGCATATGGGCGGCTACAGCTTTTTCAATGAGGCATTGCTTGTTATGAACAACAACTCCCGCCGTGAGCCCGGTGAGGTTTTCGCAGGGTGGACAAGCATCGCAATGGAAAAGGATGAGTTCGGAAACACTCGCAGAGGAGCGTGGTCGATTACCGACGAACAGCTTTGTGATTTGATTTATCAGACTGGGGCAGACCACAGCATTTTCGGGCTTGACACACCCTATAAGGATGCAAAAATGATAAAGGAATCAATCGAAAGAATAAAAAATCTTCCCATATCCGAGGAAGCAAAGCACGGCATTCTCGGCGACAATCTGAGAAGAATTTTAAAAGTGGAATAAAAAATCAGGCACAATCAAATGTGCCTGATTTTTTATTTTTCATTTTTGAGCCATTTAATGCAATCGAAATATTTTTCAAAAATCCTCGTTCCCTTGTAATCGGCGTAGCGTGTCAAATCGCCGATGGTGTCAGAGCTTTCATATCCCGGAACATATACGAATTCTTCATAAGGGCAAACAGGATTTTTTGTGTAGCAAACCTTTCTGTAAGGGAGATTGTGGAATTTTTCAACCAATTCGTTACTCGTGAGAAAAGAATCGCAGGTCATAACAAGAATTTCTTGCTCACTGTGTTCAAGGAAACGTCGGCTTCGTCGCATCCATTGATTCTTCAGATCATCAAAATCTTTGTAGTGTACACCGTAAATTAATATACCGTTAAGGTTGGCAACCGGGTAGCCTTGTGGACTTGTTTTTTCAAAAACAGGCTCGCAGGTTAAATAATATTCGGGGTTGTTGCAAAGCTTTATAAAGTCTTCTCCGCCTATGGTAAGGTTGATTGTGGGACTTGTAAATTCTTTTCCGATATCGTGGTACAAAAGTCCGCCGATACAGTTGCTTGCAAGAATTCTTACGTTACAATCTGCACCCTCTTTTTTCATTTTTCGCATTAAAGGATAACGCCAGATTTTCTTAACTTTATCTTTGATTTTCTTTTTTAAAGAAGCGAGCATACACACACCTCGAGCTAAATATTTTTATTTACAGGTAAAGTATAGAACAAAGCGCTTATAAATACAAGTTTTTTTGATAAAAAGGAGCTTTTAGGCTCACAAAAAGGTCAAATTCAGTTGACACAGAGTGCTTATTATTTTATACTATAATAGTATATTTATAATGTATAATTGCGTTCAATATTGTCAGATGGGAGAAGATTTATGTACAAGAGCGTTTTAAAAAGAGCGATAGATGTTATTTTGTCATTTTTTGCAATAGTTTTCCTTGCAGTTCCGATGCTTCTTATAGCATTACTCATAAAGCTTGATTCAAAGGGCCCCGTTCTTTTCAAGCAGGAGCGTCTCGGTCTTGGCGGCAAGGTTTATAAAATCTACAAATTCCGTTCAATGTGTGTTGGTGCCGAGCAGATGGGCACAGGCGTGTATTCAGGCGACGGTGACCCCCGGGTAACAAGAATGGGAAAAATTATGCGAGCTACAAGCATTGACGAATTGCCCCAGCTTTTGAACATTCTTAAAGGTGAAATGAGCTTCGTCGGTCCCAGACCACCCCTCACTTACCATCCTTGGAATATTGAGGACTACACAGAGGAACAGCTCAGAATGTTCGAGGTTCGCCCCGGCATAACGGGCTGGGCACAGGTTAACGGCAGAAAAACCGTTGAATGGAACAACAGAATAAGGCTAAACGTATGGTATGTTGACAACTGTTCGTTGATGCTTGATATCAAAATTCTTTTCCTCACGTTCTACAAGGTTCTCAAAAACGAAGACAACGAAAATGTCGGTGCAACGGTTGAGAGTCAAAACGAAGAAACAGCAATTGAAATGAGTGAAAAATAATGAGCTTTATAAAGCTGATGTATATAACGAACGATACGGCAGTTGCACAAATTGCCGAAAATGCAGGTGTTGACCGTATTTTTATTGATATGGAATATATCGGCAAGGGTATCAGACAGGGTGGCATGGACACAGTTCAGAGTCACCACACCGTTGAAGATATAAAACGAATCAGGGCGAGCATAAAAAAGGCGGAGCTTATGGTGCGGTGCAACCCCATTCACGAGGCGACGGCGGACTATTGCTCCTCAAAGCAGGAAATTGACGAGATTGTGGCGGCCGGTGCAGACATAATAATGCTGCCGTATTTTAAAACAGCCGACGAGGTCAGAAAATTTGTGGAATATGTTGGCGGCAGGGCAAAAACCTTTCCGCTTGTTGAAACGAAGGAAGCCGTTGAAAATCTTGACGAAATTCTCAAAATAGACGGCATCGACGAGATATACATAGGTCTTAACGACCTCAGCCTGTCTTACGGCAAAAAATTTATGTTCCAGATTCTTGCTGAGGGCAAGGTTGATGAAATCAGCGAAAAGTTTAAAAGCAAGGGCATACCCTTCGGCTTCGGCGGCATAGCCGCAGTCGGTAGCGGGATGCTCCCCGGTGAAAAGGTTCTTGCCGAGCACTACCGCTTGGGGTCAACCTCGGTTATTCTTTCCCGCAGCTTTTGTAACTATGAAAAAATCGGCAAGCTTGACGAAATAAAAGATATCTTTGATTCGGGTGTAAAAGCTCTCAGAGATGAAGAAATAAAAATTCAACAGGAAGCAGATAAAGATTTTTTTGAAAACAATCACAACGACGTAAAAATCGGCGTTGAAAAAATATTATCCGTGATAGGTGGATAAAATGAACATACTCGTAACAGGTGCGTGGGCACAGGGCAAGGAAGCAACAGAAAAACTGAATGCTCTGGGTCATAAAGCAGTTTTTATGCAGAATGAAAAGGACGAGCTACCTTGTAAAAGCGACGAAATAGACGCGGTTATTTGCAACGGCTTGTTTCTTCACCATTCCATAGATGATTTTAAAAGCCTCAGGTATATTCAGCTTACAAGTGCGGGCTATGACCGTGTCCCTATGGAAAAGGTCAGAGAGAAAAATATTAAGATTTTCAATGCAGGCGGAGTTTACAGCATCCCTATGGCGGAATATGCCGTGGGTGCCGTGTTGCAGATGTTGAAAAAATTCAGCTTTTTTGCAGAAAACCAAAAAAAACACCAATGGGTAAAAAACAGGGAGCTTGTTGAACTGAACAACAAAACCGTGTGCATTTTCGGTTGCGGTAACGTCGGGTCCGAATGTGCAAAACGCTTTTCTGCTTTTGGTTGCAGGGTTCTTGGTGTTGATGTTTTTGAAGCTGAAAAAGAGTATTTTGAAAAAATTGTTCTTCTTGAAAACGCAAAGGACATTCTCCCCCAAGCAGACGTTGTTGTTCTCACAATGCCCTTGACAGAGAAAACACGCCACAGCATTAACAAAAGCGTTTTTTCATTGATGAAAAAGGGAGCCATTGTTGTCAATATCGCAAGAGGTGCTCTGATAGATACCGAAGATTTGATAACGGCGCTAAAAACAAGTTTAGGCGGGGCGGTGCTTGACGTTTTTGAGGACGAGCCCTTAGATGAAAATTCCCCCCTGTGGGATTTTGAAAACGTAATAATCACACCTCACAACAGCTTTGTGAGTGATGGAAACAATAAAAGATTGTGGGATTTGATTTTCCATAATTTATCAGTTGAGTAAGGTGGAAAAAATGAGTAAAATTAAAGACGTTCTGCTTATAGCGAATTTCTGGCATTTTGAATTTGAAAAAAAGAGCAGCCGCTACAGAACAATGGCGGACGTGCTTTGTGATGCAGGCTATGACGTTGAGGTTGTGTCTTCAACCTTCAGACATCAGACAAAGACACAGCGTGACACAGAATACATAAAAACTCTGGAGTCTGCTTACAAGGTAACGCTGCTCAATGAGCCCGACTATAAAAAGAACGTTTCACTTCAGAGAATATACAGCCACCATTGCTTTGCAAAAGAAGTGACGAAATATCTTGAAACGAGAAAAACTCCCGATTTGATAATCTGCTCCGTTCCCTCACTTCCGGTAGGAAGTGCGGTAACAAAATTTGCAAAAGAGCACAAAATCAAAATCATAATCGACATTCAGGATTTGTGGCCCGAGGCTTTCAAAATGGCTCTCAATATCCCTGTTGTTTCCGATGTTTTGTTTGCTCCAATGATGATGCAGGCGAATAAAATCTACTCCCGTGCAGACAAGGTTATGGCGGTTTCCGAAACCTACGTTAAACGTGGTTTAAAGAATAATGATAACGACAAAAAAGGGCTTTCTGTTTTTATCGGTACGGATTCAAGACTCGTTGAAGAAGCTGTTGAGGGCAAGCTTTTCCAAAGAACAGATACGGATTTTTGGGTAGGGTACGTTGGTGCTCTCGGCCACAGCTATGATATCCCCACTGTTATTGATGCACTAAGAATTCTCAAAGATAAGGGCTATGAAAACATATCTTTTAAAATAATGGGCGAGGGAGTTCTTATTGATGAATTCAAAAAATATGCTGAGGAAAAACAGGTTAACTGTGAATTTGCAGGCTTTATGGAATACGGCGAAATGATGGCAACTCTTATGGCGTGTGATTGTGCGGTGAATCCAATAATCGGCAAATCTGTTTCATCAATAATAAACAAGGTTTCAGACTATGCTATGGCAGGGGTGCCTGTTATCAACACCCAGAATTCTCCCGAATACAGGGCGCTTCTCGAAGAATATGAGTGTGGCATAAACTGTGAAAACGGCAATGCCGGGGCGATAGCTGATGCCATATTGAAGCTTTATGAGGATGAAAATCTCAAAAAGACTATGGGCGAAAATTCACTAAGGCTTGCCAAAGAAAGATTTGACAGAGCCGTAACGTATAAAAACGTTGTGGCTTTGATAGAGGGAATGGAACAATGAATTTGCAGGTTATAGTTTCCACAATGAATCAGAAGGATTACAGCCTTCTTGAAAAAATGAATATTCAGACCGACGCTGTGGTAATTAACCAATGCGATAAAAACGAGGTTGTGGATTTTGAATACAACGGTCACAAAATCAAATGGATTTCAATGGTCGAAAGGGGCGTCGGGCTCAGCCGCAATACAGGTATTCTTCATTCTACGGCAGACGTTATTCTTTTTGCCGATGATGATATTACATATTGCGACGGTTATGCCGACGGTGTTCTCGGTGCATTTGAGAGAAATGATGAGGCAGACGTGGTTTGCTTCAATATAAATCTTGTGAATTCCACGAAGAATATTGGCGGCCACAGAAACAACACCGAAAACAAAAAACTGAAGGTAATAAACTCCATGCGATACGGCGCTTGCCTTATCGCCGTGAGAAGAAAAGCAATTCTCAGAGAAAGAATAATGTTTTCGCTCCTTTTCGGCGGCGGTGCAGAGTTTATGAGCGGTGAGGATTCGATTTTTGTAAAGGATTGTCACGATGCCGGGCTAAACCTTTATGCAGACACCTTCTGCCTCGGTGATGTGGATGATTCGGGCTCAAGCTGGTTTAAGGGAATCAACGACGATTTCTTTATCCACAGGGGTATGGTTTATGCAACGGCATTTTCAAAAACCTATCCATTAATTTTTCTATATTACGCTTGGCGCAACTCTAAAATACACAAAGGCTATTCAATCAAAAAAATCTATTCCCTTTTTGTTCAGGGCAGAAAACAGATAAAAAAATACAGATGATAATTACTGATGAAAGAATGTGAAAAAATGGCAAACGAACGTAAAGACTATAAAATAGCCGTTGCCGGCACAGGGTATGTCGGTTTATCAATGGCAACACTTTTGTCGCAAAAATACGAGGTCGTTGCAGTTGATATAATTCCCGAAAAGGTTGATATGATAAATGCGAGAAAATCACCTATTCAGGATGACGAAATAGAGCGTTTTTTTGCAGAGAAAAAGCTTAATCTCACAGCAACGCTTGACGCAAAGGCGGCATACACAGGTGCAGATTTTGTTATTATTGCGGCGCCTACAAACTACGATAGCGAATTGAATGAGTTCAACACCTCGGCGGTCGAAGATGTTATAGAGCTTGTAATGAAATATAACCCCGATGCCATAATGGTTATCAAATCTACCATTCCTGTGGGTTACACAGAGAGAATACGTGAAAAAACCGGCAGCAAAAACATTTTGTTCAGCCCCGAGTTTTTAAGAGAGAGTAAGGCGCTCTATGACAATCTTTATCCCTCACGAATAGTCGTGGGAACAGATTTGAATGACGAGAGATTAGTCAATACAGCAAAGATTTTTGCGGGGCTTCTGGCAGAGAATGCTGTTAAAAAGGATATAGAAACTCTTTATATGGGCTTCACCGAGGCTGAGGCTGTTAAGCTTTTTGCTAACACCTACCTTGCTTTGAGAGTTTCGTTTTTTAACGAGCTTGACACCTATGCAGAAATGAAAGGGCTCAACACAAAACAGATAATAGACGGAGTTTGTCTTGACCCCAGAATAGGTCAGCATTACAATAACCCCTCTTTTGGCTATGGCGGTTATTGTCTTCCTAAGGACACAAAGCAGTTGCTCGCAAACTATAAGGATGTTCCCGAAAACCTGATTGAAGCAATTGTCGAATCCAACAAAACAAGAAAGGATTTCATTGCCGACAGAGTTTTAAAACAGGCGGGCTACTATTCTTACGGTGAAGCCAACAGCTACGATAATTCTATGGAAAAAATCGTGACAGTGGGCGTTTACCGCTTAACTATGAAAGCAAACAGCGATAACTTCAGACAGTCATCCATACAGGGTGTTATGAAAAGAATAAAGGCAAAGGGAGCACGAGTGGTTGTTTTCGAGCCTACGCTGACCGACGGCACAACATTCTTTGGCAGTGACGTTGTTAACGATATAGAAAGGTTTAAAGCTATGTGCGATGTTATTGTCGCAAACAGATATAATTCGGAGCTTGACAGTGTAAAAGACAAAGTTTATACACGCGATTTATTTAACAGAGATTAATTTTTTGAAGGTAAAGAAATGAAAAAACTTTTGGTAATTTCCAACGGTTGCTTCTCGTTGACTGATTCAAACGGCAGAACCCTTGAAAAACTCTTGAAAGACTATGACCCAGAGAATCTGGCACAGGTTTTTACATACGGCACACCGGATTTTGATATGTGTGAAAATTATTACAGGGTAACCGATAAGGATGTAATAAAAGCTCTTTTTTCACGAGGGCCATGCGGCAGAGTTGTTGTGCAAGAAAAAAATGAAGTCGGTCAGGCGAATGCTGCTGTAAAAAAAGCTACAAAAAGAACTCCGTTCAGAAAGCTTGTGCGTGAATTAATCTGGCAGCTTTCAAATTGGGAAAACAAAGGGTTTTTAAAGTGGGTTGACGCTTTCAAGCCCGAAGAGATTTTGGTTTTTGCAGGCGACAGTGGTTTTTTAATGAACATAGCCCGAATGCTTGCAAAAATATACGGCATAAAAATTACTATCTACACAACAGAGGATTATTGCTTTAAAAAATACAACTATCTCACAAGAAGAAAATCCTTGTTTTACAGCTTGTTTTTCCATCAATTGAAAAGCTCATACAAAAAAGCAGAGCCCTTTGTAAAAAAAGGTTTTTTTAACACACCGCTTCTTACAAAAAGCTACGAAGAGGAATTTTCTTTCGATTGTGAATGTCTGTTTGCAAAATCAGATATTGATTTCGTTAAGGCTCAGGTGAAGGTTGACAGGGATAATATCAAGGTTTCTTATCTCGGTAACCTCGGGTTAAAAAGGCATCTGCCGTTAATTGAGATTGCAGATGCTCTCGGCGAAATTGCTCCCGGCACAAGGCTGGCAGTTTACGGCAGTGCGACAGAGGAGGTTCAAAAAGAGCTTCTGGCAAACAAGAATATAGATTATAAAGGCTTCGTGAACTATGATGATGTTGTGAAAATCATCCACAACAGCGATTTGGTTGTTCACGCAGAATATGACGAGCCCTTTAATCTTCTTGATTTAAAGGCGGCGTTTTCAACAAAGATTCCCGATAGTATATCGTCAGGAACCCCATTATTTGTTTACGCTAACGAAAATTTAGCCTGTACGGATTTTGTAATAAAAAACCAATGTGCATTCGTTGCTAAAAACAGTAGCGAACTAAAGGTCAGCCTGGAGGCAGCTCTTTTCGACAGAGAGAAAAGAGAAGTCACAATGGCACAGGCGGAAAGTGTTAAAAAAGAATTTTTTGCTTCCGAAAGGACTTTGACGGCATACTTCAACTGATGATTGGAAGGCGAATCAATGAAAGTTTTACAGATAAACACAATCTATAAAGACAAAAGCACCGGAAGAACCTGCTGGGAGCTTGAAAAAAAGCTGACAGAAAACGGTCACGAGTGTGTCACGGCGTTTGGTCACGGCAAGCATTGTTCCGAAAATACATACAGAATAAACACGGATGTTGAATATTTTTTACATAATATTTTGTCAAGAGTAACGGGGTTAGAAGGCTATTTTTCGTATTTTGCAACAAGAAGGCTGCTAAAATTTATAAAGAAATATTCTCCGGATGTTATACATCTGAGGAATCTTCATGGACATTACTTAAATCTACCGCTGTTGTTCAGCTTTTTGGGAAAATGCAAAATCCCTGTGGTTATGCATTTGCACGATTGTTGGATTTTAACCGGAAAATGTTGTTATCCGGTTTATAAAAAGTGCGATAAATGGCAGTCACAGTGCGAAAACTGTCCGGTATGGAAAGTTTACCCTGTAAGTTATTTCTTTGATTTCAGCAAGAAAATGCACAAGGATAAGAAAAAATGGTTTTCAAAAATTGAAAAATGCACAGTTGTCGGCGTTTCGGATTGGATTGCCGGTGAAGGTAAAAAATCTTATCTGAACAGATTCCCTGTTACCAGGGTCTATAATTGGATAAATACCGATGTGTTCCATCCTTATGAGGATGCTAAAAAAAGCGATTTTGGATTGGATGAAGACAAGTTTACGTTGGTTTTTTCAGGCGCATCCTGGGTAACGTCCCCCCAAAAAGTGGAGGATATGCTGGCTCTTGCAGATTCAATGGACGATGATATGCAAATCCTTCTTATAGGAAAAACAACCGAGGGCTTCCGTCACCCAAAAATAAAGTGTGCGGGCTTTGTGGGGGACGTTGAACAGCTTGCCAGAATGTATTCTGTTGGTGATGCTTATGTTCACGTTTCCACGGCAGACACTTTTGGCAAGGTTATTGCCGAGGCTATGGCTTGCGGTTTGCCGGCGGTGGTTTATGACAACACGGCTTGCCCTGAGCTCGTTTCAGAGGGATGCGGAGCCGCAGTGGAGCCCCACAACATAGAGCAGTTAATAAATGAGCTGCAAATAATTAAGAAAAACGGAAAAGCCTATTATTCTGAAAAATGCAAAAATCGGGTAAAAAACAGTTTTTCTTATGAAAAGAATGTTCAGCAAACATTGGAAATTTATAACGAATTGATATCAAAATAAAACTTATTTGGAAAAGAGAAAAGCAAATGGATAATGTTTTAAGGAGAAAGGTGAACAAAAAAGGCGATCGCACAGCGATGCTTTTCATGCTGTATGCAATAATCACGATTATTGCATACACATTACCTATGCTCAAAATAACGCTTCCTTATATGGGGGTTGCGCTGCTTCTGTTAGCGAGTTTAGCGTTTTTTATGTATAAAAATGTAAAATGGATGTATTTTGTCATTGTTTTATGCATAACTTCCGTTATTGTTATGGCGATTAATATGATGACGGGTGTGCAAGACCTTGTAGGTGCAATGAATGAAATGATAAAAAACATCCGATTTTTCATACCATTTCTTTGGGGCTGCTACGCAATAAAAAACTGCAACGAAAAGCAAAGGAAATTTGTGTTGATTGCTTTTGGAATATTGTGTGCATACATACTTGTAAATACTTTGCAGGCTTTGGCGGAAAATCCCACAATAGCCCGTGAGCTTGCAAAGAGCACGTCTCGTGAATCTGCTGAAAGAAATGCTTATCGAATGAATAACGTCGGGGGCTTTGAGTTCTCCTATCTTATGGGTATTGTTACGATAGGACTTGTGTGGAACAGCATAAACGCGAAAGACATAAAACTAAGAATAGTCAGCATTGTGGCTGCCGTAATCGGTTATTATTTCATAATCCAGACAATGTACACCTTGCTTCTTATTCTTACTGTTATGGGCACAGTTCTTGTTGTTTTTTATAAAACGAAAAGCACCATAATAAGATTTTGCCTTATACTTTCGGCAGTGGCTCTGCTGTTTTTTATGGAGCCTTTCCTCAAGCTTTTGGCGGACCTTTTTTCGTTTAACTTCGGTCTTCAGGAAAAATTCACAAGCATGTATCTTGCGGTTAAATTTGATGACGTTGATATGGTTGGTTCGCGACCGGGGATGCTGAAGGCAGCCTTTCTTAACTGGACTGAACACCCATTGCTTGGCGGCAGACACGCTGTGGATTCAAACGCACACTCTCTCATAATGACATGCTTGGAAACAAGCGGTCTGGTCGGATTTGGTTTATGGATAGGCTTCTTTGCAACAGGCTGGAAAATGGTGAAAAAAGAGCTTCACAAAAAACAAATCGAGGTTGCGCTTTTCGATTGTGCAATGATATATGTTCTCGTCTTATCGTTCTTCAATCCCATTGGATATCATTTTGAAATTGTTTTCACAGCATTTTTCATAGTTCCTATATGGAGTTCACTTGTCAACACGTCCGAGGAAGCTGTGAAAATAAGGAGAAAAAGAATATGAAAAAGCTCTATCAGTTCTTGTTTATTTATTTTGCAAGAAAAACCCCCGAATGCTTCAGGAATTTGAGAAACTATCTTGTTAAAAAATTCATAAAATCTGCAGGAAAGAATATTAACATCGGCAGATTAACAACCATACACAAAAACACCGAAATCGGCAACAATTCCGGTATCGGCAAGGGCTGTGTTATAAACAACGGCGTCACCATAGGTGACAATGTTATGATGGGACCCGATGTTTTGATATATACCCAGAATCACGAAACAGGAAGAACAGATATTCCCATGTCGCAACAGGGTTTTGCGGGAATAAAGCCTGTAGTTATTGAGGATGGCGCATGGATTGGTGCAAGAGTTTGCATTTTGCCCGGGGTAACTATAGGTGAGGGCTCGGTAATCGGAGCGTGTGCGGTTGTTTCTAAAAGTGTGCCGCCATATTCCGTTGCTGTTGGTAACCCTGCAAGAGTAGTAAAAAACAGAAAAGACACGGAGGTCTAATATGGAAAAATGGAAAATTGATGTGGCGGTTTTGTGCATATTTTTTGCCCGTCCCGAGCAATTTGAAAAAACCTTTGAGCAGGTGAGAAAGGCTCGCCCAAGAGTGCTTCTTCTGTGGCAGGATGGCCCCCGAGAGGGTAGACAGGATGATATTGAGAATATCGAAAAATGTCGCAAAATTGCAGAAAATATCGACTGGGAGTGCGAGGTTCACCGCAACTATCACGATAAAAATATGGGTTGCGACCCCTCAACCTTCTATTCTCACAAATGGGCCTTTTCTATTGTTGACAAGTGCATTGTTCTTGAGGATGACCTTGTCGCATCGCAGTCATTCTTCCCGTTCTGCAAGGAGCTTCTCGATAAATACGAAAATGACCAGCGTGTTGACAGAATATGCGGCACGGTTTTGCCCGGTCAATATGACGTTCCAAATGACTACCTTTTTGCAACCTTCGGCAATTCCTGGGGATGGGCAACCTGGAAAAGGGTTGCTGACCGTTGGGAAGAAGATTATCAGTTCATGGATGACGAATATGCCGTGAAATGTATGAGAGGGCTCCAGAAAAATCTTGATGCTCACCTCGGTTGGGAGCAAAGATGCTTGAAGTATAAAGCACAGGGTGTTCCCTATTGGGAGTTTATTATCGGTGCCGAAACACTTCTTAACGGTGGCTTGATTATATACCCCAGAGTTAATATGATTTCGAACGTCGGTCTTTCGGAAAACTCCACCCATGCACCGGGAGAGCTCTCCCTTTTGCCTAAAAAGGTTCAAAAATATTTTAATACAAAAACATATGATTTGGATTTCCCCTTGAAGCACCCGAAATATATAATTGCCGATACAGGCTATTATGAGGCTTGTAGGCTCGTTAACGAGGGAACAAGAAAAGAAAAAATCCAGATGCTTGTTGAACGTGTTATTCTCAAAATCAAGAAGACTTTAAAAATAAAATGAGGTAAAAAATGATTCGTTTACCGTATAAGTGGCGCAGACCCGAGGGTGTAAAAAAAGGCATCCCAAAGCTCAGAGCAGTTCACTACAAATTGGATTGTCTGTTAGAAAACCTCTATATCCGCCTTGCACCGTTGCCGAAAAGCGGCGTTAATAAAGAAAAGCGTGATGTTAAAGTAACTGTTTCTTTAACGTCCTTTCCAGCACGTATTCATAAAACTTATTTCGGCATAAAATCTCTGATGCTTCAGACATACAAAGCGGATGAAATAATAATCTGGCTTGCAGAGAGTCAGTTCCCCGGTAAGGTTGTTCCCAAAGAGCTTGAAAAGCTGGTGGAAAGCGGTCTTACTATCCGTTGGTGCGAGGATTTGCGCTCGCATAAAAAATATTTCTATGCACTTCAGGAACAGCAGGAAAACCAGGTTATTATTACATACGACGACGACATTATTTATGAAGCCGATTCAATAGAAAAGCTCATAAAAGCACACAAACAATACCCCGATTGCATAATCTGCAACCGAGGTCACGAAATAGTGTTTAATGAAGACGGAAGCTTGAAACCCTATAAGGATTGGAGCATACATTCACCCATAGGTGTTAACGAGCCCACGCTTCTGCTTGTTCCGTCAACGGGTAACGGTTGTCTTTACCCCTATGGCGTTATGCCTGAGGTTACTTTTGATTGGGAAAAGGCAAAAGAAAACGCATATTCTGCCGATGATATCTGGATGCGCTTTTGCAGCCTTCAGAATGGTGTAAAGGTGGTAAAAACTCTTGAAACCATAGCAATTCTCTGCAATGTTTGGGGCAGCCAGGAGCAGAGTCTTACCAGCGTCAATGATTTACAGGGCGAAAACCAAAGAGTGCTTGAACGCCTTTTAAAGCTGTTTCCCGATACTTTTAATAAAGAGGGTAAATGATGTTTTACATATCTTATTATACAACGCCTGATGATGCCAGAAAAAGCTCACCTGCGGCAAATGCCAAAACGCTGTCTGTTGCAAAAAGCCTGGCATCAAACGGAATCGACGTGGAGATTTTATCCACCTGCACAGTTGCCTCAAAGGGTAAATTCATCAAAGGTCGCAGGTTTAAAGTTGATGACGGAATTGTGTGCAGACAGTTTTCGCTGTTTAATACAGGATTTGGTCCTTTTAGGCGACTGCAATATATTCTTGCCAATATGAGATTGTTTTTGGTTTTGCTTTTTAAAGCCAAAAAAGGGGAAAATGTTTTATTTTATCACGCAATAGAAAGAATACAGCCGATTTTGTTGGCAAAAAAGCTTAAAAAATTCAGACTCGTTCTGGAGGTTGAGGAAATATATAATGATTCGTTATCTATCACGGCAAAAAATGCTGCCGATGAATTGAAATGCTTTGCATGTGCAGATTCCTATATTTTCCCGACTGCGCTTTTAAACGAAAAAATCAATCCCACAGGGAAACCGTTTGCGGTTATTCACGGTACTTATGAGGTTGAGCCTGTTGTGGCAACACCTGATAATGACCATATCCATATTGCCTATGCAGGCACACTTAACCCTCTTAAGGGTTGCGCTGAGGCCATTGATGCGGCAGAGTTTCTGAACGAAAAATACCATTTGCATATTCTGGGCTATGGTACACCCGACCAAATAGAAGAAACAAAAAGCCATATTGAAAAAATAAAAGAAAAAACCACCTGCAAAATCACTTTTGAGGGGTTGCTGTCCGGTAAAGAATATATCGCATTTTTGCAAGGATGTCACATTGGGCTCAGTCCGCAGAATCCCGATGCAAAATTCACAGACACGTCGTTTCCCTCTAAAATTCTCTCGTATATGTCAAACGGCTTACAGGTTGTCAGCATAGAAATACCTGCAATAAAAACATCGGACGTTGGTGAATATATTCACTATTTCAACGAGCAAACACCCCAAAATATTGCGCAAGCGATAAAAAGTGTTGATTTGAAAAACGTTGTCGATACAAGAGAAATTATTTCAACGCTCAACAAGAAGTTTAAAGAAAAAATAAAAGAAATTTTATGAACCAACAGGAGAAATAATGAACAGCTCAAAACAAATTAAACTCGGTGCAATGATTTCATATATTGCCATATTTGTAAACATTGCGGCAATGCTTATATATACGCCGTGGATGAAAAACCAGATAGGTATGGCAAACTATGGTCTTTATAACCTTGCCCACTCCTTCATAACAATGTTTTTGATGGATTTCGGCATAGGTGCGTCTGTTGCCCGTTTTGTTGCAAAATACAGGGCAGAAAACAACCTTGAAGCCGTAAACAAGCTGATGGGTATTGTTACAAAAATTTATATAGCTATTGACTGTGTTATTGCTTCGTTATTTGCTGTTTTGTACTTTTTTATTGATAGAATCTACGACGGTCTTACCGCTGCAGAGGTTGTTCAGTTTAAAGAACTTTATCTTGTTATAGCTCTTTTCAGCATAATTTCATTCCCCTTCACTACGTTGAGTGGCGTGTTTAACGCTTATGAAAAATTTGTTCATTTAAAGCTGTGCGATTTGGGACAAAAGCTTCTCAGCATCGCTTTAATTGTTGCGGCTCTTCTTATGGAAATGGGCGTAACTGCAATGGTTCTTGCCAACACTGTTGCAAGCGTGTTTTTTATATTTGTAAAGCTGTATTTAATAAAGAAAAATACTCCTGTCAGACCGAAACTAAAAGCCAAAGACAAGCAAATGCTCAAGGAAATTTTCGGCTTTTCCGTATGGGTTATGATTCTCGGTGTTGCCCAAAGGCTGACTTATAATATTGCGCCGTCAATTCTCGGCGTTGTTTCAAACAGCACGGAAATTGCACTTTATTCACCGTCGTCTGCTATCGCAGGCTATTTCTACACCTTTGCAACTGCCATAAACGGTCTGTTTCTTCCCACAATTTCAAGAAAAATCGCTCAGAAAAAAGAGGACGATATTCTGCCGTTGATGGTTCTCGTGGGCCGTTTTCAGGTTGTTGTTCTCGGTCTTTTGTGGGCGGGCTTTATATCTGTGGGCCGAGATTTTATGGTGCTCTGGATGGGAGAGGAATTCTTGCCTGCATATTATTGCACAATTATTCTCGCCTTCCCCACCATTTTCGAGTATTCTCAGCAAATTGCAAACACAACAATTCTTGCTAAAAATAAAGTCAGATATCAGGCAATCGGCTTGTTGGGCACGGCGGCACTTAATGTTGTGATATCGTCTTTGCTTTCAAGCAAATTCGGCGCCGTGGGTGTCAGCCTCGGTATTTGCATAACTGCGTTCCTTAACTTGATTTATATAAACATTGTTTATTATAAGGTGCTTAAAATCAACATTTTTGAATTCTATAAAAAATGTTATGTCAGCATCATACCGCCCATCGCAATAACTGTTGCCGCCTCCTTTGGAGTGTCAAAGCTTATTCCGCAGGCTTCCTGGTTTGCAGTTGCTGCAAAAGGAATTGTTGCCGTTGGTGTTTTCTTCCTTTGCGTATGGGTTTTCCATATTAAAAAAAGCGAGAAAAAAGAGGTTCTCGAAATGGGGAAAAGTTTAATCAGAAAGGTAGTTAAACGATGATTGATTTCAAAAAAGACGTTGCCTTGGTTGTTTCGAGCTGTGACAAATATGAGGATGCTTGGTATCCATATTTCGAGCTTGTGAAAAAATATTGGCCCGAGCGTCCTGAAAAAATCTTTCTTATTACCGAAACAAAGGGTTATTCTCATCCCGGTCTTAATGTAATATCCTGCAAATTCGGCAAAGAGGTAACTTGGAGCGAAAGACTTTATAAAACCCTCGAAAAGGCGGGCACAAAGTATATTGTTTTTTCTCTTGAAGACTTCTTTTTGCTTGATTATGTCAAGCAGGACAGAATAGAAAAATGTATCGAATGGATGGAAGAAGACGAAACAATAGCAGAATGCAGACTTCATTCGTCTGAATATGAGGGGCTTATTGAATCAGAAAAATATGCACCCTTCAGAATTGCAGAGAGCGACACACCATACAGGCTGGATACTCAGGTTGCTTTGTGGAACAGAGAAGCCCTTATGAGCTTTGTTGATTTGTCTGAAAATCCTTGGCAGTTTGAGGGTGACGGCACCAAAAGAATAAAGGATACAGACAAGAAATTTCTTTGGCTTTACAGCGAGGATCCTTACAAACTTGAGGATAAAATTTTCCCATACAGAATTTATCAATGGTTTGGTCACGGCATTGCGTGGGGTCATTGGTTGTGGGAAAACAAAAAGTGGTTCAAACAAAACGGAATAAATGGTGTTAAATATTACAGGCTGGGCGTTCTTTCTGAAAGAACGGTTAAATTGCGCTTTAAACACCTGTATTTATACAACAGAGGCCCTAAAAAGTGGGAAAAATTGATAGCCCCTCTTTGGCGAGAAATTATACGTATCAGAAAAATAAAATCCAACATTATGGTTTCGGGTCTCAAGGAAGGGCTCAGACAGAGCTGGAAGCAGAAATAAAACTAAAACTAAAACTAAACCCCTCTTGTTCGGTTGCGAACAAGAGGGGTTATTGTGTTTAATGGCCAAGAATAAATCTGTCAACAACAACACCGAGGCGTGTGTCGATGAATTTCTTTTTGAGCTTTTCTTTTCTCGTTTTCGGGAGGGGTGCAGGGGACTTAACAACAAATCTCTGCATATCTCCGTCATCAAGGGTGAAGGGCTGTGCCATTAATATGCCACCCTTGCCCTTAACCTGAAAACGCACATAGCAGGAAATATCATCCTTGAAATCCGCAAGGTTAATAATCGAGGTTATTTCGCCTTGAACTTCAACATCATCGGATTTTATGATTTTTCCGTCGGCAATCCATTGAATTGAGGTGCAGCTTTCTGCCTTTACGGTGATGGTATCATTTTCGTCATCTACATTGATTTTGGTAACCACAGGCACGTCACCCTCAGCCCTGAAATCCTCGCCTAACTCCAATTTTGCGTGGCGGGCAACAGCAAAGAATGTGCCCGTTTCCATTGCTTTTCTGAAGATTTCTTCATTATATTCGGGAAGAACGAAGTCCATAAACGCTTCGTCTGCGTGCTTTGTTTCGTGGGCATCGCTGTTGCCGAAGCCCCATACGCTGCGCTTACCCTCGGGTATAAGCCTTTTGAGAAGATTATCCCACAAAATTCTGTCGCAGTAGTTGACAATATCGTAAAGATTGAGGACTTCAATTCCCAGACAAGAGGGATATTTTCTTAAAATATCGGCAAAAAAGGCGATGTTTTCTTCTTTGTCGGCACAGTCGGGGTATTTAATCGCCTGCAACCAATCGGTGGGATGGTTGATGTGTGAAAGTCCACCGCTTTCGTGTATTTTTCTGACGGGTGTTTCAAAGTCGTTTTCTTTACCACATATATTCTCGGTTCTGTCGTCGGTAAAGTAACCGTTTACGTGGTTTTTAACAAGAGTGAGCATATTTGCTTCAATAGCGTTTGTAACGCTATTCATACCCCTCTGTTTTGTTCTTTTACCTGCGGGGGTTTTATATGTACCGTCAAGAATTTCCTTGTATTGCTCGGTTGTTATATGCCTTCTTTTGCCGTGCCAGAGATTCTGAAATTGATAAAGGGGAACAAGAGTGGGCTCCTGATCCCAAGGCTTTCCGAGAAGTCCGTGCTCCGCAAAGGCGAGAATATCAAAATCAAGGTCATAGAAGGCGTTGATCATTGTGACCATATCTTCATTTGCGTCGCTGTAGGTTGAGTGGGTGTGAAGATTGGTTTTGTAATGATTTTCTTTGTTGCCTATAAGGCCTTCAACACTTTTGTATGGATTGGAGATTTTATAAATGCTCATAAATCAACCTCTTAATATATCATATCGGCAGTTGTCCAGCCTTTGAGAACCTCAGCCTGGTCAGCCGCTTCTTTTTTTGCACCGTCAAGGTCGTGGTCACGGTAGTTGCCGCATTCAACAGCACTCACACCGGGAACATCGCCCTCAAAATCCTTGATAAAATCAAAAGCCTGCTGTGTCAGCTCAAGGGCTTGCTTATGGGTTATGCCTGTTGTGAGAAAATAGAAGCCTGTTCTGCAGCCCATAGGTCCGAAATAAACAATGTTATTTTTCAACTTACTGTTGCGAACATAGGTTGCAAAAAGGTGCTCAACTGTGTGAATTGCGCCGTTTTCCATAACCTCCTCAACATTGGGGCGGCGGGTTCTTATATCGTATGTAACAACGTCACCGTCAATTCGGGAGATGTACATTCCCCTCAAAAGCTTTGTGTGGTCAACATTGAAGCTGTCAATTCTTTCCATTTGTGTATTCTCCTCATTATGTTTTGCTGTAATTTTATTTTTGTTCCGAAGAGCTTCGAAAAATGATGTCAGAACGTCGGCACAGTCCTCTTCCATAAATCCGCCAAGGTATGTTGGTCTGAAGCTGAAATCAGAGTTGAAAAGATTTACAACCGAGCCACAGGCACCGTTCTTTTTGTCGTATGCACCAAAAATCACGTTTTTAATACGTGAATTGATAATTGCTCCCGCACACATGGGGCAAGGCTCAAGGGTTACATACAAATCACATTCCCAGAGCCGCCAACCGCCAAGTCTTTTGCAAGCCTCGTTAATAGCTTCAATTTCGGCGTGGCAAAGAGCATTTCTATTTTTTTCACGGCGGTTCTTACCCCTGCCGATGATTTTATCACCGATTGTGACAACTGCCCCCACGGGGACTTCACCGTCACAGGCGGCTTCTTTTGCAAGGCGCAAAGCCTCAAGCATAAAACATTCTTTGTTCATATCAATAAGCTGTGGGCGTTGTTGAAAGACCTGAAATTGCTTCTATTGCGAAAATGACTATGGCAATTACCATAGCAGGTGTACCAAAGAATTTACCTACCTTTGTGGAGGTCTGGAGCTCTGTGCCGATTCCTCTGTCGTTTAGTATGTTTTCTTTTTTGAAGCGTGCCATATAAAGAATAAAGCAAAGAATGCCAAGGCATATACCGCCGACCATAACAGCCGAATAGAAGGTGTTTGCGGCATCCTCGCTTACAAAAGCCATAAGAACGGATGAAACGCAGGATACACTGTTCATTAATGCGTGAATAATAACGCCCACCCAAATGCTGCCGGAGGAAATTACGGCATAGCCCAAAAACAGGCCGCAAAGAATTGCAAAGGGCATCTGCACGGCGTTGCCGTGGAAAATACCGAAAAGCAGAGCTGTTGTGATTATGGCAAAAGCGTTGCCGTATTTTTTCAGCGCGCTGAGAAGAACGCCTCTGAAAGCGTATTCCTCAACAAGTGGAGGGATAATTGCCGTTGCCACAAACATTAAAACAGCGTCGAAAACGGTTTCGGGGTGTTCAATAGCAGAATAATCTGAATAAATGCCTATCATTTCGGCAAAAATGCGCAAAAAGGTTGTGACGTAGTTTGCAAGCAGACAACCCGCAAAGCCGATAAATACAAGTAAAAATGCCTTGATGGGGTTTTGTGGCTTTTCGTATGCAATAGCAGGCTTTACAGGTGTTTTTCCCAACATTTTTGAAAGAATAAAGAAGGGCAAACCGATTGAAAATAATGAATAGAATACGTAAAACCCGGTGCTGAAGGTGAAGCTTTCGTTATAAAGCTTGTTGAGAGAAGGCACCCAAAAAACAAAGCCGGTAACAGTTGCCAAAGCAAGAAGAATCAATAGTGTTACACCCGTGAAATTTCCGACACGGTTAAGAATTTTTGAATGCTTCGTTCTTTCAATGTGATACTGGCGGCGTGCATCTATATATTGCTGGTTTACAAAGGGTTGTTGAACGCCGTAATGGTATTGAGGAACATATCCCGGATTTGTATATGACGTCTGAGCCGTGTTGCCGGGTGGGGTGGGTTGCGGCTGCGAAAAAGCGGGCTGATATACCGGTGGCATTTCAGCAGGCTGTTGAACAGGCGTAGCCTCAGGATTAGGTGTTGTGTTAGATATGTTTTCGTTCTGGGGTATATTATCCATAACTTTCTCTCCCGTAAAGATAAAACGCTTTTATAAAATTATAACAATTATTTCGTCAAATATCAACTGATAAATTGTGTACACGGTATTAATTTTTACAATATGTAGTGTTGCGAAAAAAGTTAAAACAATGTATAATTTTAGAAACGAGAAATTAACTGTTAAGGTGATATATTATGGAAAAAATGACACATAAGCTCAACATTGCTCGCGAGGAATACCGCATCGTATCAGAGGAATCACCCGAATATATGAAGGAGTTGGCGCATGAGGTTGACCTGAAAATGGCGGCTGTTCTCAAAAATGCGAAAATTTCCACAACTCAAGCGGCTGTTCTTGTTGCCTTGCAATATGCAAATGAAGCAAAAAAACATGGCGGCGATTCAGACAATCTTCGTTCGGAGATCAAGGCTTGCCTTGAGGACTGTGCACAGGCTAAAAGCGAGCGTGACCTTTATAAAAGGGAGCTTGAAAGGCTCAAAGCCCAGATTGAAGCAAACGGCGGCATTGACGTAAAGCCCGAAAACAGACTTTGGAGATAACTATGGATATTTTGAAAATAAAAAAAGTCAGAGAGAATGCAAAAATACCCACAAGGGCAACACCCGGCAGTGCGGGTCTTGATTTATATGCTTGTATTGATGAGCCCATTACACTCGGTAAAGGCGACAAGGCGTTGATTCCTACAGGTGTTGCCATTGGTCTTGATGATCCGCATTATGCGGCGTTTATTCATTCAAGAAGCGGTCTCGCAATAAAGCAGGGGATCGCGCTTCTCAACTCCGTGGGAGTTATTGACAGCGACTACCGTGGTGAGGTTTGTGTGGGTGTAATAAAGCTCACAGACGGTCCTTATACAATTCAGCCCTTTGAAAGGGTTGCTCAGATGGTTATAAAACCCGTTGAGCTTCCCGAAATTGTTGAGGTTGCGGAGCTTGACGAAACCGACAGGGGTGCAGGCGGCTTCGGCTCAACAGGTAAAAAATAATTGATGGGTGCGGCTATGGCCGCGCCACAAATTAGGGGATAATAATTTTGTCTACTATTGCAGCGATTGCAACCGCACAGGCGGCGGCAGGTCTCGGAACAATTAAAATATCGGGTGAAGAAGCTCTGTTGATTGCTGACAGGGTTTTTTCTTGCGTTGGAGATAAAACGCTTCGGAATGCCAAAGGCTACACCGCATATTACGGCAAGGTTCACGATGGCGACACACCGATAGATGATGCTGTGGCTTTGGTGTTCAGGGCGCCCAAAAGCTACACGGGTGAAGATGTTGTTGAGCTCAGCTGTCACGGTGGCTTGTTTGTTTTACAGCGAGCTCTCAGAGCAGTTTTTAATGCTGGTGCAGTACCTGCAGAGGGTGGCGAGTTTACAAAAAGAGCCTTTCTTAACGGCAAAATGGACCTTTCTGAGGCGGAGGCGGTAATGTCGCTTATTTCTGCTTCCGGCGAGGATGCAAGAGCCGCAACCCTCAATGCACTTGACGGTGCTCTCAGCCGTGAAATAGCAGAATGCAGAGATGAGCTTGCAAAAACAGCTGCCTTCCTTGCGGCGTGGGTGGATTATCCCGATGATGAAATTCCTGAGCTGACGGATGAGCAGATGGGTGCAACAATTGGTGATGTAAAAAACAGACTTCAGAAGCTATTATCGGGCTTTGATGCAGGGCAGGCTATTCTTGAGGGAATAGACACCGCCATAATCGGCAGACCCAATGTGGGCAAATCAACCTTACTTAACGCCCTTTCGGGCAGAGAAAGAGCCATTGTTACCTCCGTTGCAGGGACAACCCGTGACGTGCTTGAAGAAACCGTAAGGGTCGGTAATGTCACGTTGCGCCTTGCGGATACGGCAGGCATACGCTACGATACAGATGACGAAATTGAAAAAATCGGTGTTACAAAAGCCCGCGAAAGATTTGATAGGGCGGGACTTGTGTTTATGGTTCTTGATGCCGAGCAGGAGCTCACAGGCGACGATGAAGCGTTGCTCGAGCTTTGCAAATCAAGAAACTCTATTGTTATTGTCAACAAGACCGATAAAGAAAAAAATCTTTCACTCGACAGAGTGAAAGAAATTGTGGGGCATAATTATATCGTTGAAATATCGGCAAAAAACAACATAGGTCTTGATTTGCTTTCAGAAACAGTTGAAGCTGTTGTAGGAACAGCAGGCTTTGATCCATCTGCCCCCCTTATAACTACTGAGCGTCAACGATCCTGTGTTGTAAAAGCCGTTGAAAATCTCGCCGAAGCCCTCGGTGGCATAACCATCGGCATCACTCCTGATGCTATCAACGTTTGCCTTGACTGTGCCGTTGAGAATTTATGCGTTTTGACAGGCGAGAAAGCAACGGAAACAATAGTCAACGAGGTCTTCAAAAACTTCTGTGTCGGCAAATAATTTGGTGCATTTGATGTTTTTTGCCAGCTTGACGTAATCTTTTACGCCATCGGGGCAGAGAAAAAGCCAACTGCATCCAAATTACATTTGATTCAGTTGTCATTTTTCTTCAATTTTAAAATTACTGTTAATTATTTCATTAATGAACGTTTCGGTTGGGTAATCCATGATTATCCAACCGTATTTTTTATTGCGCTGAAGAACACTGCTCTTTAACCTTTTGTTAATGTATTTCGCCGTGATTTTTGGGGTGAAAAGTCCTGTTGTTGAAGAGAAAAAGCTGATAATTGCCCCTTGTGCTTCGGGCGGGTTTTGAAGGAATGGCGTGATTGCTTTTTCCCATTTTTCACGGGGATTAAGCCTGTACATATCCTGTACAAGGCAAGTCGTTTTTTCCGATTTTTCATACTCGGAAATGCTGAATTTTTCAAAAATTTTACCTTTGAATTTCTCCTGATAAGGCCATTTTGTAAGGTCTATTCCGGTGTCTTTAGATTTATAAAAATCGTTGTCAAAGTGGTTGCAGCGACTCAGCAAAACGAGCCTTGAGCGAACCTCACCAAGGTTAGGAAATGCGTTTTTGGTGTACCAAAATCGGTCGTTTACAAAGGTATTAAAAAACAAGTCAAAGGTTTTTTCGTCACCCTCACCGTCGTCTCTTTTGAAAGAAAAAAGGATGGTTTCAGAGGGGTTTTCGCAAAGAAATTTTTTGCAATCATCAAGAACGGTGTCAAGGCGCAAAGCCTCGTTGTTTTCAGGGCTTCTGCAATTTGCTATTGCGTGAACTGCTATAAGAGCATCGCCTTTTTTTTCGACACGGATATCGAGAAAACGCACACCCGCACAAAGCTGTTCATAAACTGTTTTGCTTTGGCAATTTGAGAAAAATCCGAAGTCTGCTTTTTTTGCACAGCTGTTATGTGTACCGGGCAGATTAATATCAGATATGATGGTGTTATCATCTATTTTTTCCATCCAATTGGTTTGCATAGTCCGCCCCCCTTTGTTTCGTTTGAGTTGATTTTAATATACATAAATTGTTTTGTCAACGACACAAATAAGGAAAATTTTCTCTTTATAGTAAATAAAACATATATATGGCAAAAAATGCAAGGAATAACAGGGGCGTTTCTATTGCTTTTTTTCTTGTTGTGTGGTAGAATTTACGATGTATGATTGTGGGCGTATGCCATTATTTATTAAGGAGTGAATGTTTTGAGCTTTCTTGAGAAGACAGGAACACTGATAAAAAGACACATAAAAATAGTTCTGGCTTTACTTGATATAATTTCTGTTTTATCTGCAACGGCTTTCTCTGCAACCTTGAAATACGATGCGGTACGCCGTTTGCCGGTTTGGTTTACGGACCATATCCTTGTGGTTCTTGCTGTGGACCTTATTGCTATGCTTGCCTTGTTTATGGTTTGCAGAGTTTATAAAAGAATGTGGCAGTATTTTGTTGCCACGGACTATGCAAAGCTCAGCCTTGCGTTCTTTGCTTCAAAACTCGTAACGTTTTTTGCGTCAATTTTTATCTGGATTGATGCTCCCAGAAACTTCTTTACCTGGTTTGCGTTGTACGTAACAATCCAGTATTTCCTCATAATGGTTTCCAGAGGAGGTATTCTTCTCGGCTACAATTTCTGGCGAATGAGAATTATTGCTGAAAGACCCGTTGAAGAAACAAGAAAAAAACGGGTTATGATAATCGGTGCAGGTAATGCGGCAAAAAGAGTTATTGAAGAGCTCAGAGGTGTTAAAAACGTCAACCGATATAACGTTGTTGCTCTTATAGATGACAATAAAATCAAGCATAACAGTTACTTGTTCGGTGTGAAGGTTTACGGTGGCAGAGACGTTATTATAAAAACCGCTCAGGAGCTCGATATTGACGAAATTTTCTTCGCAGTGCCCTCTGCCGGAGAAAAAAGCAAAAAAGAAATTCTCGAAATCTGTAACAAAACAGGCTGTGTTTTGAAGATTCTTCCCCTTATTTCTGATTTGCAGAATGACGACAAAGCAGAAATAAAAATCAGAAAGGTTGATTATACCGACCTTTTGGGAAGGGAGCAAATAAAGCCCGATTTAACAAAGGTTTTTGATTTGCTCAGAAATCACACAATTCTTGTCACAGGCGGTGGCGGCTCAATCGGCAGTGAGCTTGTTAGACAGATTGCAAAAAGCGGTGTTGCAAAAAGAATACTCATTCTCGATATTGCTGAAAACGGTGCATACGATATTCAGCAGGAAATCCGCAGGAATTATCCCGATGTTGAATTAAAGGTGCTTATCGGCTCCGTTCGTGACGAAAAGAGGCTTTGTGATATTTTCGAGGAGTACAAGCCCAGCTTTGTTTATCATGCCGCGGCTCACAAACACGTTCCCCTTATGGAGGACAGCCCCAAAGAGGCTGTTAAAAACAATATTTTCGGCACGTATAATCTTGCAAAAACCGCATCGAAATACGGTGTGAAGCGTTTTGTTATGATTTCAACCGATAAAGCGGTTAACCCCACAAACGTAATGGGTGCAACAAAGCGTGTTTGCGAAATGATTGTGCAATCCTTCAATAAAAAATCCGACACTGATTTTGTTGCTGTTCGTTTCGGTAACGTGTTGGGCTCAAACGGTAGCGTTATCCCGCTTTTCAAGGCCCAGATTGAGGCAGGCGGCCCCGTAACCGTTACCCACCCCGACATCATTCGTTATTTTATGCTCATACCCGAGGCAGTTTCACTTGTTCTTCAGGCCGGCGCCTACGCACAAGGTGGCGAGATATTTATTCTTGATATGGGCTCGCCCGTTAAAATCAGGGAGCTTGCAGAGAACCTCATCCGCCTTTCCGGTCATATTCCCGGTGAAGATATTGAGATTAAATATACCGGTCTTCGTGACGGTGAAAAGCTGTATGAAGAGCTTCTTATCAGCGAAGAGGGCATACAGAAAACACAAAATGACCTTATCTATGTTGCAAGACCTATGGAGTTTGACAGCGAAAAGCTTTTCAGAAAGCTTGACGAACTCAGAAATATGATTGAAAATGCATCTCACACAGAGGTTGTAGATGTTATAAAAGAGCTTGTACCCACATTCAAGCCAAATAATGTATCCTTTACACACAACGAGGATGAAGAAAAAGAGGCAGAGGAAGTCTGTGTTTGACAAGATAAACAGTTTCTCGGAAAGGAAGTGAATTTATGAGTCTGGATGTTTTATTTTTGGGAAGACTTTTTCCCCGTGAAAAAGAACGTGAAATCAAAAGTAAAATGAAAACCGGTTTGCAGGATGCTGCTAGCGTTCTTCAATGGAATATAATCGATGGGTTTGAAGAAAACGGTATGGGCGACATAAAAATTGTTAATTATCTTCCTGTTGATGCATACCCTAACGGGTACACCGATAAATTTATTGAAGGTTTTTCTTTTGACCACACAGGAAAGGGAAATTTCGATGACGTTAACGTTCATTGTTGCAATATTTTCGGTATTAAGAGATTTATAAATGTTTTTTACTTCAAAAAGTATGTAAAGAAGTGGGCCGGGCAGAGGTCAGATAAAAAGAAGGTGTTGTTTTCTTATACCGCCAACTCGATGTTTCTGACGCTTGCAAAAATGGCAAAGCAAATAAACCCGGATGTAACTATTGCGTGCCTTATTGCGGATATACCCGAATATTCAACAACTACACCACCAACGGGTGCAAAAAAGCTTTATCACGATTTTGAAGTCAGAAGATGCGAAAAGCTTTATGGTGTCGTTGATAGATACGTTTTGCTTACCAAGCAGATGGCACAGAGATTGAAGCTGACGGCACCCTTTGTGGTGATGGAGGGAATAGCCACCACAAAATCAACAGGGGTTAATGAAGCTATATCAGAAGACCTTAAAAATAAAAAGTATATATTATACTCTGGCTTGCTGAACGAAAAATTCGGCATAAGAATACTTCTTGATGCTTTCGGGATGGTTCGTGATTCTGAGTTGAAGCTTGTTTTGTGCGGTTCAGGCGATGCAGAAGAGCTTGTGCGGGAGAGGGTAAAGGCTGACGAAAGAATCAGTTTTCTCGGCAGGGTTGACAGAGAAATTGTTCTTGCGTTACAGAAAAATGCAACAATCCTTGTTAATCCGAGACAGAATAACGAGGATTTTACAAAATACAGCTTCCCATCAAAAAATCTTGAATATTTATCTTCGGGCGTTCCCGTTATAGCATACAAGCTTGACGGAATCCCCGATGAATACGATGAATTTATTATCTACCCTGAAAATGATTCGGTCGATGCGTTGCATAAAACGATAAAGACTCTGTCAGAAATGACGGATGAAGAGCGAAGGTGTATCGGCGACAAAGCCCGTTGCTTTGTTGTTGAAAACAAAAATAAGAATACGCAGGCTCAAAGAATTTTTGAGTTTATTGAAAAATAAGCAGAATTTGTTAGGAGTATATTATAATGGGTGTGTCACGTTCTTTGTTGAAACAACCTTATAATACAATAGCATACAGATTACTGATTGTGTTAATTTGGACACAGTATACGGTTTTGAATTTTATCAAAGCAGTTGTTGAAAGAATCCCGTATATTGGTTCCTTGTCGACAATTTTTATTCCTGTGTGCATTATTTTGGCAACTATGGCAGCGATGCCATGGTTTTTGAGGCGTGTCAGGGGTTCTGATGTATTTTTCTATTGGTTTTTTGTTTTGGTAGTTCTTATCTCTGTCTGCATTCATTTTAATAACAGAGTATTTTTTAAAGAAGATTGGTTCAGTATTTTGATTGCATCTGTTCCAATGTATTTTGTAGGCACGGCATTTTCATTCAGGACTTGTTCCAGAGATTTATTTTGGTGTTCTGCCGTTGGTGTTGTTTGTGTTCTTGTTTACAGAATATATTTGTTGAATTCCGGTGCAATCTTGGAAGCGGATGATATGGATGCAGCATATAAGCTGTTGCCCAGTGTTATGTACCTGATATGCTACGCTTCCGTTAAAAAGCAAAAGCTGTATTGGGCAATTGCAATTGCAGCATTACCGGTGTTGTTTATATTTGGTACACGAGGACCGATAATCTGTGCATTGGTTTTCTTTATGATTTTAGTGTTTATCGATGTTACAAGAACACGAAATATAAAGAAGTTCTTCTTGCTCTTTGTTGTGCTGTCAATAATTCTTTTGGTTGTTGCAAACGAAGCACTTTTCTTGAGAATTGTTTCGGCTGTCGCCAATGTGTTTGAAAGAGTTGGTTTCAGCACCCGAGTTTTCGATTTCTTTATTTCCGGCAATGTTTTAGAGAGTAAGGGCCGTGAATACCTGATAGAAAATGCAACGGAAGCAATAATCCGAAACCCGATTATCGGCTACGGCTTTATGGGCGACAGATATCTTCTTGGCTTCTATGTTCATAACATATGGCTTGAAGTATGGTGTCATTTCGGTATTGTTGCGGGCACGCTGCTGCTCATAGCTATGATAGGATTAGTTTTGTTTGCGTTAATAAAAAGCAGACACTCAAGAGATTTCAAGTTTTTGCTTATGCTGGCGTGCCTGGTGTTTATTAAGTTGTCGCTTTCGGGTAGCTACGTTTTTGAACCTTATTTATATTTGATGCTGGGCTTTAGTGTGGCGATTATCAGAAAACCGCGGTATTTTTACAGATACCGTCGAAACCATTACCACCATCACCGTGACAGCTACTATTCGGAGGAAAAGAAGTATGAAGAAGCGTTTGAAGATGCTTTTAATTCGGTTGAAGAATTCAAAGAAGAAGGTTAAATTCGAAAACGGCAGCAGCGTTACCGTTCAATCTGTTTTTGAGGGTCATAACTATATCGGCAAATATACCACTTTTAACGGCGAGATGGGATATGGCTCATACATCGGAAGCAAATCCGCTGTCCGTGGCAAAATCGGAAGATTCACGTCGATTTCCGATAGTGTAAATGTAGTTAACGGCTTGCATCCGTCGAGTCAGTTTGTTTCAACCCATCCGGCATTTTACAGCACAGGCAGTTGTGTGGGTTTGAGCTTTTGTAACGAAAATCAATTTGATGAATTCAAATATGCAGACGAAGAAAATAAGTATGATGTTATCATAGGAAACGATGTCTGGATCGGCTACGGTGCAACAATCCTTGCAGGAGTTAAAATCGGCAACGGCGCAATAATCGCCGCCGGTGCAGTTGTTACCAAGGATGTTGAGCCCTATGCCATAGTGGGTGGCGTACCGGCAAAAACCATAAAATATCGCTTCAACGAAGAGGAAATTGACGAATTAACAAGGCTTTCGTGGTGGGATAAAGATATATCGTGGATAAAAGCTAACGGAAAGAATTTTTCATCTTTAAAAGAGCTTGTTGGATAAAGGAGTAATCTATGCTTTGCGAAAACAAAAAAACAGCTGATATATGTGTGATTGCCGTGGGGTATAACCGTCCCGATGCAATGCAGCGTTTACTTAATTCAATAGCTGAAGCGGATTTTGAAAATGACTGTGTAGATTTGCTCATAAGCATTGACAAAGGTCAACGTCAGGCTGAGGTAATGGCAGCTGCAGAAAGCTTCGTTTGGCATAACGGTAAAAAAACCGTAAGGACTTTTGAGGAGCGCCAAGGGCTCAGACAGCACATTATAAAATGCGGTGATATGGCACTTGAATATAAAGCGGTTGTTATTTTAGAGGATGACATAACCGTGTCAAAAGGCTTTTACAGCTATGTCAAGCAAAGCGTTGGTTTTTATGATTGTGATGAAAAAATCGGCGGAATATCTTTATATAAGCATTGTTTCAATGTTTGTGCAGGCCACTTTTTTGAACCGGAATTCAACGGCTATGATACTTATTTAATGCAATTTGCCCAATCGTGGGGGCAGTGCTGGACAAGCTCAATGTGGAAAAAATTCAAAGAGTGGTATCTTCTTAACGAAAAAGACTTTTTTGAAAAAGAGAATAAGCTTTTTGATAAAATACCCGATTATATTCTTCATTGGGACAGCAGGTCCTGGATGAAGTATTACATGGCTTATATTGTCGAAAATGATTTGTACTATGTTTACCCGCACCATTCCTTAACAACAAATCATTCAGAATCCGGCGAGCACAACGATGCTGCAAATAGCGATTGTCAGGTGTCTTTGGCGTCATCATCTATGAAATATCGTTTTCCTGATTTTTCTCAGGCGGTAAAATACGATATTTTTATGGAACGCCAATTCTATACCGTGAAAGGCTTTGAGGATAAAAAAGTAATACTTGATTTGTACGGAATAAAAAAATGCTTTGACAATGCCGATATTCTTGTGTCATCAAAGCCAAGACCGTTTAAAGCTATAGCACAATGGAAATTAAAATACCGTCCCCACGAGTGCAACTGCTCTTGCCCGGAGGAGGGCTTTGGGTTGTATGTGTATGATTTACATAGCCCGGCAGAATGCAATCAGAAATCAACACAGGTAATGAGGACAAGCTACGATGTGCGTGCAATTACCTGGAAAAAGCTTTTAAAAGTCGGCGCGGAACGTTTTAGTGCCGCCTTAAAGAATAAGGTAAAAAAATAAGATGGGAATAAATAATCAAAAGGTCCTTGTTTTCACCTCGGGCTATGGCACCTCTGCAAACGGCATTTGCGCAGAAGCTCTCGTCGCCGAAATGGAAAGCAAAGGGGCACAGGTTTTTGTAATCAGCTTTGATTGTGAAGAAAAGGAATATGAGTCTGACAATATCAAATCTGTTTTAAACAAACATATTGACAAAAAAAGTCAAAAAAGCTTTGTGGCAAAGCGCATCAACCTGTTAAAAGAAATGCTTTTGCACAGCAGAACACCTAAATATAACAAGGAAGCCGTTAAAAATGCGGTAGGCTTTGCCGAAAAGCTTAACGAAACAGTTGGTTTCAATAAAGTTGTTAGCGTGTATTTCCCTGTTGAGGCAGTAATCTCCGCCTACAAACTAAAAAAATCAAATTCAGCCCTGAAATTTGTGATTTACGAGCTTGATTCCGTTGCAGACGGGATATTGGGCGGCTTAAAATTCGGCGGCTACATCATAAACGCATACAAGCATCTGCTTGAAAAAATCTATAAATACGCAGATTTAATTATGGTGCATAAATCCCACAAGGAGTGCTGGTTGGAAGAGCACGGCACGCATAAAAGCAAGCTTGTTGTAACAGACCTTCCAATATTATGTGCCCCGGCACACACCGAAAAAAGCAAAGACAATTCCTGTTGCAGCTTTCTTTATGGCGGCACATTGGATTTTTCATATCGCTCACCGGAAAAAATGCTGGATAGCTTGAATGAGCTTGAGCTTTCTGAGAGAAAAATTGATTTTTACAGCAAGGGCTGTGAAAGCTTGTTAAATGAACTTAACGATGACACTATTCGTGTTCACGGCTATGTAGGTAAGAATGAGCTTAACAGGGCTATCAATGAGGCTGACTTTTTGCTCAGTATAGGTAACGCCGTTTCAAACAGCTTGCCGTCAAAAATCATCACATATATGTCATACGGTAAGCCTATTATTCATTTTTCGTTGCAAAAAAATGATGTTTGCGCAGAATATCTTGAAAAATACCCCTTGGCTTTTGTGGTGGAAAAAGGCAGTAATCCGCAAAGTGCACTGAGTGAGTTTGTTAAAGCCAATATGGGCAAAACCGTTGAATTCGGTGAGGTTTGCGAGCTGTTTCCGATGAATTTGCCCGAATATAGTGTAAAGTACATTTTAGAACAGTAAAAGAGGTGAGAAAATGGCGGCAAAAAAGGAAAATGTGATAACCAGCTTATTCTGGAGCTTTTTTGAAAGAGTTGGCAGCCAGGGTATAGGCCTTGTGATTTCTGTTATTCTTGCCCGCCTTGTTTCTCTCGAGGATTATGGTGTTATTGCAGCAGCGCAGATATTTATCCAGCTTGCTACGGTGTTTGTTTCCGGTGGCTTCGGCAATGCGCTGATACAGAAAAAGGATGCAACAGATAAAGATTATTCTACAATGTTCTTTTTTAATATTGTGTTCTCTTTGTCAATGTACGGTATAATATTTGTTTCTGCTCCCGCAATAGTGACAATTCTTAACAAGTCCTATGATTATGATTTGCTTGTAAAGGTTATACGTGTGCTTGGAATCGGAGTAATTCTTTCGGGCTATGAATCATTCTATCGGGCGCTTTTAACAAAACAACTATTTTTTAAAAAACTTTTTAAGCTCTGCATAACGGGAATAATTATTTCCGCAACTGTGGGCATAACGATGGCGTATAACGGCTATGGTGTATGGGCACTTGTAACGCAAAGCTTGCTTTCTTTGTTTCTTAACTGTGTTTTGTTTACAGCTTCTTCAAGGTGGAAGCCAAAGCTTTATTTTTCATTTAAACGCTTCAAGCCGATGTTTTTGTTTGGGGTCAAGCTGATGCTTTCAAGCTTGTTTATAACCGTTTATGCGGATTTAACGAGTCTTGCAATTGGTAACAGATATTCCAGCGAGGATCTGGCTTTTTATAAAAAAGGGGTTAACTTCCCTAAAATGCTTGTTCTGAATATTATCACTGCAATTAACACGGCGTTGTTTCCGGTTATGTCAAAGATGGATAATATCGATGAACAAAAAACACTTGTCAGAAAGTTTAATCGGCTAAGTGCTTTTATAATTACTCCAATGATGCTGGGGTTTGCGGCAGTAGGCGGCGCGTTTATTGAAATCGTGCTGACAGAAAAATGGCTGCCCTGTGTAATGTTTTTGCAAATAACGTGTATTAACTACGCAATTCAGCCAATAGGAATGTCAAGCTTGCAATATCTGAAGGCATCCGGTAGGGCTACCGAGTATTTAGTGCTTGATATAATAAGAAAAATTGTCGGGGTTGTGTTGTTGGGCTTGGCTGTTGCTCTCAACAAAGGAATTTGGCTTATTGCCATGTCTGAGGTAGCAGCGAATTTTATAGCAATCTTTATAAATATGTATCCCGGCAAAAAACACATAGGCTACACAATAAAGGAACAGGTTACAGATGTTTTGCCAAAGTTTATTTTGGCGGGCGCAATGTTTGGTGTGGTTTATGTCTTGAACAATTTAGGCTTGAACCTTTATCTGAAAGTAGCGTTGCAAATATCCGTGGGAATTATTGTTTATCTCTCAGGGGCAAAGCTTCTTAAAATGAAAGAATTGGATGAAATAATTCTTTTGGCCAAGGGCGTTTTAAAAAAGTCATAAAAAGTTAAAAACTTAAATAATATATAATTCTTTGGAGGAATAAATATGTCATTATTTACAGGAAAAACTCTTATGATTACCGGCGGAACAGGTTCTTTCGGTAATGCAGTTCTCAACCGTTTTCTTGAAACAGATATCGGTGAGATTCGTGTTCTTTCGCGTGATGAAAAGAAGCAGGATGATATGCGTCACGAGTTTCAGGCAAAAATGCCCGAGGTTGCTGAAAAAATAAAATTCTTTATCGGTGACGTTCGTGACCTTGCATCGGTTAAAAATGCAATGCATGGTGTTGATTATATCTTCCATGCAGCGGCTCTCAAGCAGGTGCCCTCTTGCGAATTTTTCCCCATTGAGGCAGTAAAAACAAATGTTATCGGCACAGAAAACGTGCTCACAGCGGCTATTGATGCAGGGGTTAAGACCTGTATTTGCCTTTCAACAGACAAGGCGGCATACCCCGTTAACGCAATGGGCACGTCAAAGGCTATGATGGAAAAGGTTATTGTTGCAAAAAGCAGAACAGTTTCTCCCGAGAGTACAAAAATCTGTTGCACACGTTACGGCAACGTTATGTGCTCAAGAGGCTCCGTTATCCCTCTTTGGATTGAACAGATTAAACAGGGCAAGCCCATCACTATTACAGAGCCCTCAATGACACGCTTCATTATGTCACTTGATGAGGCTGTTGACCTCGTTCTTTTTGCATTCGAAAACGGCATTTCAGGTGATATCCTTGTTCAGAAAGCACCCGCTTGCACCATCGAAACACTTGCAAAAGCCGTTACAGAGCTTTTCAACCCCGAAACAGAAATTAAGGTTATCGGTATCCGTCACGGCGAAAAAATGTATGAAACTCTTCTCACTAACGAAGAATGTGCAAACGCTATCGACATGGGCGATTTCTACCGCGTTCCCAGTGACAAGCGTGGCCTTAACTATGATAAATACTTCAAAGAGGGCGACACAGAGCGTGCAAAGCTCAGCGAATTCAACTCCAATAACACAGACCTTCTTGATGTTGAGCAGGTAAAGGAAAAGCTCCTTTCACTTCAATACATCAGAGATGAGCTTGCTTCCTGGGAGAAAAAATAATGAAAATTCTTGTTACGGGTGCAAAGGGCTTTGTAGGCAAAAATCTTTGTGCCGCACTTAAAAATGTTCGTGACGGCAAAGACAAGACAAGAGGAATCGGCACCGATATCGAAATTTTCGAATACGATATCGACACCGAAAAGAGCCTTCTTGATACATATTGCAAGGAAGCGGATTTTGTTTTTAACCTTGCAGGTGTAAACCGTCCTCAGAATCAAGAGGAATTTATGGCGGGCAATTTCGGCTTTGCTTCAACTCTTCTCGATACCTTGAAAAAGCATAATAACACTTGCCCCGTGATGCTTTCAAGCTCTCTGCAGGCTACGCTTATCGGCAGATACGCTGAGGGTGATTACGGCAAAAGCAAAAAAGCAGGTGAAGACCTTTTCTTTAACTATTCCGAAGAAACAGGCGCAAGGGTTTATGTTTACCGCTTCCCCAATCTTTTCGGCAAATGGTGCAGACCAAACTATAATAGCGCTGTTGCCACATTCTGCAACAATATCGCCAACGATTTGCCCATTCAGGTTAACGACAGGGCAATAGAGCTCACACTTCTTTACATAGACGACCTTGTTGACGAAATGTTTGCAATTCTCAGGGGGATGCCCCACCGTTGCGAGTTTGACGGACTTAGTGAGGTTCAAAAAGCAGACGGCAAGTTCTGCTATTGCCCCATAACCCACAAGGTTACTCTCGGCGAAATTGTTGACTTGCTCAATCAGTTTAAAAATCAACCTGCAACCTTGTTGATGCCCGAGATACCCTACAACTCATTTGCAAAGAAGCTTTATTCGACATATCTTTCTTATCTTCCCAAGGAAAAGGTTTCTTTCCCGTTAAAAATGAACGTTGACCCAAGAGGCAGCTTTACTGAGCTTATAAAATCCGAAAAATGCGGGCAGATAAGTGTCAACATTTCAAAACCCGGCATAACAAAGGGCCAGCATTGGCACAACACAAAATGGGAATTCTTTATTGTTGTTTCCGGTAAAGGTCTTATTCAGCAAAGGAAAATTGATTCCGATGAGGTTCTCAATTTTGAGGTCAGCGGCGAAAAAATCGAGGCTGTTCATATGCTCCCCGGCTACACCCATAACATAATAAACCTTTCAGACACAGAGGATCTGGTTACTGTTATGTGGGCTAATGAGCAGTTCGACCCGGATAAGCCCGACACTTTCTTCGACCCGGTGTAAATTTGGATAATTTTGCCCACAGCATCGCTTCGGCTCCGGGCGGTATAAAAATACAGCACCGTTCGCCTCATCTTCGCTGTGAACAAAATTCTCGCAAATTCACCTAACCCCTCATTAATATATATGAAAGGATTAAAGAAATGGACATTAAACTTGATTATTCAGATGTTTCTTTTAAAAATAACGGCAAGCTCAAGCTTCTTATAATCGTTGGCACACGTCCCGAGATTATAAGGCTTGCGGCGGTTATCAATAAATGCAGAAAATATTTCGATTGTGTTCTTGCCCACACCGGTCAGAACTATGACTACAACCTTAACGGCGTTTTCTTCAAGGATTTGAAGCTTGAAAACCCCGAGGTTTATATGGACGCCGTGGGTGATGACCTTGGTGCAACCGTCGGCAACATCATTAACTGCTCATACAAGCTTATGGCACAGATAAAGCCCGATGCATTGTTGATTCTCGGTGATACAAACTCCTGCCTTTCTGCAATTTCTGCAAAAAGACTTCATATCCCTGTTTTTCACATGGAAGCGGGCAACCGTTGTAAGGACGAGTGCCTCCCCGAGGAAACAAACAGAAGAATCGTTGACATTATCTCAGACGTTAACCTTGCATACAGCGAGCACGCAAGAAAATATCTTCACGAATGCGGTCTTCCTAAAGAGCGTGTTTACGTTACAGGCTCGCCTATGGCAGAGGTGCTTCACGAAAATCTTGCCGACATTGAAAAGTCAGATATCCTCACAAAGCTTGGCCTTGAAAAGAAAAAATACATTCTTCTTTCTGCCCACAGAGAAGAGAATATCGACACAGAAAAGAACTTCCTTTCACTTTTCAATGCTATCAATAAAATAGCAGAAATGTACGATATGCCCATTCTTTATTCTTGTCACCCCCGTTCAAGAAAGAGATTGGAGCAAAGCGGCTTTCAGCTCGACAGCAGAGTTATTCGCCACGAGCCCTTGGGCTTCCACGACTACAACAATCTTCAGATGAACGCTTTTGCCGTTGTTTCAGATAGTGGAACTCTTCCCGAGGAATCAAGCTTTTTCACCTCAATCAACAGACCATTCCCCGCTGTTTGCATCAGAACAAGCACCGAGCGCCCCGAAGCACTGGACAAGGCTTGCTTTGTTCTTGCAGGTATTGATGAAAAATCATTGGTGCAGGCGGTTGAAACTGCGGTATCAATGAACGAAAACGGTGACTACGGCATTCCCGTGCCCGATTATGTTGAAGAAAACGTTTCAACAAAGGTTGTTAAACTTATCCAAAGCTACACAGGAGTCGTAGATAAAATGGTTTGGAGAAAATTCTGATTCTATCAGAATTGTGAGTTTTGCGTTACTTGACTTTCACAAATAACTGTGATACACTCAAGTTGCGGCATAAATGAATAAGGGGCTTTTAAAACGGTGTCGCATTGCGTCGCCGTTTTTTGATTTTTTAAAAGAGAAAAATATTGCATATGTCGTAATATAACTTATTGCGGAGGGTTTTTATGAAAAAGAAGATTTTAGGAATAACAGTTGTTATTGTCATTTTACTTGCTGCTGTGATAGTGGTATTTCCGTTCACTAAAATGTATTGGCAGATAAGTGAAACGCCTGCGATTCTTTTGTCGGGTGAGCAAAAGCTCAGTGCGTATATTCCAAGAATTGGCTTATCAGAGGATGAAAAACAATCCCTGACCGATAAATTAACAGATGTTGCGGATGATTTTTACAAAGAAAACGGTTTTGTGAATTATGAATCGGTTTCACCCAAGTGTGAGCTTGTTGAAACGGGCTACAAAAAGGCGGGTTATGATTTGATTGATGAAGCAAGCGGTGCCTTCTGGCGAGTAACCGTGTGGAACGAAAACGGTCAATACAATTACGAAGTAAACAAAACCAAAGAGCTGGAGTTTAAAAGAGAAGAACTGCTCTTTGTGAACAAAGCACTCGAAACAGATAAAATCAGTATGACAGTTAAGTTCGGTGAAAAAATCCAAAAGGAAAATCCCGATTGGCGTGCCGAAGCAACCACAAAGGATGAGCATATTATACGCTCGGTGTTGTCTGCAGTCGAAACGGCTCAGCTAAAGCCCGTGGAGTCGGCTGATTCTGTTGACAGCTGGTTAGCAGAGGTGCTTGTTCAGGGCGAAAACGGTGAATGCTCTGTAAAAATCGGTGAAAAGAACGTTCAGATAAACGACAAAATATACAGCATAGCAGACGGTGCGGTTTACAGAGGCGCTGCATTTGTGTTCCCTGAGCTGCAGAAATAAAAATATAGCTCGGTTTTTGTTGACAAAGTGACTAAAAAATCATATCATTGTAGAAGAATATCGTTTCTCCGGATGTGATTTTATGAGATATGCGCTTATCGGCTGTGGCAGAGTTGCCCCGAGCCATATAAAAGCGGCAAAAGAGAACAACCTTTCAATAGTTGCGCTTTGTGATATTGACATAGCCAAGGCAGAGGCCTTTGCCGAAAAAAATTCAATAGAAAATCCGTTGATTTTTTCCGACTACAAAAAGCTTGTTGATGAGGTTAAGCCCGATTTCGTTGCCATAGCAACAGAAAGCGGCGTTCACGGCGAAATAGCCGAATATTGTGCTTTGCAGGGCGTTAACTTCCTTGTAGAAAAACCGATGGCTATGGGTATTTGTGAGGCAGACAGAGTTATTGCGGCTGCAAAAAAGACAGGCGTTGTAGCAGGTGTGTGCCACCAGAACCGTTTTAATATAGCAGTGCAGGAATTAAAGCGTGCAATTGATTGCAACAGATTCGGCAGGCTTTCTCACGGGAGCGTGCATATACGCTGGTGCAGAAAAGAGGATTACTACAAGCAGGATTCCTGGCGTGGCAAATACGCAAGCGATGGTGGTGCATTGATGAACCAATGCATTCACGGCATTGATCTTCTTCGTTGGGTGATGGGTGACGAGGTTGAGTCTGTTTACGGCTCAACAAGAAACCTTCAACACCCTTACATAGAGGCGGAGGATATCGGTGTTGCTGTTGTGAATTTTAAAAACGGCGCAGTTGCAACCATTGAGGGTACTGTGAATACCCTCGACAACCTTGAAGAAACTCTGTGCGTTTTCGGCGAATACGGAATGGTGCGCCTTGGCGGAATGAACGCAAGCACAGTTGACGTGTGGGATTTCAAGGATGAAGAAGCCGCAGATGAAGACAGGCGCTTTATTGAAGAAAAAGCCCCGAATGTTTACGGTAATGGTCACACAAGCCTTTATCTCGATTTTGTTAATGCAATAAACGAAGGCAGACAGCCTTATGTTGATTTGGCTGCAGGCAAAAACGCTCTTGAGATTGTTCTTGCAATATACAAAAGCCAGAAAACAGGTGAAAAGGTTAAATTGCCGTTGACTGATTTTAAGTCAAGCGATATGTTAGAATAATTAAAGGGGCTGTAAAAAAAGCGCAGACCACACAAAACTATATAAATAAAGGGACTTTTATTAGGTTTAAAGCCTATAAAAGTCCTATTTTTTAATAAAGAACTAAATTCTTGTGTTTTGTGCTACAAACAAACCTCGCCACTCGACGTACCTTTGTACGCCTTCGGGCAAACAAAAACAAGTCTGAAGCCTTGTTTTTGCTCGGTTTGTCCGTTCTGCATCTTTTTTTCCTATCCCCTGAAAAGGAGCTGTAAAAAAACGAACGTTTTTTTACAGCTCCTAATTTTATAATAAGCCTTTAATGCTTTCAGTGATTCTTCTTGCGATATAGGGGTTGTTCATTGTGTAAATATGTATGCCGTCCACACCGTTTGAGATAAGGTCAACAATCTGGTCAACAGCAAATGCAATGCCTGCATCCACAAGGGCATCGGGGCGGTCCTCATACTTCTGAATCATTTTAACAAATTTTCGTGGAAGGCTTGCACCGCACATTGAAACCATACGCTCAATCTGATTTTTGTTTGTAACGGGCATTATCCCTGCCGAAACGGGCACATTAATGCCCGAATAATCGCAACGCTCCATAAAACGGTAAAAATATGAGTTGTTGAAAAACAACTGTGTAACAATGCTTTGTGCGCCGCACTCCACCTTGTTTTTAAGATTCTGGATATCAACCTTGCCGCTTGGAGCCTCGAAATGGGTTTCGGGGTAGCCCGCAACAGAAACACCGAAATCACCCTTTGAATGAATGTATGAAACAAGCTCGTTTGCATATCTGAAATCTGTTTTGGGCTCAAAATCAGGAGTTTTGTCGCCTCTTAGAGCGAGGATGTTTTCGATGTTGTTTGCTTTCAATTCATCAAGAACACGGTCAACGTCTGCCGTTGTGCTGTTTACACAGGTAAGATGCGCCATTGCCTCAATGCCGTATTTGTTCTTTATTAGCGAGGCGATGTCGCAGGTGAAATTGTTTGCCGCCGAACCGCCTGCGCCATATGTTACGCTGATGTAATCCGGGCGAAGATTCTGAAGCTCTGCGATTGTGCTGTAAACGGTTTCGAGGGAGCCGGTCTTTTTCGGGGGGAATACCTCAAAGGAAAGAACAGTTCTGTCGCCGTTAAAAAGTGACTCAATTTTCAAAATTAAACCTTCTTTTATAAAGCTGCAAGCTCTTTAAAATTGTTTTTGAGTGAAGAGTATAAAGAGCTGTAAAGCTTGTGATATTTTCTGTAAAGATATGTGTTTTCGTTGTTGGGGTATGTAATAGACGGAAGTGATGAAATCATAGCCTTGCAGGCAGTTTTTACATCGGGGTAAAGCTTTGCACCAACAGCGGCGAGAATGGCAACACCGAGAGCCGCCGCATCTGCCGAATCTGCAGTTTCTACATTGATGCCGAAGGTGTCGCAGACCATACCCTTCCAAAGGTCGCTACGGCTGCCGCCACCGCAAAGAAGCATTGCTTCGGGTTGGATATTCATTTCGTGAAGAACACAAAGGCAATCGTAAAGTGAATATGTAACGCCCTCCATCACCGCACGAATAAAATGGGCTTTTTTGTGCATTGCAGACATACCAAAGAACACGCCTCTGCAATCGGGGTCAAGGTGAGGTGTGCGTTCACCCATAAGATAGGGGAGATAGAGAAGATTTTCACAACCGATGGGAATTTCGCTTGCCATATTATCGGTTATCTGGTAAACGGGCTTGCCTGTTTCAAGAGCCTGCTTTGCTTCCTTGAAGCAGAATTGATTTTTGAACCATTGAAGAGAAAGCCCGGCACCCTGTGTAACACCCATAACGTGCCAAGCACCGGGAACGGCACAGCAGAAGGTGTGCACTCTGCCCCTTGAATCAATAACGGGTGAGTCTGTGTGTGCGAAAACAACGCCCGATGTTCCGATAGTTGTAAAAGCCTTACCCTCTTCGCAAACACCCATACCGATAGCCGCCGCCGCATTGTCACCTGCGCCGCCAACAACAGCAACATTTGTTGTAAGGCCGGTTTTTTCGGCTGTCAGACTGTCTATATAGCCTGTTACCTCGGGGGATTCGTAAACCTTGGGTAGATATTCTTCCTTTATTCCCACGGCATCAATCATAACATCAGACCATTTTCTGTTTGGGACATCGAGAAGCTGCATACCCGAAGCGTCAGAAACCTCTGTTGCAAAAACACCTGTCAGACGAAAACGCAGATAATCCTTCGGTAACATTATATGACGGCATTTTTCGAAAATTTCGGGCTCGTTATTTTTAACCCAAAGTATTTTTGAAGCTGTGAAGCCTGTGAGAGCGGGATTAGCGGTGATGCTTATGAGTGTGTCGTGGCCAAGCTTATTTGTGATCTCCTCGCACTCCTTTGCGGTTCTCTGATCGCACCAGAGAATAGCAGGGCGCAGAACACGGCAGGCTTCATCAAGTATAACAAGGCCATGCATCTGACCCGAAATGCCAAGAGAAACGACATCCTCTTTATTAACACCGCTGTGTGAAACAACAAAGCTGATAGTTTCAATGGCGGCATTGTACCAATCTGCAGGGTTTTGCTCTGCCCAGCCGTTCTGTGGCTGAAGCATTTCGTATTCGCAGCTCTTTGATGCAATTCTTTTACCTGTTTCGTCAAACAAAACTGTTTTTGTTGCAGAAGTGCCAAGGTCAACGCCGATAATGTATTTCATAAAACCATCCTTTCGTGCTTCATTTTGTATATGGGTTTATTTTACACTTAATTTTTGCGATGTACAAGAGTTTTTCAAAAAATAAGTGGTGAGGTTTGTTCGTAGCATAAAACGCTGAATTTTCTGTTTCTATAAAAATTGGGACTTTTACAGGCTTTGTTACCTGTAAAAGTCCCTTGATTTATATGGTTTTATGCGGTCTGCGCTTTTTTACAGCCCCTTAGTTTCTTCTGTCTCTGTTGAAGTTTCTTCTGGGGCGTCTTTCTCTTTCGGGCTCGTCGTCGTTTTCGGGAACAAGACCTTCAACTTCGATAAGAGCATCTCTTCTTGAAAGATTGATTCTGCCCTGGTCATCGATTTCAGTAACCTTAACAATTACTTCGTCGCCAACGTTTACGCAGTCTTCAACCTTCTCTGTTCTCTTAACGTCAAGCTTTGAGATATGAACAAGACCCTCTTTGCCGGGAGCGATTTCAACGAATGCACCGAAGGACATAAGTCTTGTAACAACACCCTTGTAGATTGCACCAACCTCGGGGTCGTTTGCAATAGTGTTGATGATGTCAAGAGCACGGTGTGCATCGTCAATGTCAACTGCTGTAACGAAGATTGTTCCGTCTTCTTCAACGTCAACCTTACAGTTACACTCAGCACAGATTTTCTGAATAACCTTACCCTGTTTGCCGATAACGTCGCCGATTTTCTCAACATCAATTTTTGTTGTGAGAAGCTTGGGAGCGTATTTTGAAAGCTCTTTTCTGGGCTCTGCAATAACGGGGCACATAATTTCATCGAGGATATACATACGTGCTTTGTATGTTTTCTCGAATGCTTCCTTGATAATTTCGGGTGTAAGACCGTGAACCTTGAGGTCCATCTGGATAGCGGTGATACCGTTCTTTGTACCTGCTACCTTGAAGTCCATATCGCCGAAGAAGTCTTCAAGACCCTGAATATCAACCATTGTCATAAAACGGTCGCCTTCAGAAATAAGACCGCAGGAGATACCTGCAACGGGAGCCTTGATGGGAACACCTGCTGCCATAAGAGCAAGAGTTGAACCGCAGACTGAGCCCTGTGATGTTGAACCGTTTGAAGAAAGAACCTCAGAAACAACACGGATTGTGTAGGGGAATTCTTCCATTGAGGGGATAACGGGGAGAAGAGCTCTTTCAGCAAGAGCACCGTGACCGATTTCACGTCTGCCGGGGCCTCTTGAGGGCTTTGTTTCACCAACAGAGTATGAGGGGAAGTTGTAGTGGTGGATATATCTCTTTTCAACGTCTTCGTCGATACCGTCGAGCATCTGAGCGTCACGTGCAGTGCCGAGAGTTGCGATTGAAAGAACCTGAGTCTGACCACGGGTAAACATACCTGAGCCGTGTACTCTTGAGAGAAGGTCAACCTGAGCGTTGAGGGGACGGATTTCGTCGATGCCTCTGCCGTCTACACGCTTGCCCTCGTCAAGGAGCCAGCGGCGAACAACAAATTTCTGGAGCTTGTAAAGGCAATCCTCGATTTTGTCTGCCTCTTCGGGATATTTCTCATCGAACTCTGCGTGAACAGCATCATAGATGGGAAGAAGTCTTTCGTCACGGATTCTCTTGTCATCTGTGTCAAGAGCCGCTTTAACGTCGTCAATAGCAAATGCTTTGATTGCTTCGAAAAGCTCTTCAGAGGGGTCGTTTGATTCGAAGGGGATTTTCTCTCTGCCGATTTCAGCAACAATGCCCTTGATGAATTCAACAATTTTCTTGTTTTCTTCGTGAGCAAACATAATACCGTCGAACATAACCTCGTTAGAGATTTCGTTTGCACCTGCTTCAATCATAGCAACGAGGCTGTCTGTTGAAGCAACGGTAACAGTCATTTCTGTTTTTGCTCTTTGCTCGAGAGTGGGGTTGATAACGTATTCGCCGTCAACAAGGCCGAGAGAAACGCTTGATACGGGGCCGTCCCACGGAATGTTTGAAATAGCAATAGCTGTGGAAACACCCCAGAGAGCAGCAATTTCGGGTGAACAGTCGGGGTCAACAGACATAACTGTTGCAACAACTGAAACGTCGTTTCTCATATCCTTGGGGAAGAGGGGACGAATGGGTCTGTCAATAACACGTGATGTGAGAACAGCCTTTTCGGAAGCCTTACCTTCACGGCGCTGGAATGAGCCGGGAATTCTGCCGACTGCATAGAGCTTTTCTTCAAAGTCAACTGAAAGGGGGAAGAAGTCAACGCCTTCACGGGGCTTGTCTGCCATTGTTGCGGTACAGAGAACTTCTGTTTCACCGTAGCGAACAAGGCAAGCGCCGTTTGCAAGGCCTGCCATTTTGCCGGTTTCGATAACTAATTTTCTGCCGGCAACTTCTGTTTCGAAAGTTCTGAAATCCTTGAAAAACATAATTTTACCTCAATTCTTTTTTAGATTTCCACCGTATGATTAGCAACAAAGAAAAACACAAAATGCTTGCGCTTTTCTTTATCGCTAACGCATACATCGGTGGATTGGATTTTTATATTTTACCCGAAAAAACGGGATAAAACCTGTTTTAAAAAACGGCTAACGGGACAAACGGTTTTCCGTTTGTCCCGAAAAGAGCAATTATTTACGAAGGCCAAGACGAGCAATGATTGCACGGTAGCGTTCGATGTCTGTCTTCTGAAGGTATGCAAGAAGGTTTCTTCTGTGACCAACCATTTTGAGAAGACCTCTGCGAGAGTGGTGGTCCTTCATGTTGTTTTTAAGATGTGCGTTGAGGTCGTTGATTCTCTTTGTGAGAACAGCGATCTGAACTTCGGGAGAACCTGTGTCGCCCTCGTGTGTAGCAAATTCTTTGATGATTGCCTGTTTTTCTGCCTGTGTCATTTTTTTCACCTCATTAATATATTCCCAAATAACCCAGCAATACGGTAGGTGAATGCCGCAAAATTGGCTTACTCCATACTCCGAGTCATAAGGCTTTGATATTATATCACAAGGCTTTGTAAAATGCAAGCGAAATTTAAAAATAGTTACGAGGCTTTATTTTGCTTTTTTGTGCGAATTATAATAATCGTTTTAGAAGCAAAGCCTGTTAATAAATAAAATTTCAACCATTCAAAAACGCCTGAAATTCCGCTTACAGAAACAGCAATTGCATCGGGGATATGACCGATAGAATCAACGGACACTATTTCCCATATAATAAATGATAAAGCCAACGGTACTATTTCCAAAAGAATAAATCCAATGCCTGAGGCTATATAATTCTTTTTGAATTTTTGGTTTAATTCGTACGGCTTTTTAGAAAGCTTGATGGTTGAAAAAACAAGCAAAAACATAATTGCTGCAAATTGTACCCAAGCAATAGCCAATCGCCAGTAATTCAAGCTGTATTCCCAAATTAAGGTTCTTTTTATGTCGCTCCAGGCTATACCCATTGTTGCACGGATAAAAATATCTGCAAGGGGAATAATCGCCCAAAGGCACCAAAGAGCATAATTGCTTTTGGCTTTATAAAAAACGATACTGCAGGCAAATAATGGCAAAGCAACGAAAAGTCCGAGTATGCCGAGGTTTAAAAAGATAAAAACAAAAATTGCGACTACACCTGCGATTAAAAGACCTTTTCCGATTTTCTTTTCTCTGTCATTTGTTTGAATCGCAGAAGCTGCTTCGGGTATTTTTTCAACTTCTGTTTCTCTTTCTTCATTTCGTATAAGCTCATCAAGAGACACGTTGAAAATTTCCGCAAGCCTAATTATTTTTTCCAAATCCGGTGTGGAGTTGCCGTTTTCCCATTTTGAAATGGATTGCCTTGAAACGTTCAGCTCATTCGCCAAATCTCCTTGGGACAGGTTGTTTCGGGTTCGTAATTTATAAATTTTTTCGCCGATAGTCATAGCTTGTCACCCCTTTGTTATGACATTATTATACTATGACGGGAATCGGTTTGTCTATCAAGAAAGCTTTAAAATTTAGCAACCAACAGTTGCAATTTCAAAAAATGCGGAATGCAGAGAAAAAATCCGCATTCCGCATTTTGAATTCCGAATTACATTTCCACCGCTGCTCTTTCAACTGAAAGACCTTTTTTGTAGCTTTCCATAAACAGGTTGAAGGATTCAACGATGTTTTCGTCTGGCTCAAGAGTTGTCATTTTCTGTGTTGCGAAAATCTTGTTGTCAAGATAATCGGGGAAGAGCTCGTTTTCTTCCTTGTTAACAGCGAATGCCGCAAGCACCGCAATACCCCAAGCACCGCCTTCGCCTGCTGTTTCCATAACGGAAACGGGTGCGTTCATGCAAGCGGCGAGAACACTCTGACCGATAACGGGTGTTTTGAAGAATCCGCCGTGGCCGAGAATTTTATCGATTGCAACGTTTTCTTTTTCAAGAATTTCCATACCGATTTTTATTCCGCCGAATGCAGTAAATGTCTGCACTCTCATAAAGTTTGCAAGAGAAAATCTGCTGTCGGGCTCCCTTACGAAAAGGGGCTTGCCTGTTTCAAAGCCTGTGAGGAATTCACCTGAGAAATAGTTATATGAAAGAAGCTTGCCGCAGTCCTTGTCTGCCTCTGCAGATTTTTGGAAAAGTGCTGTGAACAAATCACCGAGAGAGCACTCTGCACCCATAAGGTCAAGAACCTCTTTGAAAAGATAAGTCCATGCATTGATATCAGATGTGCAGTTATTACAATGCACCATAGCAACGGGAGCACCGTCGGGTGTTGTTACCATATCAATTTCACGGTAAAGCTTTGAAAGAAGCTTTTCGAGAACAATCATAGCAAATACGGAAGTACCTGCGCTGACATTACCTGTTTTAACTCTTACGGAGTTTGTTGCAACCATGCCTGTGCCTGCGTCGCCCTCGGGGGGGCACATGGGGATACCCGCCTTGAGGTCGCCCTCTTCGTCAAGAAGCCTTGCGCCCGCTTCTGTAAGGGTGCCCGCATTTTCGCCTGCAACAAGAACTGTGGGAAGAATGTCACGGATTTTCCAGGGGAAGCCCTTTTCTACAACAAGAGCATCGAATTTATCAAGCATTTTTTCGCTGTAATTGTTGCCCTCCATAGGGAACATACCCGATGCTTCACCGATACCGAGAACCTTTTCACCGGTGAGAAGGGTGTGAATGTAGCCTGCGAGAGTTGTGAAATATGCAATATCCTTAACGTGCTCCTCGCCGTTTAAAATTGCCTGATAAAGGTGGGCAATGCTCCAACGGTCGGGGATGTTGAAATCAAAAGCCTCTGTGAGCCTGCTTGCGGCCTCGCCTGCAAGAGTGTTTCTCCACGTGCGGAAGGGACAAATCAATTCACCCTCCTTGTTAAAGGGAAGATAGCCGTGCATCATACCGCTTATGCCGATTGCTTTAAGGCTTGTGAGAGTGATGCCGTATTTTTCTTTAACATCTTTTTTGAGTGAGCCGTAGCAGCCTTTAAGACCGGCGAAGAATTCTTCTTCAGCATAAGTCCAGATGCCGTTTACAAGGCTGTTTTCCCAATCGAAGGCGCCAACAGCGAGAACGTCACCGCAATCGTCAATGAGAACACCTTTGATTCTTGTTGAGCCAAATTCAATACCGAGGATTGCTTTGCCGTCGAGAATTAATTGTTTTTTATCCATAACTATATCTCCTTTGAGCGTTTTTATTTATCACGGGACGGTCAAGACCGTCCCCTACGTTTATATCTGAATGTTCAGTTCTTTGATCTTATCTCTCAGCTTCTGAAAATCCGAGAGTGCATCGGGCTTGTTAAGCGGGTTTCTGAGAAGTGCGGCGGGGTGAAAGGTACCCATAAAAAGAATGTTGCCTTTTTGGATAAATTCGCCGTGCTGTTTCGTGACACGAAAGTCCTCGGAAATGAGCTTTTGTGCCGCAATTCTGCCTAAGCATACAATGATTTTAGGCTTAATAAGCCTTGTCTGATTTCTCAGCCATTCAATGCAAATATCCTGCTCCTCGGGCTTGGGGTCGCGGTTTTGAGGTGGTCTGCATTTAACGATATTTGCAATATAAATATTCTTTTTTCTGTCAAGGTCGATTACCTTTAGATATTTATCTAAAAGTTGACCGGCTTTTCCCACAAAGGGCTCGCCCTGCAAATCCTCGTTTTCACCGGGACCCTCGCCGACAAAAAGAATATCTGCATTTTCGTTTCCCACGCCAAAAACAAGATTTGTACGTGTTTCGCCTAAGGGACAGCTTTTGCAATCTGAACAGTCTCTTTTTAGTTGTTCAAAGTTTTCGTATTTCAAAGGATTATCAGCTCCTTGGGGGTGTTGGTGAGGTTTTCATACCCGTTTTCGGTTATGAGCGCCATATCCTCTGTTCTTACACCGAATTTGCCGGGGATATATATGCCCGGCTCAACCGTAACAACGTTGCCGACCTCTAAAACGGCATTGCTTCTTGGTGAAAGATTGGGGAGCTCGTGGATTTCAACACCTACACCGTGACCTGTTCCGTGACCGAAGCAGTCGCCGAAGCCTGCATTTTTAATAATATCTCTTGCGGCTTTGTCAGCTTCGGAGCAAGGCAGCCCTGCTTTTAAAACGGAAAGAGCTTTTTTCTGCGCTTCCAGCACGATGTTGTATATTTCCTTTTGCTCCTTGCAGATGCTTCCCACCGCAACAGTTCGTGTCATATCACTGTGGTAGCCTTTATACACTGCACCGAAATCCATTGTGACAAAATCGCCGTTTTTAACCACGTTGTCGTCCGGTACGCCGTGGGGCATAGAGGTTTTTTTGCCTGCAACGGCAATAGTTTCGAATGATAGGGCTTCTGCCCCGTGTGAGAGCATATAAAAATCAAGCTCCAGGGCAATCTCTTTTTCTGTTACACCGGGTTTTATGAAGGTGAGAATGTGCTCGAAGGCAGCCTCTGCTATTCTTTGAGCCTGTTTTATTGCGTCAACCTCTTCGGATGTTTTAACCATTCTCAGCTCGTTTATTTTATTTTCCAGCCTTTTTGATGGGGTCACACGGCAGGGAAGAAAGGCAGTTTTGAAAAAATCCGCCATGCTTACGGTGAGGCGTTCCCTTTCTGTGTAAGCCTTTAAAATTCCTTTTTCTTTAAGATAATCTTTTATTTCTATTGAGGCTTTTGTAACAAGCCTTGCTTTGCATAAAGCAGTTTTCTGCGCCGCCTCGATATAACGGCTGTCCATAAAAAGAACGGCATCGTTTTTTGTGACTAAAAGATAGCCGTCTGATGACGGAAAGCCTGTGAAATATCTTCTGTTTTCGGGGGAATATATGAGAATTGCCTCGTGGGTGTTTTTGAGAAAATTCTGTAGCTTTTTAATTTTCTCCATAATAACCGTGCTCCTTTAAAAATGCTTCTCTCAGGGGTTTTTCTTTTATTCTGTTTTTCTTATAGTGGTTTTTCCAAAACCACTTGTTTTCAACAGGGTCAACAAGAAGCGGAACGGCTCCGCAACGATTGGCAGCGGCAACATCGGTAAAAACCTGGTCGCCAACCATGCCGATTTTTGTTATATCCACATTTAGCTTTCTTGACATTCTGAGAAGCCCCAAGGGCAGAGGCTTTTTTGCAAAAGCGTGGAAACGCACGCCGAAGGTTCTCGAAAACCAAAGTGCTCTGATATGGGGCGTGTTTGTGACAATGGCAACCTTGATGCCCGCCTCCTTCAAAGCTTTTATCCACGAAATGGCACCGGGGATTGTGGAAAGTGTTGCATCCTTAACGGTTGTGTTATCTAAATCGAAAAGAATGGCTTCAAGCCCCAGTTGTTTTACAACCGCCGGGGTTATGTCGTTAACCTCACGAAACATATATTTTATTGTAGTATCTTTTTCTTTCATAGTATCGCCTTCAGAATATTGTCAAATTACTACATTTTCCATAATATCATAAAAAAATAAAAAAGAAAAGAGATGAAACCCCTTTTTGAGGATTCATCTCTCACTTTTTAATAGAATTTACGTTTACGAGCAGCTTCGGATTTTTTCTTTCTCTTTACAGAGGGTTTTTCGTAATGCTCTCTTTTACGTACTTCCTGGATAACGCCGTCTCTAGAAGTCTGTCTTTTAAATCTGCGAAGTGCGCTATCTAAAGATTCATTTTCTTTAACTTTTACCTGACTCATTTATAGTTCCCTCCCTCCGCTGTTACCAACAAAGGTATAATCATCAAAATACACGATACATTATACATTGTCAACTGTGCTGTGTCAAGGGGGAATTTATTAATTATTTGTAAATTAGAGATTATTTACTTTCGCTTTCGCTGTATTTTTCAGCCTGCAGGCGGAACATATATGAATATTTACCGCCCTGTGCCATCAATTCCTCGTGGGAGCCGTGCTCTATGATTTCGCCCTTTTCAAGCATAAAAATCTCGTCAGCCATAACTGTTGTTGAAAGTCTGTGTGAAATAAATACAACGGTTTTTTGATCTGCTGCCTTTGACATTGATTGGTTAAGCGCGTATTCAGCAACAGGGTCAAGGTTGGCGCTTGGCTCGTCGAGAATTGCAAAGGGGCAATCCTTGTAAAAGGCTCTTGCGATTGCAATTTTCTGCGCCTCACCGCCGGAAAGAGAAACGCCGTCGTCGTCAAACTCGCGCAGCAGAATGCTGTCTGTACCGTTGGGGAGCTTTCTGTCGAAGTTTGCCGCTTTGATTGCGCTTTCAACCTTTTCTTTGTCAGGCGTGTCATCCATAGATACGTTTTCGCCCAAGGTTGCACCGAAAAGTGAGAAATCCTGAAAAACAGCGGCAAAGTTTTTGTGGTAGGCTTTTATATCCCACTCCTTGATGTTGACACCGTCAATGGTTATAGCTCCCTCGGTAACATCATAAAGGCGAAGAAGGAGATTTGTGAGCGTGGTTTTGCCCGCACCGTTGTAGCCCACAAAAGCAATTTTTTTATATGGTGATATTTCAAGATTGATGTTTCTCAGAACGTATTTTTCAGTTCCGGGGTACTTGAATGATACGTTTTCAAATTTTATAACAGGGGGATTTTTAAAAACAGTTGTTTTTTCGCCTGAAATCATTTTTTCTTTTGCATTCATAAATTTGCGGAACTTTTCAACGTAAAGACCGTTTTCTCTCATATTTATGGCAAGCTGGCTCGTGAGAGCAAAAACGCTGTTGCTGATTGAAGCGGCGCCGTTGAAGGTTGCGGCAAAATCACCCATAGTCACGTCCTTTGTGACAATAGCCTTGTAGCCCATAAACATCGTTATGCCGAAATATATGAGCAGGGTCATTGGCAAGGACTCCTGGCAGAAATACAGCTTCCATTGTTTTGTAAGGTATGGTGAAATTGTTTTTATTCTGTCGAAGATGTTTTTGTTATAACGCGCTTCAATCATTTCACCCGCACCCGAAAGGCGCAATTCTTTAGCATAATCCTGCAAATAGAAAACCCTGCTGAAATAAAGATTTTTTCTGTCGAGGGGTGTCATTGCCTCTGTGCGTTCAACGTTGACCTTTGCAATGCGCCTGCCGATAGGAGTCATTATTGCAACACAGACAACAACGAAAATAAGGCACATCGGGTCGATTGAAACGATAACGGAGCCAATTGTTAAAACGCTTATGACGTTCGTGAGAACGTCCTGTGTGTCGGCAAGGAGTGAATATGCACGCTCATTCATTGCCGTCATGGCAAGAACAAGGTCGTTATAAAATTCGGGGTTGTCATATGCCTCGTAATCCATTTTTGCCGCTTTTTCATAAATGGTTTTGTAAACGGCAAAATACAGCTTCTGTTTTTGCTTTGGCATTGATATTTCATAAAACAGGGTAGTCAGGAGGTTTGTTATAAGAACAAAAATAACGAAAGCACAAAGAGCAACCAGAACCCTGTAATAATCCTTGCCCTCACTTGCAACGTCGATTATGTATTTTAACAATACAACATTTGAAAGAGTCCACGGCAGGTTGGCAAGCACGTCAAAAAACAAATAACCGCAAATCATAAACGGAGTGTGCTTGAAAATGAATCTAAGCATATAAATGTTGTTTTTTAACGTATTGGTATTTCTTTTTTTGTTATTCATTTTCAGCCACCTCCTTATAGCCGGAAGCCTGAAGAGTAAACATTTCGCGGTAATAGCCGTCGTTTTCCATCAGTTTGCTGTGCGTGCCCTGCTCTGTTAACACACCCTTGTTGAAAACTAAAATGTTGTCGGAGCGTGTGGCACTTGAAAGCCTGTGTGAAATATAAATAACGGTTTTACCCTTTGTGCCCTCAAGAAGGGCATCGTACATTTTGCTTTCAGCTACGGGGTCAAGGGCAGAGGAGGGCTCATCGAGAACGGCAACATCAAAATCTCTTGCAAAGAGACGGGAAATTGTAACCTTTTGTGTTTCGCCGCCCGAAAGAAGAATTCCATCCTTGTCAAATTCTTTTGTGAGAATTGAATTCTCTTTATTGGGGAGCTTGTTGATTTTTTCAGAAACTCCCGCCATTCTCAAAGCATTTACTGCAACTTTTCTGTTTTCTTCGGTAATCTCTTTTGTGAGAACGTTTTCTGCAACGGTCATTGCGAAAACTCTGTAATCCTGGAATACACAGGCGAATTTCTCACGATATTTTAAAAGGTCATATTCTTTTATGTTTATTCCGTTATAAAGAATTTCACCCTCCGTAACGTCATAAAGACGCATTAAAAGCTTTGAAAGAGTTGTTTTACCGGCTCCGTTATGACCCACCACGGCAATAGTCTGCCCTTTTTCGATTTTAAAGGAAACGTCCTTTAAAATGTAGTCGCTGTCTTCTTTATATCTGAAGGAAACATTTTTGAATTCGAGGCTTCTGAAATCCTCGGGTATAACGTCACCGCCCTGTATTTTCGGCTCATAATCAAGAAACTCTCTGAGATTCTGTACCCACAGACAATGCTTTTGCTGCATTGCAAAGTATCTTGCCAGCTGATTTGTTTTATTTCTGCAGGTTGTTATAGCCGAAACGAGAACAGAGAACTGTGAAATGGGCAGGTTTTGTGCAACAAGAAGCCTGTAACAGCCGTAAACAAAACCGCCCGTAACGGGGATTATTTCTGCAAAATAGTCTGAAATGCATTCAAGAAGAGCAATTTTCCAGCCGTATTTTTTAATTACGGCAATATTTTTCGAAATGGCGGATTTAAACCTTTTCTCAAGCACAACGAAAATGTTGGTGGTTTTGATTTCTTTTGCAAAATCCTTGAGAAGAATTGTTCTTCTTACGTAATCCTTTTCTCTCTCATAGGGCGTCATATCCTTTTCTTTTTCAAGCTCCACGTTGTTTTTGAGAATTCTGAACCACATAACAACTACCGGGCAAAGTATGAATATGAGAAGCCACGGGTCGATTGAAACAAGGTACATAACAAGAAAAACAAGACTGACCACCGAGCCGAGTGTCCAGGCTGAGCCCTCAATTATTCTTTTGAAGCCACCCAAATCAACAACCCATGTTGCACGGTTATATTTGTCGAAAAATTCGGGATTTTCGTAGCAGGCGAGCTCAACCTCCTGGGCTTTTTTGAAAATCAGGGAGTTTATGTAGCTTTCGCATTTTATTTCGAATTTGATTCTTACTGTGTAAAGGTCAATATAGCCGATTAAATCCACCAGAAGCTTACCCAGGACTATGATGCCCATTCTTATCGCAAAATCCCGAAAGCTACCGTTGCTTTCAATTATAGAAAGGGCTGTTTCAAGAAACATAACGTTTATGACAACCGCATAGTAAATGTTTTCTGCTATATAGGAGAAATATATTATAAAAAGTGACAAAGGGGCGCACTTGAGTGCACAGCCCAGCATAAAGGCTGTGTTTTTTATGATGTGCGCTTTCTGGCGAGTCTTTTTTGCAGTAGCTTTCATTACCTTCTCCACAAAAATAGTATATTGATAATAGATTGTATATAAAAATCCAAGGATTGTCAATAAAAAAGACTACAAGCCTATCTTTTCAGATAAGGTTGCAGTCTTTTTCTTGGAATTTACGATTATTTTGCCATCGCGCCGATTTCCATCATATATCCGCCGATTTGAGCACCAAACTCAGGGGCGCCGTCCATAATGAGCTTGCCCTGCTGAACGGATTCAAGCATATCGTCGATTGACATAAGAATACCCAGAGCACTGTCAAGATTATTGAAGCGCATTGTAAAGAAGGGAAGAGCACGCTTGTATTCGCCTCTGCCTGCTTTACTCTTGCCGGCTTTTATTCTGATGTATGCAGAAACGGAGTCCTCACCGTCAACCTTCCATGCATAAACACGGTCGGGGCTCTTTGAAGTCCAGTCGTGGATTTCGGGGTGACCCATTTTGTTGAGCGTGCTGATACCGGATGAAAGAAGATAGAAGTAGCATTTAACCGTAAGACGTTTGTCTTCTTCTTTTTCCGGCGGCTTTTCGGCTGTCAAAAGACTTGACATTTTAAGAAGAGCCATCATAAACACGCCGAATTCATAGGCATTGCTCAGACCAATCATTTTGGGGAGCGTAGCGGGACCGATTTTGCCTTTGAAGAATGCATTCATAGATTCAACGTTTTTGAACTGAAGCTCAACAAATTTCTGCTTTTTAACTCTGTATGCAACTTTGTTTGCGTGAACGAGCCATTCATCGCCGTTTACCATAAAGTGTGTTGCCCACTTTCCTTCGGGAGCATCGGGGTCAAGACAACTAACCTGATAGATGCAGTGAACCTTTTCAAATTTCTTTTTGAGTGAGGGAACGTCTGCAACGATAGTTTTCAAGAGGGGCAACGCACCGCAAAGGAATATTTTATTGGTATATAAAGCCTCTTGGCTGTTTGGCATTTTTTACCACCCTTTCTTTGAAAAACAACTAATTTTAATAGGAACATAGTTTTTGAGGAGGAGTGTGTGGATTTGGCTTTTTGGCGACCCCGAAGCGCACAAAGGTACGTGAGTTGGCGGGGCAAAAGCCAAAGATGCATACTCATACCTCAAAAAATTAGAATTCGTCGTCCCAGTCGTTGTCTTCTTCAAAGTCTGCCTTCATTACTTCACGAACAGCTTCGATGATGCCGTTGGAGTCAATGCCGAGGTAGCTCATAATGTCTTCGTGAAGACCGATGGGTGCGAAGGTATCCTGAACACCAAGCTTCTTGAATGCGCAACCCTTACCGGATTCAACAACAACCTCCGCAACAGCACTGCCGAGACCGCCGATAACTGTGTGGTCTTCAACTGTGATGATGCGGCGTGTATCCATAACAGCTTTGAGAACAGCCTCTTTGTCAAGGGGCTTGATTGTGTGCATATCAAGAACACGAACCTTGAGCCCGTCTGCCTTTTCAAGGAATTCTGCTGCCTGGAAGGCCTGGAATACGCAAGAACCGCAAGCGATGATTGTGATGTCGCTTCCTTCGTGAACTTCAACAGCCTTGCCTACCTCGAAGCCGTAGTTTGCATCCTTGTAAAGAACACGGTCAAAGCCACGGTTGATTCTGATGTAGAAGGGGCCGGGTGTGTTATAAGCTGCCATAACTGCGTTGTAGGTTTCGTAACCGTCAGCGGGGCAGATAACTGTAAGATTGGGGATAGAACGTGTAAGAGCAAGGTCGCAGATTGCGTGGTGAGTTGAACCTGCCTGGCCGAATGATGTGCCTGAATGGGTTGCAATAACCTTTGCGTTGATGTTCTGGTAGCAGAGGTCTGTGTGGAGCTGGTCTGCAGAACGGAATGATGCAAACTGTGAGAATGTTGAAAGGAAAGGAACAAGGCCTGCCTTTGCCATACCTGCGGCAACACCGAACATATTCTGTTCAGCGATACCAACGTTAAAGAAACGGTCGGGGAATTTCTTCTGGAAATCACCGATTTTTGTCGATTTTGCAAGGTCAGCAGTGAGTGCAACAACCTCAGGATGTGCCTCTGCCAACTCAACAAGAGCCTGGCCGTAAATTTCGGCTGTGGAGAGAGATGTTGACTGTTCAGCTGTGTAACTTAATCCGCCTGCCATAATTATTCAGCCTCCTTTTCTGCACGTGCAACACGTTTCTGATAAGTTTCTTCAAGAGATTTTTTACCGTTAGCGTATTTTTCATCGTCAAATGCACCGTAGTGCCATCTGAAGTCGCCTTCGATAAAGTCGATACCGCAACCCTTAACTGTGTCGCAAAGGATAAGAACGGGCTTGTCGGTTTCGTTTTCGTATGCAAAGTCAATGGCTTCGCAAAGCTCTTTGATGTTGTTACCGTCAATTTTCTTAACGATAAAGCCGAATGCTTCCCACTTGTCTGCAAGGGGCTCGAGAGCCATAACGTCTTCTGTGTTGCCGTCAATCATATTGTGGTTACGGTCAACAAGGGTGATAAGGTTTGTGAGCTTGAAGTGAGCCGCACTCATTGCTGCTTCCCAGTTGGAGCCTTCGTCAAGCTCGCCGTCACCGAGAACAACGAATGTTTTGTAGTCTTTCTTGAGGAGTCTTGCAGCAAGAGCTGTGCCGACACCGATTGAAAGACCGTGGCCGAGAGAGCCTGTCGAAGCGTCAACGCCAACAACCTTGTTGGAGTCAAGGTGCATACCCATTTTTGAACCTGAAAGGTTAAATGTTTTGAGCATTTCCTTGTCGTTGAAGCCAAGGTCGCAAAGAACAGGTGCATAAGCAATACCTGCGTGACCTTTACTGAGAATGAATCTGTCGCGATCTTCCCAGTTGGGTTCGTCAACCTTGATGTGCATATATTTGTGATAGCACACAGTCATAATATCCATAACGCTCATACCGCCGCCGATGTGGCCGCTGCCTGCCCAGTATGTTGTGTCAAGGCAGAGGTTACGGAGTTCGTGAGCTTTCTTTTCAAGAGCAAGCCACTCCTGTTTTGAAAGAGCCATTGTTATTCCTCCTAATATAAATTACCGAAAACTCGGTTTGATTCCTTAGCCTAATTCGGGATGATTCTTTTTAACAGCCTTGAAAGCATCCTCTGCAATTTCAATTGAAAGATTAATATCTTCTTTTGTAAGAGATGCGTTGATGAAGTGGTTGTGGTGAGAGGTGATGAACAAGCCTCTGTTAACACACTCTGCAACCCAATCCTGGTGAAGAAGAAGAGAATCATCGTTTGCTATTCTTAAATAGAAAAGGGCGGGAGCACCGGAAACAACAAGGTCGAATCCGTGTTCAAGACCTGCTTTTTTGAAGCCGTCTGTGAGCTCTGTGCCCATTTCTCTGAAGAGCTTGGGAGCATCAAGCTTTTTGAGCTTGTTGATGGTTGCTATACAAGCAGCAAAGGGAACGGCGCTCATCCAATAAGAGCCTGTGTATGAAAGGCTTGATGCGGCGTTTCTGAGGAATTCCTTGCCGCAGAAGGCGGACATATTGTAGCCGTTTGCAAGAGCCTTACAGAAGCAGATTATGTCAGCCTCGAAGCCGAAGAAATGGTCGCTGCCTGCAAGGTCAAGACGGAATCCGCAACGAACGTCGTCAACAATAAGAACAATTTCTTCCTCTGTGCAGAGCTTTCTTACGTCCTGCCAGAAGCCTTCGATGGGGAAGGAGTTGTCGCTGAAGTTGCCGTGGTTATAGGGCTGGGCGATAACAGCGGCGATTTCGCCCTTGTTATCTTCAAGAAGCTGTTTGAATGCCTCAATGTCATCCCAGGGGGTGTAGAGGTTGTTGGCAACGTCCTCGGGGGTAACACCGGGGTAGTCAAGCTTCTGAACCATGGGAGAAACACCGTGGTAGAAGCCGTGGAAGAAGATGAGCTTCTTCCTTTTTGTATGTGCACGTGCTGTAAGGATTGCGCCCTGCGTAGCATCGTTACCGTTTTTTGCAAAGAATGCCCAGTCTGCACAGTTTACTGTGTCAACAAGAAGCTCTGCACACTCAACCATAATTTTGTCGGGCGAGGTTACGCAGTTGCCTTTCTTGATTTGTTCAATGGCGGCGGCGTCAACGTCTTCATCGCAATAGCCGAGAACGTTGGGGCCGTAAGCGCACATATAGTCGATGTATTTGTTACCGTCAACGTCCCAGAAATAAGAGCCCTGTGCTTTTTCAGAGAAGCGGGGCCACCTGTTAACGGGGATGAACTGACCCTCTGCAGGGCCTAAGTGACCGTAAACACCTGAGGGGATTACCTGGGCAGCACGAGCATACCATTCATCCGATTTTGTTGTTTTGTATAATGGAAATTTTTTACTCATTTTGCTACCTCCTTATGCAAGATATAATGCAACTCTGTCAAGAATACGGTTGACGTTGTCAAGCATACTGACAAGACCGTGCATTTCGATTTTACCCGTACCGATGCAGGTGAGGGCATTTACGTTGCCGTCAAAAAGTGCACGTGCGGTTTCGATTGATTCAAAAATCATAGCGGCACGGTATTTTTCGGGTGCTTTTTTGAGTGTTACAAGGCGATGGTCCTTGCAGACAATTTCAACAGCGGGACCGTTTTTGATGCCGACAAGAATGCTGCCGTCCGCAATATATTTGGCGCTGAATTTGCCAACGTGGTCGTTGTTTGCAATCTGTGAAATCGCAACGCCGATTGTGTAAAGCATAAGTGTTGTGCTTCTTTCAAAGAAAACCGGGTCCTTGAGGTCCTCTTCGCTTGCTCTCATATATTTTGAAAGTATATCTGTGAGAGCTGTGAATTCCTTGAGAAGGAATTTGATGTGTGTGAAGCCCTTTGATGGGATGGGTGTAACCGTTCCGTCAATAAGACCGTTGAATTTTTCACAGCTTCCGAAGGGGAGCTTAACATCACAGTTGCTGCAGCCCTGCTCCATACGGCATTTGCCGTTTTTGAAGAAAAGTGTAGCCGAGGGGCCGTCTTTTACTTCCAAGCCGATTGAAATAGGCTTTTTACCCTGCAGAAGCTCTGCGGCTTCCGGAACAATTTCGCAGAGATTTTCCAAAGTACCGAGAACAGCATACATATTGATGTAGGCAAGTGTTTTTGTATCCATAAGATTTTGCAAAGCAAACATCCTCCTTTACTTGGTGTATTTTGATAGATACAACTAATCTAGTTTATTTTAGCAGATGGTTAGTACAAAGTCAACAAACACAGCAAAAAAATTGGACAGTATATAGTGAAAAATAACTCAAAAACAATAAATCTGCGTAAAGTTATGAAATGTTCATAAAAGTTGGTGATTTATTTTGTTGAGTTTAAACATTTGTTAATTATCTCAGACGCTTGACTTTTTTATATTATAATGTATAATTAAAGTGAATACAAATTCACCATTCAGGAGGTTTGAAAATGGATACAAGATTTGCTATTAGTGAGTATCATGATGCAGCGGCTGTCACAAAACAGCTTGATGAACTCATTAAACAACCCATCTACACTATTAAACCCGATGTTCTTCAGAAATATGAGGACGAATACTACGGTGTAAAATGTGCAAAAAGTAAGGAAATGATCGAGGAGGCTAAAAAGGTTATCCCCGGCGGTGTTCAGCACAACCTTGCTTTCAACTATCCCTTCCCCCTTGTTTTCACAAAGGCAGAGGGTATGAAGCTTTACGATATCGACGGCAACGAATATTTTGACTTCCTTCAGGCGGGCGGCCCCACAGTTCTCGGCTCCAATCCCCCTGTTGTAAGAGAAAAGGTTATCGAGCTTCTTAACACTTGCGGTCCCTCAACAGGTCTTTTCCACGAGTATGAATACAAGCTTGCAAAGAAAATCTGCGACAGCATGGAATCTGTTGAAATGTTCCGTATGCTCGGTTCAGGTACAGAGGCTTGTATGGCAGCTATCCGTGTTGCAAGACTTGCTACAAAAAACAAAAACGTTGTTAAAATGGGTGGCGCATACCACGGCTGGTCAGACCAGTTAGGCTACAGCATCCGTGTTCCCGGTTCAAAATTCACACAGGCTCACGGTGTTCCGCTTTATCTCTTCAAGCACACACAGGAATTCTTCCCCAACGACCTTGATTCTCTTGAAAGAGTTCTCAAGCTCAACCAGTTCCGCGGCGGCACAGCAGCCGTATTTATGGAGCCCATCGGCCCCGAAAGCGGCACACGTCCCCTTGATTTCGATTTCAACAAGGGCGTTGAAAGACTTTGTCGTAAATACGGTGCACTTCTCGTATTCGATGAAGTTGTTACAGGCTTCCGTATCGGTATGGCAGGTGCTCAGGGCTACTACGGCGTTTCTCCTGACCTTACAATCTTCGGTAAGGTTATCGCCGGCGGTTATCCCGGTGCAGGCGGTATCGGCGGTAAGAGAGAATATATGAAATACCTTGGTGCAGGTCTTGACTCTAACGGCGAAAAGGTTAAGAAGGCATTCATGGGCGGTACTATGGCTGCTACACCTCTTTCTTGCGTTGCAGGCTACTACACACTTGAAGAAATCGACAAACAGAATGCTTGCCAGGTTGCAGGTCAGATGGGCGACAGACTCACAAAGGGTCTTCAGGAGCTTATCAAGAAATACAACCTTCCCTTCGTTGCATTCAACCAGGGCTCCGTTTGCCATATCGACACAGTTGGTACAATGCACTACTCAATCAACTGGGCAAAACCCTGGACAATTCCTTCAGTTCTTTCCGCAACAAGCGAAAGAAAAGCAGAAATGCAGCACATGGGTGCGGCTTATATGGCAGAGGGTCTTGTTACTCTTGCAGGTAGCCGTCTTTATACAAGTGCAGCATACACTCCCGAGCTCATTGACGAAGCCCTCAGAAGATTCGACAGAGTATTCGAGAACGTTGCAAAGAAAGTCTAATCAACTTAAAATTAAAAAGCCACGGTTCGCCGTGGCTTTTTTAGGAATTAAGAATTGAAAACGGAGACAGTTTTTATGGATATTTTAGAAGCAAAACAAATTGTAATAAAAGCGGGTCACGAGCTTTTGGAAGCGGGTCTTATCGTTAGAACATGGGGTAATATCAGCTGCCGTATAAACGAAAAGCAGTTTGTTATCACTCCCAGCGGTATGGCGTATGACACACTCACCCCCGATGACATTGTTCTTGTTAACATTGCTGACCTTTCCTATGAGGGTGACGTTAAGCCCTCTTCAGAGAAGGGAATTCACGCATCCTGCTACGAGCTTCGCCCCGACGTTAACTTTGTTATCCACACCCACCAGAAAAATGCTTCAATTGTGAGCACATTGGGTCTTGATATCAACAATATCACCGGTGCAGATGCTGAAATAATCGGCACAGATGTTCCTTGTGCATCATATGGTCTCCCCGGTCAGCCCAAGCTTCGCCAGGGTGTTATCGGCGCAATCACACGCTCAACATCAAAGGCGGCTATAATGAAGCACCATGGCGCTGTGTGTATGGGCGAAAGCTACGAGGATGCTTTTGCAGTTGCAAACGCACTTGAAAGAGTTTGTGAAAAATTCATTGTTGAGCGTTGCTGTGAGGTTTCCGGCAAAGCTGTTGATACCTTTACAGGTGTTGTTGATTATATTACAGATGTTTTCAAATCCGACGGTAAATACAAAGCAGCAAAAGAATTTGCTCCCTGCGACAGCGAGAGAAAGGGCGATTGCTTCTTTGTGAGTGAAGAAAATAAGACGGCGGCTATTATTGACACAAAGAGTGGTGCCTGGGTAGGCGGCGGCGATATTCCCGAAAGTGCAGATATGCATTGGGCTATTTATAAAAAGAGAGCCGACGTTAACTACATTCGCCACACGAAGAATGAAAGTGTTGTTGCAATGTCAAGAAAGGGTAAGAAAATGAAGCCCCTGCTTGATGACTTTGCTCAGCTTTGCGGTCCTGTTATCAAATGCGCTGTTTTTGACCCCTCAAGCACACTTAAAACAAGCAAAAAGGTTGCAAAAGCGCTTGGCAACAAAAACGCAGTTCTTGTTAAAGATAACGGTGCAGTTTGCGTAGCGGGCAACCAATACGATGCAGAGGCTGTTGAATTGGTTATGGAAAAAGCCGCAAAAACAGCAGTTGGTGCAGAGCTTTATGCAGAGGTTAAGCCTTTGAGCGCTCTTGATTCAAATCTTATGAGAATCATCTACAAACTGAAATATTCAAAAAAAGCAGGTAAATAAGCTTTTTGGCAGAAAAATCCCCGGGAGTGAGAACTCCCGGGGTTAAATTTTTATGTGATTTAATTAAAACATCGTTATAACAACAACCATAGTTGCGATGAAGCCGACGGCGAAAATAACTGCAAGAAGGATTCTCAGAGCAAAGCGGATTTTCTGCCAGGTGGTTTCTTTTTTGTAGCACTTAATTGTGTTAATTAAAAGAATTGCTGCGGAGAGAAGTGCCATGCTGATGAAGAAAATTATTACGTTGAGGCAGGCATCTGTGGTGAGGTTGTAGCCCACCTGGTTAATTGATTGCGCATAAAAATCCTCTTTAATAATAACGAATGCACAATAAGCCGTTGCAATAAAACCAAGAATAAAGGGGGTGATAACCATTTTGTTCCTGTTTTCTTCAGCTTCGTTTTTATAAAGCTTTGAACGTTTCGGCACAAGTATTCTGCGCAGGAGCTTGTTTTTTAGTGTTATGCTATTTTTAAATAACATATTGGGGTGATAAGCAGCATTTCGTCTTGCAACAATGCTGAAAATTATAAGTAAAAGTAAAATTACATCCATTTTAATTTACCTCGGTGATTTCATAAAATATAACGGCGTGGGGGTCAAGAGTTGTGTTGAGAGAGATTTTGCCGTCCTTGACGGTTACAGTGGTTTCTGTGGGGGTGAGCTTGGAACACTCTGTGTATTTTTCATAAAGCTCGTTGAAATAAATATCTCTCGCTTTTTCGTCCATAAGCGTAGTTGTTGCATCGATTTCGGGGTCATCCGGTGACCAGGCGAAGCAATCATCGCCTATGCCGTATTTTTCTCTGTCCTCAACCCATTCGTCAAAATAGTTGCAGTCATCATCTATTGTATAGGTGGTGATTTTCAGTTTTTTGTTGTTGAATTGGGGGGCATTTATTTCAAAGGCAAGCTCCGCATTGGTTTTGTATTGAAGATCGTTTTTGAAATTGTATGCCATAACGTAGAGAGTTTCTGTTTCGTCATTGAAAGCGGAAACGGCATCAACCTCACCGCCGAGAATCAAGCCGCTTTTTGTTTTCTCGGTGTGTGTTCTTGTGGCATTTGCCATTTTGGCGGCATTTTTTGCAACGTGGTAGCTCACTGTGGGATTGCCGCTGAAAAATCCGCCGGAAAGGTATGACCACGCGGAGAAATACGCGATGTCATTATTGAACATCTGAGTGATTAAGCGTGCGTCGTAAGCTGCCTGGTAGGTGTAGCCACAGGTTCTTGTCAGCAATTCGTCACTATCCTTACCGCTGTTGATGCCACAAAGGATTCTGCCCTCGTCAATACCATAAATAAGGTCTGTTAAACCGTTCTTTTCGGCGACACCTCTGATATATTCAATGGTTTCGGGAAGTGTGTAGCCGTCTGTGTAATCCCCCGGAGTTGAGTCGTAGAATGAAGCGGAAAGGTATTTGAGGGGGGAGCCTGTTTTGCCTGTTTTGTAGTTTTTGCCTTTGGCGCAATGCTCAATAAAAATTGCTTCATCCCATATGCCTTCGGTTACGCTCATTGAATGGGCGCCAACGAAAACATCCTCACCGAGAACATCCACAAGAGCCTGTGCGGTGTAGTCATAAAGCTTGCAGTAGCTTTCAGCGCTTTCTTTTGCAAGGATTTCTTCGTCCTCACTGTCGGAGCCAACAAACCAATCAGCATTTTCATATTCGGTCATAACACCGAAGCGCCACGAAAGGACCTCTTCTTTGCCGAATTCTTTAACAAGTGCCTCGGTAATTGCTTTTATGTAATTATAATAAACGTCGTAATCATCGGGGGGATAGCGGTTCATACCGAAGCCCGCATCCGTTGAGGCTTTTTCTGAATATTTGAGGGGCACGCTACCCAGCTTGAGCATAGGCTTACCGCCCGCTTCAACTATTCCCCTGCAGTTTTCAATAAGAACTGTGAAATCGTAGTCGTCAAGGACACTTTTGTCAAGGGGATTTTTGAACAAATCACGTGTTTCTGTGCCGCCCGTGCATTGCATAAATTGAACGTATTCAACGAAATCGAAAATATTATTCTCTTTGTTGGGCGTGATGCTTACAAAGGGGTTACCCTCAATAGACCAGACGTTGACATTGTTAACAACGTTGTAGAGGGTGTTGTATGTTTTTGTGGTGTCAACTGTGAAGGTGTATTTGTTGAAAACACCCGATGCAATAACACCGAAAACAGATAGCCCCACAATTATCAGCGGAAGAGCTATGCAAAGAAATTTTTTAAAAATTTTCATAAATACCTCAGAATAATCTGCCTTGCCCCAAGGGGAGCAAGGCGGATTAATTACCATTTGTTTTCAACGTATTCGCAGAATGCGTACATATCCTTGATTTCAAGCTTTGTTCCGTCATCAAGGGTAACGTCACCGTTCCAAAGGCCGTGAACCTGATGAGTGTGCATTCTTGCAACACCCACATTCATATCCGAGTGTTGGTCGAAGAATGGTGTCATTGTCAGATTGAATCTGCCGTCCTCGGAAACAAATTTCCAAGGCTTCATATATTTATCGGGTTTGGGGAAAACCTCAACGTCAACGGCACCGAATTTGTGTGCCTTGCCGTCAAAGAAAAGGCAGGTTTCGGTAGCGTTGCTTTCGTCGCCGATAGCCCAGGTTATTTCAAAGCCGAAAATGTGCTTGTTACCCGCTTCATCATAAAGGTATGTAGAGCCGTTGCCCCAATACCAAACCATACGGTAAGGGGTGTTTACTCTGCCCCAGTCAAGTGCGCAGAAGGTGTTTTCTTTCGAAAATTCGTAAACGTCGTCACCGTATCTGAAGGTGCCCTCGCAGGGCATACAGTTCTGCTTTGTTGTCATAAAATATTTTGTGGGCTCATTTTCAAAGGGTAAAACAGTTGTGATGTTTTCGAGACCCGGCATGATATCCATCTGAAAATTGCACTCAACAATTTTGCCCTTAACAGGCATCTTGAAATAAAGTGTTCTTGAGTTTTCCTGTGTGTTGAAATCGAGCTCAGCCTTGCCCACCTTTGTTTTGAATCTGTTGGGTACGTCGCCCTTTGCGGGAAGAATATATTTGTTGTCGCCACCAAGGAAAAGGGCGAAGGCATCGGCAATAACCTTGCCGTTTTTTATATCAATAAGCTTTGCGGCGGCATAACCACCAACGGAGATGTTTGCAAAGCTTATCTGAACGGAGTAATCCTTGTTGCCCAGCTGGTAAAAATCCCATTCCTTTTTTCTTTTGTTGGGTTTTGAAAAAGAACGCTCGTAGTCGAAGACGTTGTGCCTTGCCCAGCCCTTTGCAAGAAGTGTGCCGTCGGCGGCAAGAAGTCTTGTTTTTTCAGTATATTCGGTTTGCTTGGAGCTTTCCTTCCACTCGCCATAGGGGATATAGGTTCTTTTTGTTTCGCTCATAGTAAACACTCCCAATAATTTTTATATATTACATTGTAACAGATATTACCAATAAAAAGCAATACCAAATGTAAAAACAACAACCATATTGAATTCCATTATAATCGGCTTGCTCCGAAACTTGTCATTTGCTACTTAAAATTTGCAAAATAAAAAGCTCTTGCTTCGAAAAGAAGCAAGAGCTTTTTGAAAAATAATTAATACATTCCGCCGCCCTGTGCTGCCATTGCGGCTGCGTTTGCAGCATCTGCTGCGGGGTCGGGCTTGTCGGTTACAAGACTCTCTGTTGTGAGAACCATTGCGGCAACGCTTGATGCGTTCTGGAGCGCGGAGCGTGTTACCTTTGTGGGGTCAAGAATACCCGCTTTAGCCATATCGGTGTATTCCTCTGTTGCGAAGTTGAAGCCGTAGCCTGTTTTTCCCGAACGAAGAATACCGTCGATGATAACTGAGCCTTCAAGACCTGCGTTAGCGGCAATCTGGCGAACAGGCTCTTCGATAGCCTTGCGAACGATTTTGGCGCCTGTGATTTCATCGGCATCGGTGAGAGATGCAATGTATTCGTCAAGAGCGGGGATAGCGTTGAGAAGTGCAACACCGCCGCCTGCAACGTAGCCTTCTTCTATAGCGGCTTTTGTTGCGGCAAGAGCATCCTCAATGCGGAGCTTCATTTCTTTCATTTCTGTTTCTGTTGCCGCACCAACACGGATAACAGCAACGCCGCCTGAAAGCTTAGCAAGTCTTTCCTGAAGCTTTTCTCTGTCAAAATCGGATGTGGTTGTTTCAATCTGGGCTTTAATCTGGTTGATTCTTGCCTCGATTTCGTTGTTGTCGCCTGCGCCGTCAACGATTATTGTGTTTTCTTTTGAAATTTTAACCTGTCTTGCACGGCCAAGGTGAGCAACCGTTGCATCCTGAAGAGAAAGACCGAGCTCCTCTGTGATAACCTGGCCGCCTGTGAGGATAGCGATATCACGGAGCATTTCTTTTCTTCTGTCACCGAAGCCGGGAGCCTTAACACCAACACAGGTGAAAATACCTCTGAGCTTGTTAAGAAGCATTGTTGCAAGAGCGTCGCCCTCGATATCTTCTGCAACGATCACAAGCTTCTGACCGGGAAGAGTCTGGTGCATATTTTCAACAAGGGGAAGAATTTCCTGGAAGTTTGTGATTTTCTTATCTGTGATAAGGATATAGGGGCTGTCGATGATAGCCTCCATCTTGTCTGTATCTGTTACCATATAGGGTGAGATGTAGCCTCTGTCGAACTGCATACCCTCAACAACGTCGCAGCTTGTTTCTGCTGTTTTGCTTTCTTCAACTGTGATAACGCCGTTTGCGGTAACCTTTTCCATAGCCTCTGCAATAAGGTTGCCGATGTTTTCATCAGCGGCGGAAATTGTGGCGATTCTTGCGATGTCGCTTGAAGATTCAATGGGCTTTGAGTTTGATTTGATTGTTTCAACAACGTTTGCAACAGCATTCTTTATGCCCTTTTTAAGAACAACGGGGTTAGCGCCTGCAACAACGTTTTTCATACCCTCGCGAACGAGTGCCTGGGCAAGAAGTGTTGCAGTTGTTGTGCCGTCACCTGCAACGTCGTTTGTTTTTGTTGCAACCTCTTTAACGAGCTGTGCGCCCATATTTTCAAAAGCGTCCTCAAGCTCAATGTCCTTTGCGATTGTAACGCCGTCGTTTGTGATGAGGGGAGCGCCGTATTTCTTGTCAAGAACAACGTTTCTGCCCTTGGGGCCCAATGTGATTTTTACTGTGTTGCTTAATTTATCGATACCTGCCTGAAGAGCCTTGCGGGCATCTTCACCATAGATAATCTGCTTTGCCATTATGGTAACCTCCTTATTCTACAATAGCGAGAATTTCGCTCTGGCGGATGATTGTGTATGTTTCGCCGTCAAGCTTAACCTCTGTGCCTGCATATTTGCTGAGGATAACCTTGTCGCCGACCTTAACTTCCATTTTAACCTCTTTGCCGTCAACGATTCCGCCGGGGCCTACTGCGAGGATTTCGGCAGTCTGGGGCTTTTCCTGTGCGGCGGAAGTGAGAAGAAGACCGCTTTTTGTTGCTTCCTCTGCTTCACAGAATTTAAGAACGACTCTGTCGCCCAAGGGTTTGAGTGTCATAAAAAATACCTCCTGAGAAATATTAACAATTTAATTTACAACTACTTTTTAGCACTCGAGACACAAGAGTGCTAACACAATACCTATAATAACCCTTTTTAAGTAAATAATCAAGTGTTTTGAAAAAATAAATACCTCTATATTTAAAATTTACAAATGATTTACATATTATACTATGTAATTTTATTTAAGATAATTCTCTGAGAAGTAAAAATGCAACAGGTTTTACCTGTTGCATTTTTGTTTATCTGAATGTCACAAAGCCGTATTTCTGAAGTGTTCTGAAATACGTTGCAAGGCGCTCGTAAAGGGGGTGTGCTTTTTCACCGAAATGCTCATCCACCGCTTCGCCTATTTCGAGAATTGTCTTTTTGCCGTCAATAAGCGGCCACACAAAGCTGCCGTTTTCGTCAAGATGAATGTAGCTGACGGCAGGCTTTTTAAAGAGCTTCTGAAAGACTTTGTTTGTCAGCCCCTTATTTTCCATCTCAAGGGTAACGTTGCCGTTTTCATCCTGTGACCAGTTTAATCCGGCTTTGTGTTGTGGAATTTTTTCAAGAAAGTTTTCGCCGTTGTTTTTCATGCTTTTTTATCACGCTTTTTCCAGATTGTGAATTTGAGAACTGTGAGAATGATAATTGCAAAGAGAAGAAGACCGCCAAGGTCAGAAACTGCGGCGGGGATGCCGAGCTGTTTTGAAAGGTTGAGCGCCTTATCAACACCGAAAATTGCAAGAAGTGCAAGGAGTATGCCAACAAGACCCTCACCCGCAATCATACCGGAGCAGAAAAGAATACCGTCGTTGACAATAGCCTCCTTGTGCTCTGCTTTTTTGCCTTTGATTTTATCCATAGCGAGTCTGATAAGACCGCCGACCATAATGCAGGCGTTGAGATGCACGGGGAGATATACACCGATAGCAAAGGGAAGAACAGGGATGCCGATGATTTCAACCGCAACAGCGATAAACACACCGATAAACACGAGACCCCAGGGAAGGTTACCGTCCATTACGCCCTCAACGATGATTTTCATAAGAGTTGCCTGCGGTGCGGCAAGCTCGCCCGAGCCGAAGCCCCAGGCAGAATCAAGAAGGTAAAGTGTGCCGCCGATTGCAAGAGCTGCGGCAACAACGCCGGCAATTTCACCGATTTGTTGTTTCTTGGGAGTTGAGCCCAGAATGTAGCCCGTTTTAAGGTCCTGTGAGGTGTCGCCCGCAATAGCGGAAACGATGCAGATAACTGAGCCGATTGCAATAGCACTGCACATACCCTCAATACCTGTTGCACCGGTAATTTTAAGGATGAGTGTTGCAATGAGAAGTGTGGCGATTGCCATACCGGAAACGGGGTTGTTACTGCTTCCCACAAGGCCAACCATTCTTGAAGAAACGGTTGCAAAGAAGAAGCCGAAGATAACAATGATAAACGCACCGAGAAGTGAAACGGGGATTGCGGGAATCAACCATATAAGCACTGTAAGAACAATGATTGCAACAATAACTATTTTGATGTTGATTTCTTTGGCTGTGCGAAGCTGTGAGGTTGAGCCGGAGCCCTTCATATTTTTCATTGCACCTGTAAAGGTTTTAACAATGAGGGGAAGGGATTTAACAAGGCTAATGATACCGCCTGCGGCAAGGGCACCCGCACCGATGTAGCGGATATAAGTGCTCCAGATACCTGAGGCACCTTTGGCGGCAAATATTTCAGCGATGGAAGTTGTGCCGGGATAAAGAACGGAATCGCCGCCGAAAAGAACGATTACGGGTATAAGAACAAGCCAGCTGAAGATACCGCCTGCGAACATAAATGACGATATTCTTGCGCCACAAATGTAGCCAACGCTCATAACGGCGGGGTAAATCTGTGTGCCGATTTCACCGGCAAAGCCCTTGACACGCAAAGAAACCTCGCCCGAAACAAGCTTGAGACCGTCAATGATAAATTTGAAAAGCGCAGCAAAGCCCATACCTGCGAAAACGGTCGTTGCACTCGAGCCGCCTTTTTCACCTGCGAGAAGAACCTCTGCACAGGCCTTGCCCTCGGGGTAGGGAAGTGTGCCATGCTCTTTAACAATAAGAGCATTTCTCAACGGAATCATAAAGAAAACACCGAGAAGACCGCCGATGAGAGCGATGAGTGTTATTTCAAGAAGGTCGGGCTTTTCCATTTTGCCGTCTGCTGCCCAAAGGAAAAGAGCGGGCAAGGTGAAAATCGCACCTGCGGCGAGGGATTCACCGGCGGAGCCGATTGTCTGCACAACATTGCTTTCAAGAATGGAGTTTCTGCGCATAATGATTCTGATAACGCCCATTGCAATAACTGCGGCGGGGATAGAAGCAGAAACAGTCATACCGACTCTGAGACCAAGGTATGCGTTCGCGGCGCCGAAAACAACGGCTAGGATGATACCCATGACTATTGAGGTAACAGTGAGCTCGGGAGTTACCTTTTCAGCAGGGACATAGGGTTTGAATTCGTTTTTGTTATCCATATATTCTCCAATCCGACCTCCAAATGAAATCGGGGTCGATTTTTATCGACTTATTGTATCATAAATCACGGTAAAAATACAATACCATAATTATTTCAATTTCTCCAATATTTTCAACAAAAGGTTGAATGTGTTTTTTGTTGAAGAAATGCTCAACCTTTCGTTTACGGTGTGCACGTCATAGAGCGAGGGACCGATGGCAATGCAGTCGAAATTTTCAATTTGCGAGGCGAAAACGCCGCACTCAAGACCTGCGTGTATAGCCTCAACCTTGGGCTGTTTTTTGTAGAAATCAAAATAAGCTTCCTTGTAAATTTCTCTCAGAACAGAATCGGGGTTGAATTCCCACGGGGGATAGTGACCGGAAGCGTCGCTTTCCCAATTGATTTTGTCAAAAAATGAAATAAGAACTTTTTCTAATTCGCAAAGCCCGTCTGTTTTGTTGCTTCGAAGGGCGAAGTGGAGCATAATTCTCTCTTCTTCGGTTTTGAAAATGCCAAGGTTTGTTGACGTTTCAACAAGTCCGTCAATATCCTTGCTCATTTCAATTACACCGTCGGGCACGTTAGCTAGGGTGTGAAGTATATTGTTTTTTGTTTGCTCCGATATAACGAGTGAAGCTGTTTTACCGAAAAGCTCAACAGAATAAGAAAAATCGGGCTCGTTTGTGTATTTCTTTTTGAGGTTTTCAAGGATTTTCAAAGCCTCGGCAGAAAAATCATCTGAATTTTCTACAAGCAACTCAATTTTGCAAAGATTGGGGATAGCGTTTGATTTGTCGCCGCCGTTAATTGAAATAACATCGAAATCGGTTTTTAAGCTATTTAAAAATTCACCTGCAAGAATATTTGCGTTAACTCTGTTTTTGTGAATTTCAACGCCCGAGTGGCCACCAAGCAAGCCCCGTAAAATTACGGTTACTTTTATTCCGCTTTTTTTCTGTGAATTAAGGGGAGCGTATATTTTTAAATCACTTCCCCCTGCGCAGGAAACGGTTACGGTATCGTCCTCTTCGGAATCAAGGTTAATCATTCTTTTTGCACTGAGAATGTTCATATCCATTTTTCGTGCGCCAACCATACCGATTTCTTCATCCGTTGTGAAAACCGCTTCAATGGGCGGGTGGGGGATATCGTCACTTTCAAGAATGGCAAGAATCATAGCAACGGCAATACCGTTGTCACCGCCGAGGGTGGTGTTTTTTGCCTTGAGAAAATCGCCGTCAACAAAGGTCTCAATGCCGTGTTCATCAAAGTTTATTGTGCAGTCCTCTGTTTTCTGGCACACCATATCAAGGTGACCCTGCAAAATAACAGGCTCGCTGTTTTCGTAGCCTGCAGTTCCCGGCTTGAAAATTATAACGTTTTCTGCATCATCCTTAACGTATCTGAAATTATGGTTAATTGCAAAATTTCTGCAATAACGGCTTATGCCGCCCATATTTTCGGAGCTGTGAGGAATATCGCAGATTTGCCCGAATATATCAAAGACACGCTGGGTTAATATGATATTGGAATGCTTCATAATTACCTCCCGACAAAAAACTATCCTATGAGCTTGCAAATACCGGATTATTATAACAATTTGTATAAGCTGTGTCAAACATATTGAAACTTTCCCGGATGTGAGGTATCTATGAAATAACTTTGAAAAGGTGACGTTATGGCAGAATAAAACTATGACCAAAGTAGCAGGATGGAAATCGGATTCCCAAAAATAAAAAAAGCTTGGGGCTGTCAGCCCTAACGGCAAGACATATATTAATTATATAGAGGGGAATCAGTTAGTGCTTTATTATATGGCAGCAGCTGAATATGACGGAACTGTTGATGAGTTTTTGGAATCAAACTTCAGATAAAAAGGAGTGTAAAAACTAAACTGACCACATTTTGCAGACGGTGCAAAAAGCCTCCTACGGTAGCTTCTTAATTCTACCATAGGGGGCTTTTGACTGTTTTTACCGGGCTTGTTTAGCTTTTACAGCCCTTTTTGTTATGAGAAGTTTGAAACCTGAAGCATTGCGTATGCGTACCATTGACCTATGTTAAACATAGATTCTCCGCAATAATGTGCTCCGTCGTATTCGCCGTTTTCGTTGTTGTTTTCGTATTTGGATTTACAGGTTGAGGTGTCAATCCAAATTGAATCGGCGAGCTTGTTGCCGGAAGAATCTGTGTTTTCATACAGACCCTTGGCAGTTTTGTTTATTATGTTTTTACTTGTTGTAACGGGAACGTACCAATATGAAGCATTCTGCGTTTTGTGGGTATTTACCGTGTCGGAATAAACCCAACTGTTATAGGTTTGTGATGCGTTTGTCAAGGGATTCTGGAACGTTTTACTGTTGTATGCCGCAATACCGCCGTCAACAAATCCGATATGTGCGTCGGCATCCCTTGATTCGAAAGCTGAGCGTACCTTGTTTACAAGAATATTTTGCAGGTCACCGTATTGATTAGCCCACGCTTCAACGCAAGCATCGCTTTCACCCTGGTGCCACATAAATGATCTGATATTAATGTTGTTAGCGCCGTGTATTTTTACAAGGTCGTTGAGGGCAGAGTTTACGTAAGCAATCATATTGTCTGCAAGGTAGCCGCCTAAATCGTTGTAGATGTATTGGTCTGTAATAGCGTGCTGGTAGCCATCCTCGTGTAACCAGTTACCGCCAAGGTAAGTGCCGGCGGCGGTGTATTTGATGATATACCATTTTTCGCTTTTTGTGGATTCATTGGTTGCAAGGTAATACGAAAGACCTAGTTCAGGGCCAAACCAAAGGTCCGCCTGACCGCCTATGCCTAATCGGAAGGTCTCAAACTCGCTGTTAGAATAGAAGGTTTTCCAGTCCGAGGAGCCATTGGGACTGTTGATGTTGTTGTATCTGATGCTGACGTTTGAAAAATCCGTGTCACCAACTGCCGCTTTGACATCTGCGGTTAAGGGGCTTGCACCGTAAGCATTTGACTGTCCGGAGATTATTATAACGTTTGCCGTTGTGTTTTTGAGTTCAATCATTTCTTCCATATTTGTAAAGAAGGGGTTAGTCTTATTTTCTTCCTGCTCTGTCAAGAGATCGCGGTCGTTAATATCAAGAACGCCGTCAAAGTTCAAATCACAGGCATATTTTTGCTTTGTGGTTAAACCGTTTTGGTTTATAAGAGCTTTTTTAATTGCGTTTATATCGCTCTGTGTAAAGGGAATTTCGTCGCAATCGAAGTCACCCTTCAGATAAACCGCGACCGTTTTCTTGTGGCCGTTTATTATAGCCTCAAAAACAGAGCAGTCAAGAACGTCAATGTGACCGTCGCCGTCAATGTCTGATGTGAGCATATCGGGGTAATCGTATTTGTCGTTTGAAAGGGCACGGTTTACAAGCTGTTGGTAGTCCGATGCATTTATGGAGCCGTCGTTTACGATTTCACCGATGTTTACAAGGGTGTAGGTGTCTTTATTTAAAACGGCGCTGACGTTGTAGACACCTGCCGTGTCAAACACAGGGCCCGAACCCGAAATGTTTGTTTTCTGACCCCATAGCTGCTCTGTGTTTGCGCTTTGCAGGGCGTGTGCAACCTCGCCGCTTGCGAATTCAGCAATTGTCTTGCCTGATGTTTGTGATGCTACGTCTGTGACAGTTGAGCCTTGCGCACCCGCGCCGACTCCGTTCTGTACCTTGCCGGAGCCGTCGGCTACTGCATCAGTAAGGTAATAGCTGTTGGATATTGCTGCGGCAGATGCATTGAAGCCCGCAATACCGCCCGCATAAGTACCTGCATTTACCATACCTGCATTGTAACAGTTGTCGATTGTGCCTGAGTTGTAGCCTGCAACACCGCCGCCGTAGGCTTTACTGTTAACAACAGTATAAAATGCGTAGCAGTTTTGTATTTTACCCTCGTTTCTGCCACAAACAGCACCGATATATTGATTACCGCTGAAATATGAGTAATCAATACCTGTTTTTTCAATTACGCCATTTGCAGAAACGTAGCCGAAAAGACCGCCGTGGGATGTTGCGGAATCATCCAGATAAAGACCGTTAACTGTGTGGCCCTGACCGTCGAAGTGGCCGTTGTATTTGTTAGTCTGCGTTCCGATGGGAGTCCAGTTTCTGAATGAAGAGGTGTCGTTTGCCAACGTGCCGTAGTTCATAAGAACATTTTCGTTATCTGTGATGTCACATGTGAGCACGGCGTTTGCGTTAACGTCACCTGTGTTTACGTTGTCTCTGAACCAATAAAGCTCACCGGCGCTTGAAATTTCATATACGTTGTCTTTTTTGCCGTCGCCGTTAATGTCGTATTTATCGGTGGTGAGTGTGGGTGCAACCTGCTTACCGCACATATCGCAGAAGCCGTTGGTATGTGTTGCATTACAGATGTCGGTTCCTTTCTGTGCTATTGCCTTGAAGTTGTTTCTTATGGTATCTATGTTGCCGGTTGAGATGTAATAGCAATAAGAAATCGGCTCATAACTACGGAAATGTAAATAATCAACAACACCCATATAAGAGGTAGGGTCTTCTGTTGCGGGGGAGGTTGTTGAGCAACGGGTTGAGCCGTCACCGCCATAATAAACACCTGTGTGGAAAAGAGTCTGACCGGGGCAATAAATACCTATTGCGAAGCTGTCGTCATCATCGCCTTTAAACGCCGCCCAGTTTTCGTTGCAGATAAAATCCTGGTCTGTGGCAGTTCCCCAGAAGCCAAGGTCGGTTCTGTTTACTTTTGTGTTGTTGTCTGACCAAGGCTCTCCGCCGGAATAATAAACAAAATCATTAAGAGGTTCAACGCAATAAAACGCCGGAAGCTCCTGTGAGGTTGTAACACCGGGGTAACCCGAGAAATCAACAAATCTGCAGGTAGCACGCATCAAGCCGTTTTCAAGGGTATACCAGGCTTCCATATACGACGGGGTAATATCTTTGGCTTCTTTTGCCCAGTCAAGTGGACGGCATTTTATATATATTTCATTGTCAGAAACCTTCAGGTCAACAATTTTACTCGCTTCATTATAAAGGTTTCCGCCCTGAACGGGGTTGTAGTTCCATACCGCTTCACCGTACATACCCGGCTCATAGGGGTAGGAGCCTGTTCCGTAATATGATTGCTGAACAAGTCTGCCTGTATCGTGAGCGTTGATTAAGTTAACGCTACTGCTTGTGTTATAGCTCCAGCTTGAAGTGTTGACTTTTGATTTGAAATCCACCTCGGTGGTTTTGGTGCCGTATTTTTTAACGGACGACGTAACGCTGTTAGTCAGGTCCTCCATATAGGTGAGTGCACCGCCCCAATCAAGGTCAATACCGATTTTGTAATCAGTGCTTGAAAGGTAAACCATACCATCGGAATCACCAAGACTTGACGCTTTTGAAAATGCGATGGAGTTAAAGGTGAAATTCATATAATCCTTATTGAGAGGGATAAAGGTTACACTTGTAACGGTAGTCTGGGTTGTACCTGCAAGAAAACCGTCAATATAACCTGAAAAAGTGCCGTTTTTGTTGGGCTCCAAAAAGAATTCTTCGATTGTTCCGTTAAAATTCAGTTCACCTTTAACGTATGCATCAGAGGAATAACTGATTTCATAGCGATTAAACGCCGCTGTTGTATAATTAATAGAATAACTGTTATTTGAATAGCTGAGGGTTTTTTGAGTTCCGTTTACGTTAACACTTTTTTCTTCAGATGTGTTAACGTTTACGGTGAAATCAACCGTTCTGTTGCCATAGGTTACGGTAATTGTCTGTGTGCCCGCTTCAGTTAAATATTCCGGAGAACATCTGAAGCCCTCGTCAATATTCTCGCTTGTGCCGTCGGGATACGTAACACCGATTACAAGCCCCTTGGTGTCAAGCTTTTCGCCAACGCAATACACCTGCTTCAATGGCAAATTGACAATTTCAAGGTCGCCGGTTACGAGTGGGTCCCATTTTGAGTAAAGGCACAGACTTGCGGGGGAAGCAGGTGAGCTTGCTGTTATTTTCTCACCTGTGCCGTTGGGACCGGTGTACCAGCCTGCAAAAACAAGATTTTCTCTTTGAGGAACGGGAAGTGCACCGTAGGTAGTGCCTGAGGTATATGTAAAGGTTTTGCGATGGTCGTAGTTGTTTGCGTATTCATATGCCGCTTTTGAACGGATTTTTATGTCTGAAACCGTTACGTCGGATTGAGGGGAGTTGTTATCAAATCTTATCTGAATATAGCCGGCGTTTTCGGGGGTCGTGAAGCTCCACTCGTTAAGCCCGTATTGGTATGCAAATTTAGTTTCATTAGAAATATAGTTTCCTGTGGTGTCAAAATAAAAGACAAAGGTTTCAAAGTTGGTGGTAGTGCCGTTTGCAACGTATGAAAACATATATTCTGTGTTGGCATCAACAGGCATTGAATAGAACGCACCTACCGAGCTCATTGAAAAGGTGGTGAAAGCTTCTGTGGCAGTGGTATTGTTTACAAGCACGAAGCTACCGTCGGCAACATCTGTTGTTAAAGTGCTCGTTGTAGAAGAATCACCGGTGTGCACCTTCAGATTCGGGTGATTTGCCCACAGCTCAAAAACAAACAGGTTGTCAAAGGTAAGTTCATATAATCCCGTAGCCGCCAACGCCACAGGGGTTAAGATGCTTGCTGTGAGCAACACAACGCAAACAAATAAAACAGATATGTGTAATAAAGTCTTTTTCATGCAAAAACAACCTCCATCAGAATAGATGCGGATACACATCAAATCATATCATAAACCGCAGCTTTTCTCAAGACGTCTTTTGACGAAAAAATGAATTCTAAACAGAGTTTGGTTGAATGATAATAACGGATTCAATTTTAATTAATGCGAAGAATTGTATATAATTATTGTGAACGCCCGATTGTATCCGGCTTCGCCGAGTGTGGTTCGAATCCACCTTGACAGAGATTTTAGTGATATTGTGCCTACGTCACAGTGATATTTTCACTTCGTGAAAGTGATATTGAAACCTGCGGTTTCAGTGATATTATATTCGCCTAAAACTGCCCGAAGGGCAATATCACTCGGCTTCAGCCGAATATCACTGCGCAGCAATACAACTCGCCGAAAGGCGAATATAACTGAAAAAGACGATTGCAAAAGCAATCGTCTTTTTCTTGGTGGGAGCGGGTGGATTCACGCTCCGCGTGAAGTTCGTTCGCTACGCGAACCGTCGCATTTTATGTCCCTCGCGTCTCCGCCAAGGCGAACCGACGCGAGAAGGACAACGTGGTTCGAATCCACCTTGACTTTTTCTTGTCTATGGGCTACAAAAAGATATTTTTGCCGTTTTTGCGTATGAATTTGAACCCTCACATCTTTTAGTGAAATCGTTCGCTTTCGCTCACGGTGAAATCCAAAACAAGTTTTGGATGAAATATTTTGCCTTTCGGCAAAATGTGAAATTAAATCCACCCACTCGCCGTCGAGGCGAATTTCACACGCCGTAGGCGTATTTCACATTGCGAAGCAATATTTCACCCACCCGAAGGGGTGGATTTAGTTGAAAAACCGACAAGTCGAAACTTGTCGGTTTTTCTGGTGGGAGCGGGTGGATTCGATGGGCTCTGCCCATCATTCGCAAGCTTGCTTGCGAACTCCCGATTGTGTTCGCCTTCGGCGAGGGTGGTTCGAATCCACAAGAACTTTTCCGAATAAAACAAAAAAGATAGCCTCTTGGCTATCTTCTTTGTTTGGTGGGAGCGGGTGGATTCGAACCACCGAAGGCGGTGCCAACAGATTTACAGTCTGCCCCCTTTGGCCACTCGGGAACACTCCCATATAAATATTCAAAAAAATGGAGCTGGTGGACGGACTCGAACCCCCGACCTGCTGATTACAAATCAGCTGCTCTACCAACTGAGCTACACCAGCAACTTAATGCTTGAATAATATATCACAAATATCCCACTGTGTCAAGAGAAATTTTTCAAATTTTTAAATTTATTTTTCCCTTTGATTTTTCGGGAGTTTTTATAAGAAAAACCACCCTTGAAACTCTGTTTCAGGGGTGGTTTAAAACGTTGTTACATACTCTCGGGGGCTTCGATGCAAAGCATTGAAAGCACGTTTTTCATTGTGTTTCTCACACATTTGCAAAGGAAGATTCTTGCCTGCATAAGAGCTTCGTCGTCAACCATAACGCGTTGTGCGTTATAGAAACGGTGGAATTTTGTTGCAAGGTCTGTTGCATAATGGGTGATTTTTGCCGGGTCGTATGACTTAGCGGCGAGAACGATTGTGCCGGTGAGCGCTGCAAGGTGTGCGATGAGGTCAGTTTCTTCGTCGCTTGAAAGAAGAGTGAGCTCTGCTTTCTCGGGCATTCTTGCCGTGATTCCCTCAGACTCAAGCTTTTTAAGAATACTGCAGATTCTTGCGTGTGCATACTGGCAATAATAAACGGGGTTCTGGTTTGACTGCTCAACTGCAAGGTCAAGGTCAAAATCCATAGCCGAGCCCGCTTCTCTCATATTGAAAAGGAAACGCACTGCGTCAATGGGAACCTCATCAAGAAGGTCAACAAGTGTGATGGCTTTACCTGTTCTTTTTGACATTTTAACGGGCTTGCCGTCCTTCATAAGGTTAACAAGCTGCATAAGAACAACGTCGAGCCTGTTGCCGTCGATGCCGACAGCCTCCATAGCGCCCTTCATACGTGCAACGTGGCCGTGGTGGTCTGCGCCCCAAACGTCAATTGCAGTGTCAAATCCGCGTTTTTCAAGCTTGTTTCTGTGGTAAGCGATGTCGGCGGCAAAATATGTGGGGTTGCCGTTCTGACGGATGAGAACATCATCCTTGAGCTCAAGCTTTTCAATATCCTCGTCGGATTTACCCTCACGCTTGAGGATTGCTGTCATAACATCAATGTTTTTGTACCACAATGCGCCGTCTTTTTCGTATGTGTGGCCGTTCTTTTTAAGAATTTCGATTGTTTCAAGAAGCTCGCCGCCATTGTGAAGTGTGAGCTCTGAGAACCATGTGTTGTAATTAATGCGGTATTTTGCCATAGCCGCTTTCATTTTTTCAATATTTTTCGGAAGAGCGTAATCAACAAGCGCCTTTCTTCTCTCTGATTCCGAAACGTCGAGAAGACCGTCGCCCACCTCGTCGATATAGCTTTGTGCAAGAACTCTGATATCGTCACCGTGGTAGCTGTCCTCAGGGAGCTCAATGAAATCCTCGCCCTTGAGAATCTGCTGGTAACGAACATCAAGAGAAAGAGCAAACTTGTCAATCTGGTTGCCGGCGTCGTTTACATAGAATTCCCTTTCAACGTAGTAGCCCGCCCAATCGAGCACGGCTGCAAGGCAGTCGCCGAGAGCACCGCCACGGGCGTTACCCATATGCATAGGGCCGGTGGGGTTTGCAGAAACAAACTCAACGTTGATTTTTTTACCGTTGCCGAAATCACTTTTGCCGTAGCTGTCGCCACAGGCTTCAACGTCAAGAAGAATGTCTGCATAAAAATCGGGCTTCAAAAAGAAGTTGATGAAGCCGGGGCCCGCAACCTCACATTTTGAGAAATATGTATCAGCGAGGTCGATTTTTTCGAGAATACCCTCAGCAATTTTTCTTGGGGGCATACGAAGTGCCTTTGAAAGCATAAATGCCGCATTTGCGGAATAATCGCCGTTTTTTCTGTCGGCGGGGATTTCTGTTTTGAAGTTGGGAATTTCCGCCTCGATAAATGTGCCTTCTGCAATATTGCTTTTTATTGCCTGTGTAACAGAAGAAATAATCTGTTCCTCTGCAAGTTTAACTAATTTTGACATTTTTTAAACCTCATTTATTTTCATTAAAAGATTATTTTCACCAATAAGCTCCGAGCTGCTCTCAATTCGGTAGCAAAGAAGAATTTTACCCGAGCAATCGGGAATCTGAGCGTTGACCCTCGTTGCAACAATGTCCATATTCATTTCACCGAATGGCGTTTTATATAGGCAGGAATGGGTTTTGCCCTCTTCAATAAGAAAGCTTGCTTCATAAACACCGCTTCTGCTCATTTCAATGAAGTGGTCGTTTATGATTTTTACAACCGTTTCGCATTTGCCCATTTCCTCATCCGGCTCTGTGTAGGAAATGACTTTTACACCGTCAATTTCCTGCAAGGTGCCCATAGCCTTGAGCTTGCTGCTGTCGCGGTCGTCGTGGTATTGCTGTTCACTTACGAACTCAATTTCAACCCTTCTCATCGCATTCTTTCCTCAGCGTACTCAATGAGCTTGTCGATAAGGGCGGAGTATTCAACGCCAACCTGACCGAAAAGCTTGGGGAACATCGAAATTGAAGTGAAGCCCGGAAGAGTATTTATTTCGTTGAGATAAATTGTGCCGTCCTCTGCGAGGAAGAAATCAACTCGTGAAAGACCGGTGCAGCCCATAGTGCGGTATGCGTTAACAGCCGCCTGTCGAACCTTTTCGCTGACCTCTGCGGGCAAATCTGCAGGGATTGCAAGACCTGTTGAATTGTCAATGTATTTTGCTTCATAGTCATAGAACTCTGCTGTGGGAAGAATTTCACCGATACAGGAAGCAACGGGGTAGTCGTTACCCATAACGGCACACTCGATTTCTCTGCCCACAAGTGTTTCTTCAAGAACTACCTTGTAGTCGTTGGCAAAGGCAATGTCAAGCGCCTTTAACAGCTCAAGGTGGTTGTGGGCTTTCGAGATGCCCACAGAAGAGCCTGCATTTGCGGGCTTTACGAATATGGGATAGCCGAGCTTCTGCTCGATTACATCAAAATTGACTCTGCCGTCCTTGTAGTCGGTCTCGGTGAATGCAACCCATTTTGCACCGTTTATGCCTGCCGCATCTGCAAGGGTGTTTGTAACGGCTTTATCCATACACATTCCGCTTGCAAGAGGGGTGCAACCAACGTAGGGGATGCCGGCAAGCTCGAAAATGCCCTGGATTGTGCCGTCTTCGCCGTTTTTGCCGTGAAGCACGGGGAAAATAACGTCGATTTTGATTTTTTCATAGGCACCCATATCATTGAGAATGATAAGAGCCTTGTCTTTTTTGTCGGGCGAAAGAACGGCGGGGGTTGTATCGTCGTCATTGAACCAGGAATTGTTTTCGATGGAATCAATGTCGCCTGTGTAAAAATACCATTCGCCCTCTTTTGTGATGCCAAGGGTGAGAACGTTGTATTTTTCTCTGTCGATATTTCTTAAAACGGAGGCGGAGGAGCGAAGAGAAACCTCGTATTCACTTGAGCAACCGCCGAAGATAACAAGTAAGTTTTTCAAAAAATCACCTTATTACATAATAACATAAATATACATCATAAATATACATCATAAATATACATCATAAATAATAACACAATAATTTTCCTAAATCAATTATTAATTACTATGATATTTTGATAATAGTGTTTACCTTTTTAGATAAAAATGCTACAATAAAACCATAAATAACTGTATTTAGCAAATTTTTTAAAAAGAGGGATGAAAATGGAGTTAAAGGAAATCCTTAGCCACGTTGACCACACACTTTTAAAGCAGGAGTCAACGTGGGAGCAGATAAAAGCAATATGTGACGACGGTGTGAAATTCGGCACGGCAAGTGTCTGTATTCCGCCGAGCTATGTTAAACAGTGTTCAGATTATTGCGGCGACAAAATTGCAATATGCACGGTTATCGGCTTTCCCAATGGCTATAACACAACAGCCTGCAAGGTGTTTGAAACCGCAGATGCCGTTAAAAACGGAGCAGACGAGATTGATATGGTTATTAATATCGGTTGGCTCAAAGATAAAAGATATGATGACATTCTTAATGAAATCAAAGAAATCAAAAAAGCCTGCAACGGCAAGGTCCTGAAGGTTATTATTGAAACCTGTCTTCTCACCGACGAGGAAAAGGTTAAAATGTGCGAGCTTGTTACAGCGGCGGGTGCAGATTTCATCAAAACCTCAACAGGCTTTTCAAAGGGCGGCGCAACGTTTTCTGATATTGAGCTGTTCTCGGAAAATATTGGCGAAGGTGTGAAGATGAAAGCCGCCGGCGGAATAGCATCTCTTGCCGATGCGGAGAAATTTCTTTCTCTCGGTGCAGAGCGTCTGGGCACAAGCAGAATTGTTTCCATTGCAAAAAGCGAAGAGGGAAGCGGGTATTAATAAAAAGTAATCATACCTGATGGTACAAATTTCAATCAGACAGAAGGGCGGTAGAGAAAATGAATATGAATATGGAATTAATCTATGTCCCCGTTGCTAACATCCACCAGAAAAGAGAAATGATGGCAGAGTGGAAGGCTACCAGCAACAGCGCTTCAAAAGCCGCACTTATTTGTGCGGTTGTGCCGGTTGTTGTGTTTTTTATCTTTAAAAGTGTTCCGTCGGAATTGGGGTGGCTACACCTTGTGTCTGCATTGTTGTTTGCTGCGGCAAGCTACCTTTGCAAAAAATGGAGTTACTGGGGCTATATAGCGGTTCTTGCGGCAACAATTATTAACTGCTCGGTGGTATCGCTCAATTACAGCGAAAAGCTCAATTTCTATTTTTTGAGCTGTGTTGCACTTGCCGCAATGTCATTTGTGCCGTGGTTTTTTTGCTTCAAATGTCTTGTGAACTATAAAAATGTTTTCAAGGAGCTTCAGAAGTCGCAAGGATTCCCGAATTTTATAGCCAACACGGCAGATTTGTACGGCGACAAAATGTATCTCAAGGATAAAGATAAAATTCAATATGAAAAGAATCAGGGCGCCTCGTATAACGGCTTGAATACAGAAGAGGATATAAAAGCCGAGGAATTTATGCGCTCTCAAAACCTCAAAGTCAAATCCGGGGGCGAATTCAAGGTTGATAATTTTGAGTCCAAGGAATATTTTACTCAAAAGCTGAAGCAAGAGCCAAAAACATATAAACACGGCATAATGATTTTCGGCAAAGAAATAATTTTCCTTCATAACGATTTTGACACAATGGAGGACAGCGAAAAAAGAGCTCTTATGGCAAAATGGCACTCAAACGTAAGGTGGGCTACGGGGGGCAATCTGTATATTGTGATTGTCTTAATGCTTATGGGTGCGATGATTGGCGGCTTTCAGGATTTTTTTATAACGATGTTTTTCTATTTCTTGGTTGCACTTTTTGTTATTGGCACAAACTATGTCAAAATGAGTGCCGCCTGCGGTCCCTATATAACGCTGGGCATTTTAGCGGTTTATGGGGCAAATGTCGGGCAAAGCTTGTGGGGTGCGGCGTTTACCATTGGCGCTTTGCTGGTGGGAATCCCCACAATTCTCGGTTCAATAAGATGTATTCTTAACCGCCATATTTACAGGGCACTTTCAAAGCACGACGGCTTCCCCCATTTTATAAGAACAACGGCGCAGCTTTACGGCGACCAGATGTATATTTTAGAGAAGAATGAGCCTGTTAAAAGAAGACCCATAACAAAAGAGGGTATGATTGTTATGGATATCGGCTACGACGAAAAGCCGAAAAAAGACGACGGCCCTTGGAATGCTTTTGACTACAGAGATAATTTGAATGAAGAGGAAAAAGGGAATGAAAATAACAGCTAAAGAAAATTATATTAAAGAATTCATATATCCCCCGAAAACTGTTACTGACAGCTGCCACGCTTCAACGGTTTTGCCCCTTTCAGACGGTAGCGTTGTTGCCGCTTGGTTCGGTGGCACAAGGGAGGGTAACGACGACGTAAAAATATGGGTCAGCGTTCGTGAAAACGGCAAGTGGGCTCAGCCGTACAGCGTTGCGGTGGAGGGTGAAAGCCTGCCCCATTGGAACCCCGTTCTTTTCCTCAGAGAAAACGGCGAAATTATTTTGTATTTTAAATACGGCAAACCTATCCCGAAATGGGTAACATATTATTGCATTTCAAAGGATGGTGGCAAGAGCTTTTCAAAGCCGAAAATTCTTGTGCCCGGGGACATCGACGGTGGCAGAGGCCCTGTGAAAAACAAGGCTATCCGCCTTTCTGACGGTATGGTTGTTGCCCCTGCTTCAAAAGAGACTTTGACAAAAAACTGGAAATGCTTTGTTGATATTTCCAAGGATGACGGGCTCACTTTTGAGCATTCCGGCTTTGTTTTAAGACCGAAAAGAAACTTTAAAACAGTTAATATGATTCAGCCCACTCTTTGGGAGGATGACAAGGGTCTTCATATGCTTGTGAGAACAGGCAGCGGCTATATTTACAGAAGCGACAGCAAAAACGGCGGCAAAACCTGGTGCAAGGCTTATGATACCGGTCTTCCCAACCCCAACAGCGGTATTGACGTTGTGAGGCTCGAAAACGGCGTGCTTGTTCTTATAATGAATCCCGTTTCAGAAAATTGGGGCGACAGAGCACCCCTTGTGCTTATGTATTCTGTTGACGGTGGCGACACATTTACAGAATTCTTCAAATGTGAAGCCACAACAGGCGACCACGAATTCAGCTACCCCGCAATCACCGCGGTGGAAAACACACTCCACATTACATACACCCATGAAAGAGAGGGTATTGTTTACGAAAGAGTGGAGCTTTTGTTTGATTGATATGAAAGATAAAAATGAAATAACGGTTGAAAAAATAAAAGAGCTTTTAACCGACGGGTGTAGCGTTTGGGTTGCCGTTGACGGCAACTGCGCAAGCGGTAAAACTACCTTTGCAAAAGAGCTTTCGGCATTTTTTGATTGCAATGTTTTTCACATAGATGATTTTTATTTACCGAAAATTTTGCAGACAAATGAAATTGCGGGTAACATTGACCGCCGAAGATTTCTGGAAGAGGTTCTGTTGCCTTTGAAAAACGGCAATGAGAGCTTTTTCAGAAAATTCGATTGCAAAACCCAGAGCTATGGCGAGCCTCAAAAAACAGGGGAAAAAGAGGTTAATATAGTTGAGGGCAGCTTTTCCTGTCACCCTGATTTTTTTGAGTTTTATGATATGAGCATATTTTTGACTGCTTCACCCGATGTTCAAAAAGAGCGGATTATAAAACGAAACGGCGAAGACGGCTTCAAGGTATTTGAACAAAAATGGATACCCGCCGAGGAAAAATATTTTAAAGCGCTTAGCATAAAAGAAAAATGCACTTTGTCTTTCTGACAAAGTGCATTTCCTTATATTTTTTTATATAAATCGGGGAAAATTTCAAGGCTACGCTTTAAAATGCCGTGCATCTGTGCGATTGCCACACCGTAGTTAACAATAGGTGTGGCGCATTCCTTACAAATGCGGATTCTGTTTTTCATTTCCTTTTCATTGAGCATACAGCCGCCACAATGCACAACAAGCTCAAAATCCGAAACGTCTTCGGGGAATTCCCCGCCCGAGGTGAAAGAAAATTCGGGCTCAGAGGAAGTGTAGCTTTTTATCCACCCGGGGAGCTTTACGGTGCCGATGTCGTTGCATTGGCGGTGGTGGGTACAGCCTTCACTGATAAGTATTTTGTCGCCGTTTTTAATGTTCTTCAGCTTCAAAGCGCCCTCAACGAGTGTATTCAATTCACCCTTGTAGCGTGCCATAAGTATAGAAAACGAGGTAAGAGGAATGTTTTCGGGCACAGCTGCCGAAACTCTGCCGAAAGCTTGTGAATCGGTAATAACCATCCTCGGCTTTTTGCTCAGAGACCCGAGAGTTTCTGAAAGCTCGGTATCCTGGCAGACAATAGCAGAGCAATGGGCGTCAAGAATTTCTCTGAGTGTTAATTGCTGCGGGAGGATGAGTCTGCCCTTTGGCGCAGATTCGTCAATGGGTGTTACAAGAACAACTAAATCCCCTTTTTCAAGCATATCTGCAACTATGAATCGGGGAGAGGGTCTGTTTTTTGAAAGTGCACCCAGTTTTTCTTTCAGTTCTGAAATGTTGACGTTGTTTTTTGCGCTGACAAATATTTCGTTTGCTTCGGATTCGGGAGCGTTTTGAAGCAAGTCTGATTTGTTGTAAACGACGATATATGGGATTTCTCTTTTTTGAAATTCTGCAATAAGGTCTTCATCTATTGTTGTTTTGCCTTTGGTGGCATCCACAATTAAAACGGCAATATCGGTTTTTGCAAGTGTTTCACGTGTTTTTTCAACTCGCTTTTCACCAAGGGAGCCCTCGTCGTCAATGCCGGGTGTGTCGATTATAACAACCGGCCCGATGGGCAAAAGCTCCATTGCCTTTTTTACGGGGTCGGTGGTTGTTCCCTTAACGTCTGAAACAACGGAAAGCTTCTGACCCGTAACTGCATTTACAACGCTTGATTTACCTGCGTTTCGAAGCCCGAAAAAGCCTATATGCACTCTTTCGGCGGAAACAGTTTCTTGTAAACTCATAAAAGCACCTCAAAATCTGAAATCTCTGCGGTTGGAGTTTTTGATGTCTGCGATGTTACTTTTGGCAATTTCCTTAACCTTTTCACCGGGGATTTTTTCAAGCTCCGATTTAATGAGCTCATAACCGATTTTCTTTGTTTCATCGCTTGCGTAATCTTCAAGGTATTCTGAAAGCGTCATAAGTGCGTTGGGATGGCAGCAGTTAAGTATCTGTCCCGATTTGCAGAGGCTCATAAATCTGTCACCTGTTCTGCCCTCGCGGTAGCAGGCGGTGCAGAATGAGGGGATATGACCGTTTTCCATAAGCCAGCGAACAACCTCATCAAGTGTTCTTTGGTCGGAAACGTCAAATTGCTCAGAGTCGTGGGGGCGCTCCTCCTCGGTGTAGCCGCCCACAGAGGTGCGTGATGCACCGCTGATTTGCGAAATGCCAAGGTGAAGAACCTCGCCACGTACCTTCTCACTTTCACGGGTGGAAATAATCATACCTGTGTAGGGTACAGCAATTCTTATGCAGGCGATGATTTTTTTGAACATATCATCGCTCAGACCGTTGTCAAAGGTGTCGGGGTCAATATCGTCGGCACGTTTAAGGCGCGGTACGCTGATTGTGTGGGGGCCAACGCCGTGAACAGCCTCAAGGTGCTCTGCGTGCATAAGAAGACCGACGAACTCATACATATATTTTTCAAGTCCGAACAAAACGCCTAGACCAACGTCATCAATGCCACCCTCCATAGCTCTGTCCATAGCTTCTGTGTGGTAGTCGTAATCGTGCTTGGGGCCTGTGGGATGAAGCTCGAGGTAGCTCTCCTTGTGGTAGGTTTCCTGGAAAAGGATATATGTGCCGATGCCTGCATCCTTGAGCTTTCTGTAGTTTTCAACGGTTGTTGCGGCTATATTTACGTTAACTCGGCGGATAGCACCGTTTTTGTGGTTGACGCTGTAAATTGTCTTTATGCACTCAAGGATATATTCAATGGGGTTGTTTTTGGGGTCTTCGCCTGCTTCAATGGCAAGGCGCTTGTGACCCATATCCTGAAGTGCGATAACCTCGTTTTTAACCTCCTCCTGTGTCAGCTTTTTACGGGCGATATGCTTATTTTTGAGGTGATAGGGGCAATAAACACAGCCGTTTACACAGTAGTTTGAAAGGTAAAGGGGAGCGAACATAACGATTCTGTTGCCATAAAACTTCTGTTTTATGTCGTTGGCGAGAGCGTACATTTCTTCAATCTTCTCTTTGTTTTCACAAGCGAGAAGTACAGCCGCATCCCTGTGTGTGAGGCCTGTGCAGCGGTAGCCGTTGCCCTCCTTTACGGGGCGTGCTTTTTCAAGAATTTCGTCAATAAGCTTGAAGTTATTTTTATTTTCCTCGGCATATTTTATTGTTTCTAATATTTCGCCGTCGTTAATAAACTCTTCTGCTTTAAGGGATTTGGGGTTGTAAATTGCCATAATATCAATCCTTTCGTATATCTCCTCGGTCTGTTACTATTTCATAGCCGATTTTTTCAATTTTGTTTTTTAACTGTGTAATATGAAATGCATTTTCTGCACCTGTGTTCAGCTTGTTGTTATAAAGCGCGTATTTTTTTCTTGCGTTTTCGGGTGAGAGGTTGGGCATAACAACGTTTGCGCCCGAAAGAATACCAAGCTCCCGACCCTCGGGGTGAATTGTTCCCAATGCCGTTGTTGAGGGTAGAAGAATATTCGGCTTTATAAGGCGGATTATTGAAAGCAAAAAGCAAGTCAGCTCTGCACTGCCACCGGGATATTCGCCAAATGGTGTGTCTTTGTGGGGCACAAAGGGTCCAATACCGCACATTTCGGGCTGAAATTCTTCAATGAATTTTAAATCCTCTGCAATATGGCGATTGTTTTGGAAGGGTGCACCCACCATAAAACCGCAACCCGTCTGAAAACCAAGCTTTTTGAGTGTTTGTAAACAGTTTATTCTTGTTTTTAAAAGCATTTTTTCGGGGTGGAGCCTTGAATAAAGCTCCTCGTTTATTGCTTCGTGCCTGAGAAGATAGCGGTCTGCCCCCGCTTTTTTCAGAAGACGGTAGCTTTCCTCGGAGCGCTCGCCCATAGAAAGAGTTATTGCGCAATCGGGGAAAAGTGCTTTTATTTTTTTTACAATGTCGCAAAGAACCTTGTCGGTGAAAAAACCATCCTCACCACCCTGCAGTACAAAGGTGCGAAAGCCCAGCTTATAGCCGTTTTCGGCACAGCTTAGTATTTCGTCGGGTGTGAGCCTGTATCGCTGGCAAAGAGTGTTGCTTTTTCGTATTCCGCAATAAAAACAATCGTTTTTGCAGATGTTGCTTATTTCAATGAGCCCACGTATAAAAACGGCGTTGCCGTAAATGCTTTTGCGGATGTTTTCCGCTTTTTTGCGTAAATATTCGGTTGTTTCTTCGTTTCTGTTTTCTAAAAGGAATTCGTATTCAGCAAGAGAAAGTGAATGCTCCCTTTCAAGCTTATCAATTAATTTAAGTATATTATTCATCGCTAATCACATTTGAAAAAACGGTTTTTGCGCTTACACCGGGGAGATTTCCGATTTTTCCGCTGAGTGTTGAAATGATGTCTTGGGGAGCATCCACCGCAACGCTTATAAGACTTATATGCCGTTGACGGTAGGGGATTCCCATTCTGCCGATAATATATTCTCCGTAGTTGTGAAGAATTGAGTTAAGCTGATCAACTGAGTCGTTTTTTTCAACGATAATGCTGATAACTGCAACACGAGATGCCAAAAAATATCACTCCCAACAAAAAATGACGCACCAATGGTAGGTGCGTCGTTAGTAAATCTTTGCGCCTACCTTTCCCTCAGGGCGAAGCCCTTTATGTCAGGTACTACAATAATTATACAATATTTTAAAAAATATTTCAATATCGGTCAGGATTTAATTATTTCCTTTTTCCCGTTCCATATAATTTCAACGGTTACGGGGACATTCGATTTAACGGTAACAACAGGTTTTTCGTCAGCAGAAAGTCTTTTTTCGCATATTAAGGTGAGCTCACCGTTGTTGCCGAAGGGGTATTTTTCGATGCCGTGTTTGTTAAGGAGGTTTATGTGCCAGGTTATTTTGTTGCTTGCGGCATCGGGCTTAATGCCGAAAACGTATTCAAACATAACGGAAATGGGGATAAGCCCCGTCCAACCGACAAAATCCGACATTGAGGTGTTGCCCCTCATAAATTTGCCGTTGCTTTTTTCGGGTGCATAGTTTTCAAAAAGAGTTCCGGTATCTTTAAATACGCTTACTGCCGCGTCAAGGTGGGTGCAGGCGATTTCGTGTGAAAGAGCGTATTCACCATAAGCATCAAGCCCCTTTAATACCATATAGTTTGTGGGAGCCCAAACAGAGCCGCACCAATAACCGCCTTGGTTATCGTATTCGGGATGGTCTTTTGAAAGAGTGGGGACTCTGTGGTCTGTTTTAAATTCAGTTTCGTTATTCAGGTGGGCAATAAAAATGTCTTTTCTTTCATCGGGGACACATTTTGCAAGAAGCGCCCAGAAAGCACCGATATGCTTAACACCGTTAAAAGTGTCATCGTTTTTGAGGTCATAATAAAAGCCTGTTTTTTCATCCCACAGCTTTTCGTTGATAACCTTAAAGAGGTGGTCGCTTTCCTGCTTGAATTCGGGTATGAATTCCTCCCTGCCCAACTCCTTTGCCATTTTTATAAGAAGGTTGCAGGCGTTAAGCTCTTGCATACAGGCATCCACCCAAATCATATGACCGTGGCTGTAGCACACGTGGTATTTTTCGTCGAGTCTGGGGCAGTTATCCATTCCGCAACCGTAGCCCGAAGAAAAATATGTGCCGTCACGCCAGGTGAAATGCTCCTGCATCCATTGATGGTATGCAACAAGGCAGGGAAAAACTCTTGCCAGCCTTTCTTTGTCACCAAAATTAAGGTAATATTCCCATTCGCACCACGTCATAACCTCGGGCCCGGTTGAAGCCGGGTCGTGGCGGGCGAAAACGTCACAGCCCGTTTCTTCTTCGATCTGGCGGCAGATGAAGCCGTCAATATGTTGGTGAGCGTAAAAATTATCAAACGTTTCCTGGAATTTGAAAATTCTGTCAGCATATTTTCCGAACATAAGCATAAATGCGGAATCCCACATAAAAATACAGTTATTAAAAGCCGCATCAATGTAATTCTTGATAAAACCCGTGCCTTCCTTGGGTTGGCCAAGATTTTTAAAGGCTATTTCCCATGCCTTCCAATAACAATCAATATAATCCTTGTGGTTTTCCCAAATCGGTTGGGGGAGCTTTTCTTTTTCTTCGTTGAAAATCGGAAGAGGGGAGTTGTCAACCTCTGCGCCAATAAAAGAATTTTCTTCCATCAGCTCCTTGTCGTCGTATGTAATTTCGTTGTTTTGTTTGAATGCTATCATAATATCACCTGAAAATGCCCCCTCAAAAGAGGGGGGCTATATATTATTCTACTCCAAAATATTTCACAGCGTTGTTATATGAAATATCCTGCACAACCCTTGAAAGGAATTCGATATCCTCGGGGTATTTGCCCTCTTCCACAAGGTCGCCGAGAAGCTCGCAGAGAATTCTGCGGAAATATTCGTGGCGGGGGTAAGAAAGAAAGCTTCTTGAGTCGGTAATCATACCCACAAATTTTGAAATAACGCCAAGATTCATAAGGGTCTGCATCTGTGTTCTCATGCCGTCGTAGTTGTCGTTGAACCACCAGGCAGAGCCGAACTGAATTTTGCTCTCTGCTTCGTCGGACTGGAAGTTGCCAAGCATTGTGCCGAGAACGTAGTTATCCTTGGGGTTAAGGGTAAAAAGAACAGTTTTCGGGAGAGCGTATTCTGTATTCATCGCATCAAGAAGCCGTGAAAGATTAACGGCTATTTCATAGTCTGCAACGGAGTCGTAGCCTGTGTCGGGGCCAAGCTTTTTAAACATAACGCCATTGTTATTTCTCATTGCGCCGATATGAATTTCCATACCCCAGCCAAGACGGGCATATTCATTTGCAAGGAAAAGCATAAGCTCGGTTTTGTATTTGTCAATTTCGTCTTTCGTGAGTTCTTCGCCGGAAAGACGTTTTTTGAATATTTCATTAAGTTCATCTTCACTTGCCCTGTTATAGGGTACATAGGTGAAAGCGTGGTCGGATGCTCTGCAGCCCATTTCTGCGAAAAACTCGATTCTTGAAAGAAGAGCTTTTTTGAGCTCAGTGAATGTGGGCACAGCCTTACCTATAACGCTTTCAAGGGCTTTAACCCAATCGTTGTAGCCGTCAAGCTCAATTCCTAAAGCCTTATCGGGGCGGAAGGCGGGAAGAACCTTGCATTTAAATGATTTATCTTCAGCCAAAAGCTTGTGATATTCGAGAGTGTCTGCCGCATCGTCTGTTGTGCAGACAAATTTCACGTTGCTTTTTTCAATAAGCTCACGGGGAGTGAAGCCACCTGCCTTTATTTTTGCATTTGCCTTTTCCCAGATTTCGTCGCAGGTTGCGGGTGAAAGGGGCTCGTAAATGTCAAAATATCTTTGCAATTCAAGGTGAGTCCAATGGTAAAGGGGGTTGCCGATAAGGTTGGGCATTGCACTTGCCCATGCCTTGAATTTTTCATAGGGTGTTTTGTCGCCTGTGATGTACTCCTCGCTTATACCGCAGGAGCGCATACCACGCCATTTGTAGTGGTCGCCGCCAAGCCACAGGTAGGCAATATCCTCAGGTGTTTTGTTTTCATATATTTCTTTGGGCTGAAGGTGGCAATGCCAGTCGAAAATGGGTGTGTTTTCACAAGCCGCATAGAGTTTTTTTGCAGTTTCGGTGGAAAGAAGAAAATCCTTATCCATAAATTTTTTCATAAAATCGCCTCCGAAAAATTTCTTTTAATATATTATCACACAACAGTAATATTTTCAACGAAAAGCCTAAAAATAAAAACAATAACATTATTTAGCAAGAGGTGATGTTTTGTTTATTGAAAGCGGCGGAGTTATTGATGACGAAAGGCTTTTTGATATCATAAAAAAATCTGTGGAAGGGAGAAATCTCAGAAAGGTTCTTCTTTTGCCGCCCGACTATACAAGAATGTATTCGGGTGCAGGCAAAATCACAAATATGTATTATAACCTTTTGAAGAAAACCTGTCAGGTTGATATTATGCCTGCTCTCGGCACACATCGCCCCGTTACCAAAGAGGAAAGCGAGGTGTTTTTCGGTAAAGATATTCCGTACGAAAAGCTGATTGTTCACAACTGGCGAACGGACGTTGTTAAAATCGGCGAGGTTCCGTCGGAATTTGTTGAAAGTGTTTCAGAGGGGCTTGTAGATACCAAAATAGATGTTGAAATAAATAAAAGGTTGTTAGATAAATCCTATGACCTTATTATTTCAATCGGGCAGGTTGTGCCCCACGAGGTTGTTGGTATGGCAAACTACTCGAAAAACATTTTTGTCGGCTGCGGCGGAAGCAGTATGATAAATTCCTCGCATATGCTTGGTGCTTTTTACGGCCTTGAACGGATTATGGGCAGAGACTTTTCGCCTGTGAGAAAGGTTTTTGACTATGCTGAGGAAAATTTTATTAAGGATATTCCGCTGATGTATGTTCTCACGGTTACCACAACAAACGAAAACGACGAGACCCTTCTTCACGGCATATATATCGGCAGAAAACGGGAGCTTTTTCAGATGTCTGTGGGTAAAAGTCAGCAAAAGAATATGACCAGGCTTTCAAAGCCCATTAAAAAGGCGGTTGTTTTTCTTGACCCGAGAGAATTCAGAAGCACGTGGCTTGGCAATAAAGCGGTTTACAGAACACGAATGGCGATGGCAAGCGGCGGCGAGTTGATTGTGCTTGCACCCGGTGTTAAAAAATTCGGAGAGGATGACGAAAACGACAGGCTCATAAGAAAATACGGTTACGTTGGCAGAAAAAAGGTTCTTGAGCTTGTGAAAGAGGAGGAAGAGCTGAAAAATAATCTTTCGGTGGCGGCGCACCTTATCCACGGCTCTTCTGACGGAAATTTCAATGTCACCTATTGCACAAAGCACCTTACAAAAGAAGAGGTTGAAGGTGTGGGCTTCGGTTATATACCATACGATGAAGCCGTGAAAAAGTATGACCCCAAAAAGCTGAAGGATGGCTATAACACGGTTGACGGGGAGGAAATCTATTATATAAGTAATCCGGCACTCGGGTTGTGGACGGTTTAATATAATAAATGTAGGGGACGGTCTTGACCGTCCCGCTTTAAGAAAGGAACAAATCAATGAAAAAAGCAGATATAGCACTTATCGGGCTCGCGGTAATGGGCGAAAACCTTGCAATGAATATGGAAAGCAAGGGCTTTACCGTGGCGGTATTTAACAGGGAAAACGGCGTTGTTGATAAATTTATCAACGGACGAGGCAAAAACAAAAGCTTTATCGGTGCACATACTTTAGAGGAATTGGTTGAAAAAACAGAAAAGCCGAGAAAGATAATGATGATGATAAAAGCGGGCTCACCTGTTGACGAGGTCATAGAAAAGCTCATACCGCTTCTCGAAAAGGGCGACATTATTATTGATGGCGGCAATTCGCATTTCGAGGATACCGAAAGGCGCACAAAATACGTTGAAAGCAAAGGTCTTTTCTACATCGGCACAGGTGTTTCGGGCGGTGAAGAGGGGGCACTCAACGGGCCCTCAATGATGCCCGGCGGCTCAGAAAAAGCGTGGCAAAGCGTCAAGCCGATTTTTCAGGCAATTTGTGCCAGAACAGATGATGGCACACCCTGTTGCGATTGGGTAGGCTCAGGCGGGGCGGGCCATTTTGTTAAAATGGTTCACAACGGCATTGAATACGGCGATATGGAGCTTATAAGTGAAATATACCATTTTATGAAAGTGATTCTTGAGTTTTCTGCTGAGGATATGCACAGAGTTTTTTCACAATGGAGCGAGGGCAGGCTGGGCAGCTACCTTATTGATATCACCGCAGAAATCTTCACCGTTAAGGATGAGGACGGCACACCCCTTGTTGAAAAAATACTCGACTCTGCAGGGCAAAAGGGAACAGGTAAATGGACGGGCATCACAGCCCTCGGTGAGGGTGTGCCCCTGACACTTATAACCGAATCGGTTTTTGCAAGGTATCTCAGCTCAATGAAGGAGGAGCGAGCAGAGGCATCAAAGGAGCTGACGGGACCCTTTATAGATTTCAAGGGCGAAAGGGAAGAATACGTGGGCAGAATGGAAGAAGCCCTTTATTGTGCGAAAATAATTTCCTATGCACAGGGATATGCATTGATGAGAGAGGTTTCACAAAAATACAACTGGGAGCTCAAATTTGGCGGTATTGCCCTTATGTGGCGTGGCGGCTGCATAATCAGAAGTGTTTTTCTTGACAAAATCAAAGAGGCTTTTGACAAAAACAAGGATTTAAAAAATCTGCTTCTTGACGGATATTTTAAAAACGAGGTTCTTGGCGGAATGGAAAGCCTGAGAAAAATCTGCGCAATTTGTATGCTCAACGGTGTGTATGCTCCGTCTCTGAGCGCCGCACTCACTTATTTTGACGGCTACCGCTCTGAAAAGCTACCCGCGAACCTTATCCAGGCACAAAGAGATTTTTTTGGCGCCCACACCTATGAAAGAACAGATTTCCCGAGAGGAAAATTTTTTCACACCAACTGGACAGGTAAAGGCGGCAACACAGCCTCAACAAGCTATAATGCGTAAAAGCGGATGGACGCGTAAAAGGAGTAGAAATGATAAAAATAAAATCCAACTACAAATACGCTCTCGTTGTCCCAACCAGTATGGGAGTGAGGCTTTTGCCGCCCGACAGGCAGACTGTTTTTTCTTCAGAAATATTTTATATGCAGGCAACCTCTGCAGAAACCAACGTTGCATCAGTTTGCTCTTATCTCGGCCTTCCCGTAAAGGTTCTCACAACCTTTGTTAAAGACAGCCCTATTGCCCATTTTATAAAGGCAAATCTCCGCTCTCGCAATATGGATTTTGATGGCAAGGATGTGGAGCAGGGCGGCCCTTGGGGCTACCGCCATCAGTTCAATATTGCAGACAGCGGCTTCGGTTCCAGAGGGCCACGAGTTCACAATGACCGTGCAGGCGAGGTGGGCAAAACCCTTAGCGTTAATGATTTTGATTTGGAAGAGCTTTTCGGCGAGGAGGGCGTTGGTGTGCTTCACCTAACGGGGCTGATATGTGCCCTTTCGAAAGAAACGGGGGAGTTTTGCCTTGAGCTTGCAAAAACAGCGAAAAACCACGGCACAGTTGTTTCTTTTGATTTTAATTACCGTGCATCATTCTGGGAAAATCGTCAGCAAGAGCTGAGAGGCACCTTCAAAAAAATCGCCGATATTTCAGATATTATAATTGCAAATCAATCAGATTTTGAGCTGTGCCTTGGCTTGCAATTTGATTCAGAAAAATATAATGCTGAAATGACACCCGCCCAACAGTTTAAAGAAACCGTTAATCAAGTTAAAGAAAGATTTCCCGGCGCAAGTATTTTTGCTACAAATCTTCGTGAGGTGAAAAATGCAAACCGCCATTTATGGGGCGCGGCTATGCAAAGCGGTGAGGAGTGGACGGCAATCGAGCCAAGAGAAATTTCGGTGATTGACCGCATCGGTGGCGGCGATGCCTTTGTGGGCGGTCTGCTCTATGGTATTCTTAAAAATTACACGCCCGAAAAGCAACTGCAATTCGGTTGGGCGTGCGGTGCCCTTGCCTGCACCTATTTCACCGATTATCTTCAACCCGACAACGAGGAGCAGATATGGGATGTATGGGACGGAAATATGCGAGTAAAAAGATAGAATAGTATCTTTTAGCGCAGAAGCCGTTTTTGCTCGCTCAGAGTATCTCATACACCGTCGCTCACAAAAAAAGACTTCTGCATCTAAAATCTACCATTCTATGATAAAGGTGACCTTTTAGCGCAGAAGCCATTTTTGCTCGCTAATGAAACGAAAAGCTCTAAAAATTACAAAAAACTGCCCGAAAATTACATTCGGTGCAGTTTTTTTGTTTTGTCTGCTATGCTATAGACAGCAAAGGAGATGTTAGAAATGAAAAAAGTGAAAAGAATAAATACTGATTTACAGTTCGTTGTAGGTCTTTTAAGTGTAGGCATATTGTGGCTTACAGGCATATTTTCAGGTTCGTTGTGGTTTTACAGCGACAGCTTGTTTTTGTCGTGTATTCTTCCGCTGATTGGTGCAATACTTATCCCTGTTTTGGTTATGGTGTTCGCCTATATCAGCAAAAGGTATTCTATGAAGTTTATGTATATTGCGGCTTTGGTGGCTTCCGGTGTTCCTTTGGTATCGAGCATTTTAAGTGCAATTTTTAGTGACGACGGAAGCATTTTGTCGTGGATATACGGCTTAACCATTGGTTGGATGCTATATCCGTTTTCATTATTGAGCTGGTCTGTTTTTGATGGAGTGTCCTCATTCTTCTTCGTTTTTACTGAGGAGTTTGTAGGTGGCGACAGCTTGAAGGTGTTAATGGTTATTATGATTATCGCTTCGCTCATAGTCTATAAAGTAACAAAGCCTGTGAAAAAGTGCCCGGAATAAAGCTTGAAGGAGGTGTTTATTGTGAGCAACAACAGTACGTCTGAAAAACTAAAAACAATATATAAAATATTCACAGCAATTTTTAGTGTATCATTGGTTGCAAGCATAGCAAATATTTTAATAGAGGCCTTTTGGATTGAATCACCCTATGTTCTTAGTTTCGTTTTTGGTGGCATTATATATTTCTTTGGCTCCGTTAGTGGCTTGGGAATTGTTCCGTTGTTTATAATGGTAACGCTTGTGCTTGTGAGTACGATTTTTGCAATCAAAGAAAAAAATCACAAGAACATTATGAATATGGGGCTTTTAAAAACTCTGACAGTGATTACAGTAAGTGCATTTTTACAGAATATTATGTTAATAGAAATGGTCTGAAAACCTCTTTGCGGGAAAGGAGATGTTCTTAATGAAAAAAATGAATCCTTTTTTACAGTTTCTTATAGGCTTTTTCGGCATAGGCTTTTTGTGGCTCGCAGGTGTAATTTCATTTGAAACCGATAATTTGTTTTTGAGGCATTTTATTCCCCTTATAGTAGTAATTCTTATCACCTCGGGAGCGATGATATCCGCAGTCATTGCCAAAAAGCATTCTATGAAGTTTATGTATATTGCGGCTTTGGTGGCTTCCGGTGTTCCTTTGGTATCGAGCATTTTAGGTTCAATTATTTGTGATATCAGGAACGGTTTAGAGTGGCTATACGGTTTAACCATTGGTTTGCTGTTACATCCCTTTGAATTATTGAGCCGATCTGTTTTTGACGGTGCTTCCTCGTTTTTTGATGTTTTTTTATATGGCTATGTAGAAAGCGACGGTTTACAAATGCTGGCGACTATCATTATTATCGCTTCGCTCATAGTCTATAAAGCAACAAAGCCTGTAAAAAATTGCCCGAAGTAACGCTGAAAGGGGTTGAGCTTATGAAGAAAAAAGAAACTGAAATTGTAGAAAATCTGAAAAATTTTTTAATTGCACCATACATATATTTTACACTTCTGTTGGGATCTCTTCTTTCGGCCTGTGTTTTGTTTGAGTTTGGCGTGCTTGAGACCATTAAAGAACTTTTAATGTATTTGTTCGGAATATTGTATATGGCAGGGTTTATTAACGTTCTTTGGTTAATAATTTCATTCGTTTGGTGTGTGGTTATATGCTGCAAAGAAAAAAGCAAACGAATATTTTTTAAACCATACGTTGCAGTAGCGTTTATTCTGATGACAGTTTTTATAATAGTTTATTTTTCGAGACCTTGGTATTGAGAATGGGGGCTCAGATATGAATAAAAAGACAGTTTCACAGAGTGTGAAGGATTTTTGCAAAACCTTTGCAATCATTTACGGAGTGGGGATATGCTTTAATATAACGGCACACTTGTTCGCATATGTTGGCTCTGTGTTAAATTTGGGCGATTGGTTTGATAAATTAGTGAACTGGTTAATGTTCCCTTACGTTCTGGTGTTTGGTATGCTCAGCTTTTATATTGTGGCACCTATAATGGTGATATCAGCATTGATTATTTGCGGAGTCGTTTTTGCCATATCTGAAAAAAATTCGAAAAACATTTTTAATCTTCCGTTGCTTGGAACGATAGGCTTGGTTGTTATAAACACGATTATGCTTCTTTTAATTCCGGGCATATTTGGTTGAGTGATTCAAAGGAGGCTCACTTTATGAATAAGAAACCTGTTTCACAAAAAGTGAAAAAGCTCTGTGCCCCCTTTGCAATGATTTACGGGTTGGGGATATGGTTTGTAGCAGTAACAGAGATATTAAAAAAGCTCGCTTTTGATTTTGGTGTTAATGAATGGTTTATTGATTTAATAAATGAAATCATATTCGATTCATATTATCCATTGATTATATCAATGGTTTTCTTGAGAGAAATTGTGTTTTTGCTTCCTGTAGCGGCGGTGTTGGCGTTAATTATTTTTGGCGTTGTTTATGCACGGCGTGAAGGGAATATAAGAAACATTTTCAATGTTTATATATGGGGAACAAGCGCATTGGTAATTATATCTGCTACAGCCAGGTATTTGATATTGTATGAATTTTTCTGAGTTTTATTTTTAAAAGGTCAGGTGAGATTATGATTAAAAGATTCAAAGAAAATGAACGTGCCCAGATTATTTTGGGCGTTGGAATATTCAGCGTGTTGTGGATTCTTGCTGTTTTGTTTGCAGGTGAAATTACTTTTATTGACACCGTAACCCTTTTCACAAGTGAAATGTTCCCGCCGTTTTTAAACATAATACTTCCCTTTGTTTTTGTACCCCTTTTGTGTATCGTAGCGGTTCTCAGCAAGCGCTACGGCTTGAAAAAGCTTTACAAAAGTGCATATCTTGTAGCTGTGATTCCTATGGCGGCAGGGGCAATGGCAGTTGTAGCTTCAGCTGTTTCAGAGCTTTTTATATACAGGCTTGAGTGTGTTGAGTGGCTTGAATTGATTTTGGAAACAGTGTTAAGTATATATATGGTTTGCTCAATGTTTGTGGCGATTCCCGTGACGTCTTCAGCAGTGGCTTTTAGTGAGGGTGTAAGTTTTTATACAGAGGGTTTGATTGTGGAAGAAGAGGTGGGATTGATATATTTTATTTTCGGCTTTTTCTTCTTCGGCATAATCTTTTCTATGCTGAGCTACGATTTAACCGAAGAAAGGCAGAATAACGATATTCAACTTCACGCATAAAAAAACGGTGGCAATAAATAAAAAGATGTGTTATATTAAACTGTGAGGTGGGAATATGCTTAAAATTGCAATTTGCGATGATGAGAAAACTGTTTGCGATTACATAGAAAAGCGCACAAGGGATTACCTTGCAAAAATTGATGAGGATGCTGTTCTTGCGGTGTTCCGCGACGGGGCACCGCTTGTCAGAAATTGTGAGGAGAATCCCACGGCATTTGACATCATTTTTCTCGATATAAAAATGAAAACCGTCAACGGGGTGGACTGTGCAAAACAGCTTCGTGATTCAGGGGTGGGGGCTCTTATTGTTTTTGTTACCTCGTCGGCAGAATATGTTTTTACGGGCTACGAGGTAAAGGCGTTCCGCTATATTCTCAAAACGGACCTTGTCAACGCTTTTGACAGAATATTCGGCGAATGCTTAAAGGAGCTTTCAAAATCAGACGACAGCTTTTACACAATTAAAACTGCCTCCTCCGTAAACAACGTCCCCTTGAACGATATCCTTTATTTCGAAAGCAACAAAAGGGTGCTTGTTGTTCACACAAAAAATGCACAATACAGCTTTTATGAGAAGCTGGACAAGGTTGAAAAAGACCTTGATGGCAAGGATTTTATAAGAACACATCAAAGCTATCTTGTAAATGCCAAAAAAATTAAAAGCCTGTCAAAGGATTGCGCAGAGCTTCATGGCGGCGAAACCGTGCCCGTCAGCAAGAGTAAGTCCTCTGCAGTTAAAAATGCGTATCTTTGGGCAAAAAGGTGATGAAAAATGCTTGAATTTATTGAAACTACGTTGTTTTATCTCATAAGGCTGTTTTCATCAACTCTTGAAATGTTTTTTGCATTTCTTCTGATGAACGCCTTTTTCGATGAAAAATATAAAAGCAGAATACCCAAATGGGCTGCGTTTGTGGCAAGCTCCGGCATTCTTCTTGCGTTGCAGGAGACCGGTCAAAGCGGTAACATCAAAACCGCTGTGCAGATGCTTCTGATTTTTGTTGTGTCATTGTTTATTTTTGACGGCAAAAAACGGTTAAAGGGTCTTTTCTGCGTTGTTTATTCGCTTTTTGTTGCACTTTCAAAGCTTCTTTCCTATTTTGCTTTTTCGCTGTTTATTGACAGGGTTTTTGAAAAAATACCCTATCTTGAAACAGACAGCTTTTTCTATCGAATCCTTTCTATTGAACTGCCGAACATATTTATGTTTGTTATAATTATGCTTTTGGGTATGTTCACAAAATCAAAGAACAAAGCCGTTCCTATAAGATATTGGCTTCTTCTTCTGACTGTTCCGGTTACAACTCTGGGTACACTTACCGTTTACCAATACTATATAGACAGAATGGCACCGGGCGAGGACATAAACATCTACATAATTGTTTCAACCGTGGGCCTTGTGTTTATTAACGTGCTTGTTTTTACGCTGTTTTCAAAGCTTCAGAATCAGCTTGAAATGCGGCGCAATGCCGACCTTCTCAGCACGCAGATGCGCCTTGAAAAGGAATCCTTCAAACGAATTGAAGAAAGCTATAACAGAACAAGAGAGCTTCGCCACGATTTGAAAAATCATATATACGTTCTTAAAGGCATAACAGAAAACGGAACAAAGGAAGAGGTGCTTTCATACCTTGAAAAAATGACCGATGCCGTTGAAGAAGCAACGTATATCTCAATGAGCGGCAATTCAGCAGTTGATGCAATACTGAACGAAAAGCTTATTGATGCGAGAAAAAACGGTGTGTCAACACAGTTTGACATCACACCCCTGCGGGAATTGAAAATATCGGCCATGGATGTCTGCACAATTCTCAGCAATGCTCTTGACAATGCTGTTGAGGCTTGTGTGAAGCTTGAACAACCCGGCGACAGATATATTGACGTGAAAATTGAGGACGGGGAAAATGAAATGATAATCTCTGTTAAAAATCCGTCTGCAGAAGCACCGAAGCGCAGAGCGGGTGCTTACGTTTCACGAAAAAAAGACAAGGAAAATCACGGGCTTGGTCTTAAAAGCATCAAAAGGACGGTTGACAAGCACAAAGGTGATATGCTTGTTAAATACGAGGACGGAGTTTTCAATCTTGTTATTTCATTACCGTATTAATAAAAGATAAAGGGGCTGTAAAAAAACGAACGTTTTTTTACAGCTCCTTTTCAGGGGTTAGGAAAAAAAGATGCAGAACGGACAAACCGAGCAAAAACAAGGCTTCAGACTTGTTTTTGTTTGCCCGAAGGCGTACAAAGGTACGTCGAGTGGCGAGGTTTGTTTGTAGCACAAAACACAAGAATTTCGTTCTTTATTAAAAAATAGGACTTTTATAGGCTTTAAACCTAATAAAAGTCCCTTTATTTATATAGTTTTGTGCGGTCTGCGCTTTTTTTACAGCCCCTTATAGTCTGACTTTAAAAACTAATTTGTGGGCTGTTTCGCTTGCGGAATTTTTTCTGCAGGGTGCGTGAGCATCCTCGGGAAAAAATACTGCGAAGTAACCCTTTCTCAGCTCAAAGAACTGACCGTTCGGGGCATCCATAAAGGCGATGTCGCAGCCTTCTTTGAAATCCTCGGTTACGGTGCACTCCCTTGTGTTTGCCCAACCGAAGTTTTCGGCGCCATGGAACATAACCTGCACGTCGGCATATTCCTTGTGTGCCTCGTATTTGAGGGGATTGTCGGGGTTTACGGTATATGTAGCCACATTGCACCACATATTGTCGCCGTCGATATCAATTCTGCCCTCAGCGAACGGAGCTTTGCAGAAAGCGTTATATTGCTCCTCTACCTTTTCAAAGCCGGGGAGCTTGCTGAAATAAAGGCCCATATTTTCTACTTTGTCGTAAATCATAAGTCAACCTCGCCAAGCATAATTTTTCTTTCCATTTTTTCGTTTTCGGGAAGAGTTGCGTTGTAAAGGACTGTCCATGCAATAACTCCGGCGAAAACAAGGGGGATAAACCAGAAAGAGGAGGAAAGCTCAAGAACCTCAATGCTACCGATCATATCAGCAAAAGATGTGCCGAGAAGTGTTGAGAATTTAATAGAACCTTCAAGAATAGGTGCGGCTACAGCCTCAAAGCATTCGGGAATTATCATTGAAAAACCGATACCTGCAATGCAAGCGTAAATAACCTTGCGGTTGTTTTTGCAAGCAAAGGCACAAACAGCGGCAGCTATGGCGCAAATTGCAACAGCAACCATTGCAACCATAAGTACGAGAGCAGGATTGAGCACAACACCCAACTCCTCCATAATATTGCCGTCACCCTCAAATCCGCTTATCGAGTTAATCAATTTACCGAACTCATAAATTGAGGTTGTGTCGCCGAGGTGAGTGGGTGCTTGACCGCCGTGCTGCTGAAGATATTCGGTGAAGGAGCCGATGTTCAAAAGCTCGCCTATGCTGAAAAGAGCCTCAAGACCTGCAGAAGCCATTGAATATGTGAAGTTTTCGCCGAAAATCATAAGGGGTATTGAAGCCAATGCACCAAGGGCGGCGATTATTTTATAAACGTATTTCATTTTTTTCTGTCCTTTCGGAATTATTTTTTCCAGGATGAATTAAGCTGAACAGTACGGTTGAAAATGGGTGCTTCGGGAGTTGAATCCTTGTCAACACAGAAATAACCGTTTCTCATAAACTGGAAGGAATCAAGAGCCTTTGCGTCTTTGAGACTTTCTTCAATAAGGCAGTCCTTCAAAACAACAAGTGATTCGGGGTTGATTGCGTTAACAAATTCATCATCGGGAACACCCGCGGGGTCTTCAACGTTGAAAAGTCTGTCATAAAGTCTGACTTCCGCCTTGAAGGCCTTGGGACCTGCCCAATGGATTGTGCCCTTAACCTTTCTGCCATCGGGAGCGTTACCACCCTTTGTTTCGGGGTCATAGGTGCAATGAAGCACTGTAACGTTGCCGTCTTCGTCAGTTTCGTAGGAGTTGCAGGTGATGAAATATGCACCCTTGAGCCTTACCTCGTTACCGGGGAAAAGACGGAAATATTTTTTAACGGGTTCAGCCATGAAGTCGTTTCTTTCAACAAAGATTTCTCTGCCGAAGGTAACGGTTTTTTTGCCGAGCTCGGGCTTGTCGGGGTGAACCTCAACCTCAATTTCCTCTGTCTGATTTTCGGGGTAGTTGTCGATAATAACCTTGAGGGGCTCAAGAACAGCCATTGCACGGGGGGCTTCTGCGTTGAGCTCATCTCGCACGCAAGCCTCAAGAAGACCGTAGTCAACAACGCTGTATGCTTTTGAAACGCCAACCTTTTCGATGAAGGTGCGAAGTGCCTTTGCGGGGTATCCCCTTCTTCTCATACCGCAGATGGTAGCCATTCGTGGGTCATCCCAACCGCTGACCAGGTTATCTGTAACAAGGCGGATATTTCTTCTTTTACTTGTGATGCAATAGTTAAGGTTAAGACGCGCAAACTCAATCTGTCTGGGGGGCTCCTCAAAGCCAATCTGCTCAAGGAACCAGTTGTAAAGAGGTCTGTGGTTTTCAAACTCGAGAGAGCAGAGAGAGTAGGTTACGCCTTCACGTGCGTCGGAAAGGGGGTGTGCAAAGTCATAAATGGGGTAAACGCACCATTTGTCGCCTGTCTGATGGTGGTCAACGTGCATAATTCTGTAAATAGCGGGGTCACGCATATTCATATTGGGTGACGCCATATCAATTTTTGCGCGAAGCACCTTTGCACCGTCGGGAAATTCGCCGTCGGTCATTCTCTTGAAAAGGTCAAGGTTTTCTTCAACGCTTCTGTCACGGTAGGGGCTGTTTTTGCCGGGCTCGGTAAGGGTGCCTCTGTATTCACGCATTTCTTCTGCGGTGAGGTCGTCAACGTAAGCCTTGCCGTCCTTAATGAGCTTTATTGCACATTCATAAAGAAAATCGAAATAGCTTGAAGCATAAAGGCACTTCTCCCATTTGAAGCCAAGCCACTCAATATCCTCCTTGATGGATTCGACGTATTCTAGGTCTTCCTTAGCGGGGTTTGTGTCGTCAAGACGAAGGTTGCAGACACCGCCGTATTTCATAGCGGTTGTGAAGTCAATGCAGATTGCCTTTGCGTGACCGATGTGAAGATAGCCGTTTGGCTCAGGGGGGAAACGTGTCTGAACTCTTGTGTTGACACCCTCTGCCAATTCTTCATCAATGATATCGTGGATAAAGTTTGATAAATTTTCTGTTTTGATTTCGTCCATAATTTATCTCCTTAAAGTGATTTGAGAACGTTGTTGATTCTTGCTTCGATTTTTTCTTTTCCGAGAAGGCTCATAATTGAGCAAAGGTCGGGAGTGTTTTTTCTTGAGGTTACCGCAAGGCGGATAACGGTTGAAACGTCACCCACGTGACCCTTGAAAAGCTCGGGGTTCTTTTTGTATTCTTTAACGTTTGGTGTGAAGCCGAGGGGCTCGCAAAGGTCCTTGATTTTTGAGAACCAGACGTCTTTGTCATCTTCGGTGCTGTAAACCTTGAGGTAGCTTTCAAGAATTGCCTTGGCATCCTCTTTTTGAATGTTTTCGGGGAGCTCAAAGGCGGGAGCATAGAACTCGTCAAACATATATGAGAAATATTCTTTAACCTCGCTCCATTTTGCAATATCCTTTCGGGGCTTGGGACTTTCCCTGTCAATGTTGACCATCGCTTTTGATTTTTCGGGGTCAGCGGTGAAAACGTTGAAAAAGTCTTCATCGTATTTTTTTGCCCATTCTGCGATATAGCTGTAAACATCTTCTGCATTCATAACAGAAATAACGTTTTTGCTGACATCGTTGAGCTTTACAAGGTCAAAAAGGCAACCGCTGGGGCTCATTTTTTTCAGGTTGAAGGGGAAGCTGAAGGCGTCTGCCTTGGGATTTGCTCTGCGCCAATCCTCGAAGTTTGAGTTGAGAAGAGTGAGAAGGTACTCAATAAGGCTTTCTTTCGGGAAGCCCTCTTCAACAAAATAGCTGACAGCCGCTTCGGGGTCCTTACGCTTTGAAAGCTTGCGTTTTGTGCCGTCTTCTTCATCAATTTTCATAACCTGAGGGGTGTGGGCGTATTTTGGCACCTTGAAGCCACAGGCCTTGAAAAGAGCGATGTGCTTTGGCACGGATGAAATCCATTCCTCACCACGAATAACGTGGGTTGTTCTCATAAAATGGTCGTCACAAGCGTGTGCGAAGTGATATGTGGGGATGCCGTCTGATTTGAGAAGCACCTCGTCGATGATGTTTTCGGGCATTTCAATTTTGCCGCGGATTATATCGTCAAAGGAAATTCTCTTATCCTCCTGCCCGTCGGAACGGAAGCGGAGAACATAGGGCTTGCCCTCTTGTATATTCTTTTCAATTTCCTCCAAAGAAAGGTCACGGCATTTTGCCCATTTGCCGAAATAGCCCCAGATAAGTGCATCGCCCTTTTCCTGCTCGCTACGGATTTGGGAAAGCTCATCCGCCGTGCAGAAGCAGGGATAGGCAAGACCTTTTTGCACCAATTCCTTTGCAACAATGTGATAAATCTCAGCACGTTGGCTTTGGGTATAGGGGCCGTAATCACCCTTTTCTGTGTTGAAGCCCGTAACACCCTCGTCGAAATCAATGCTGAAGGAGTTAAAGCCGTTGATTATTGCGGAAACGCCGTCGTCAATTTCACGCTTTTTGTCGGTATCCTCAACACGGAGATAGGCAACGCCGCCCGTAGCCCTTGCGGTGAGCACGTCAACGAGTGCGCCGAAAAGACCGCCGATGTGAAGATAGCCTGTGGGCGAGGGGGCGAAACGTGTAACACGTGCACCCTCCTTGAGATTTCTTTCGGGGTATTTTTCTTCAAGCTCTGCAACAGTACCCGTAACGTCGGGGAACAGAAGCTCGGCAAGTTTGTTTGTGTCGTAATTCATAAAAACTGCTCCAATTTAAGTTTGCATAATTCAACACCTTATTATTGCAGAAAAATCGAAAACTATCAATAGTTTTACGCAATTTTTTTGATGATTACTTGTAATTATACATATTATTTGGTAAAATTTTTAAAGAATGTTGAGGGGGCGGATAATATGGAGGTTTCTGAGGTCAGGGTTTTAGCCCGCAGAGCAAACGGGATACTGATTGTCACACCTGTGCCGATGTTGTTTACCGGGCTTCTGTTTTTTTATTGTTTTCTTGTTGCGGTTCGGGTAATTGTGCCCGATAAAGAAGTTTTGTTAGCTGTATATATGGGTGCAGCCTCTATTTTCGGAAGCAGAAGAAGGTACAGTTCACTGCACTGGGTTAAACAAAATTTTGAGCTTGCGTGGTGTGAGCAGTTCGGTGGCGAATGTGATTATACAAGCACTGATGCCGTGACGAGAATAATAGACCGCTACAATGAAATGCTGTGCTATTGCGTGATTGTTTACGGCGTGTTATTTTTGTTGTTTTTGATACCGTTTGTTGAGCGGCTGTTGACGCCGAAAATTATGATTGAATACGATGATTACGGGCTTTATATTTACCAAAGGGGAAAGGTTACTCTTTTGAAGTATAAGGAGCTGTGGAGCACATATTCCACAAAGGATGTTGAAAGCATAAGTCTGTGTTATCACCGAGGGCTCTGGGGACTTTTTAGTGTGCTCGCCAGTGAGCTTCTGTGGAGCTTTGTTAAGACGGGTTCAATAAGAATTGAAACCCCCGATGGATTTATAGTTCTTCACGGAGTATATCACGTTAGGGATGTTGAATTTGAAATAAAAAAGATGATAAGGGAGCACAGAAAAAGGTTCATTGAGGAGCTTGAAAGAAGCGTTGAGGAAGAACGTATGCATAAATTGCAGCAAAGACTTGATACGTAATTTGAATAAGAGGGTGTGAAAAATGAAGCTGTACATAATCCGTCACGGTGAAACCTTCGGCAACCTTAACGGCGACGGCTTTTCCGAAACCGATTTGACGCCAAAAGGCGAAAGACAAATTGAATTGCTTGGCGAAAGGTTCAGAAACGAAAGAATAGATAAATTCTATGTCAGCCCCTTGGTTAGGGCGGTTAAAACCGCAAACGCCGTGAGAGAGCATCACAAAAGCACCCCTATAATTATTGATTCACTTCTTCTCGAAAAGGGCACAGACCCCGGGTATATAGGGCTCGCAGACGAAAAAATAAAAAAGCTTTGCCCCGATGCACAAATTAATCACCGAACTCCGTTGGGAGAGGAAAACGACGAAAAAGCATATAGCAGAGCAAAGCGCATTATAGAAAAAATCAAAGAAGAAAACGATTTTGATAGCACGGTTGTTGTAATTGCCCACGGCACCTTTAACAGCTACCTTGTTCTGGCGGCTCTCGACTTTCCGCTGAAAGAAAACTTCAATTTTTCACACGTTAACACGGGTGTTACGCTTGTGCAGACAATTAAAGAAAACGGGATTGTGAAAACAAAGCTGAAATTTCTTAACGACTACTCACATCTCGATGAAAAACCGCAACTGTAAAGCCGAAAGAGCAGACCACGTCTGCTCTTTCGTCATTTTATTTTGGTTGAGATTTTGTTATAGAGCGAAGATTTGATGAACGAAGGCGTATGAAAGCGATTTGAGAAGCCGATAAATTAAGATGCAGAATGTGTTTTGTTTACCCCGAAGGTGTATAAATATACTCCGAGTGGGTAAAAAACACATAGAAAAAAAGAGCAGATTTCATCTGCTCTTTTTTCCGTTCTGCGCTAAATTTATCGCTTATCGGTAAAACTGTAAGCCGGGTTCTGTCGTTTAAGGCAATCATCTATCTACGCCATTTGTTGCCAAATGGCTCAAGCCACCCGTCGGGGTTGCGAAAAATTCGCGGCACGGCTCCACCCCTGTCGGTGTTGCATCGGGTAGGGTTTACATGGCCGTGATGTCTCCACCACGCCGGTGAGCTCTTACCTCGCCTTTCCACCCTTACCGAAAAAATTCGGCGGTATCTCTCTGTTGCACTTTCCCTAAGGTTTCCCTCGGCTGCCGTTAGCAGTTACCCTGCCGTGAGATGCCCGGACTTTCCTCATCTATGCTGAAAGCATATCCGCGACTGCCCATTTTACCGAGGAAGATTTTACAATAAAAAGCTGCTTTCGTCAAGAGGTAAAAAGAGGCGTTTTTTCAAAAAACGAGTCGACAAAATGATATTGCAAGTAATGGAATCTTATAGTATAATGTATTTGTGATATTATATAATTCCACTTGTTAAGAGGTGTAACAATGGAGCTTGAAGAAAAGAAAATTTCTTCCGAAGAAATTTTTGACGGTGTGGCAATACACCTTTTTAAAGATGAAATATTGCTTCCCAACGGCAATAAAGGCGTGAGGGAGATTATACGCCATCCCGGTGCGGTGTGTGTTCTGCCCGTTACCGATGGGGGCGAGGTTGTTTTCGTTAATCAGTTCAGATACGCTATGAACAAGGTTACCCTTGAGGTGCCTGCAGGCAAGCTTGAAAAGGGTGAGGACCCGAAAGAAGCCGCTCTTCGTGAGCTTTCTGAGGAAACGGGGCTTTCAGCGGGAAGGATTTTTCCCATAGGCGAGCTTTATACAACACCCGCACTTATTGACGAGGTCATTTATATGTACATTGCAACTGACCTTGCAGAGGGAGTACAGCACCTTGACACAGACGAGTTTGTCAACGTTTTAAAAATGCCGCTTGAAAAAGCTGTTGATATGGTAATGGCGGGCGAAATAAAAGATTCTAAAACTCAGATATGTGTTTTAAAAGCAGATAAGCTTTTTAAAGCTTCGGGGGAGGTTAAGTGATGATAAAGGCTAAAAAAATAATATCACTTGTTCTTGCGGTGTTGTGTTTTTGCTCCGCTTTTGCGGTGAACTCCTTTGCCGCCGTTAAAAAGAAATCTTACGATGGTAAATACGGTAAGGTTATTCCTGTTAAGGAGGATTACAAAACCACCTGTAAATCATACTCTGCAAACGGGGTAACGGTAAAAATCCCCTTTGCCTTTAAAAGCAAGGGCTATGAAAAGAACGTTTATTTCAACGTATCTGTTTATTCCGATAAGGAGAAAAAGGACAAGGTTTTCGAGGTTGAGCAGAGCTTTCCGGTAAAAAACCTCAATGCGACTCTCTCCCTTGATTTTTCAAAGGATGACAGCGGAGTGTATTACGGTCAGTGCTACACCTACAGAGTCAGCGGTGATGATGAAATCATAGACAGCGATACAATAAAAAGCTTTTCAATAAAAATCAATAAGGTCGGCAATGCCACAACCGAAATAATCGGTGCCAATGCCTATGTAACGGGCAACAGCATAGAGTGGAAAAGCATTAAATATGCCGACGGTTACTATGTTTACAGAAAGCAAGCCGGCGAAGGCTGGAAAAAGCTGGATGAAACAGAGGATTGCAGCTATTTTGATGAAACTGCTGTTATCGGTGAAGAGTATTTTTACACCGTCAGAGCTTATGACACAAGCAACTCATATAAAAGCGGATACAACAAAAACGGAGTTTCGTTGATGTTTATTGAACCCGTTCAGTTTGACGGCGACGGTGAAATTCTTTCAGACGGTCAGATAAAGCTCGAATGGTTACCCGTTGAAAATGCGGATACCTACAGAATCTATCGCAAAAACGATGACGGAAAATATAAACGCCTTGCTATAGTTGATGCAGACGTTACGGAGTTTGTTGACAAATCTGAAAAAGAAAACGGCGAGGTTTATTCTTATAAGGTAAGAGCATATAACGGCACTAATGCAGGTCTTTTATCAAAGCGACTTGACGTTGAAATGTTCGGCCCCTTTACTCCGTCTGTTCATTGTGACGGTAATATTGTTGACATAACCTGGGATGAGGTTGAAGGCGCAGACTATTATTCACTTTTCAAGAAAAAGGGCAATGGGGAATGGTTGCCCCTTGCCGGCGGCAGCTTGTTGACGCAGTATTCTGATGAATACATTGAAAAAGGCGAAAAATACTCATATACCCTTGTGGTTGAAAAGGACGGCAGGGTGAGTAGCTATGATTCAAAAGGCGCGAGTGTTTATTGCCTTAAAGAACCCAAAATAACATCTGTAGGCTCTACAATAAAGGATTCCATACTCATAAAATGGGGCAAGGTCAGCGGGGCGAAAAGCTATAACGTTTATCGCAAGGCTGAGGGCGGAGAATATCAGCTTGTCGGCAACACAAAGCTCACAAGCTTTTATGACACAACAGATAAAAAGAATAATCTCAAATACACCTATCATGTTGAAGCGGTGGGACAAAACAGCATCAGCCAAAGCGGGAATAACACAAAAACCCACCTGTATATGACAGCACCCGAGCTTGTATCCGTTAAATGGGACGGCGACGGCAATGCTCTGAAATGGGAGCGTGTTGCGGGTGCAACCTCATACAGTATTTACAGAAAAGCTCCTGATGGAAGCTATAAAAAAATCGCTGATACAACAAAGAATCTTTTCTATGTTGACACAACTGCTAAAAAAGGCGGTAAATACTATTACACCGTCAGAGCTATGAACGGCAAGGTCAGCGGTGCTTATGAAAGCGGTATTGGTGTTAATTGCCTTGATATTCCCGAAATAACAAGCATTAAAAACGATAAATCCGGCAACACAAAAATTGTGTGGGGTAAAATCAGCGGAGCCGATGGCTATTACGTTTATAGAAAAACAGAGGGCGGAAGCTGGAAAAAGCTGACAAAGACAACCTCGCTTTCATACACAGACAAGTCACAGCGCAAGAACGGCGAAAAGTATATTTACACCGTTAAGGCATACAACAAAAACGGCACATCGCTGTATGATAAAGTCGGTGAAGCAATAGTATATAAAAAGTGAAGTAACATAAACAGAAAGACCGTAAGGCTAGAGCCTTACGGTCTGTTTTGTTGTTCGGAAATATTATTTTACTCTGTCGAGCATGCCCTTTTTGTACATAAACAAAGCACCGCCTACGGAAGCAACAATACCAACGAAAAGGAGTGTGCTTGCGCCCATTGTGGGGGCAAATACAAGGACAATAATCATAATTATAATGGGGAAGAAAGAAATTCTCCAATGCTTGATGAAATAGCCTGCACCGAGAGCACCGAAAAGCGCAGGAAGAACCTGTGCGAAAGCGGGTTTCAAAAGCTCATTGTCGGAGAATGATTGAAGGAATGGTGCGAAAATAATAACACCGATTGCAAGGATGATTGTTGTAACAATAGATGATGTTGCAATAGCGATTGTTGAAACAACCTCGCCCTCTTCTGAGTTTGCTTTAACGTCTGCACCCTCCATTGCGTTGATTGCACAAGGAAGCTTGAGGTTTGCAATGTTACCTGTAACGAATGAAAGGTATGTACCGCCTGCGCCCAGCATAGGTGTGTAAACGATAACCTCAACTACAGCAACTGTCCAATAAGTCGGGATAAGCTTGAGAAGACCTGAAAGAATGCCGTTTATAGACGGAAAAACATCAAGGTAAAGGCAAATTGCCACGGGGAACATAAGAAGTGCACAAAGTGCGGTGATTGTTGAAATTCTGCCCCATGAATGAACACGGTCAATATAGGGCTTGTTGTTTTTGTTTTTAGCCATTTTTAACCCCTCCATTCAAACATTGCAATGTCTTCGGGAAGAACATTGAAGAATATAATTGCGGCAATCATTGCAATAATCATACCGATAGGCATAACGAAAGGCTCCAACCAAGTAAGCTTGAGCTTTTTTGCAAGAAGCTCAAGAGCGATTGAAACTACAACAGCCACAACAAGAGTAATTATTGAAAGAACACCTGCACCGTCGCCAAAGGTTTCGGGTTTACCGCCACCGATTATTGCGCGGGCAATAAATGCACCGATAAGGCCGATGAAAATTGCGGGGGTTGCAAAATCGTTGATGAAGCCGTTGAGACTTCTTTTTTTCTTGCCGTCTGCAGGAGTAGCTTCTGTTGCTTCAGCGGTGGGTTCTTCTTTTTTCTTGCCTGCTGCAAGGAATTTTTTGTGAAGAGGCTTTGCAAGGAAGGGAAGCACCACAAGTGAAAAGCAAATGCCAAGCGTCATAACCCACGCAATACCGGCGTAAACCTTGGGGTCTTCAACGGGGACAGCCATACCACCCTGGTGACCGAATGCCTCCATTGCGGCTTCTGCAGCGGTTGTTTCATACATCAGGTTACCGATAACCGAAAGGCGGACCCAGGGAATAACGGGACCCAATGCGGGAACAAGTGCAATAATTGTTGCAAGAATGGAAAGCGCAGAGGGAATTGTAAACAGTGCGCTTGATGTAATAGCGTTGCGCAGCTTGGATTTGTCCAACCCGAGAGCTCTGCCTTGTTTAAATGCTTTAACAAGGAAAAAGATAGACTGGGCGAGAACAAAAAGGATAACCGCACCGGCTATAAGATATAGCCCAAGGGAATACTTGAAATCCATATTTATCACTACCTTTTCAAAATATGCTAACAGTTTAACAGTATAATCCGAAATTGTCAACAAATTGACAATTTTTTGTGGATAAACATTGTGCCGTTGTCGGTGATGTCAATAACACCGTAGCAGCCGTCCTTTATGCTGCCGGGGTTAAAAAGCTGAACGCCAAGCTCGGTGTTGTTTTTGTGCAGGGGCGTATGTGTGTGTCCGAAAAGGGCAATAGTGTATTTTTCATAGAAAGAGTCCTGCTCAAGCTTTGTTAAGCCGAATTTTACGTATTCGTTGTGACCGTGGGTTGCAAGTATTTTTTCACCACCGATTGTGCGTATGTCTTTGTCGGGGAAATCGCAATAAAAATCACAGTTGCCACGCACACAAATAAAAGCTTTTTTGTCACCGAAAGCCATTTTTGCTTCTTCTATATCGGTATAGCCGTCACCGAGAAAATATACAATTTCGGCGGTTGGCTCCGCTTTTATGGCGGCAAAAAGATTGTATTTATTTTTGTGTGAATCGGATATTACGAGAATTCGTACCATACATAAACACCACCAAATGAAAATATAATGTTACAGACATTATATTATTTAAGGTGGGGGATTTCAATGGATAATCAGAAAAACGGTAGCATCGATGTTAACGAATTGCTGAAAAAAGCGGCTTCGGGTGAGCTTTCACAAAATCCCGACAGAAGAGAGATTGATAATTTTATTGACAATAATCTTTCGTCGTCACAGGCTTCTGCCATAAAGGATATTCTCGGTGACGAGGAAAAAACCAAGGCTATTCTCAACAGCGATGCGGCGAAGGCCTTGTTTAAGAAGTTTTTCGGGGGTCAGAGCAATGGCGGATTTTGATATAAACTCTATTTTATCCTCCCTTTCCTCAGAGGATATAGAAAACCTGAAAAAAACCGCCGCCGAGGTTTTGGGAAATATGGGTGGAAAACAAGAACAGCCACGGGAAAAATCCCCACCCGAAAAGCCTAAAGCCCCCGATATAGGGTTGAATGCGTTGGGCGATTTGGGTATGCCGGATTTGTCACAGCTCACACAGCTTCTGCCAATTTTTCAAGCGTTGAACACCAAGGATGAGAGAATGGATTTTATCAATGCCCTAAGACCGCTTCTCTCGGATGATAAAAAGAAAAAAGCCGACGAAGCAATGAAGCTTGTCAGACTTTTGTCGGTTATACCCTTGCTCAAGGAAAGGGGCTTGATGTAATGGGCGAATATACATACACAGAGCTTATGAAAATGCAGAACGACGCAATACGCCGTGTTGAGGATATGCAACGCCGGGCAAGGCAGAGCGCAGGACTTGAAGCAGAAAAGAAAAAAGAAGAGCCTAAGGTGATTGTGCGTGATGAGCCCCGCAGAGTTCCCATGCCAAATGATTATCTTGAAAAACTCAAGGAGCTTGCAGAAGAGTCGGGGAAGCCTCATAATAATCAGGCTGCTGAAGCCCCGAAGCCACAGAAAAAAGATAGCTTCGGCGATTTTGAAATGGATAGCGACACGGCGCTGTTGCTATCCCTCGTTATGCTCCTTTCAGAAGAAAAGGCAGATGAAACCCTTATAATGGCACTTTTATATATGCTCACATAACCTTTTCGGCAATCATATCTTCTGAGATTTCTGCTGTAAACAATGCTTTTGTCAATCGGTAATAGGGGATGACATAAAATAGAGGTAAAATGAAAATACAGCTCATAAACCACGGGAAAAAGGATATATTCAAAGCGGCTTCGTTCAAAAGAAAGCTATCTGTTATAAGGGTGCTTTTTTGGATTGCGATTTTTGGGGAAGTCTTTTCTTCAATAAACAAAAAGCCTGCCGCAGAATATCGGAGCAGGGTGAATCTCCACATAAAAAACGCAAACCAAAAGAATAGTATCAGCCCCGTTTCAAGGATTTTAAAGGAAAGGTCCGGTAAAGCAGAGAAGCTTTTGAGGTATTGCACCATAAGAAAACACAGCCCTACGGGAGTCGTGTAATATAAAAGCCAGCCTGTTTTAAGTGCTGTGAGGCGACAGTGAAAGGCAAAGCAGCTAAAGGCTTTCGTGGGGTGAAGAAATTTAAAAATATCTGTGAATGTCGGCGTGTGTGTTGAAGAGTAGTTTTTTAAAAAAAGGCTTTCGCCCATTTTCAAAGCAGAGAATAAAGCAAAACCGAAAAACACAGATAAAGAAACCGCTGTAACAAATACTGTTAAAATAATAGTATTGTTATAGCGGTTTGTCAGTGCTTCCAAAAGGTCACCGCTCACAAACAGATATACTCCCGCAAATGGAAAAGCAATGCACAGGATTTGTAACAGAAATGACACAAGAAATGCTGCTGTGACGATAACGGTGTATTTAAGTAAAAGAATTTTTGCTTTTATTTTATATTTTCCCAAAAGAGTCACCACCATTTTTAATAGTATTGACCCGTAAAAAGGGATTAATCATTGATTTTTCTTTTTATGTTTTCTGCCACGTAGTACGGAATGGCAAGGTCGCCCGTTCCAACGCCGATTTCTATGTGGGGCTTCATTTCTGCGTGGTAATCGGAGCCGCCCGATAAAACGAAAGAAAAGCTTTCAGCTATGGTGCGGTATTGGGTTATCTGCTCGGGGGAGTATTCTGTGTAATACCCCTCAATGCCGTCAAGACCATAGCCTTTGAATTTTTCAAGTAGGGCGCGAAGCTCACTATCATCAAAGCCCGTCTGGTTAAGGTGGGCGAGAAAAGCAAGCCCGCCTGCGGCTTTTATTGTTTTTATGGCTTCTTCTGCGGTGAGCTCGTTTTTCTCAGTGTATGCAGGCTTGCCCATAGCGATATATTTTTCAAAGCATTCCTTGACGGTTTCGCAATAGCCCTTGTTCACCATAAGCTGTGCAATGTGAGCCCTGCCGATAAAATCCTTGCCCGAAAGCTCGGCACATTCCTCAATGGTTACCTCAAAGCCGAGGCTTTGCAGCTTGCGGCAGGTTTCTTCCATTCTTTTGCGGCGACAGCTACGAAGCTTTTCAATAGTATTCAAGAGGATTTCGTTTTTGCAATCCACAAAGAGCCCTATGATATGGGTTTCTGTTTCCTCGGCGGCAGAAAATTCAATGCCGGGGATGAAGTCAATTCCAATTTCTGCGGCGGCTTTTGCAGCCTCATCTATTCCGTCAACGCTGTCGTGGTCTGTAAGAGCTATAAGCGAAACTCCCTTTTCCTTTGCGTGGCGTACAAGCTCCGTCGGGGTCAAAGTGCCGTCTGAACAGGTTGAGTGAGTGTGCAGATCGATTTTTCTTTCATCAAAAAGATATTTTTCAACCTCTTTGAGATTTTCAAGCGTGAACGCATTGTGCTCTTCAAGAAGCTTTCTTCCCTGGTGGCCATAGGCTACAAGAACGCAATCAATCCCCAGAGCATTTGCGGTTTCAAGGTCGTGAAGAGTGTCACCGATGAAAATTGCTTCATTGGGGTGAATGCTCAAGGATTCGAATAAATCCCTTGCACGTTGAATTTTACTGCCCGCCAACGTGTCGGAAGCCCCTAAAATACGGTCAAAGCAATCGCTTATGCCGAATTTCTCAATAAGGTCAGTGGCTTCATCAATCTGGTTTGCGGTTACTATGTATTGGTGCGCCCCCATATCCTTCAGCTTGTGAAGAAGCTCGTGGGCACCGTCAGCAAGCCGGGTCTGGTCCATATGGGTTGCGTAATCTTTATGAAAATCGGCAGAAATTTCCTCGAAATTCAATTCCTCGGGGGGCAGAATGTGGCGATAGAAGCCTATAATCGGTGTTTCAACGTATTCATAATATTGCTCAAGGGTGATGGGGGCTTTGCTTTTTCTTAACAGCATATCGTTAACACAGCACAAAGCGTTTCGCACATCGTCAATAATTGTGCCGTTGAAATCCCAGAAAATGTGTTTGTAGCGCATAGAAAAATCTCCTTAACGGACTGCAGGGTATTTTAAACATATTTTATCACAAATCACCTTTTAAAGCAATTAAAAAAGGAGAGATCCTGCAATTAATCCGATAATAAATGCCAGACACAAAAATCCTGCGGATTTTAAAAATGCAGTTTTCCCAAAAGACTTGATTTTGGGGGGAGTGCCTGTTTTTTCAAGCTCCTTTCGGGCGTTTTCACGCAATTTTCCCTCGGAGAGCCCGCTGTATTCGGGCTTTACAAAAAATATTGCTTTTTCAAAATATCCGTTTTCTGTTTCTGTTAATTCCAGCACCTGTTTATTAACACCTTTTATCATAAATATATACTCCTTTTTCTGTTTTTTTCTTTATTTATGATGTGAAAAAATGCAGATAATTATTCGTGTCGTCACAAAAAAGAAAAAGGACAGAATTTCGACGGTGATACGAAAAGCAACAGGTGTCATTTTTGTCGTTTGGACAGGTGTTTGGCAAAAATGACTATACAAAAAATATACAATTTGTATAATCGACATTACGGCGAAAATGTTCAAAAGTGTGTTCAAAATGTTTACAACACATACCCGAAACCCATTATAAATAGAGGTTTTCGACATTTTTGAAAGTGTTTTCGACAATTCTTTCACTATGGCAAAATATACTAAATGTTTTAGTCTCTTTACAAATTATACAGAATGGAAACAGATTTTTCGACGAAAAAATAAATGTTCGTTGGTAGTTTTTACCATTGGAAATGAGTACAAAAAAACTGAAAATTTATGTTCAAAACATAGAAATTAGCGCAAAAAAAAGATTTGACTTGACAAGCTATTTACTATTTTTAAACTTTGTTATATTGTAGTAACGTAAGATAAATTCACACGGCGAGGTGAGATAATGAAATTTTATGCAGAGGGCGAGAATTTTGTTTTGCAAAACGTGGAATGCCTTGATATTGCCCTTTCTTTGGATTGTGGTCAGGCATTTCGCTGGGTAGTTGATGGCGACGGTGTATGGCAAGGGGTTGTAAAGGGCAAAGAGCTGAAAATCAGCCAGCAGAAAGACAGGATTGTTTTGTATAACACCACACAGTATGATTTTGAAAATCTGTGGGAGAGTTATTTTGATTTAAAAAGAGATTATAAAAGTATAATTGATTCCTATGATGACGAGAAGCTTGCGATTGCCTGCAAGGAATATAACGGCATAAGAATTCTCAAGCAGGATGAGTGGGAGGCGATCTGCTCCTTTATAATTTCCGCAAACAATAATATTCCGCGAATAAAAGGGATTATTGAGCGTTTCTGTGAAAATTTCGGTGAAAAAATAGGTGAGAGATATTCCTTTCCGTGTGTTGATACGGTAGCCCGTCTCAGCGTGGACGACCTGGCAGTTATTCGTTCCGGCTTCAGAGCAAAATATATTATTGATGCCGCCCAAAAGATTGCTTCCGGCGAGGTTGATATTGAAAAAATTAAAGAAATGGATTTTGAATCCGCTAAAGCCGAGCTTCTCAAAATAAAAGGCGTTGGTGAAAAGGTGGCTCAATGTGCTCTTTTATACGGCTTCGGCCGAATGGAGGCTTTCCCCATTGACGTTTGGGTCAAACGAATAGTGTCCGAGCTTTACCCCAACGGGCTTCCTGAATGTATAAAAGGTAGTGAGGGAATAGCCCAACAGTACCTCTTCCATTGGCGTAGAAATGTCTGATTTGGCGCATATGGCTTTTTTCTGCCCACTCGACGTATACCAAAGACGTATACCAAATACGTCGTCGGATGCACAAGCAACGAAAAAACAAGGTGTTTTCCAAATCGGAAAACACCTTGTTAATTTTATTTATTCTGCAGGAGCTTCGGGCTCTGTGGGAACCTCAGGCTCTACGGGATCTGCGGGCCAGCAGAATTCTGCACCGATTTCGTTTATTGTGCTGGTAAGTCCCCCGGCGGTGGCAACAACTGTATAGACGTATTCAACACCCTGTTCAATGGTGTGGTCATCATAGGTTGTTACGGATGTGTCGGGGAAGATAAAATCAATTATCTCCCACTCGCCGCCGGCAGTTTTTCTGAGAATATCGTATTTCTGAATGTTTTTGTTTTCAACTGCATCCCAGGATATTCTGGCAACTGTTTTTTCAATACCGTCTTCAATAACGGTTGCCTGCTGAGCGATTATGCCTGCAACAGCAGCGATTGGCTCATAAACAGCGGTTGTTTTGCCATCTTCGTTATAGAGGCTGTCTCTGTCAGAGGCAACAGCCTTCACTGTATAAGAATATTTAACCTCGGCATCAACGTCAACGTCTGTAAAGGTGTATGCTTCAGAGGTAACCTTGTCGGCAGAAACAGTGCCGATTTTAACCCACTTTGTCTGTGCGCCGAAGCGTTTGTAAACAACATATTCTTCAGCGAATTCAACGGGTGTGAACGTGATGTTTACACGAGCACCGTCATCGTCGAAAACGGGCTCCAACTCAAATTCAACAGCCCTGAGCGGGTCGTGGGGATAGGTGGCGGTTGCGCTGTTTTCGAAAGCAACCTTACCTTCTTTATATGTTTTTATTGTGTAGGTATATGTGTTTCCGGGGAGAATAGCCTGGTCTGTAAGCTGTGTGATTTGCTCGTCGCCATTCTGCAACACAGCAATCATAACGCTTTCATCATCGGCAGCTGATTTGTAGATTTCTATGAAATCGTAATCGTCGCCATATGCCCAGTCAAGGGTTACAAACGCCGAGTTATTTTCACCCTCGGGGGTAAAGGTTGCTGTGAGCTCGTCAACCTCGGCATAGTTTTTAGCACCGAATGCATCGTAGTCGCTGAGGAAACCGTCGGATTCTGCAACAACCGTGTAAAGGAAGGCGGTTGTTTTAGCTTCATCCGATGTGTCGGTGTATGAGTTCAGGGAGTATGAACCGATAGCTGACCACTCCGCGTCGGGCGTTCTTCTGTAGATATAGTAGGTATCGGCACCGGGAATCTTGTTCCAATTGAGCTCAACACCATTTTCTGTGACAAGTGCATTTTCAATAACGGGTCTTTCCAGGGCAACCATTTTAACTGTGTTGTATTTACTCAAAGAATCACCGTTGATTGCTTTGACACAATACTCATAAGCGGTATTGCCTGAAATCTTTGTATCGTGGAAATTGAGAGCGGTTATGTTTGTTGCGATTCTCTTCCACGAGGTATTGACAGCATCTCTTCTGTAAACGTGGTAGGTTTTTGCACCTGTAACCTTTTTCCAGGAAACGTTGATTCCGACTTTTGCACTATCGGTAGTTTTGTTGGCTGCAGAAAGAACGGGCTTTGAAAGGAACATCTGAGAGGTGCCCTTTGAGTTGTAGCTGCTGACTACCTTTCCGTTAACAGCTTTAACGGTGTAGGTGTAGGTTTTGCCGGATTCCTTCTTTACTTTGTCGGTGTATGAAACCTTTGAACCGTCGGTAATATCTGCAATTTTAGTCCAGCTTTTTTCACCGCTGATTTTTCTGTAAACCCTGTAGCCTTTGGCACCGCTGACTTTCTTCCAGGTTACCTTTGCTCTCTCTGATGAGTCAAACTTAACCTCGCCCAGAACGGGTGCAGAGAGGAATTTTGCAGAGATTCCGTTATCGTTGTATGCACCGGGGTTTGTGTCGGCACAGGCTCTTACCATATAGGTATAGGTCTTGCCGCTCTTTACGGTCTTGTCAATGTATGATTTTGCGGTGGTTGTTCCGATTTTTTCCCAACCGTCGCTTGATTCACGGTAAACTGCATAGTAATCGGTTGTGGAGTTGGGGTCACTCCAGGTAATTTTTATGCCGTCAATGTGAGATGCCGCACTCTTTAAAACCGGAGCCTTGAAGAATGTGAAATCCACACCGTCCTTGTTGAAATCACTGACACTGGAGCCGTTGTATGCTTTGACGGTATATGTGTAATACCAGTCTGTGCTTTTTGCTTTTTTATCAACGTATGAAACTGTTGAGCCGCTTTTTACGGTAGCGATTTTTTCCCACGTTGAGTCACTTAACGAGCCACCTTTTCTGTAAATGTAGTAGCCCTTTGCACCGCTGACCTTGCTCCACTGCACTTTTGCGTAGCCCACGGGACCTGAGCCGCCGACCTTTGAAAGCTTTGGCGTTGAAAGGTAGGTGCAGGACACGCCTGTTTTATTGTAAAGGCTTGGGTAGTCGCCATCATAGCATTTTACGGTGTATGTGTATTTTTTGCCGCTTTTTACAGATTTATCTGTGTAGGAGGACTTGTTTTCGCCAAGGGTTTTGATTTTAGTCCACTTGGTTTCGCCGGGGGCTTTTCTGTAAACAACGTATTTTGTGCCTGTTGCCATAGTAACCCAGGAAACCTTGACACCGTCTTTTGTGTTTTTAACAGAATTTATTTTAACTGTTTTTTTACCGACACGGTCGATTGTTATTTTGAATTCTCTTACAGAGTCGGAGTCTATAACGGGACCGTCATCTCTTTCGACATATGCATAGCATTTGCCGTAGTAAACCCCGCTGGGAGTGTCTTTGAAGCGCCATGTAATTTTGTAGGGCTTGTTGCCTGCTTCGCCGAATTCCTCGCTGAGGCTTCTGATGGGCTCTGTGTATTTTTTGTCTGCATAGATTTCAATGGTAAAGCAAGCGTTCTTTTTACCTTCGCTTATACGCATAAAGTAAAGCTCCGCGCTGTCACCGCTGAAGGAATATGATTTTTTCGGTGCCGCAAGCTTTGAATCCGTGGGGATTATCTGCCCATATTTGTTGTTGTAGGCATATTCACGGTCTTCTGCAAAACCCGTAACAGCCAAGGTACAAACAAAAAGCAGGGTTGCAAGAGCAAGCAGCAGTGCTTTTTTTGCAAAGCGTGAGTGTTTCATAGGATACCTCCATAGTTAGGTCGAAAGGAATTAGATAACTCATTTCACCTTTGGTTATACACATACAGTATAATCTAAAAATTTTTCTATTTCAATAACAAATTGTGAATTATATTTGTATAAAAACAACATTTTTTGAACAAATTTGTAAAAAGAGGTTGACGGTTGAGCGTGTATTCAACTATAATATGGTTGAGCAGTTGTTCAATTGAGGTGATTATATGAAAAAAATCTGTTTGGAATGTGACTGTAAGGTTTTGCATAAGGATAGCGTAGAAAAGGTCAGCTCGCAGATGGCAGACGACGTTAAAATGCAGGATATTGCAGATTTTTTCAGCGTTTTTGGTGACAGTACACGTGTGAAAATATTGTGGGCTCTGGATAAAGGCGAGCTGTGTGTTTGTGATATTGCGGCAATATTGGGGATGACCAAATCCGCGATTTCACATCAGTTAAGGGTGTTAAAGGATAACCGCTTGGTTGCTTCGAGAAAAAGCGGAAAAGAAGTGTTCTATTCCTTGCACGACAGTCACGTAAAAGAAATTTTCGAAAAGGCGGCGGAGCATATAGATGAATAACCATAGCCACCATCATCACCATTCACACAGCTCACAAAAGAATATAGGAACGGCTTTTTTCTTGAATTTGCTGTTTGTATTTGTGGAGCTTGCAGGCGGTTATCTGACAGGGAGCTTTGCAATTTTATCTGATGCCATACACGATTTCGGGGATTGTGCAACAATAGGTTTAGCGTGGATTCTTGAGAAAATTTCTCATAAAAAAGCCGATGAAAAATACACCTACGGATACAAAAGATATTCTTTGATTTCAGGGTTGATGACTTCTGCGGTGCTTGTTGCAGGCAGTGTGGGGGTTATTATCGGTTCGGTGATGAATTTCTTTGAGATACGCGAAATAAACGGCATAGGAATGCTTCTGATTTCGGTTTTTGGCGTTGCAATAAACGGTTTTGCCGCACACAAAACATCTCACGGAAACGGAGCTGGTGAAAAAGCCATAAATCTTCATCTGCTTGAGGATGTGTTGGGGTGGCTGGCTGTTTTTGTCGGAAGTATATTCGTGTATTTTTTAAATTGGTGTTTTATTGACAGCCTATTATCCTTGATTATTGCTGCATTTATTTTGTGGAACGCCGTAAAAAACGTTATTGATGTTTTATGTGTGATGCTGGAAAAAACACCGGTCGGTTTTTCTGTTGAAGAATACAGAAAAGCACTAACGGCGGTTGAGGGTGTTGTTGATGTTCATCACATTCACATATGGTCTCTTGATGGCGAAAAAAACCTTGCAACCGTTCATATAACGCCCGAAAAATCCATTGAAATTCCACATTTGAATGATATAAAAAAAGAGGTTATCGATGTCAGCAAAAAAAGGGGGATAGAGCATATAACCATTGAGTTTGACTTTGCAGAAGGTGAGGATAGCGGAAATTGCGGTATTTAGTAATAAATCCGTAACATTCTGTTAATATGTTTTATAAACTCTTACCAAAAAACCGTGTTCAATTTTGGATGCGGTTTTGTTTGTTTTTCGTTGCTTTTTTCTATATGAGATGTTATTATATATATAATTAGGCGTATGTTTGGTGAATTTTATGATTAATGATAATATTCAGTTGCACAAAGCCGCTTTTGACAAAATCCCTCAGGAGAAAAGAGACCGTATTGTTCGTGTAGCAATTGAGGAATTTGCAAACAACGGCTTTGAGAACACATCGATACAGCAGATTGCAAAAAAATCTGAAATAAGTGTTGGCTCGGTGTACAAATATTTTGAAAATAAAGAAACCTTGTTTACTATGGTTGTTCAGAATGGGCTTTCTTCTCTGGAGGAGCTGCTTCTCAGCCTTGCAGATTCCTCGGAGGATATTCTTGTAAAGGCTGAAACAATCATCAGGGCGCTCCTTGATTTTTCAAAAAAACAGCCGGAGTTTATTAAGCTCTATTGCAGGCTGACTACCACCGAGAATTCAGACGTCATCGCAGGTTTTTCGCAACGTATTGAGGCAATGTCGGCTTCGGTTTACACAGTTGCCATAAGCAATGCACAGCGAACAGGCGACGTCAGAGATGATATCAACCCTGCATTTTTTGCATTTTTGCTTGATAACATTTTTATGATGCTTCAGTTTTCCACCGCCTGTGACTACTACAAAGAGCGGTTCTTTATTTACACAGGCAAGCAGGCACACGAAAGTGACGAATTAATAGTTGAGCAGACGCTTCGCTTTTTGAAAGCAGCTTTCAACTTCAAATGATAACGGTTTATTAAAGAAAGGTGATTACAATGAAAAAAATCCTCTCGATAATTTTAACAATATGCATGCTTATGTCAGCGCTTTGTATTTCTTCCTATGCTCTTACAGAGCAGGAAATTTACTCTGCATTTGATTTTGATAACGACGGTGACGTTGACGTTAAGGATGCAAGAACGGTTCTTCGTGTTGCCGCAGGTATCGATGCCCCCATTGAAGGCAAGGTTTATGATATTAACGGCGACGGCTACATAACCTATGAGGATGTTAAAACGGCGCTTTACATTGCCGCGGGTATCGGCACAGAGGATATTGCCGTTAACAGCGATGAGTACAACCTCAACCTTTTCAAAAAAGAAATTAACAGCATTAAAGAAGTGAGACCCGGCTTCACAAAAAATGCTACCGCACAGTGCGCATCCATGCTCGTTACAACAAGAAATGCGCCCGATTCCAGTCTTAACGTTACAAATATGGAGTTTGATGACTACACAAACAAAACCTGTGATTATATGGAGGATCTTCTTGATGGTGCTGCAGGCTTGCTTATCCCCTCAGCACAGAAGGCTGAGTTAAGGCAAAACATAGCCGATCTCAGACAAAAGGCTACAGATATGTACAAACCCCAGACAACAAAGAAAACCGTTGCAAAGAGAACAACAACCCACTATACGGATTTCCCCATAAACAATCTCGGTTATTCCTGTTACCTCACACTTGACGACATTGAAAGCATCAGGTGTTATGAAGAGGGCGACTATTTCTACAGAGAAGTTACTATGAAAACAGATACGTACGTTGGTAATGAGTACCCCACAGGCTCTGCGGGCTTCAAGGACAGATACCAGAAAATTTCCTACGGTAAGATTTTCAACATCCCCGCTCTCAGCGAAACAGACGGTTCTGTTGTTAACAAGGTTACCTTCAAAGACGGTAAAATCACTTTGAAGCTTGATAAACTTACAGGTATGCCTGTTAACGTTGAATACTATTATGTTTACGTTACAGATATTGATTCACCTGTTCAGGTTGATGAAAATGGTGACCCCGGCATTGAAATGAACAGCGTAACAACAATGGTTACAAGCGAGAAGTATGCAATTAATCCTGTGGAGGTGAATTAAAATGGAAAAAGTAAAGGTTACAATGGAAAACGGCGGCGAGTTTATTATTGAGCTTTGCCCCGATCAGGCTCCCATAACCTGTGAAAACTTTTTGAAGCTTGTTAAAAAGGGCTTTTACAATGGGCTCACTTTCCACAGAGTTATTGATGGCTTTATGGCTCAGGGCGGTGACCCTGAGGGAACAGGTTGCGGTGGCAGCGATGAAAACATCAAGGGCGAGTTCGCAATGAACGGTGTTATGAATATGCTCTCACACACAAGGGGCGTTGTTTCTATGGCTCGTTCACAGAATCCCAACTCTGCGAGCAGTCAGTTCTTTATCTGCTACGGCGACTGTACCTTCCTTGACGGCCAGTATGCCGCATTCGGTAAGGTTACAGAGGGTATGGAGGTTGTTGACGACTTCCTCAAAATCGAACGCAGAATGAGCTTTGGCGGCGAACGCTCCACACCCGTTGAACCCATCGTTATGAAAACTGTTGAAGTTTTATAATAGATCAATAAAAAGGAGAAAAAGGAATGAATTCAAAAATCAACGGATTGCTTCATAAGCTTTACGGCACAAAGCCTGATGACGGCAATCTTCAGCCCAAGGAAGCCCTCGCTTACGGTATAGCAGGCTTCGGTCAGAACTTTATATGCACCATCATCGGTTCATATCTGACAATTTTCTTAACAGATGCACTTCTTTTCGGTGCGGATGGTGTTACAATCGGCACATTGACCGGCTCAATGGCTGTTGCATACCTTATGCTCGGTACACGTATTTTTGATGCCTTCAATGACCCGATTATGGGCTCTATTGTTGACAAAACCCGCACAAAATGGGGTAAGTGCAGACCCTATCTTAAATGGATGGCTTTCCCCATTGCAATTATGACAATTGCTTGCTTCTTGCCCGTTTTTGAGGCAAAAGCACCTGCAACCTTCATTATTATTGCTATTGTTTACGTTATCTGGTCAGTTGTTTACACAGTCGCAGACGTTCCCTATTGGGGTCTTTCAACCTGTATGACAAATGACACGGTTGTTCGCGGAAATATGCTTACAATCACACGTCTTCTTTGCACATTGGGCGCAGGTATTGTTACTGTTTTTGTTCCCATTATTACAGGCGCGGTTACAGCTAAATATAAATACCCCGATACAGCAGAGGGTATTGCTCAGATTATGGCTGATAAGGGTGTTGATGCTGAGGGTGCAAAGGTATTTGTGGGCACTGTTATCAAGGGTATGGAGGTTGCCAACGCAAACACTCTCAAATGGACATATTTCATTGCTGCTGTTGTTCTTGTTGTTGCGGCGGTTCCCATGTTCTTCTATGGCTTCAAGAATACTAAGGAACGCTTTACCGCAAACGACAATCCCCCCAGCCTCGGTCACAACCTCAAGCTTCTTTTTAAAAACAGAGAGCTTCTTCTTATCGTTCTTTCAGGTATCCTCGGCGGCGCAAGAATGGTTTATACATATACCGGCGGTCTTTACTTCGCAAAATACGTTCTTCAGAACGAAGGTATGTACAGCCTTATAACTCTTTTAGTTGTTCCCGGCGGTCTTGTAGCATCTGTTCTTGTTCCCTGGATGTCAAAGAAATTTACAAAAAAATGGGCATACATTGCAGTTCACCTTTTCGGTGGCGTTGTAATGGCAATTATGTATTTTGTTGGCTATGATGCTCCTTGGAAGCTTATTGTTGCCGCAATCGCACTTGTTCTTCTCGGTATTCCTCAGGGTGTTAACAACATCATCACCTATGCTATGATTGGTGACACAGTTGACTACCTCGAATGGAAAACAGGTGAACGTGGTGAGGGTATCTGCTTTGCTATGCAGACACTTATCAACAAAATCGGTATGGCTGTTGGCGCATTTATCGGCGTTATTTCATTCTCTGCTGCAGGCATCAACTCCGAAACAGGCTTCATTTCAACCGAGGGTGCAAACACTCTTTGGAATATGCTTGTTCTTTCAGGTGTTATCAGTATGTTTGCTTGTGCAGTTCCCATGTTCTTCTACAGAATTACAGAAAAACGTCAGGCAGAAATGGTTGCAGAAATCGAAGCAAGAAAAGCTGCAAAATAACCAATTTGACAACAAACAAAAATCCTTTAATCCGAGAAATCGGATTAAAGGATTTTTTTATTTACTGTAATTTATTAAAGATTAAGAAAATCTTTTCTTACCTTGTCGTGGATACCGAAGCTGCCTGCAACGTCCCAAAGGTTCTGGTCTGTGATAGTGTTGATTCTTGCACCGCTTGCGGTTGCAATCATATAAAGCTGAGCCGCTTTTTCAACTGTCTCGATAAGACCGAAGGCTTCGTCAATATCCTTGCCACAGCCGTAGATGCCGTGAAGACCCCAAACAACAAGGCGGTAATTCTTCATTTTTTCAGCTGTTGCAATACCGATTTCGTTGTTGCCGCAAACCATCCAGGGAAGAACACCGATGCCGTCAGGGAAAACAATGATGCACTCTGTGCACATCTCCCAAAGGGTGTGGGTGAGCTCTTTTTCATCAAGCTTGTGAATGTGGTTCATTGCAAGAGTGTATGTAGGGTGAGTATGCATTATAACTCTGTTTTCGGGGTTAACCCTGAGTCTTGAGATGTGGCTCATAAGGTGGGCGGGGAGCTCGGAGGTGAATCTGCTGCCGTCCTTGTAGCCCCAAAGAAGCTCGGCGGTTGTGCCGTCTTCTGCAATACGGATAATACCGAGATTTGTTTCGGGGTCAAACTCAACGTTTTTAAAGTATTTGCCTGTGCCGGTTACAATAAATATTTTGCCGATAAGCTCCGTTGCATCAAAGCCTGTGGGAATTGTGCGGATAACATAGCTGAGGTCAAGGTATTCCGCAACCTCATCTTCTTCGAGCATATAGCTGATGTTACCGCCGTTTCTTTCTGCCCAGCCCATACGGTACATATTGGCGGTTACTTTTTTCATTTCTTCCACAAAGGGTGCCTCAAGTATGTTTTTCATTTTCTGTTCACCAAAATTTCACTTTCATATTTTTTTATTTCTGTAAGATAATCGCTGTCTGTTTCTTCGCGCTTTAAAAACTCTGCCCATATATCGCCCAGCGGAGCTGTTTTCAATTCTTCAGAAAGAACCATAAGCGATGTGAAATCGCCGTTCTGTTGAAGCTCTTTCATTTTTTCTGAAGGCATAAGCAAAGCGTTGAGAAGGGCTTTTTGAAGATTTCTGACACCGGTAACCCAGGCAGAAATTCTGTTTATTGAAGCATCGAAATAGTCGGTTGCTATAAACACTCTGTCAAGAGCATCGTGGTTGACAATTTCTTTTGCAATTTCTTTTGTTTCGTCATCAAGAAGAATAACGTGGTCTGAATCCCAACGGACAGCTCTTGTAACGTGAAGTGCGATTTTTTCGTTAAAGAGGAGCAGTGAGGATATTTTATCCGACACAAGCTCTGTGGGGTGGTAGTGACCGTTATCCATAAGGGGGGTGATTCCCTTGCTTGCAGAGTATGAAAGACAGAATTCTGCGGAGCCAACGGTATAGCTTTCAAGACCTATTCCGAAAACCTTTGACTCAAGAGTTACATAAACCTTTGATTTGTCATAGGGTGTGTTGAGGATTTCATCAAGGGATTTTTTGAAGCGTGCACGGGGAGCGAGCCTGTCAGCGGGGATATCCTTGTAGCCGTCGGGAATCCAGATATTCATAACACAGGGGTATCCGGTTTCTTCTGCAAAATACTCGGCAATTTTAAGACACTGTATGCCGTGCTGCACCCAGAATTTTCTTGTTTCTTCGTCGGGCGAGGAAAGGGTAAGGCCGTCTTTAACCATTGCGTGAGAGAAGAAGGTGGGGTTAAAATCAAGACCCATATTTCGCTCTTTTGCAAAATCCACCCATTTTTTAAAGTGTTTGGGAAGAAGTGCGTTTCTGTCGGCAAATTCACCGTCTTCAAAAATGGCGTAGCTCGCGTGAAGATTCAGCTTTTTCTTGCCGGGGATGAGTGAAAAAGCTTTATCAATATCTGCCATAAGCTCAACGGGTGTTGTTGCTTTGCCGGGATAGTTACCGGTTGTCTGAATACCGCCGGAGAGAGCAGCTTTGCTGTCAAATCCCGTAACATCGTCGCCCTGCCAGCAATGAACGGAAACAGTAACGTTTCTGAGAGCTTCAAGAGCTTTTTCTGTATCCACACCGTAGGCTGAATAGATTTTCTTTGCCTCTTCGTATCTTGACATAACGGACCTTCTTTCGTAAAAATACATACGAAATAAGTATATAATTTCTTTGAAAAAAAGTCAATTAATAAGTAACAAAAAATGTAAAAAATCATAATATAACCGGTGAAGGGGTGGTATTATGAAAGACACAATTCTTCCCGTGTCATTTTTCTTTGGCGTGAATAATAGGAGTGGTTATTGCTCCTTGTTCGGTGAGATTTATGACCCGTATGAAAAAGGTGAACATATTATTTTAAAGGGCGGACCGGGAACAGGTAAATCGACTTTGATGAGAAAGGTTGCAAAAGAGGCAAAGAGCAAAGGCTATTTTGTTGAACGTGGCTTTTGCAGTGCAGATCCGTCTTCACTTGACGTTGTTATTGCGCCCGAAATCAACTTTTCGATTGTGGACGGCACCGCACCCCACACGTTTGACCCGAAAATGACAGGTATCAGCGAGCATATTGTGGATTTGGGTGTTGCGTGGGACAGAAAAAAGCTGCAATCCCATATATATGAAATAGGTCAGCTTATGCAGTCGAACTCATTACAGCATAAAAGAGCTTCGGAGTTTTTACACGTGGCATCGCAGATTGAAAAGGAAAGCGCAGGGATTTGCGGCAGCTTTACAGACACAACTAAGCTGGAACGCTTTGTGAAACGAATTGCAAGCAGAGAAATACCGGCCAGAAAGGCTGTTAAGCAGGGCAGGCGAATAAAAAGGTTTTTGTCGGCAGTTTCACCCGTGGGTATGAGTGTGCAGCACGAAACTGTTGTAGCATTATGTGAAAGAATAATAACCCTTGAAGATGAATTTTCAGCAGTTTCCCCCTTTGTTGCGGCATATCTGAGCAATTACGCAAGGGGCAACGGATACGATGTTATAGAGTGCTTTTGCCCAATATTTCCCACAACAAAAATCGAGCATCTTATAATCCCCGAGCTGAAGCTGGCATTTTTTACACAAAACAGCTACCATTCTTCCATAGATGACGGAGAGAAAACAGTTCACGCAACACGGTTTTATGACAAGGACAGCTTCGCGCGCAACAGAGAAAAGCTGAATATACAGAAAAAAGCCAAAAGGGAGCTTATAGACGAAGCGGTGCGAAAGCTTGCGCTTGCAAAGGATATTCACGACAAGCTGGAGGCATATTATATAGAGGCAACAGATTTTGGTGTTATTAATGAAATAGGCGAAAAGATTCTTAATTCCATAAAATAAAAATTCCCCCGATTGGTTTCAATCGGGGGAATCAGTTTAAACATTAAAAAGCCTTTTTGTGTTTTCGGTGGCAATATTGAGCACTTCTTGTGGGTTAAGTCCCGTTATTTCACCCATCTTTTCTGCCACAAAGGGAATCAACGAAGAGTCGTTTCGCTTGCCGCGCATGGGCACAGGAGCCATATATGGGCAATCTGTTTCAAGAAGAAGTCTGTTGGGTGGTAGCATTTCTGCCACCTCGATAGCTTTTCGAGCGTTTTTAAAGGTCAGTGCACCACCGAAACCGATATACATACCAAGCTTCAAAACTTCCTTTGCCATTTCTACACTACCCGAAAAGCAATGTAAAACCCCTTGGGGCTTGTGCTTTTTCAGGATTTCAAGAGTGTCGCCGTGGGCTTCTCTGTCGTGGACTATTATGGGAAGATTCAGCTCTTCTGCAAGAAGAAGCTGTTTTTCAAAAACCTCTTTTTGCTTTTCTTTTGTATCCTGGCGCCAATAATAATCCAGCCCTATTTCGCCGATTGCAACGCATTTTTCGTGCTGTGCAAGCTCTCTTAGAATATCAAGGTAGTTTTCAGGAAGCTTTTCCACCTCTTCGGGGTGGATTCCGCAGGCAAAATAAATGTAATCGTATTCTTCGGAAAGCTTCAAAGCTTCTTTTGACGATTCCAAATCTGCGCCGCAGTTTATAACACCGCAAATGCCCGACTCTTTAAGGGAGCCGAGCATATTTCTGCGGTCATCATTGAACGCTTTGTCTGTGTAATGTGCGTGTGAATCAAAAATGTTTTTATACATATTTTATATTAACTCAACTGTGTGCCTGCGGGGAGACCGTCAACAAAAGCAACCTTAACGTCGTTTTCGCCGATTTCACCTGCAAGAATCATACCGTGGCTTTCAACACCGCAAAGTGTTCTTGGTGCAAGATTTGCAACAACAATAACCTTTTTGCCGATAAGGTCGTCGGGGCTGTACCAGTTTGCAATACCGGAAGCAACCGTTCGGGGTGTTTTTGTGCCATCGTTAAGTGTGAGCTCGAGAAGCTTCTTTGCTCGCTTTATGGGCTTGCAATCAACAACCTCACACACACGAAGCTCAACCTTTGCGAAATCGTCATACTGAATTTCTGCAAGACCTTCAATTTCAGGCTTCTCTTCCTCCGGCTGGGGGAGAGATGCTTCAATCTCTGCAAGAGTTTTTTCAACGTCAAGACGTGAGAAGAGCGGTGTTGCAACACCAACCCTGTCGCCTGCCTTGATTGCACCGAATTCTGCGAGAGAGTCAAGTGTATTGACATCCGAGCCGATTTGCTCAAGTATTTTTGCACTTGTTTCGGGCATAAAGGGCTCAAGAAGAACTGCAATAAAGCGGATTCCCTCAAGAAGATTATAGAGAACTGTGCCGAGTCTTGCTTTCTTTTCTTCGTCCTTAGCAAGAGCCCAGGGCATTGTTTCGTCAATATATTTATTGCAACGCTTTGCAAGGTCAAGCACCTTAGAAAGTGCATCGCTGACCTTGTAGGTGTCAAGAAGCTTTGCAACCTCGCCCAATGTGGAAAGTGCGGTTTCTTTAAGGTCTGTGTCAATATCCTCAGCAGCTGTGGGAGCCTGAATAACACCGTCGAAATATTTGTTGTTCATTGCAACCGTGCGGTTAACAAGATTGCCGAGAGTGTTTGCAAGGTCGGAGTTGAATCGCTCGATGATTGTTTCATAGGTGATTGTTCCGTCCTGTGCGTGGGGCATTTCTGAAAGAAGGTAGTAACGCACGGCGTCAACACCGAAGCGGTTGCAAAGGTCATCTGCATAAATAACATTGCCACGGGATTTTGACATTTTGTCGTTACCCGAAAGAAGCCAAGGGTGACCAAACACCTGTTTGGGAAGGGGCTCGCCCAATGCCATAAGCATAATGGGCCAGTAAATTGTGTGGAAACGAAGAATATCCTTGCCGATAATGTGAACGTTAGCGGGCCAGTATTTTTTGTATAATTCACCGCTACCGTCGGGGTCGTAACCGAGGCTTGTGATGTAGTTTGAAAGAGCATCAATCCAAACATAAACAACGTGTTTATCGTCAAATGGAACGGGTACACCCCATTTGAACGTTGAGCGAGAAACACACAAATCCTGAAGACCGGGCTTGATGAAGTTGTTTATCATCTCTTTTTTGCGGCTTTCGGGGTAGATGAAATTGGGGTTCTGTTCAATATATTCTTCAAGCTGCTTCTGATATTTACTTAATTTAAAAAAGTATGTTTCTTCTTTTTCTTTTTTTACTTCTCTTCCGCAATCGGGGCATTTGCCGTCAACAAGCTGTGAATCTGTAAAGAAGCTTTCACAGGGCACACAGTACCAACCCTCGTATTCACTCTTGTAGATATCGCCTTTATCATAAAGAGCTTTAAAGATTTTCTGAACAGCTTTTTCGTGGTCTTCGTCTGTTGTGCGGATAAATTTATCATAGGTTGTATTAAGGCAATCGCAGATATCCTTGATTTCGCCCGCAACCTTGTCAACATATTCTTTGGGTGAAACACCTGCCGCAGCAGCGTATTCCTCGATTTTCTGACCGTGCTCGTCGGTGCCTGTCTGGAAGAAAACGTCATAGCCCTGCATTCGTTTAAACCTTGCCAAAGCATCGGAAAGCACGATTTCATAAGAGTTTCCGATATGGGGTTTTCTAGAGGTGTATGCAATTGCTGTGGTAATGTAATAGGGCTGTTTGCTCATTTTCGTTTTTTCTCCTTATTTATGATTTAGAGTTTACCACCTCTCGAATGGGAGAGGTGGTTTGAGAATCATTATAGTATTATTCGCTCTTTAAGTCAAGTTTAACCTTGCCGATTCCTTTTGCGTCAACGGTAACGGTAATGTCGCCTTTTTCACCGTTTGTGCGAATCCAGAACGCTCTGTCGCCGCCTATGAGCGGGAATTCAGAGGGACCGATAAGCTCTGCCGCGCCTTTAACGGTAACCTTTATTGAGCTGTCTGCAAAGGGAACTCTGTTACCGTTCTGGTCTTTGGCAACAATTTCGATTCTTGTTGCATCGTAGGTATCCTCTTCTTTAAGAACATAGGAATCAGCCTTAACGTCGATGTGTAGCTCTGTAACAGCAGTTCTCACTACCGTTGCAACACATTCGCCGTCCTTATAGCCCTCGAAGGCGTAGGTAATCTGCTCGTTACCCCAACCGCCGATATATTTTGTGACAATATCGAACATTCTGTTAAATGGGATTTTGCCGACTACCATTGCGGCGCCCGCTTTAACGAATTTTGAGGGCGGCAGCTTCCACTGCTTTGTCTGGGCGGCAACAAGTGTATCTGTAAGGAGTGCCGCTGCTTTGGGGTCAAGACCATCATCTGTAACGAGTGCATCGCCGATAAAATCGGATGCAATCATCGGGGGATGGGGAAGGTTTTTGAATTTTGAAGAATCGGGGTAAATTGTGCTTGTATATTTACCGTTTTTATAAAGCTTTACGTAATCGCAGTTTGTAAACACCCAAACGTCGCCGATTGTTCCGCCGGGATGCTCACCGATATCCATAGCGGAGGTAACCTCAAGGAAAGGCTTGTCATCCTGCTGTGAACGGTAGATTGCGGCACCCATTTTGGGAACGCGGAACATATCCGTTACACCGTGGTAGCAGATTCTGTCACCGCTGCCGAAGTCCTTGTGGGTGTTGTAGTCTGCCATACACCAGCCGATAGCACCGCTTGTTCTGGGGTTGCCATAGGCTGAGTTGAGAACTCTTGTGTGGCGAAGGGCGTGCTCTGCTCTTACACCCTCTTTGTCAAAGCTCTTTGTGGGGAACATATGGCCGTTGTGCTCTGTTACGAGATAGGGAGCAGTAAGGCTTTTTGTGACAAGAGCCGGGGGGAGAAGGTTGATAAAGCTACCTGAATGAATAAAATCGTTCATTGTGTAAACGTCTTCAAGAAGGTGGCTCATAGGCATATTTCTTACGCCGCCTGTCTGACGTGTATTGTCAAGCTCCCTTGCAAGAGCGTTTGTCTGTGTGTAGAATTCGTCGCAATCAAGACCCTCGTTAACACGAACACCCCAAAGAATAACACAGGGATGGTTTCTGTCACGAAGCACCATTCTGCGGACGTTATCGAGGCAGATATCTCGCCATTCACCCTCACCAAGGTGCTGCCAGGAGGGCATTTCTGTGAAAACAAGAAGACCGATTTCATCGCAACGGTCAAGAAAATGAACGCTGTCAGGGTAGTGAGAGGTTCTTACAAGGTTAACGCCCAATTCATATTTGAGCAAGTCAGCATCGGCTTTCTGTACGTTTTTTGGCATAGCGTAGCCAACATAGGGATAGCTCTGGTGGCGGTTAAGACCACGGATTTTGATTTTTCTGCCGTTGAGGTAGAAGCCGTCAGTTAAGAAACGGCATTCTCTGAAGCCGAAGCGTACAGAGATTTCGTCTTTTTCATCAAGCTTTACCTTGAGAGTGTAAAGCTTGGGGTTTTCTGTATCCCACAGTTCAACGTCTGTTACTGCCCACTTTGCGTTAATAACTCTGCCGCTGAAATCTGTTTTCTTTTCGCCGATAACAGTGTCACCGTCAAGAAGTGTAAAGGTAAGCTCGCCCTTTGCACTTTCAGAAAGAGTAACGTCAATGTCAAGAACCTTTCTGGGCTGAAGAATGTTGAGAGTTCTCACAAAAGCATTGTCAAGATAAACCTCGCTGACCTCTTCAAGCCAAACCTCGCGGTAAATACCGCCATATACGAGGTAGTCAACAACGTTGCCGAAGGGCGGGATTTCTTTTCTTTCGGTGGAGTCAAGCTCAACCACCAGAAGGTTTTCGCCCGATTTTACTTTTTCGGTGATGTCAAAGGTAAAGGGGTTATATGCTCCCTTGTATTCGCCAATAAACTCACCGTTGAGATAAACCTTTGAATAAAGTGAAGCGCCTTCGAAATGGAGAATAAGGCGGGTGCCTTTTGATTTTTTAACCTTGAAGGCTTTGCGATAACAGCTGACAAACTGGTACGACTTTTCGTCAAAGTAATTCAAAGGCAATTCAAGATTTGTGTGGGGGATATCTACGGTTTGAAATTTACTGTCGTCAAATGAGGGTTTAATCATTTCCTCTTTGAATGAGGGGGAGTATTTCCAACCGAAGTTAAGAGATTGAACGTTACGCATTTAATCACCCTTTTCTGTATGATTCCATAATTATATATATTCTATACTATTATAATTGGTATGTCAATAAACTTGTTTTGGTGTTCTCGACCTTGCCTTCAATAACAGCATTTAGCAAATCGTTGAGAGCTTTGCCGATATCTGAACCCGAGTAGCCTTTCTTTAAAAGGTCGTCACCTGTTACGGAAAGCTGTGATATTTTGCAGCATTCGTTGTTTTCCTCTATTTCGCGAAGCCACTGAAGACATTGTTCGGTTTCCTTCGAAATGTCACGGTAGCTTTCGCTCAAAGCACCCCTGTCACTTTTTTTGATAACAAGAAGTGTGCGTATATCCTCGGGGGTTTTTGTTTTAAGGTGCTTTTTGAGCTCTGTTTTCGTTTCGGGTGGCTCAAAATCGTGGTAACCCACAAGAAAAGAAACTCTGTTTATTGTTTTTTTATCGAATTTCAGGCGGGTGAGAATTTCTTTTGCCATTTCGCCGCCCACGGCTGCGTGATTTTTAAATGTGCTGTCGCCTTTGTCGTTTAATTTGTGGGTGGGCACCTTGCCGAGGTCGTGCAAAAACATCGTAAGACGAAGAATTCTGTCCTGCGGAATGGTATCCACCGTGTGGCAGATGTGCTCCCACACGTCATAGGCGTGTTTTTTACCGTATTGCTTGAAGCTTATTGCCGGCTTTATTTCGGGTATTATAACTGCGAAAACGTCGGCGTAATCCATAAGAATTCTGAAAGCGTTTTTGCCGCAAAGAAGCTTTGTGAGTTCAACGGCGATTCTTTCAGCTGAAATATTTTTTAAAAGCTCTTTGTTTGTGTGAATTGCAAAAGAGGTTTCTTTTTCTATCTCAAAGCCCAAAACAGATGCAAAACGTAATGCGCGCATTATGCGAAGACCGTCCTCGTTAAAGCGTTTGTGAGCATCGCCAACTGCTTTAATTATACCATTATATATATCTGTCGTTCCGCCGAACAAATCAACTATGCCCGTAGCGGGATTGAATGCAAGGGCATTTACCGTGAAATCACGTCGGGAAAGGTCGTTGGCAATTTTGTCTGTGAAGTTTATGGATTTCGGGTGACGGTTGTCGTCATAGTCACCATCTATTCTGAAGGTTGTGATTTCAAAGGGCATTTTATCAATAACCACAGTTAAGGTGCCGTGCTTCAGCCCGGTATCAATAGTTTTGAAATCCGAAAATATTGCTCGTGTTTCTTCGGGCAGGGCAGAAGTGGTAATATCCCAATCCTCGGGTGACAAGCCCATAAGCGTGTCACGCACACAACCGCCGACGCAGTACGCCTCAAACCCTGCATTTTCAAGACGGTCAAGTATCAGCTTAACGTTTTTGGGAAGATTGAAAGTCATAAAGCTACCTCTCGCATACTATATATAATATATATTATGGTGTGAGTTTTGGCGCCTGTCAACTAAAAATTACAGTTTGACAGAAAAAAGCCTTTGAAAACCCCTAAAAGTTACAAAGTTGTAATTTTTGTAGTTTTAACCAAAACACATTAGAAAACACTTGTTGTTTTTTATATAAAAACAGGGTTAAGTGTAATATAATGTTGTTTTGGGTAGAAAACCTTTGTGAATTGTTAACAAAATATGCATTTCCACACATTTGACTTTTAAAGAAACTTGGTTATAATACCTTGTGCCATAGGATAACGGCGATTTTGCCGGCAATATTGGGTTGAAACTTTGGCAATTCAGCACGCTATTGCGGACAAAAAAGCCTACCAACAGCAGCTTTTTTAAAATAAGAAAGGTAGTAAAAGCTGCTTGTCTAAGGAGATTAACACCATGACAGTCAGAAAAATAGGCGAAACGGCAGTTCATTCGCCACTTAAAAGAGCTTCTCTTTTAGTGCTTGCAATTCTGTTTTTTGTTTCAGCAACTGCTTTCGCCACACCGTCAGTAATATATGATGTTACTATTTATGACGGCGACACAGTCGTTTCTGTTTCAACCGTTTCTACAGATGCGGAGGATGTTCTTGAAAATGCGGGCATAACAATCGATGCCGCAAAGGGTGATGAGGTAAACCTCACAAACTTCACAGGCACAGAAGGCAGTGTCATTTTTATAAAAAGAGGCGTTAAGGTTACGATTAAAAGCTTTGATGGCTCCTCTTATGCCGTTTACGCTTCAGGCACGGTAAGTGATGCAATTGAGGCGGCGGGGATTACGCTCCCGAAGGGCACAGCACTTAACTTTGGTGCGGATGAAATCCTTAAAGACGGTATGAAAATAGAAATATATGATATTTTCGATGTTACTATTGCTGTTGACGGCAAAAAGCTTACCGGCAAGGTTTCGGGTAAAACTGTTGCAGATGCACTTGAGGGTATGAATGTTTCATTGGATGAAAATGATTTCACAAAGCCTGCTCTTGACTCCGAAATTAAAGACGGTATGAAAATCACCGTTAACAGAGTTACTCTCAAAGAGAGAACAGAAGAAGAAAAAATCGGATATGATACACAGTACACATATTCCGACTCTCTTTACAAAGACCACACAAAGGTTCTTAAAAAAGGCGAATACGGCTCAAAAGCAGTTGTGTATGAGGATCGTTACGTTAACGGTAAGCTTGAGAAATCTGTTGTAAAAACAGAAACAGTTCTCAAAAACAGCGTAAGCGAGCTCGTTCAGGTGGGAACAAGAGTTAATTCAGCTCCTTCTACCCTCCCTGTAGGCACACCCATAAGCGAAATGGCAATGCCCTCATACCTTAATATAGGCTCAAACGGCTTGCCCACAAGCTACAAATCAGTTATTAATGCAAAAGCAACGGCATATTGCATCCCCGGCGGTATCACCTCAACGGGTAAAAAGGCTCAGACAGGTTACATTGCAGTTGACCCCAAAGAGATTCCTTATGGCACAGAAATGTATATCGTTTCTGCCGACGGTCAGTATGTTTACGGCTACTGTATTGCGGCTGACACCGGCAGCTACATTTACGACGTTGACTGGACAGTTGACTTGTTTATGAACTCTGAAGCACAGTGTGTTAAGTGGGGCAGACGTGATATTATAATTTATGTTCTGTAATTAAAAAGGGGCTGTAAAAAAAGCGCAGACCGCACAAAACTATATAAAACAAGGGACTTTTATAGGTTTAAAGCCTGTAAAAGTCCTATTTTTTAATAAAAAGGAACAGTAAAAAACAAAGGTTTTTTACTGTTCCTTTTAGTTATTTTTTCTTTTTATTTTTCTTGATATCATCGAGAATGAAGCGGGTAAGTCGTCGGGATGCGTTACCATCTTCAACACAACCGAGCTTATCTAAAAATACCACACGCTTTGCTTCGTATTTTTCAGGGTCAAAGCTGAGAATATTTTCAATTAATTCATCGTTGTTACGCGCAATGGGGAAGGGTGTATCCTCCAACGGGTAGTAGAAGCCTCGCTCTGTAACGTAGGAGTCAATGTCTGTTGTGAAAAGGAAGCCGGGCTTACCCGAAAGGACAAAGTCACAAATCCAGCTTGAATAGTCAGTCATACCGATATCGCTGGCTACCTGCAGGATTTGAATGTCTGCATAATCGTTGGCATCAATTACAAAATCGGGGAGTTCAATTTTTTGATTCTGTAAAGCTCTGACAGTATGAAAGTGGAATCTTGAAAGTATAATCCATTCCCCGCCAAAGCGTTTCTCGAGAGCTGCTTTTAATCTTTCGTAATCAACATCAAAATATTCAATGGAGTCGGTGTCATCCCGGAAAGTGGGGGCATAAAGGAAAAGATGCTTTTCGGGGTCAATGCTGTATTTTTTACAAACCCTGAGTTTGAGCTTTTCTTTGGCAGCATCGCTGAAAAAGAAAACATCGTTTCTCGGGTGACCGTATTTGAGAAGTGGGTTTGTGGGCCAGTAGGATGTGCGGAAAACCATTTCTTCAAAATCACTGTTTATTAAACAGTAATCGGTCTTTGTTTTTGCAAGCTCGCCTGCAGCGCGACGTCTTTCGTTTGAGTCGGAATCAGGGTCGATTTTTTTTAGGCCCAAGGAGCCGTGCCACAAGTTTATTAACACCTGTTCATCCTTTTTAGGGAAATTTTCCCAAAGGAAGCCGTGGGCGTTATCAATCCAGTATTTGCTTTGTGCCATAGCCTTGTAGTATTCATATGAACCGTATCTTACCAGCTTTACTCGTTCGTCCTTGGGGAAATGAGCTGATTTTTTTGTTTTTCTAGAATACACCCAAATAATTTTTACCTTGGCTTTTGTTTTAAGAAGGTATCTACAAAAGTATTTTGGGTTACAGGTGTAATTGTTCTGATATGTTTTGAACATTATCTGGTTGTTTATTACACGTGTGTTTTTGCTCAGTCGCTTCCAAGCCCAATGAGCAATTTTCAAATCCCACTTTTTCTGAATAGAACCTCTTTTTTTGTGTATTTTTTGGAATAATTTGTATAATAATCTCTTTTCAACTGCAAAAGCAAAATATTTGTGAAGCAGCTTTCTCATGGTGAAAGTCCCCTTTAGATGTACTTTATAGTACGTTACAATATTCTCAAGCAGAAAAATTGTAGCACAAATCGAATGGTAATGTCAATAGATGGCGGATTATCGCGAAAAATGAATAATATACAAGTGAAATGTATAAAAAACCGAATAATATGCAGGCGTCAAAAGGTTTTTTTGGGAGAGAATATGAAAAAATACACAAAAATTTCATAAGAAACACAGGGTTTTGTTGCAAATGGGCAAAAATAATATAAAAAAGAATAATTTCTGTAAAACGGTTGACTTTTTTAACGCGAAGGTGTATAACTATGCATATCGAATGAATATTTTTACAAGAGCACAGCTCTTAAACGGAGGAAATAAAAATGGATAAGAAAAATATCAAAAAGGTTGTTCTCGCATATTCCGGCGGTCTTGATACATCAATCATCATCCCCTGGCTCAAAGAGAATTATAATAATTGTGAGGTTATCGCTGTTTCAGGCGACGTTGGTCAGGGCACAGAGCTTGACGGTCTTGAAGAAAAAGCAATCGCGACAGGCGCTTCAAAGCTCTATATTCTTGATTTGAAGGAAGAGTACGTTGAAGAATATATCTGGCCCTGTCTCAAAGCCGGTGCAGAATATGAGCAGTACCTTCTCGGTACCTCTCACGCTCGTCCCTGTATTGCTAAAGGTCTTGCAGAAATTGCAATCAAGGAGGGTGCAGACGCAATCTGCCACGGTTGCACAGGTAAAGGTAATGACCAGGTAAGATTTGAGCTTACGCTTAAAGCATTTGCTCCCGAAATGGCAATTATCGCTCCCTGGAGAGAGTGGGATATCAAATCACGTGAGGAAGAAATTGAGTATGCAGAAGCACACAACATTCCCCTTAAAATAAACCGTGAAACAAACTATTCAAAGGATAAAAACGTATGGCACCTTTCTCACGAAGGTCTTGACCTTGAGGATCCCGCAAACGAGCCTATGTACAACAAAGAGGGCTTCCTTGAAATGGGTGTTTCTCCCGAACAGGCTCCCGACGAACCCACATACGTTTCAATCCACTTTGAAAAGGGCGTTCCCACCGCTATTGACGGTGTTGAAATGAAGGGTCTCGCAATTGTTGAAAAGCTCAATGAAATCGGTGGAGCAAACGGCATCGGTCTTCTTGACATTGTTGAAAACAGACTTGTCGGTATGAAGAGCCGTGGCGTTTACGAAACTCCCGGCGGAGCAATTCTTTACAAGGCACATGAGCTTCTTGAAATGATTACTCTTGACCGTGACACATCACACTACAAAAAGCTTGTTGCTCAGAAGTTCGGCGAGGTTGTTTACAACGGACTTTGGTTCACACCTCTCAGAGAAGCTCTTTCAGCTTTTGTTGACAAAACACAGGAAACTGTTACAGGTGACGTAAAGCTCAAGCTCTATAAGGGTAACATCATTAATGCGGGTATCACATCACCCTATTCACTTTATGATGAAAACGTTGCATCCTTCGGCGATGACGGCGGTGCATACAACCAGCAGGATTCTGCAGGATTTATTAACCTCTTCGGTCTTTCAATCAAGGTTAAGGCACTTCTCGACAAACAGAGAAACGAAGAGAACTAATTAGATAAATGCGGCAAAGGTGAAATATTCCTTTGTCGTATTGTTAATATATGAGTTAATTTAGGAGACAGAAATATGCAGCTCTGGAAAGGCAGATTTTCAAAAGAAATCGACCCTAAAACAAACGATTTCAATTCATCCATAAAATTTGACAGCCGTATGTATAAAGAAGATATCGACGGCAGTATTGCTCACGCAACAATGCTTTGTGCACAGGGCATTATTTCGGGCGAGGACCTTGCTCTTATAGTTGACGGTCTCAAGGCTATAAAGGCAGAGATTGAGTCGGGGGATTTACTTATAGATCCCAACGCAGAGGATATTCACACTTTTGTTGAGGGTGAACTCACCTCACGAATCGGTTCAGCGGGCAAAAGACTTCACACAGCACGTAGCCGTAACGACCAGGTTGCTCTCGATATAAGACTTTTCCTTCGCCACGAATGTGACGATGTATATAATCAGCTCACAGAATTGGTGGACGTTCTTTGCAAAAAGGCTGAACTGTATGCTTATGCGGTTATGCCCGGCTACACACATCTTCAGCGTGCACAGCCCATTACCTTCGGCCATCATCTTCTTGCCTATGCAGAAATGCTTATGCGTGACAAGGAAAGGCTCCTTGATGCAAAAAAACGTATGAATTACTGCCCCCTGGGCTCCTGTGCTCTTGCAGGCACAACCTACAACACCGACAGGGAAATGACCGCAAAGGACCTTGGCTTCAGCGGTGCAATGCAGAACTCCCTTGACGGCGTTTCGGACAGGGATTTTTGTATGGAGCTGGCATCTGCTTTGTCCATTCTTATGGTTCACCTTTCACGCTTTTCTGAGGAGATTGTTCTCTGGTGCTCGTGGGAGTTCAAGTTTATTGAGCTTGATGATGCTTTCTCAACAGGCTCATCAATTATGCCCCAGAAAAAGAACCCCGATATCACAGAGCTTATCCGTGGCAAATCGGGCAGAGTTTTCGGCGATCTGACAACACTTCTCACAATGATGAAGGGTCTGCCCCTTGCTTATAATAAAGATATGCAGGAGGATAAGGAGGCTATTTTTGATGCCTTCGATACAGTTAAAATGTGCCTTACGGCATTTATCCCTATGCTCGACACAATGACTGCTCTCCCCGAAAATATGAGAAAAGCCGCGGCAGGCGGATTTATAAATGCAACGGATTGTGCGGATTACCTTGTCGGTAAGGGTCTTCCCTTCCGTGATGCCTATAAAGCAACGGGTGAGCTTGTTGCACTTTGCATAAACAAGGGTCTTACCCTTGAAACCTTACCTCTCGAAGAATACAAGGCTGTATGCAGTCTTTTTGACGATGGCGTTTTTGAGGCTATAAACCTTGATAAGTGTGTTAATGACAGAACATCTCTCGGCGGACCTGCACCCGAAAACGTGTTGGCACAGGTTAAGAAAATGAAACAGAGGAACAGTTAATTATGACAAAAATATTTGTTGACGGCAGTCAGGGTACCACAGGACTCAGAATATTTGACCGCCTTTCAGAATTCAAGGATATTGAATTAATTACACTTCCCGAGGAGCTCAGAAAAGACAAGGATGCACGAAAAGAAGCGCTTAATTCTGCGGATGTTGCATTTCTTTGCCTTCCCGATGATGCGGCACGGGAATCGGTTTCTTTAATAGAAAACGAAAACACCGTTGTTATTGACACATCAACAGCCCACCGAACTCTTGACGACTGGGCATACGGCTTCCCTGAGCTGTCACAGTCACACCGTGAAAAGCTCAAAAGCTCAAAAAGAATAGCGGTGCCCGGTTGCCACGCAAGCGGATTTATTGCCCTTGTTTACCCACTTATTGAAGCAGGCGCTATTGATGAGGATATTCTTCTATCCTGCTTCTCTCTGACCGGTTATTCAGGTGGCGGCAAAAAAATGATTGCCGAATATGAGGAGGAGCCGGATGTTCTTTTAGAGGCTCCCAGACAATATGCTTTAGGTCAGACCCACAAGCATCTTAAAGAGATGGTTAAAATATCGGGTATCAACAATGCTCCCGTATTCTGCCCCGTAGTTTCATCCTTTTATTCGGGTATGGAGGTTACGGTGCCTCTGTTTAAAGAACAGCTAAAAAACGGCTTCACATTTGAAAAAATCAAGGCACTATATAAAGAAAAATATAACAGCGAGCTTGTAAAATACCAAGAAGACCTCAGCGAGGGCGGTTTTATTTCCGCGGGCGTTCTTTCGGGTAAGGATAATATGATTGTTTCTGTTTTCGGTAACGACGACAGAATTATACTCACCGCACGCTACGACAATCTTGGCAAGGGTGCCTCGGGCGCGGCAATAGAATGCCTTAATATTGTTCTTGGAAACACAGATACTCAAGGCTTGGAAGTTTAATATAAATCGGAGAAAATTATGGAACTTATAAATGGCGGCATTTGTGCCGCAAAGGGCTTTACCGCAGGCGGAATTCATTGTGGTATAAGAAAAAATAAAACAAAAAGAGACGTTGCACTTATTTTCAGCGAGAAAAAGGCAAGTGCAGCGGCGGTTTACACAACAAACCTTGTTAAGGGTGCACCATTGGCTGTTACCAAAATGCATCTTCTCGACGGCAAGGCTCAGGCTGTTATCTGCAACAGCGGCAATGCCAATACCTGCAATGCAAACGGCATTGAGGTTGCACAAGCCATGGCAAAGCTCACAGCCGACACATTAGGTATCAGTGAGGATGACGTTGTTGTTGCCTCGACAGGTGTTATCGGTCAGCCTCTTGACGTAACACCCATAAAAAACGGTCTTCCCGCTCTTAAAGAAGCACTCGGGGAAAACAGTTCTGAAGCTGCAGAGGGTATTATGACAACCGACACCGTAAAAAAGGAAATCGCTGTTTCTTTTGAAATTGACGGTGTGGAGTGTAAAATCGGCGGTATTGCAAAGGGCTCGGGTATGATTCACCCGAATATGGCAACAATGCTTGTGTTCATCACAAGTGACGTTGCAATTTCCTCCGAAATGCTCCAAAAGGCACTTTCTGCCGATATTCAGAACACCTTTAATATGGTTAGTGTTGATGGCGACACCTCCACAAATGATATGGTAACAGTTCTTGCAAACGGCATGGCAGGCAACAAGGAAATCACCGAAGACGGTGAGGCTTTTGACACATTTATGAAGGCCCTTAACACAGTTACGGTTCACCTCTGCAGAATGATTGCAGGCGACGGTGAGGGTGCAACAAAGCTCCTCGAATGCCGCGTAACAGGTGCCGCGGACGAAAAAACTGCAAAAACTGTTGCAAAAAGTGTTATTTGCTCATCTCTTACAAAGGCGGCAATGTTCGGTGCAGACGCTAACTGGGGAAGAGTACTTTGTGCAATCGGCTACAGCGGTGCAGATGTTGATGTAACAAAGGTTGATGTTTCTTTTGAGTCTGCAAAAGGAATCATTCCGGTTTGTGAAAACGGCTCGGGTATTGAATTCTCCGAAGAAATAGCAAAAGAAATACTTCTTGAAAAAGAGATTGTTATAAACGTTGGTCTTAATTCGGGTGATTTCTCTTCAACAGCCTGGGGTTGTGACCTTACTTATGAATACGTAAAAATCAATGGCGATTACAGGACGTGATGAAATGGAAAATTTGAATATTACAAATCTTCAGCGTGCAGAGGTTATTACCCAGGCGCTTCCCTATATTCAGAAATACCACAACAAAATTATTGTTGTAAAATACGGCGGCAACGCAATGATTAGCGAGGAGCTCAAGCTCCAGGTTATGGAGGACTTGGTTCTTTTGTGGCTTATCGGCGTTAAACCCGTTCTTGTTCACGGCGGCGGCCCCGAAATTTCAGATATGCTCAAAAAGGTGGGTAAGCAAAGCGAGTTTGTTGACGGTCTTCGTGTTACCGACAAGGAAACAGCAGAAATCGTTCAGATGGTTCTTGCGGGCAAAATCAACAAACAGCTTGTTAATCTTCTTGGCGAGTTTGGCGGTAATGCAGTGGGCATCTCGGGTATCGACGGCCACCTTATTGAAGCAAAGGTCAAAGACGAAAGACTCGGCTTTGTTGGTGAAATCACTAAAGTTAATGTTCAACCTATTCTTGACCTCATCGAAAAAGAGTATATTCCCGTTGTTTCAACCGTTGGTTGCGATAAAGAGGGCAATGTTTACAACATCAATGCCGACACAGCCGCTTCATATATTGCGGGTGCTATGAAGGCAGAAAGACTAATTACAATGACCGATATCCCCGGTATTTTAAGAGATGTTAACGACCCTGATTCAATAATCAAACGTGTAACCACTGAGGAAGCACGTCAATTATTCCGTGACGGCGTTATTTCAGGCGGTATGATTCCCAAGGTTGAATGTTGTATTGAAGCTATCGAAAAGGGCGTAAGAAGAGTAACAATTCTTGACGGCAGAGTGCCCCACGCACTTCTTCTTGAATTGCTCACAGATGAGGGTGCAGGTACACTTGTTAAGGGGACAGATTAATGAATATTAAAGAACTTGATAAAAAATATGTTGCCAATACCTATGCACGCTTTCCTATTGAGCTTGTGTCGGGAAAAGGCAGTAAGCTTTATGACAGCGACGGCAAAGAGTACATTGATATGGGTACAGGTATCGGTGTAAGTGCTTTCGGCGTTGGCGATGAAAAGTGGGTTGATGCTGTAACTAAACAGCTCACAACACTTCAGCACACCTCTAATCTTTATTACACAGCGCCCTGTGCAAGGCTTGCAGAGCTTCTTTGCGAGAAAACAGGCGCCAAAAAGGTTTTCTTTTCAAACTCCGGAGCAGAGGCTAATGAGTGCGCAATAAAGGCAGCAAGAAAATATGCCGCAGAGAAAAAGGGCGCAGAATATTACAACATCATAACTCTCAACAACAGCTTCCACGGCAGAACAATAACAACTCTTGCCGCAACGGGGCAGGATACGTTCCATAAGGATTTTCTCCCCTTGACAGACGGCTTCCTTTATGCAGATTCAGGGGATCTTGAAACTGTGGAGAAATATATAAAGGAAGAAAAGGTTGCCGCAATAATGTTTGAAACCGTTCAGGGTGAGGGCGGCGTTGTTCCCCTTTCACAGGATTTTGTAAACGGTCTTTCAAAGCTTGCACAAGAAAACGATGTTCTTCTTGTTGTTGACGAGGTGCAGACAGGCAACGGCAGAACAGGTGCGCTTTACGGCTATATGAAATATGGCATAACACCCGATATTGTTTCAACCGCAAAGGGTATCGGCGGCGGTCTTCCCTTGGGTGCTACAATGCTTTTCGAAAAAACAGAAAATGTTTACGGACCCGGTTCGCACGGCTCAACCTTTGGCGGTAACCCTGTGTCGTGTGCGGGTGCAATAAGCATAATTGAAAGACTTGATGACGACTTCCTTTCAGAGGTTGAAAAGAAAAGTCAGTATATTATCAATGAGCTTTCTGCTGTAAAGGGTGTCAAGGGCATAACAGGTCTCGGACTTATGCTTGGCGTCGAAACAGAAAAAGACGTTAACGAGGTTCTTTCGCTTTGTCAGCAGAACGGAGTTCTTCCCATAAAAGCAAAAAACAAGCTCAGACTTTTGCCGCCCTTGAACATTCCTTTTGAGGATTTGGAAAAGGCAATCAATATTATTAAAAAGGCTTGCGAGGTATAAAAATGAACTTAAAAGGCAAAGATTTTTTAAAGCTTCTTGATTACACAAGTGAAGAAATAGAATACCTTATTAATCTTGCGGCGGATTTAAAAAAGAAAAAGAAAAGCGGTATTCCCCACGATATTCTCAAGGGTAAAAATATTGCGCTTATTTTTGAAAAAACAAGCACAAGAACACGTTGCAGCTTTGAGGTTGCGGCAAGGGATTTAGGTATGGGTGTAACCTATCTTGACCCCGGTGCATCGCAGATTGGCAGAAAAGAGAGCATTGCCGACACTGCAAGAGTGCTCAGCTCAATTTATGACGGCATCGAATACAGGGGCTTCGGGCAGGAGATTGTGGAGGAGCTTGCAAAATACTCCACTGTGCCCGTGTGGAATGGCTTAACAAATGAATTCCATCCCACACAGATTCTTGCAGATTTCCTCACAATAAAAGAGAAATTCGGCAGATTGAAGGGTATTAATTTTGTGTATCTCGGTGATGCAAGATACAATATGGGCAACTCGCTTATGGTGGGCTGCGCAAAAATGGGTCTTAACTTCACAGCCTGCGCTCCCGAAAAATATTTCCCCGACACAGACCTTGTTGATGAGTGCAGAAAAATTGCAAAGGAAACGGGCGCAAAAATAATCTTTGAAGAGGACCCTGTAAAGGCAACAAAAAATGCCGACGTTATTTACACAGACGTCTGGGTTTCAATGGGTGAGCCCGAGCTTGTGTGGGCTGAAAGAATAAACGACCTTTCAGATTACCAGGTTACAAAAAAGATTATGAAAAATGCAGGGGAAGACGCAATATTTATGCATTGCCTGCCCTCATATCACGACAAAAAGACAGAAATCGGCAAACGCATTTGCGACAAGTTCAATCGTGATTCAGTTGAGGTTACAAACGAGGTTTTTGAAAGTGAGCAGTCTGTTGTTTTCCAGGAAGCAGAAAACAGAATGCACACGATCAAGGCAGTGATGTATGCGACTCTTTGAGAACGTTTGCATCAACTATTTTCAGAAAATCACTGTTATCAAACCTGTTTAAAATTTCGGAACAAAACCATTCAGGTGCACCGTAGTTTATAAGAACTACGGTGCTGTTTTTATGTATGGAGCACAGCTCGCAGAATGAACGTATATTATATATTCTGTTGATTATTTCTTCATCGGAATCGGTCAGGGTTAGCGTAAATGTGAAATGCTTTTCGCTCCAGACGGTGAGCTTGAAAACAACCGTGAAAAGTATAAATATAATGCCGATAACGGCAAGCGCCATTGTAACTATATCAGATAACATAAAAAAACCTCCCGCATTATTGTATGCGGGAGGTTGGGTTTTGGTTTATTTTATTGCTTATTTAACGTCAACAACGATATCCCAATCGGTAATGTTTTTGCCGAGAGCAAAATCTCTTGCACGGAAATAAACTGCATCGGGAGTAACTTCAACGAAGTAGCCTGTTCCGGGGTTGTTGTATGCACCATCTTTGTTGTTGATGCCAACAGAGGGAACATTGATGCCGATAACATTGTTTTCTTCGTTAATTACCTGGTAAGAGTTTTTACCAAAGCCTGTGTGAAGGTGGCCTGTGATGAAGATAACGTTTTTGTAGCTTGAAATAATATCGAAAACCTCTTCTGACTGTTTGCCGATGCTACCGGTAAAGTCGGGATCTTCGGGTACTTCGTATGTAGGAAGCTGACCATAAACGTCGTCGCTGTTTGCTGAGCCCCATGTTCCGGGAAGACCGTGGCTTTCAGCGAGAGGATAGTGGCAAAGAACAAAAACGGGTTTGCCGGTTTTTGTTGCTTCTTTGAGCTCGATGTTGAGCCACTGAAGCTGAGCGTCGCTGATGAAGGCATCTTCAAAGTTAGCCTTTTCAGAACCCATAACGAGGAATGTGTAATCTTCAACCATATATTTGAAGTAGATTTCATTCTGTGCATTCTCTTCAGCGTTAAGGCTGTTCATAAAGTCGAGGAATCTGCCTTTAGCCTGGTCAATATCACGAAGACGGATATCGTGGTTACCTGTGACCATAACGTAGTTTTTAACGTTGAAATCACAAATATGGCTGTAAACTCTGTCGAATTCTTCTATCATGCCGTTTTCTGCGATATCGCCAACGATCATAAATGCGTCGAGCTCGATATCAGAGTTGTTGATGTCTTCAGCAAGAGCCATAAGATTAGCTTCACGCTCGGGCATATAGTCGCAAACCTGAGTGTCGCCTGTTAAAACAAAGTCGATAACTGTGTCGGGAGCAATGTTTTTGATAATTTGGTTTGTTGAAGGTGTTACAACGCCGCCGAACAAAGTGAGAATTGATAAAAGAAGTGCTGCAATTTCCTGGAATAAGCCTTGAATGTATTGCATATAGACCCTACCTTTTCATTATATTTTCCTAGATTATAACACTTTACCCATTTTTCGTCAATGCTTATTTTGCTATAAAATACAATTATTTAGGATTGAAAAAAATTTTTTCGTATGTTATGATGACTATGTATAATGCTTTAATGCAAATTTTTTTATTTGGAGATTACTATGGAAAGATTGTTAACAAGATGGGGCAAAGAGCTTGACAAGACCTTGCCTCTCAACGATTATCCCAGACCTCAGCTCAGACGTGACAGCTTCATTAACCTTAACGGTGAGTGGAACTACGCTATTCTTGACGAGCACAAAAAATTCAACAACTATCAAGGCAAAATAACTGTACCCTTCAGCCCCGAGTGCATTCTCAGCGGCGTTGAAAAGGTGCTTCACCCCAATGAGATTCTTTACTACCAGAAGTTCTTTAATTTCAGAAGAACAAACCACCGTGTTCTTCTCCATTTCGGTGCAGTTGATTATAAATGCGAAATCACACTTAATAACAGCTATGTAGGTGAGCATAAGGGCGGTTACCTTCCCTTTACATTTGATATCACAAGCCTTGTGCTTGATGGTGAAAATGATTTGAGGGTAAAGGTTACAGACCCCACTCAGACAGGCACCCAGGCACGCGGTAAGCAGACCTTCAAAAGGGGCGGTATCTGGTACACACCCCAGTCAGGTATCTGGCAGACCGTGTGGATTGAAGAGGTTTGCGAGGGCTATATTGAATCAATGAAGCTCACTCCCGATATTGATAATGATGAGCTCAGAATTGAAATAAACTACAACGGAAAGCCCACCGATGAAATGGCAGCTATCGTCCTTGACAAAGGCGAGGTTAAATCTGCCTGCAAGCTTGTTGACGGCAAGGGCGTTATAAAGCTTTCGGATTATGAGCTGTGGAGCCCTGAAAATCCTTATTTATATGACTTGAAAATTGCCGCAGGCAAAGACAGGGTTGAAAGCTATTTCGGTATGCGTAAATTCAGCACAGGTACCGACAGCGAGGGCACACCCCGACTTATGCTCAACAACAAGCCCTATTTCTTCAACGGTCTTCTTGACCAGGGCTATTGGAGCGACGGTATGTACACCGCCCCCTCTGATGAGGCACTTATTTACGACATTCAGACAATGAAGGACCTTGGCTTCAACACACTCAGAAAGCACATCAAAATTGAGCCCTTGCGCTGGTATTACCATTGTGACAGACTTGGTATGATAGTCTGGCAGGATATGATTAACGGCGGCGGTGCGTATAACTTTATGGCTATCGGCACAGCTCCGGCTTTAGCAATGATTTTTAACAATAAGCACGTGGGAAAGGTCAGCGACGGTCCTAACCACTACAAGTATTTTGCAAGAGAAGACGAGGCGGGCAGACAGGAATTCTATGAGGATTCTGAGGGTATGATTGACCTTCTGTATAACGTCACATCTCTCGCTTTGTGGACCCCTATGAATGAGGGATGGGGTCAGTTCGATAGTGTCAAGGCTTGCGAATTCTATCGCAAAAAAGACCCCACGCGGCTTATTGACCACGCAAGCGGTTGGGTTGACCACGGTGCAGGTGATGTGAACAGCTTCCATATTTATTTCACACCCTTCCTGTTCCCCAAATATAACAAGGATGACAATCGCCCCATTGCACTTACAGAGTTCGGCGGTTATTCAATGCAGCTTAAAGACCATTCCTTCAATAAAGATAAGTTCTTTGGCTACAGAAAATATTACAGTCAGGAAAAATTTGATGCCGCAATAAAAAATCTTTATGAAAACAGAATTTATAACTGTATGAAAAATAAAGGTCTTTCGGCAATTATTTACACAGAAGTAAGCGACGTTGAGGATGAGTGCAACGGTCTTCTCACATACGACCGCGAGGTAGTTAAAATCACTCCCGAGGTTATGAAAGCCGCAAACGAAAAATTGAAATATTAATGTACGTGAGTTGAGAAAATGGACGCAATAAAAACAGGTAAATATCCGCAAAAGATAGTTGAAAGAATAGAGCTTGACGGAAAAATCAGCTCTGTTGCCGTTACGGAAAACGGCGATATTTACGCCTGCTCAGAAAGCGGATTTTTCCGTTACAGAAACGGCGGGTGGCACAAGCTTTTTGCAGACGGCGTTTTCACAAGGGTTTTTTGCGACAAAAAAGGCAGAGTGTTTGCATCAATAGGCAAAACACTTTATGCCATTGAAGAAACAGGTGCACGCAGAATCAGAGAATTTGATTATGAAATAGCTGATTTGGCGGGCGAAGAAGCTCTTTATGTTCTCACAAGGCGCTCCCTTTACGTTGAACAGGGCGAGGATTTTTACAATCTTCAGGAAATGGGAATGGATGAAAGAAGCCTTGCTGTGTTCGGCGATAAGGTTTGCGTTGCAAGTGAATTGTGCCTTCAAAGAATGGAGGGCAAAAGAAGAACCTGGCGTTGCATTTTCCCCGCTCATTCCACAATGCCCGAATTGCACATCAACGTGATTTCGTTTGATAAAACGGGTTATCTTCTCGTTGGTGCAGATGAAGGTTTGTTTATTTATGATTACAAAAGCGGATGGTACAGCCATAAAGAGATGCCTGCACTCCCGCAGGAGAGTGTTTTTGCAATAACAGTTTGTGAAGACGGCAGCTTCCTTTTGGGAACAGATGCGGGTGCGGTGCACATTAAGAACGGCATAGCAAAATATCTGCCCGCAACAAGGTACGCCTTTGACACAAGCGTTACAGCTGTTGCGGAAAAAGGCGGGGCTTTATACACCGCTTCTGAGGGTGGAGTTGTGAAAATAAGCGAAAAGCTTATGACACTTGAAGAAAAATCAAAAATTCTTTTTGAAACCACAGAAAAATACTTCCCCAGAAAGCACGGCTACGTTACCTGGGTGAAATCCCTTGACGGTAACGATTGCTCACACCCCACAGACAACGACGGTCTTTGGACTCATTCATACCTTGCAGGTCTTGCAATGTGGTATGCAGTAACAAAGGATGAAGAGGTGCTCAAGGCCGCAAGGCGAACAAAGGATGCGATGCTTTTCCTTACAAGAGCCCCCGAAATCAAGGGCTTTACCGCCCGTGCGGTGCGTTTCCCCGATGAAGAAAATTGGGGCACAGATATTGAATCTACTGAAATCGGCAGAGAATGGCACCGTTCCTCTGACGGCTCATACGAGTGGTTGGGCGAAACCTCAAGCGATGAAATGTCGGGTCACTATGCAGGCTTCTCGCTTTATTATGACTTGTGTGCAGACGAAGCAGAAAAGAAAGAAATCTGTGAGGCTGTTTGCAATATTACAGACCACATTTTAGATAACGACGGTTACCTTATTGATAAAGACGGCAAACCCACTTCATGGGCTTGCTGGAATGAAGAAGCTCTAAACACAGACAGTATGTGGATGTGGGAAAAGGGCGTAAATTCTCTTGAAATGCTCAATTTCCTTAAAATTTCTTACCATATGTCGGGCAACGAGAGATATAACGAGAAATATATGAGCCTTATAAAGGACCATCATTTTCTTATAAATGCGGCATATCACAAAAGGGCAGACGGGCACTCCTGCCACATTGACGACAATCTGGCAATGCTCAACACCCTTTCGTATCTGCGCCTTGAAAATGACCCGGCAATCCGTCAATATCTTCTTATGGGTCTTGCTTCTCACTATGAATATGAAAAAATCGAGGGTAACCCATATTTTGCCTTTGTTTACAAGGGTTTCACAGGTGCGCCGTGTGACGTGGACGGTTGTGTCAAGGCTCTCAAGGATTATCCTTGTGATTTGAAAAATTATAAAATGATTAACAGCAATCGCCGAAACATCGAAATGGATAACGAGCCCCTCAAGTGGTATGAGGAGCCACATATTAAAACTCCGTTTGCGTGGGATGAAAGACCGTTTTCAACGTTGGGTCTGAGACCCTTTAAGATTGACGGCGGTAACGGAATGAGCTATGAAAACGGAATGTCATTCATTTTCATTTATTGGCTCGGCAGATTTTTTGGTATCATTGAGTAACAGGTGAATAAAAATGTCAGAAAGTATTTTCATAACTAAATACGTGGCTCAGTTAAAGGCGCTTTCGCCGAAATACGATGTGGTGTATGATGTTTCAAAAGAAAATCCCATCGTTTTCAAAGACAGCGAAAACGTAAAGCTTTCTTTTGCTATGATTGCGGATACACATCTAATCGACAACGAAATTGCAGAAAAAAATCTTGCAAATGTGTTTGAGGATGTCAGAAATTCCGAAGAGAAGTTTGATGCACTTCTTATGGCGGGCGATATTGCCGAATATGGCAAAAAGAAAGAATATCAGCGGTTTTTCAGAGCTGTGGATGAGAATAAAGATGTTTTCCCCCATGTTTTTCTCACTATGGGCAACCACGACGTAAGATTTCAATACAAGCGCAACCAGAAAATCATAATGGATAAGGTCAACGAATGCCTCGGCATAAACACCAACGGCAAAAGCTATTATTCTTATGATATAAAGGGCTATACATTTATTGTTATCGGCACAGAGAAAAGGGTGCTTGAAAAGGCGCACATCACACAAGAGCAGATTGATTTTCTTGACAGAGAGCTTCAAAGGGGCACAAAGGACGGAAAGCCCGTTTTCGTAATGTGCCACCAGGCATTTCAAGAAACTCACGGCTTGCCCGAGGTCTGGAAAACAGGCGATATGGGTGAACAGTCTGACCAAGTCAGAGCCGTTATGGAAAAATATAAAAACGTTATCTTCATAAACGGTCACCTCCACGGCGGAATCTATGAAAAAACATTTGAATATCTCAATAAAGAAAACAATGTTTGCTCGTTGAGTGTTCCCGGCTACAGAAAAGAAAATAACTTTGGTATCAAGCCCTGCGGAATGGGCTATTATGCCGAGGTTTATTCTGACAAAATCGTTTTCGTTGCCCGCAACTTTATGTTCGGCGAATACGTAAAAGGCGATTGCGAGTTTGTTGAGTTTGAAATTCAGTTGATATGATAAAAAACACCTGCCATAAAGGGAGCGTAAATAAGGGATTTATTAGGTTTAAACTTAATATTTTCCGTTAATACTTTATGAAAACACACCGTAGGCGCCAGCCTGACGGTGTGTTTGTCATTTCGTCTGAACGAAAACTATTTAAATTTAAACTGCTTTGCACCTTAAATCTTTTAAATTTGGATGCAAAGCAAGATACAAATGGGAGGGCACCCTGACGGGTTCCCTCCCATTTTAACGACGCTATGCGCCAAAGTTAATGATTTAAGGCTATTAAATCCCTTGTTTACACTCCCTAAGGCGGGTGCTTTTTTGTGCCGTTTTTCGGATGGAGCGAAGCTCTTTTTGTTCATAAGTTATTGGAAGCTAGTCTTCTCTTTGTTCGGCAAGGTACATTCCCCAATCTGCAAACATTTGAGGTATATCAAAAATATCTTTGCCGTCAGTTTTAATTCTTTCTGATTTGCCCGGATTGTTTTCAGTGAAAGTATCCCAAGCGGTTATAAGTTTATCAACACGCTTTAATTCAGTTTTTTCTAAAAGTTCGATATAACTATTTGGATTTATCGAATAGATAGTGATAACATTATATTTACCAACCATTATTTCATCATGTGAAATATGGCAACCAAAGCCGAAAGAAGATAATCCATCATTTATGAGAAGTTTATCAATTCTGCTTAAAATAGTGAAAGCTTGTTCTTGTGTGCAGCCATCAATATAATAAACATCTTTGTGAAAACTATCCACTATACCTGGTTTTATTTCGGTTTCGTCATATTGCTTTGAGGGGATTTCTAAAATAAAAAATAATGGTTCGTTATGAAACTTTATAAAATCTAATAAAAAGTTTTCAATTTTATCAGCATTTATATTTGCAATTATGTAATTATCATTCAGCTCATACTCTTCGTTAATTCTTTCCGGATATGTAACATTGCAACCTTTTCTGAATTTAAGCATAATATCACCTCTCGAAAATATTATATGCATTGAAAAATCAAAAATCAAGGTGCTGTTATTATTGAGAAACCCACCTGACATCTTTACACAAGTATTTGCGAAAGTGTCATAGTGGGTTACAAACTTTAGATATGAAGATATAAAAACTTAGTATTAACAAGTTAAAGCCCTTATGAATACTCAATGTGGTACGGATGTTCATAACACAAGTAGTTCTCCGGCAATACATATTCTATCTTTTTTAATGTAACACATTTCCTATTCAATAATGAACCACCGCAGAAATTATAACTAATACAACCTTGACAGAAAAATCAATGCGGTATTTTTATTGGTTTTCTTTTATACTATTTACTGTTAATCTGACAGTATTGTCTTCAATAATACCAAAGCCGTCAGAAGTTTCGACAGATAAAATCAGTTTATCACCCGTATATGCAGTAACTACACCTGCACTGAGAGAAAAAATAGTATTTGCATGTCCTTTTTTTATTCCGTAGGAACCTGAAAACTTTCCCTTAATATCATCGGCAATATTCAGCCGTATATTGTCACATTCCGGAATTTCAATTTGTCGGTCAACTGTAAAAATCGTAAGCGAAAGATTATCTTTCATACTGGTCACCTGTTGTTAGCCATATATTTTTTAAATACATCATCTATTGTACCGGACATAAGGAAATGCTGCTCAGGAATATGGTCACACTCTCCTGAGAGAATAGACTCAACGCTATCAACAGTCTTTTCGAGAGGGACGTAGATACCCGCTTGTCCCGTAAAACTTTCAGCAACGTGGAAAGGTTGACTCATAAAGCGCTGTACACGTCTGGCTATTTTTACAATTTTCTTATCTTCAGAAGAAAGCTCTTCCATACCGAGAATCGCAATAATATCCTGAAGCTCTGCGTATTTCTGTAAAACACGCTGAGTTTCCTTTGCCGTGCGATAGTGTCTGTCACCAACAAAATCAGGAGAAAGAACTCTTGAAGATGATTCAAGGGGGTCAACTGCAGGATATATACCAAGTTCAACAATCTTCCTTGAAAGAACTGTTGTTGCATCAAGGTGTGAGAATGTAGTTGCAGGGGCGGGGTCTGTAAGGTCATCGGCAGGGACATACACTGCCTGTACTGAAGTTATAGAGCCGTTGCCTGTTGATACAATTCTTTCTTGTAATTTACCCATTTCAGATGCTAGTGTAGGCTGATAACCTACTGCTGACGGCATTCTGCCTAAGAGAGCCGACACCTCACTTCCCGCCTGAGTAAAACGATAAATATTATCAATAAACAGAAGTACATCCTTGTGTGCTTCTTCACGGAAATATTCAGCCATTGTAAGACCTACAAGCGGCACACGAAGTCTGGCTCCCGCAGTTTCATTCATCTGACCGAAAACAAGAGCGGTTTTATCAATAACTCCTGACTGATTCATTTCATTCCAGAGGTCATTACCCTCTCTTGAACGCTCACCCACACCCGCAAAAACAGAGTAACCGTCATGTTCAAAAGCAACATTACGGATAAGTTCCATAATAAGCACCGTCTTACCTACACCTGCACCGCCGAAAAGACCGATTTTGCCGCCTTTCACATAAGGTGTCATAAGGTCGATAACCTTAATTCCTGTTTCAAGAATATCATTAGCAGATACAATCTCAGCAAATGACGGAGCCTGGTGGTGGATAGGCCAATGTTTTTCTGTATTTATATCTTCTCCTCGGTCAATAGGCTTACCTGTTACATTAACCATTCTGCCTAAGGTTTCTTCACCAACGCAAATTTTAATCGGAGCACCTGTATCGACAGCTTTCATTCCTCTTGACATACCGTCAGTGGGATTCATAGAAATACATCTGACTTCGCCGTTGCCAAGATGCTGTGATACTTCAAGGGTATATTTTTCGTTTTTGACCTCAACATTTATTGCGTTGAATATATCGGGAATATCGAATTGGTCAAAAAGTATGTCAACTACGGGACCCGTAATTCTCTGGACCATTCCTACGGAACCTTCAGCCATGTTTTATTTCTCTCCCTTCATTGAGTATTCAGCCGAAATTTCAATAACATCGGCTGTAACTTGACTTTGACGTATGCAGTTTATCTGCGTTTCAAGCTGTGTGCTGTATTCACATGCAGTATCATAAGCAGAGCGCATAGTTGTAAGAGTTGCAGCCTGTGCGCCTAAAGCAGTTTCAAGTATTTTTTTATACATAATTGAAGTAAATGTTTTTTCTGCGGTATTATTTATAACTGTATCTTTGTCGGGAACAAATATGAAATTATCACCTTCATCTTTCCCTTCATCAATAGTAAACAGATCGCATAAAACCGGCTCTTGCTTAATCATATTTATATATTCAGGATATACCATTCTGACTGATGAAACGCTACCTTCCTTCATAAGAGAGCGTATTTCCTTAAACAACTCGCTCACTTCTGAATAAGAGGGGACATCATTGAATATATAAGCCTTTTTATAGGGGATTCCGTTAGACTGAAAGTGTTCTCTGACTTTCTTGCCGCAAGTAAAGATAACAGGTGTTTTTTTCTCTTTTTCAAGTATTCCATCAAAAAAACTGAGAAGGTCTGCATTAAAAGCACCGCACATACCCTTGTTTGCTGCCATAACTATATAGCATATAGGGGCATCTGCATTATTAAGACAAAATACGCTATTGAACTCTTTTCGATAAGTCTCATACAGACGACTGCACTGTTTTTCGTATTTTTCATAACTGCTGTAAAGACCGCTTAAACGGGAATATTTGACAGTAGAGGCAGTTTTTATCGCCAGAGTAGTTTTACGGGTTGAACGGATAACCTGAAGTTTCTTTTTTAAGTTTTGTACTGTTGCCATAATCAAAACCTCTCAGCAAATTCACCGATAGCTTCACTGAGTTCATTTTTTAGTTCATTGTCAAATTTTTCTGCAGTTTTCACCTTATCGGTAAGTTCTGCTTTTTCTTCGGTAAAATATTTATAGAGTTTCTTTTCAAAATCTTCCATATTTTCCGGAATGATTTTGTCAGCATATCCGGTGCTTACGGCAAAGATAAGAATTGCCTGCAAATAATCGGGAACGGTGTTGTATCTGTTCTGTTTTAGAGCCTCTGTGAGAAGTCTGCCGGAAGCAAGAGTGGCTTTTGTAGCATCGTCAATATCAGAACCGAACTGCATAAATTCAGCAAGTTCTCTGTACTGGGCAAGACGGGTGCGCAGAGAAGATGATATCTTTTTCATAACGGGATTCTGTGCCGCACCGCCTACACGAGAAACAGAAAGTCCTACGTTGACAGCAGGTCTCTGACCTTCATTGAACAGTTCAGAGTCAAGAAAAATCTGTCCGTCAGTAATTGAAATAACATTGGTGGGAATATATGCTGATATATCACCTGCAAGTGTTTCGATAATCGGAAGTGCAGTTATTGAACCGCCTCCGAGATCTTCAGAAAGATGAGCTGCTCTTTCAAGAAGTCTTGAATGGAGATAAAAAATATCACCGGGATAAGCTTCACGCCCTGACGGACGGTGAAGGAGAAGCGACAGTTCACGGTAAGCTACGGCATGTTTTGAAAGGTCATCATAAATAATCAGAACGTCCTTGCCGCTGTACATAAAATGTTCAGCTATAGCAGTAGCTGAGAAAGGCGCAATATACTGAAGAGCTGCTGAAGAAGACGCAGGCTCAGCAACGATGATTGTATAATCAAGCGCTCCGTGAGATTTAAGCTTTTCTTTGATCTCTGCAACAAGTGTTTCTTTCTGACCTATTGCAACATATATACAGATTGTATCCTTACCCTTCTGATTGATGATTGTATCAACAGCAATAGCTGTTTTGCCTGTTTGTCGGTCACCGATAATAAGTTCTCTCTGTCCTTTACCAATCGGAACAAGAGCATCAATAGCCTTGATACCGGTATGGAGAGGTTTATTAACCGGAGCACGGTCAAGAATACTCGGTGCCTTGAATTCTATAGGTCTTACTTCATCATAAGGGAGATAACCTTCCGCATCAATAGGATTACCGAGAGCATCCACCACTCTGCCAAGAAGGGCATTACCTACGGGAACAGATGCGATTCTGCCGACTCTTCTTACCGGAGTACCGCTTTCGATATGAGCAAAATCGCCGAAGATAACACAACCGATGCGATTCTGTTGAATATCGAGCACCATACCTCTTTCACCGCATTCAAATTCAACGACCTCGCCGTACATAATATCGGCAAGACCATCCATCCAGCATATACCGTCTGAAACAGTAATAACTCTGCCAAGCTGAAATACGTGAATATGAGGTCTGTAGGACTCAGCCTTTTCCGAAAACTCCTGAATAAGATGACCTACGGTATCTGTTGTCAGGATAGGCTCGTGGTTAAGATTCTGTGAGAATTGATAAAGCTCCTCGGCAACTGTTCCGTCATATACCGTATCGCCGATTCTCAGTTTGAGTCCGCCAATAAGAGACGGGTCCTCAAGTACCCATAATGAGGTTTTACCGCCTACCTCGTCAAGCATCGCGGTTGTAACCTCATCAACCTTTTTAACAATAGCCTTATCAAGCGGATAAGCCGACATAAGGGTAACATAGAGAACATCGTGATGCTTTAAGTATGCCGTATCACCGGGAGTCAGTTTAATCTGCGGAAGAATTGCATCTATTATATTGGTATCAAGATCTCTTATTTCTTTTTGATATTTTTCATAAGAGAAAAGTTTTACGACATTTTCTCTCATAATTGAGAAAAGTTCTTTACGTGCATCCTCAATCATTTCACGGTGAATTTCGCGATGAATATGACCGCTAAATTCTTCTATCTGAGCAATTTTTTCATCAAGAACAGCTCTTGCAATTATAGTTTCTTCTGCACTGTTTTCGTCGTATTCTTCATGCTGATACTCCTCGAAAACAGGCATAGCTATTTTTTCTGTAGCTTCCACTTCGTCAAGTTCACGATTGATTCTCTCAAAGCGGGAGTTAAAAATAGACCTGATCTTTTTCCTTCCGAACAAAAACAGTATAATTGCAAGAATTATAAAGTTTATAATCACATATTGTATTTCCATAACGTCATACCCTGTGCATAATTATATTTTTGGCAAATATTGCTGCTGCAGTTTCCATTTCAGGTGCTACAGATTTGACAATATCTTCATATTCATCAATAATGCTCTCTCTGTATGCCTTTATTTCATCAAGACTTTTTCTTTGAGCAGCTTCAATTTCTTTTTTTCCTTCAGAGTGTATTTTTTGTGCTTGTTCTTTGGCTTCTTTTTTATGGACCTCAATATCAAACTCTCTCTGCTTCTGAATGTATTCTTCATTTTCGGCAGTAATCCTTTCGATTTCAGCCTTCTTTTTCCTTGCACCTTCAATTTTTTCTTTTCTGTTGTCAAGCATTCTTAGCACAGGTTTAAAAAGAAGATTTTTCAATATCAGCATAAGAAGCAAAAAACAGATCACAGTCCAGACTACAACGGAAATCTGTATATTCATAAGATTACTCCTTAGATAACATTATAAAACTGTCTTAGGCAATTTTCGAAACGAGCATAAATGCAATGAGAAGTCCGTAAATTGTAAGAGCTTCCATGAGTGCAAGAGAAATGATAAGTGTTGAACGGATATCTTTTGCGGAATCAGGCTGACGGGCAATACTTTCCATAGCCGCTTTGGCTGTCATACCCTGACCGATAGCAGGTCCGAGTGTACTGATTGCGATTGCGATTGCTGCTGCGATTGCGATAATAGCTGAATTTGTCATTTTTAAATACTCCTTTAGTTGAAAATTTATTATTTTTTAAATATTATTCTGTAACTTCATCCAAATAGATTGATACAAGCATTGTGAATACGATTGCCTGTAAGGCGCAAAACAGAAGTGAAAGCACCATCATTACAACAGGCGCGCCTATGGGGAGAATGTGATAAAGCTCCTCGGTCACCGTTTCTTCGCCGAAAATGTTACCATAAAGCCTTAATGCCAGAGATGCAGGCTTGATTATTTCATCAAGGAGCATCAGAGGAAGCATAAAGAACATCGGTGATACAAAACGTTTAAAATAATGCTTGGTATTGTGTTTTATACCCGAAATCTGGAGGAACACAAATGTAACGATACCAAGACCCAAAGTTACGGAAAGACTCGCCGTAGGTGCCTTGACATATTCTGTAAGACCTACTCCCGGAATAAGTCCTGAATAGTTCGAGAAAATGATAAAGATAAAAAGCGATGATAAAAATGTAAAGTATTTTCTTGCTTTTTTCTTGCCGAGAGTATCTGAAAAGAAATTATCAAGATACTCAACACCGGTTTCAATAATGTTCTGAAATTTACCCGGGCGTTCCTTGAGATTTTTCTTTACGACAAGAGAAAGAACTGTAATAACCGCAAGAATAATCCACATAGTTACGACCTCTCCTGTAACGTCGAGAAAACCAAAAATTTTGAAAAGCACTTCAGATTTTTCACCCATCTACTTCTTCCTCCTTTCTCTTTTCTTTACTGCGAAGAGTTTCATTAAGGGTGAGAAGCTTCTTAGTAAAAATAAACATCGGTACTGTTATACCCAAAACAGCACCAACTAAAAGATACATCGGGTCGTAGTTCGTTTTTTTACTGATAAAATATACAATAACAAGAAATGCTATCTGTACTATCTGCCGCAACACCGTTGTAGCAGAATATTTATCAGGGATTTTTTCGAGAACAGTTTTCGATATGAGGTAATTTACGAATGCCACACCTACACCGACTACCGCCACAACAACCGCACCGATAATATTCGAAATCATAAGTTCACCTTCTTGATCCTACTTCGTTTTTTAATTATATTATTTTATTATCGTTTTTTCAAGTAAAACACAAATTTTTTAGAGAGGTTTTGATTATGGATGAAAACAAAAAATTAATAAATATTATAAAAAGTTGTTTTAATTCTAAATTATAAAAATAAATTCCACTTTTGTAAAAATACTATACTTTTTGTCCCCCCCAAAAAAAGTTACCCCGCAAACAAAAAAATAATTTATAATAATGTCATCAAAGATTCAAGCAGGCTTTTTACCTGCATAGGAGGTGCACAAATGGGGCACAGAATACGTGACGGTGACCTTTATAAAAGCGCTGTGATTGCGGATAAGAGCTTCACCACACGCTACGGATATTCTACTGAATCTGAGCGTGAAAAGTGGGAGCCGACTCCGATATATCCCGATTTTATTTCCGGGCCTGTTTACACGGCAAAGGGAATTCCCTTTGCAACGGCTTATCAGGATGTGTGTGAGCATTATGTCGCCAAACCGAACATTAACAGTGAAAAATGGTGCGATAAAGGCTGTAAGAGCACTTCACAAAAAAATGTATCCCGATTGGGCTGAAATGATAAACAAGTCAGTCGTGTCAAATCTTTCCGAAAGGAATGCGACGATACATAAAAACTATTAAATTATATACAAAACTCTATTTTAAGCAAAAAAATTGAGCACTCACAGGTCAAATCCCTTATGAATACTCAATATGGTCCGAGTGGCGAGACTTGTGGGCTCTGCCCACAAATTTGCTTCGCAAATGCCCGATTGTGTTCGGCTTCGCCGAGGGAGTTCAAGTCTCGCCAAAAACTTTGAGAAAACAAAAAAACAAAGAGCAACCAAAAGGTTACTCTTTGTTTTTGGTCCGAGTGGCGAGACTTGTGGGCTCTGCCCACAAATTTGCTTCGCAAATGCCCGATTGTGTTCGGCTTCGCCGAGGGAGTTCAAGTCTCGCCAAAAACTTTGAGAAAACAAAAAAACAAAGAGTAACCAAAAGGTTACTCTTTGTTTTTGGTCCGAGTGGCGAGACTTGCAGGAGTGCTACGCACAGCCTGCAAGCAGTCTTATTGTATGTCCCTCGTGTCTCCGCCAAGGCGAACCGACACGAGATGGACTATTTCGTTCAAGTCTCGCCAAAAACTTTGAGAAAACAAAAAAATAACAGATAACCATTGGTTATCTGTTATTTTTGGTCCGAGTGGCGAGACTTGTGGGCTCCGCCCACAAATTTGCTTCGCAAATGCCCGATTGTGTTCGGCTTCGCCGAGGGAGTTCAAGTCTCGCCAAAAACTTTGAGAAAACAAAAAAATAACAGATAACCAACGGTTATCTGTTATTTTTGGTCCGAGTGGCGAGACTTGAACTCACGGCCTCTTGACCCCCAGTCAAGCGCGCTACCAACTGCGCCACACCCGGATAGCGAATGATATAATATCACACCCGTTAGGTTTTTGCAAGTGTTTTTTTGAAAATTTTCAAATTAATTTTCAAGAGGTGGTTTTCCGACTCATGTTTTATATTGTAAATCCTTTGAATAGTATTAAATGAGTATAATTTTAAAGGATGATTATTTTGATTGACGTTTTGGTTTCTTCCCCTATTGCATTGTTTTCTTCGGCTTTGACGTTGTGCGTTATTTTTGTAAACGGGCTCACGGATGCACCAAATGCTGTTTCCACGGTTATTTCAACACGGTGTCTTGGCTTGCGCCCCGCTCTTTTTATGTCGGCGGTGTTCAATTTCCTGGGGGTGAGCGTTATGAGTGCACTCAATAACTCTGTTACTATGACAGTTTCAAACATCGTTGATTTCGGTGATGATTCATATTCATCATCGGTGGCACTCAGTGCCGCGCTTTTTGCCATTGTTCTTTGGGCAATACTCGCCTGGTATTTCGGCATACCTACAAGTGAAAGCCACGCACTTATAGCGGGGCTTACAGGTAGCGCCGTGGCAATAAACTCGGGCTTTGGCGGTGTTAACGCCGGTGAATGGTTTAAAGCAGTAAAGGGTCTTGGGGTTTCCTGTGCTTTCGGTTTTTTTGCGGGACTTTTGATGTGCAGAATTATTATTGCTGTTTTTCGCAACGTCAAAAGAAGCAAGGCGGACAGGTTTTTTAAATACGGTCAGATTTTTGCCGCCGCATCAATGAGCTTTATGCACGGCGCACAAGATGGGCAGAAGTTTATAGCCGTTTTGATGCTGTGTTCCTCGTTTTCAGGTGTGGCTTCAAAGCTTTCGGGCAGCAATACATATATAATCGCCTTGTGCTCTGCTGTTATGGCGTTGGGCACACTTGTGGGCGGCAAAAAAATAATAAAATCTGTTGGTATGGATATGGTAAGGCTTGAAAAATTCCAAGGCTTTTCTGCAGATTTGTCTGCTTCGTTGGCTCTTTTGCTCAGCACCTTGTGGGGCTTCCCTGTTTCAACAACCCACGCAAAAACAACTGCTATGATGGGTGCGGGTGCCGCCGTTGACAGGCGAAGCATCAACGGTGCAGTGATTAAAGATATTTTGCTGACGTGGGTGCTGACCTTTCCCGGGTGTGCACTTTTGGGATTTTTTGCAACTAAAGTTTTTTTGAAATTATTTTAAAAAAGACCGACGAAAACAAGCGTTTCGTCGGCTCTTTTTTAATAATCCTTGCCCCAGTTTTTTCTTTCAAAGAACTTTTTGTCGTGAAGAACACGTTTTCTGCGTCTTTCAACATATCTGAATTTTTCTTTGAGTGTCATTTTAAAGGTAAAAGGCCTTTCCTTAACCTTGTCGCAAAGAGGAGCTGCAAGCCTTGCAGAGGGGGCGTTAACAACTGCGGCGCTGAGAATAACAATATCCTCATCCTTAGGAAGTGTGACGGTTGTTTCACCGCCGAGGGGAAGCTCTGCTTCAAAGAAATACATTATTTTAGCTGTAGCATCCTTGCCGTTTTTGTGGCAATGGGTGAGCTCAAGCGCAACCTTACAATCCTTGATTTTTGCAGTTTCCCTGAAGTCGTACATATCCCAACGGGCAGGTCTTTCGAAAATATCATATATTTTAATTTTTTCGCACCTTTCACCAACACCGAAGGTAGCTGTTTTGTCGCCTTTCAAAGATGCGCAAAGAAGTACAAGCCTTTCGCCCTCGGGCACAGAAAGCTTCTGCTCCTTTGCGACAACGGCGTTTTTCTCGCCCTTGTTGATTTTGTAGCAAATCCCGCCAAACGTAATCTCTTCGGGTGTGATTTCATAGGGGAGAGTGTATTCTCTGTCGCCCATATCATTTTGCTTTGTGATGAGCTTTGTGTCAAAGGGCAAGTCGACCTGTATGCAATTCAGCGGTTTTGCATTTGTATCGTTTTTCTTGAGCGTGAGGGCAAATGATTTTATTTCATAGGGGGCAAAGGATGTAACCAATTTGCCGTCAACAACCGTTGCATCGGCAATGTGCTCCTCGCTTGCGAAAACCTCACGGGCCTTTTCGATTCCGTCGCCAAGGGTGAGGGTAAAGCTTTTAATCTCATTTTTTGTGCCCTCGCCGAGGCGGACAATTATTTCTTCGGATTCCTCTGCTTTTTTCATTGCTCGAAGAATGACGGAGTTATCAGAAACAGAGCCGAAGGAATAGCTTGCACCAAGCTCGCCGTCATGTCTTGTGCAGACGTATGCTGACATTGGCTGTGTGAAAAGCCTTGCCTGGAGCTGTGTGGGTGCGCCGACCTTACCCTTGTGGCTGAAGATACCGAACGAGTAACGGTTAAGCCCTAGATCCATCATTGATTGCATTGAGTCGATTCGGTAGTTATCCTTGGGTGTGTGAACAACCGTAAGGCGAAGGGTGTTGTTGTCGAATTTATCCCAACCGTATTTGCATTCGCTGAGAACAGAAATGCCGAAATCGCCGTTTTTGTCGGTTAAATCCGCCCATTTCTGTGCGGGTACCTCGTAAAGCTGCTTTGTCATATTCCCGCGCTCAATTGCACCTAATCCCAGGTCGTATGTTGCTTTTTCGTTTTCAGCGGTGAAGGAGAAAACATTTTTAGCCATTGTTCTGAGTGATTGCCACTCGATTTCGGCTTTTATTTCTACTGTTTCGCCGCCGTCTGAAAGTGAAATTATGTTGGTGAAAATGCTTCGGTCATCCTTTTGGGTAACCTTGAGGGATACCCTTGAAGCACCGTTATCATATTCTTCAATTTTTATAAGCTTCGGGCTTCTGTCGGGGCGTTTGTCAGCCTCTTTGAAATTCATTTCCCAAGCGGGCCAATCCCAAGAGCCTGTGTAGTTAAAAAGACCGAGGCTGACAGGTGCCTTGAGAAGCTCCTTGTTGTTTAAGGTTTTGTCGATTATTGAAGAAATATCGCCGTTTTTGTTAAGTGTAACAATGTATTTTTCGTTTTCGAGAGTGTTGTTTTTTAAAGAAATGACACTCTCGCCGTTGTAGGGTGTTTCGCTTTCTCTGACGTGATATATTTTTGTGCCGAGGCTTTCGACGTCTGCCGAGAAAACAATTTCTGAAAGACCGTTTTCAAGCTTTTTGCATTGACTTTTTACTTCTTTTTCACCGTCAAAAACTCTGACATAGTTGGCGGAAATGTTACTGAGCAGAACAGTTACACTGCCGTGGCGGTCAGCCTCAATGGGGTTGAAAACGGCAACAGGTGTACCGGCTGCTCCGTCTGTTTTCATAAGAGCAGTAATCGCCGAAACAGAGGCTTCAAGCTCGCTTTGAAATTGGTTTATTGAAACGTACAGATCATTCCATGAGCGTTTGTAAACACGCTGGCATGATGTGCCCGGCATATCGTCGTGGAAATGGTGGGCAATCACACGCTTCCACGAACGTGTCAGGCTTTCGCGGTTGTATTTATATGAGCCAAGCCAATCGCCGATAACGGAGCCACGCTCTGCCATATCCGCCATATCCTCGGCGTGGCGGTTCCAACGCTTGCTCATAACCCTTGAGGTGTAGCCGCCGATGGCGTGCTCGCTCATAACAAGCTCGTTGCTCCAAAGGGGAAGCTTTTCTCTCTGCTCGGGTGTGAGCTTTGTTTCAATGTCACGGTACAGTTCATCTGCTTTTGCCTGATAAACCTCAATATCGCTTGTTGCGTTTTCTTTCATAGCTTCTTCAACGTAGGCAACAGAGCATTCCTTGGGTGCACCGCCACGGTCACCTGTTCCGTGGAAAACGGTTGTCCAAGGCAGGTCGTATTTATCATTTTCCTTGAACTTTTCTTCAATGAAATCCCAATCTCGAAGCTTGTCGAGCGATTTTGAGTATGAGCCGAGCTTTAAGGTGGAGTAAACCTCCTTGCCGTCAACACCTTTCCATCTGCCAATGTCAAAGGGCACGCCGAAAGCACCGCCCCAGCTGAGCTTCTGTGTTGTGAAGCCCTTGAGATTTGCGTGGTGCATAACGCTGGGAAGAGCCCAACCAAAACCGAAGCAGTCGGGCAGATAAATATCACAGGAGGTTTTTCCGAATTTGTTGCGGAAATATGAGTTACCGATAAGAATGTTTCTGAAAAGAGCCTCGGGAGAGGGTACGTTTACGTCGCCGTTTTCAAAGGCGGAGCCGCAGACGTTCCACCTGCCCTGTTTTATGTAATCGGTCATTTTTGAAAAAAGCCGGGGATAATATTCTTCCATTAACTCGTATCGGTATGAGCCTTCGAAGTTGAAAACGTATTCGGGGTATTTTTCAAAAAGACGGAAGTTGTCAACCAGCGTGTCATAGAGGTATTTGTCTATTGATTCCTCAAGGTCCCAGCTCCACACCGTGTCAAGGTGGGCGGTGGCTATTGTGTATATTTTCTTTTTGTGTTCCATATCGTTTTCTCCTTTGAAAGGGTTATTCCTTTGCTAAAAAGTGGGCAAGCGCCGAGTAGCGCTTTGCTTTTTTGTCGTTGAGAGCCATTGCGTGAATCTGCTGAGCTGAGCCGATTGTAACCAATAATTCTCTTGCCCTTGTTACGGCTGTGTATAAAAGGTTTCTGTATGCAAGATTCGGTACAAGATTTGATATTGGCAGAACAACTGCTTTGAATTCGCTGCCCTGACTTTTGTGAACGGTTACAGCGTATGCAAGCTCAAGCTCGCTGAGGTATTCTGCGGGAATAACGGCGATTTTACCCTCGAAATCAACAACCGCAACACCCGCTTTCGGGTCAACGGTTTTTAAAATACCGATATCGCCGTTGAATATTCCCGTGCCTTTTTCTTCATCGGTTTCCCACTCAATATTGTAGTTGTTTTTTATCTGCATTATCTTGTCGCCCTCGCGGAAAATCTGACCCGCAACGGTGATTTCGTTTTTCTTTTTATGGGGAGGGTTGAGCGTTTCCTGTAAAAGGCGGTTGAGGTTGTGAGTACCTGTTTCACCTTTTTTGGAGGGGCAGATAACCTGAACGTCTGTCAGCGGGTCCATATTATATGCTTCCGGAAGTCTTTCGCAACAGATTTTAATAACCGTCTGAGCGGCAGATGATGCCAAAGGTCTTTCTATGTGGAAAAAGTCCGTGTTGTCGTTTGAAAGGTCAGGGATTTCACCTGCCACTATTTTGTGAGCATTTGTTACTATTTTGCTTTCAAGAGCCTGTCTGAAAACCTGGTTAAGACAAACAACAGGCAACACCTCAGAAAGAATAAGGTCGTGCAGAACATTTCCGGCTCCCACGGGGGGCAGCTGGTCACTGTCGCCAACAAGAATAAGGCGGCAACCAAGGGGTAACGCCTCAAGAAGACTTGCAAAAAGGTGAATGTCTATCATCGAAAGCTCGTCAAGAATAAGTGCATTGCATTCAAGTGGGTTTGAAATGTTCCGGCGAAAAACAGGACGGTCATTTTCATCCCATTCAACCTCAAGAAGACGGTGGATGGTTTTGGCATCCATACCCGTTACCTCGCTCATTCGCTTGGCGGCTCTGCCTGTTGGTGCGGCAAGGGCAATATCAAGACCCTGGTATTTGAAAATGCTTATTATACCCTTGATGGTGGTGGTTTTTCCCGTACCCGGTCCGCCCGTCAGAACAAGAAGACCTTTTTTTGCGGCGGTGGCGATTGCAAGGCGTTGCTGTTCCTCATAGGTGATGTTATTAGTTTTTTCAACGTCGTCTATCCAGGCGGCAAGCCTTGATGAACCCTCGGGCGGGTAATCTGAAACTAGTCTTATTCTTTGTGCAATTTTTGTTTCGGCGGTATATGCCGAGGGGATAAAAACAAATTCCTCTTTATTTATTGTTTCGCATTTCAGTTGACCCGTTGCAACTAATTTATCAATAGCTATGTCAACCTCGTCAGGGGTAATTTCAAGAAATTCGGAGCAGGGCTTTAGGAGCTTCTCTCTCGGCAGACACGTGTGCCCGCTTTGGTTTGCGTTGTGGCGAACAACGTGCAGAATACCCTCAGCAGTTCTGCAATCGGGCAAGGGCTTTTTGGGTAATTTTTCCTCAATCATTTCTGCCCTTTCAAAGCTTATGCCGATACCGAGACCGCATAAATAATAGGGGTTTTCCTCCACCCTTTCAACAGAGTGTATGCCGCTGTGCTTGTATATTTTCACACATTCCGCAGGTGTCAGCCCGTATTTTTCAAGGGCAAGCATAACCGTGCGCATGGCAAACTGACGCTTGAATTCTTCGCCCAAGGCCTTTGCCTGCTCTTCGGAAATACCCTTGATTGAAGCAAGACGCAATGGCTCCTTGTCAAGAACATCCAGTGTTTCGCCCCCGAATTTTTCAACAATGCTCATCGCCTTTTTCGGGCCGATGCCGCGTATTACGCCGGAAGCCAGATATTTATAGATTTGCTCGGTGGTTTCGGGCATACATCTTGAAAGCGAGGATACCTTGAACTGTCTGCCGTATGATGGGTGAGTGGTATATACACCTGTCAGGGTGACGGTTTCGCCGGGGTTAACCTCCGGCATAATGCCAACTGCCGTCAGATAATCATTATTGCAGTCAATATCCATAACGGTGTAGCCGTTGGTATCGTTTCGGTATGTGACCTCTTCAACCGTGCCGGTTACGGTCATTTCATCCATTTTGTGTCTCTCCTAAAATAAGTTTGGTTTATTTTAACACAAATGACCGATAATTGCGATATTTTTCGGAAAATATATTAATAATTAATTGAAAAGAATATGTCTGTATGATAATATATTAAGGTAATTTATCCGTGACGGAGGAATGTTAAATGAAGTACATACTCGACAAGCTCAATCATTGCACCTTTAAAAAGGTCGAGGCAGGCAGACTGGCACCCAGAGCCTATGCAATACCTCACAAAAAATCCGCCGATGCCAAAAGGGCGGATTATAAAACCGAGCGTTTCAACAGCGATGTTGTAAGCGTGCTTTCCGGCGAGTGGGAGTTTAAATACTACAAGAAAAAATCAAAGCTTCCCGCAACACTTGACACGTCAAAAATCAAGTTCGATAAAATCACCGTGCCCTCAACCTGGCAGAGAACAGGCTACGAGGAGCCCGTTTATATCAACTGCCCCTATAGCTTTGATCCAAGAGCGTTGGGCGGTGAAAAGGGTCAGGGTGTAAAGCCCCCTGAAATTCCCGACGATTTTTCCTGCGGTATATATCGCAAATGGCTTACCATCGACAAAAAGGCGGAAAACTACGTGCTTTGCTTCCTTGGCATTGCCTCTTGTGTTGATCTATATATAAACGGCATTTTTGTGGGCTACGGCGAGGGCTCCCACAACTCCTATGAATTCGACGTTTCGGATTTTCTCAAGGTTGGCGAAAACGAAATTATTGCTGTTGTTCACAAATGGTGTAACGGTTCATATCTTGAGGCTCAGGATATGTTCAGAGAAAACGGCATTTTCCGTGACGTTCTTCTTTATTCCTATGACAAATGCTATATTAACGATTTTGAAGCAATTCCCCATAAAAAGGGTAAAAAATATAATCTTGATATCAAGGTTGCCCTCAAGGGTGCATTGAGTGCAACTAAGATTAAGGCTTCTCTTTATGACGGCAAAGAGCTTATCGCACAAAGCGAGGCAGACGGCGGTGCAGAGGTTAATATGTCAATGAACGCTCTCGACGTTAAGGAGTGGAGCGCAGAAATTCCCAGGCTTTATGAATTGTTCATCACCCTTTCAAATTCAAAGGGTGAGGTTATGACAATCCGCCAGTACGTCGGCTTCAAAAAAATCGAAATAAAAGAACAGGTGTTCCTCTTTAACGGCAAAAAAATCAAGCTCAAGGGTGTTAACCACCACGACACACATCAGAAAACGGGCTACGTTATGAGCTTTGCTGACCTTGAAAAAGATGTTCAGCTTATGAAGGAGTTCAATGTAAACTGCGTCAGAACTTCTCACTACCCGCCCGACCCCTTCTTTATCGAGCTTTGCGACCACTACGGTCTTTATGTTGTTGATGAAGCTGATATCGAAACCCACGGTATATGGGACTTGGGCTGTGACGGCGGTGCAATCAGCCACGATCTTAAATGGGCTCCCCGGTATATGGACAGAGTCAAGAGAATGTATTACCGTGACAGAACACACACCTCAATTATTATGTGGAGCCTCGGTAACGAATCCTGGGGCTACAAATGTCACGATAAATGCTACAAAATGCTCAAGAGCTTCGGAACGGAAATACCCGTTCATTACGAGGGCGTTTGTCGCACGAGGCGTTACCATTATGACGTTTTCTCTGAGATGTACACACATCAGGATGATATGATAAAAATGCGCGAGGGTAAACGTGGCAAGCAATATAAGGAAGTTCCCTTCTATCTTTGCGAATACTGTCACGCAATGGGTGTCGGCCCCGGTGCACTCGAAGAATATATGCAGATTTTCTTCTCTGACGATATGTTTATGGGTGGCTGCATCTGGGAATGGGCAGATCACTCCGTTCTTCACGACGGCACAGATAAATATAAATATCAGTACACCTACGGCGGTGACCACGGCGAAAAGCTTCACGACGGTTGCTTCTGTGTTGACGGTCTTTTCTATCCCGACAGAACACCGCACACAGGCGCATATGAAATGAAAAACTGCTACCGCCCCATAAGAGCAACGAAGCTTTCCGGCAACAAGCTTACTCTTCTCAACACAAACCGCTTCCTTGCAACCGACGACATCGAGGTTTATTGGGAGGTTCAGGAGAACGGAGTTGTTCTCAACTGCGGCTCCTTTGTGACAGCTATTGCTCCCGAAAAAGAGCAGACCTTTAAAATTGATTTACCCAAGGTGAATTACGATAAAAACACATATCTCAACCTCACATATCTCAAGGGCGATTTCGAGGTTGCAAAAGAACAGCTCACTCTTTCAGAGGCACCGTTTATTCAGCCCTCACTTGAAATGGGCAAGGTTTCAATAACCTCTGAGGATGAAAAGCTCACAGTTAAATTCCCCGCCGGCTCAGTAGAATTTTCTGAGGTTACAGGCGAAATGCTTTCGTACAAGGCAAACGGCGTTTCTGTTCTCAACAAAGAGCCTGTTTCACACAAGGGCTTCCTTCTCAACCTTTCAAGAGCCTATGTTGATAATGACCGCTGGATTATTGAGGATTGGGAAAATCACAATCTCTTAGACCCCAAAATTGTGCTTGAGGATATGAGTGCAGAGGTGAAATCCGGCGTTGCATCCGTAAGCGAATATCTGTCTGTTTACGGCAAGGAGGATGTGCTTTTCAATGCCAACGTTCTTTACATCATCGGCGCAAACGGCGTAATTGATATTGAGGTTGCCATCGCTCCCGACAAAGACAGCAAGGAGCAGTTCTATGATGTAGCTGCATTAGGTCTTACTTTTGAGGCAGACAAGAAATTCAGCGAAATCGAATATTTCGGCAGGGGCGAAAAGGAAAATTACAACGACTTTAATTCCCACGCACCTATCGGCCTTTATAAATCAACCGTTGCAGATGAGCACGAGCCCTACATCCGTCCGCAGGATAACTCAAACCACTCCGATGTTTCATATCTCAAGCTCAGAAACGACAAGGGTGACGAGATTCTTATCTATTCTGACAAGCGCTTTGATTTTAATGTTCACAACTATACTCAGGCACTTCTTCAGAAGGCAGACCACCGTGAGGATGTTTATGACCAGAAAACAACCTTTGTAACCCTTAACGGCTATACAAAGGGAACGGGCACGGGCTCCTGCGGACCTGCAACACTTCCGCAGTACAGCATTGATGCTTCTAAAGAAAAAACATTCAATTTTATTATTGCTCCCCAAAAGGCTGAGAAATAAGGTGCGTTATGAAACAAAGATTTGAAAAAGTAGATTTTTCAGACAAGCTTTTTAAAAACATTATCGCTCTTCGCCGTGAGGTTTTTTGCGGCGAGGAGGGTGAAAAAGCTTCATTTATAAAAGACAGCCGCGATGAAAAGGGCTTTCACGTTGTTTGCGCAATAGGTGACGAGCTTCTCGGCTGCGGCAGCCTTTATGATAACGGCGACGGCGAATTTGAAATATCAAAGATTGCCGTCAGTAAGGATTACAGAAATTTCGGAATAGGAAGCAGCATTTTAAAAGAATTACGTAAAATTGCCAAAGAACATGGCGCAAAAAGCATTGTTGGCGAAAGCCTTGCGGAGTGCGTCGGCTTCTTTACAAAAAACGGCATTCCCTATGAAAATATTGCATTCGAAAAAGAGGGGAGAAGATATATAAAATATAATCTTAACCTTGTTTTTGAGGGTGCCGAATGGCTGGAATTTCAGAATACAGAGGCGGTTATTGCACGTTGTGATTTCGTGCTGGATAAAAAGATACCCGCAGACCTGTTTGTTACGGGACTTGGCTACTGCAACGTTTACGTGAACGGTAAAAGCATTACCGACAAGGTGCTTTACCCTGCCTGGACAAACTTCGATTTTATGGATACGGCAAATATGGAGTACCCCATATTTGATAAAATGACACGCAGAATTGTCTATGAAAAAATTGACGTTTCAAAATTCTTGAAAAAAGGCGAAAACACAATCGTTTTTCATATTGGCGGCGGCTGGTATGCACAGCACGAATGCCCCAATGAGGGTGTAAAATGCTATGGCGACGGCAATTTAAAGCTTTGCTTCAAGCTCCTGAGCGGTAAAGCAATAATTGCAAAAAGCGATAGCGCGGTGAAATACACAAAATCCTATGTCAAAAGAGCCAGCGTATATTACGGCGAGGATCAGGATTCAAGAATCGGCTTTTATGACTTTTCTGATATTTCGTATTCAACAGATGGCTGGAAAACTCCCGAAATAATTCCCGCACCCGTTTCTGTTCTCAATGAAGCAGATTTCACCCCGGATAGAATTATAAGAAAGCTCAAGCCAAAATGTATTTTCAGAAAAGGCGATTACGCTATTTATGACATTGGCGAAAACATTGCAGGTTACCCTGTTGTTGAATTCATAGAAGATGCATACACGGGCGAAAGCTGTGTTATGCGTTTTGCTGAGAATTTGAATAAAGAAGGCGGCCTCGATTTTCATTCTGCAGGCGGGGAATTCCGTATGCAGAAGGATACGTATATTTACGACAACAAATGCAAAGCCTTCCACCCGCAATTCACCTGGCACGGGGCAAGATATTTTGACGTTCTGGGCAGGGTAGAGGTGAAAGAATACAGAGTTGTTCACACAGATCTGAAGCCCATTGTAAAGTTTAAATCTTCAAATGAAACACTGCAATGGATTTTTGATGCATACATAAGAACGCAGAACTCCAATGTTCACGGTTGCGTTCCCTCAGACTGCCCCCACCGTGAAAGACTTGGCTACACGGGTGACGGTCAGCTGACGGTGAATGCCGTTATGACCTGCTTTGATGCAGAGAGTATGTATCGCAAGTGGATTCGTGACGTTGCGGATTGTCAGGATATTTTCAACGGCCACGTTCAGCACACCGCACCGTTCTATGGCGGTGGCGGCGGCCCCGGCGGTTGGGGTGGTGCTATGGTTATTGTGCCGTACGCATTCTACAAGCACTACGGCGATAAGACTTTAATTGAGAAGTATTATCCCAATATGCTCCGCTACCTTGATTACCTTGAAAGCCACAGCGAGAAGGGTCTTGTGGTGCGTGAGGAAAAGGGGGGCTGGTGTCTTGGCGATTGGTGTTCACCAAAAAACAAAAATCTTATCCCCGAGCCATTTGTCAACACATATTTCCACCTCAAAACCCTTAAAATGACAATGGAGCTTGCAGAAGCTCTCGGAAAGCCGCAAAAGGAACTGAAAGCCCGCTATGAAACTGTCAAAAAGGCGTTTCTTGAAAAATATTACGACAAGAAAACCGCTACCTTCTGCGGTTCTGTCGAAGCCTGCGATGCCTATGGCTATGACCTTGGTCTGGGCAACGAAAAAACGCTAAAGGCGATTGTTGAAAAATATGAAAAGCTGGGTCAGTTTGACACGGGTATTTTCGGAACTGACATTCTTATCAGAACGCTTTGTGAAAACGGGCATAAGGATTTGGCGTTCAAGCTCCTTACAAGCGAGAAAGAAAATTCCTTCTTCAATATGAAAAAACAGGGTGCAACCACCCTTTGGGAAAATTGGGACGGTTGCGATTCCCACAGCCATCCGATGTTTGGGGCGGTTGTTGAGTATATCGTTAAGTATTTTAATGAAATATAACGCAATCCGTCACCTTGACTAAAAAAACATATGTAACATATTGGTATTTTTAACCTTTAAACTATGGAAAAATCCAAAAAGATGTGTTAGAATGTTGGATGGTAATCAAATACTCAAATTGCGTGCAAACGCACGCAGGAAAATAATGGAGGTTTATTATGAGCAAAAAATTCGTTTATTTGTTCTCAGAGGGCGACGCTTCAATGCGTGAGCTTCTCGGTGGTAAAGGTGCAAACCTTGCAGAAATGACCAACATCGGTCTTCCTGTTCCCCAGGGTTTCACAATCACAACTGAAGCTTGTACTCAGTACTATGAGGACGGCAGAAAAATCAACGATGAAATCCAGGCACAGATCATGGAATACATCGACAAAATGGAAGGCGTTGTCGGCAAAAAATTCGGCGACAAAGAAAACCCCCTTCTTGTTTCTGTTCGTTCAGGTGCTCGTGCATCAATGCCCGGTATGATGGATACAATCCTCAACCTTGGCCTTAACGAAGAGGTTGTTGAGGTTATGGCTGCTAAGTCAGGCAATGCTCGTTGGGCTTATGACTGCTACAGAAGATTCATCCAGATGTACTCCGACGTTGTTATGGAAGTTGGTAAAAAATACTTCGAGCAGCTTATCGACGAAATGAAAGAAGCTAAAGGTGTAACTCAGGATATTGAGCTTACTGCTGAAGACCTCAAAGAGCTTGCAGGTCAGTTCAAGGCTGAATACAAATCAAAAATCGGTAAAGACTTCCCCTCAGATCCCAAAGAACAGCTTATGGGCGCTGTTGAGGCTGTTTTCCGTTCATGGGATAACCCCCGTGCAAACGTTTACCGTCGTGACAACGATATCCCTTATTCATGGGGTACTGCTGTTAACGTTCAGGCTATGGCTTTCGGTAACATGGGTGATGATTGCGGTACAGGTGTTGCTTTCACTCGTGACCCCGCAACAGGTGACAAAGGCCTTATGGGTGAGTTCCTTGTAAACGCACAGGGCGAAGACGTTGTTGCCGGTGTTCGTACTCCCATGCCCATCGCAGAAATGGCTGAGAAATTCCCCGAGGCATTCGCAGAATTCACAAAGGTTTGCGCAATCCTCGAAGATCACTACAGAGATATGCAGGATATGGAGTTCACTGTTGAAGCAGGCAAGCTCTATATGCTCCAGACAAGAAACGGTAAGAGAACTGCAAAGGCTGCTCTTAAAATTGCTTGTGACCTCGTTGACGAAGGCATGATCGACGAAAAGAAAGCTGTTGCAATGATCGACCCCAGAAACCTTGACACTCTTCTTCATCCCCAGTTCGATGCAAAGGCTCTTAAAGCTGCAACTCCTGCAGGTAAAGGTCTTGGCGCATCTCCCGGTGCTGCTTGCGGTAAGGTAGTTTTCACTGCTGAAGACGCAGAAGCTTGGAATGCTCGTGGCGAAAAGGTTGTTCTTGTTCGTCTTGAAACATCTCCCGAAGACATCACAGGTATGAAGGCTTCTCAGGGTATCCTCACAGTTCGTGGCGGTATGACATCTCACGCAGCTGTTGTTGCTCGTGGTATGGGTACTTGCTGTGTATCCGGTTGCGGCGATATCAAAATGGACGAAGAAAACAAGAAATTTGAACTCGCAGGCAAAACATACGTTGAAGGCGACTACATCTCAATCGACGGTTCAACCGGTAACATCTACGACGGCATCATCCCCACAGTTGACGCTGAAATCGCAGGTGAATTCGGCAGAATCATGGATTGGGCTGACAAATACAGAACTCTTAAGGTTCGTACAAACGCTGATACTCCCGCTGATGCTAAGAAAGCTCGCGAGCTCGGTGCAGAAGGTATCGGTCTTTGCCGTACAGAGCACATGTTCTTCGAAGCTGAAAGAATCGCAGCATTCCGTGAAATGATTTGCGCTGACACAGTTGAAGAAAGAGAAGCTGCTCTTGATAAGATTCTTCCCTATCAGCAGGGCGACTTCGAAGCTCTCTATGAAGCTCTTGAAGGCAACCCCGTTACAATCCGTTTCCTTGATCCTCCGCTTCATGAGTTCGTTCCCACTGAAGAAGCTGATATCAAGCTCCTTGCAGATTCACAGGGCAAATCCGTTGAAGATATCAAAGCTATCATCGCTTCTCTTCACGAGTTCAACCCCATGATGGGTCACCGTGGCTGCCGTCTTGCAGTTACTTACCCCGAAATCGCTGCAATGCAGACAAAGGCTGTTATCCGTGCAGCTATCAACGTTCAGAAAGCACACGCTGATTGGAACGTAGTTCCCGAAATTATGATTCCTCTTATCGGCGACGTAAAAGAGCTCAAATTCGTTAAGAAGGTTGTTGTTGAAACTGCTGATGCTGAAATCGCAGCTGCAGGTTCTGACCTCAAATACGAAGTTGGTACAATGATCGAAATCCCCAGAGCTTGTATCACTGCTGACGAGGTTGCTAAGGAAGCTGACTTCTTCTGCTTCGGTACAAACGACCTTACTCAGATGACATACGGCTTCAGCCGTGATGACGCCGGTAAGTTCCTTACAGCTTACTATGACAGCAAAATCTTCGAGAACGATCCCTTCGCAAAGCTCGACCAGAACGGCGTTGGCGCTCTTATGGAAATGGCTGTTGAAAAAGGTAAAGCAAGCGGCAAGAACCTCCACTACGGTATCTGTGGTGAGCACGGCGGCGACCCCGTTTCTGTTGAATTCTGCCACAAGATTGGCCTCAACTACGTTTCTTGCTCTCCCTTCCGTGTTCCGATCGCTCGCCTTGCAGCAGCTCAGGCAGCAATCGCTGAAATGAAATAATCAACCGATTATTCATTACGGAATAGCAAATAAATAAATAAACGAATCCCCTTGGAGCAATCCAAGGGGACTTTTGTTGACTTCATTTCATAATAATGATAGTATATATGTGCAGTTTCTCGCCACCTATGAGGGCAACGATATTATATCGACCTGAGTAGTTGGGTGAGGGCTGTAAAGAAGCAAAATTGTCATGCAGAGAGATATTGGAGTTTACTCCCTCTGGAATTCATTTTGCTTCTTTTTATATATTTTTAAACATTTTCCCCACTTTGCTAACTGCTGGACAGGCTGCTATCAAGGGCTAATTCTTAAATGAATTATTCGGAAAAGCAAATAACTAAATGAATCCCTTTGGAGAAATCCAAGGGGATTTTTGTATATAGTCCGTTTTTAAGTACACCAAAATAAAAATTATAATTGAGATTTGTAAAAATGGGGCTTATACTGTATGTAAGAGGTGAAAAAATCATGTTATCACATATTGATAGGTTATTTGAATTGTGTAAAGAGCAACCATTTAGTGAAGAGAAAATTACTAAGTATATATTAGATAATAAAATGAGTAGTGAGGAAGTAACTCGTACTGCATTAAAATTGTGTAATTATGGTTTTTGCTCATATTCAGATTACTTATATGAAAAAGAAAAAGAACCCATGCCAGAAGATTTGATAACATTCAATTGGGAAACTTTATTTAATATTCTTATAAAAAACGGTTTAGATGCAAATCTTGTAATATGTGATGATGGAATGAATTACGAAAATATTTTGCAGGAAATAAAATATTTTGATGATGGTAACCTTGGTGCAAAAATTTTGAGAAACACCCTGAATCACAATGGAAATCCCAATATTGTAATTGATAATCAAAACCTTTTTGAAGAAATAGATTCAGATTTGATGCTTGATATTTCAATGGGTTTGTATCATCATAAATGGCAACTTGATAATGCATGGCGATTTTGGTTAGTTATGGTGGGATTTGGTGGAACGATTAACAATGTTCAATGTCCTGTAGAAATGCGTGATGGGTTTCAAGTTGAGATTTTTAAAGAATTTGAAAAATTTGATTACAATATTAAGTGGTTAGAAAAGGATTTCGAAATGCAGATTTTTGATAAAGAAACAAAAACAGTTGTTGCTATTGCTTAATAAATGATATTTTCCCCACTTTGCTAACTGCACCTCAGGCCGCTATCAAGGACTAATTCCTAACACAAAAAATTCCACCCGAGAGAAAAATCGGGTGGATATTTTTTTGTGTTAGCACATTAACTTTTTCCTTGCGGGAACTATGTGTTTTTTAACCAGCAAAGATTGTTTTAACATTGATTATATGGAGTAAATGTGATAAAATACGTATAAAAATGAAGTGGATATTTAAGGAGAGAGCGCTGATGAAGCATATACTGATTTCTAAAGAGAAAAACCAATATATTGCGAATTTGCATTGTCATACCACACTCTCTGACGGCAGAAAATCGCCGGAAGAAATTCGTGATGCGTATAAGGAGCAGGGGTACAGCATAGTTGCATTTTCGGATCACGATAATTATTTTGATCATAGCGATTTTTGCACAGAGGATTTTGTTGCAATTAATTCCTTTGAGGCAGATATCAGCGACAATATAGTGAGTAGCAGTCAGTTTCGAAGATGTTATCACCTCAATGCATTTAATATAAAAGGCGACAAAGAGGTTAAGCTTCCTGCCACACCCGACTACAGAGATATGAAAGCTGTAAACGAATATATACAAAAGCTTAAAGAATCAGGATTTATAGTTGCTTATAATCATCCGTATTGGTCAATGCAGTGTCTTGACGACTATCGTGATTTAGAAGGCTGCAGCATTGTTGAAATATATAACAATTCTGTATTTATAGAGGGTGGAGATGACGGTCAGGAGCAGGTTTATGATGAAATGCTCCGTAGCGGAAAGAGACTGTTTTGTACTATGGCAGACGATAATCATAATGAGTTTCCGTTTGGTGATGTGCGTTGCGACAGCTTCGGCGGAAAAACAGTTTTTCTCTGTGATTCACTTAGTTATGACTCTGTTATATCTGCTATGCAGAATGGGTCATTTTACTGTACCCGTGAGCCGAGAATCCTTGAGCTGACATTGGAGGATGGCAGAGTTCACATTGAGTGTTCGCAGGCTCAACGCATAGCGCTCTCAACAGCAGGCAGACGCTCAAAGGCTTTACATGCTCCTGCGGGTGAATACGTAACCCAAGCGGATTTTCAGCTGGAGGATGAGGATGTATACTTCCGGATTGAAGTGATAGGTCCTTCAGGGAAAAAGGCGAACACTAACGCATATTTTGTTGAAGATTATATATAATTGACATTTTAGTAGAGATTAACGGGTTTTCGGACCTTGCTGATTGTCTCGAAAGCTTAAAGGGTCGATTCCCGGTTTATTTGTTTTGAAAAAGCAAGCATTTCTGATCCCGACTGAGCAATCGTCGGGATTTGCTGTTAATGCTGTAAATATATGTAAAAGACGGTGCTTTTATGAAGAAAAAACCTAATGTTTTATTTATTGTTACCGATGACCAGCGCTTTGATACAATTCACGCTCTGGGCAATAAAGAGATAATCACACCAAATCTAGACAAATTGGTTCAGCGGGGGTGTTCTTTTGTTCGTGCCCATATTGCGGGCGGAACCTGTGGCGCAGTTTGTATGCCAAGCCGTGCAATGGTTTTGTCGGGCCGTAACCCCTTCCATCTGGAGGAGCTTGGCGGCAATATTCCGCCCGAGCACAAAACCCTTGCAGAAACCTTTAAAAACAACGGCTATGAAACAATCGGACTCGGTAAATGGCACAACGGTTGCCCCGCCTATGCAAGAAGCTTTACACAGGGCGCAAAGATATTTTTTGGCGGTATGTGGGACCACTGGAATGTTCCCACCTGCAGATATGACCCAACGGGCGAATACGACAACGTAATAAATTTTGTAGTGGATTTTTATAAAGATAATCATCCACAGCAGCAACATTGTGATGAATTTGACCCGGGCAAGCATTCCAGCACTCTGCTTACAGATGCGGCAATCGATTTGTTGGTGAAAAACGCAGGGCAGGAGAAGCCGTTTTTTATGTATCTTGCGTATTTAGCACCCCACGACCCGAGAACAATGCCCGACGAATTCCGCAAAATGTATGATTCAGAAAAAATAACTCTGCCGCCGAATTTTCAAGAGGTTATTGACACAAATTATCCATTAATGGTGCATCGTGACGAGCATCTTGCGTCATACCCCCGAAATGAGGATGAAATAAAGCAGCATATTGCCGAATATTTTGCGATGATAACACACCTTGACTATGAAATCGGCAGATTACTTGACGCTTTGCATAAATCAGGGGAAGAGGATAACACAATTATTGTATTCACGGGTGATAACGGTCTTGCGGTGGGTCAGCACGGGTGGCTCGGCAAAGAGGATATTTATGAGCACGGTGTTCGTGTACCTCTTGTTATTGCGGGGCCGGGCGTTGCCGAAAACACACGCAACGATGCATACGTTTATCTGTATGACATTTTCCCCACACTTTGCGAAAAAGTGGGTGTGGAAATCCCGGAATCCGTTGACGGCAAAAGCTTTGCGCACCTTCTTGACGGTGAGCACGGTGACAAATTCCGTGATGAGCTGTATCTGATTTTTGACGAGTTTGTTCGTGGTGTCAAGGATGATAATTATAAGCTTATTGAGTACCGTAACGGCGACGAGAAAGAGGATAAGTGGACATTCCTTTATGATATAAAAAATGACCCTTGGGAAACTGAAAACCTTGCTTTAAAAGAGGGTTATGAAGATAAGATAAAAGAGCTGCGGGGAAAAATTCTTCAACACCGTGATTCGTGGGAGGAGCAAGCACACCCGTGGGGCACGGCTTTCTGGAAAAGATTTTGATGGAAATAAATATTCATGCAAACCGACATTTGTGTTTGAAAATGTCGGTTTTTTGTGTGCGTAATTGTGTTTTTTTACAATATTTCAAGGTAAAAGTTGTGCAATGATTTTATTGTTAAAAATGTATATATGTGTTAGTATTTATTTAACAATTTGTTAACAAGAGGTGTTTTTATGAAAATGAAGCGATTAGTAAGCTTTCTGTTGGTGCTGAGCTTGCTTCTCTCGGCATTTATTATCCCGACTTCTGCTAAAAGTCCGTCAGCAGCCGGCTACCTTACCGATTATGATACCGAAACCCCCATTATCATCGTTCACGGTATGAGCCAGAATGACACGTATCTTCTCAATGAAGACGGTTCAAGAATGACCGACGACAGCGGTGATTATATCACCGGCTGGCCATTGGAGCTTGATATCGGTGCCCTTATTAAAGAAGCACTTGTTCCCCTTATTACATCTGCTCTCACAAGAACCGATGCGGGTCTTTCCGAGGCTATGCGAAAGGGTGCATACGAAGCACTTTTCGCCTTGCACAAGGATAACGAGGGTAACTATCTCACTCCTGTGGAGGTTCCCTGTTATGAATATCCTATGAGCGAAATGACAGATGAACTCAAAGAATTCTACTATAACTTCATCCCGCTTCAGGGTCTTGGCGAAATTGTGGGCGAAGAAAACATCTATTATTTCGGCTATGACTCATTCGGCGACGTTATCGGCGAAGCAAAGAAGCTTCATCACTATATCCACGACGTTGTTTTGCCCCAGACAGGTGCAGACCAGGTAAGAATCTGCCCCATCAGCCTCGGCGGCACTATTGCGGTTACATATCTTGAAATGTATCCCGAGGATTATGAGCTTATCAAGAGAATGGTTTTCGTAATCCCTGCTATTGATGGCTCCGACATCATCGGTGACCTTCTCACAAACAACGTAAGTATTCTTGAGGATAACGAAATGCTTTACGGCGATTTCCTTCCCTCACTTCTCGGCGACGGTGCCCTCGGCTATTTCCTTAATATCTGCTTGCGTATTCTGCCCTCAGACGTTCTGAAGAGTGCGTTGTCTTCCCTTGTGGACGGTGTTGTTGAAACGGCAATTCTTCCCACAACAATTATGTGGGCTCTTTGTCCCACGGACTATTATGAAGAGGCAAGAGCAAAATGGCTCGACAATGAAGAATACTCAGCCATAGCAGAAAAGGTTGATTATTATATGAACGCCAGAGCAAACTTCGGCGAAAACCTTTACGAGATGATGAATACGGGCACAAAGGTGTTTGATATTTGTTGCTACGGCGGCGGAATGTTCCCCCTTTGCAAGGATTATAACAAGACAAACGGCGACGGAATAGTTCACGCAAACTCTGCTTCAATGTGGGCAACCTTTGCAAACGTTGGTGAAACCTTGGGTGACGATTACGTTGCGGCAGGCACATATTGCAACAACCCCGCTCACGACCACATTTCACCCGACAACACCGTTGACCCAACAACCGGTCTTTTGCCCTGCACAACCTGGTACATCAAGAATCAGGATCACGAGAAGCTTCCACACAATGACGTTGCTTTGCAGATGGCATTTGAGATTATGACAAATGAAAAAATCGTTGACGTTTACAGCTTCCCCGAGATTTATCCCCAGTATAACGAGGGTAGATTGACAAACACAGTCAATGAATATCTCGAAATTTGGGAGAATGCAGACAAGGATGCTTATGCACCTGAGCAGATTGAATACGTTGAATATGCCGTTTCGGAAATCGAAAGAATGCTCGATGAAACGATTGTTGACAACGCAAGGTGGAAAGCCGCTGAGGAGGAGCTGAGATTGGCTCTTGTCAGCGTTGGTCTGGTTGAAGACACAACACCCACAACTCTTGACAACACGTTGACCTCGTTCACAAAAATTCTTAACGAATTTTCTAACTTCTTCTTTGATTACGTTATAAGAGCATAATTGGTAAAAAGGAGCTGTAAAAAAACGAATGTTTTTTTACAGCTCCCTTTTTAGGGGTTAGGAAAAAAGATGCAGAACAAACAAACCGAGCAAAAACAAGGCTTCAGACTTGTTTTTGTTTGCCCGAAGGCGTACAAAGGTACGTCGAGTGGCGAGGTTTGTTCGTAGCACAAAACGCAAGAATTTCGATTTTTATTAAAAAATAGGACTTTTATAGGCTTTAAACCTATAAAAGTCCCTTTATTTATATAGTTTTGTGCGGTCTGCGCTTTTTTTACAGCCCCTTTTCTTATAATGCTTTAACGTGTTTTATTTCAATATCCTTTTCGGCGAAGAAAGCTGTTGTTTTCTTTTCAAACTCCTTTGCTGAGAAAAACGTTGAATCATAAAGGTCTATTTTTGCACCGCTTTTTGTAACAAAAACAATGTGCTTGTCCTCAATAAAATTGTCGTCGTAATAATAACCGTCAACAACAGCGATGTAGTCTATTGAAGAATATTTACACTCCTCTCTGGAGAAGGGCAGGCTCTCTGCACTGTAAAGAAAGCTGTTGTTATAAAAGGTTGTGGTGGAATTTACCGAAGACCAGAGAAGAGCAATGGCGATTGCTTCAACTGTGATTGTAAAATATTTGAGAAGTGCTTTTGTTTTTGGCGGTAGCTCGGGATTGTTGATTTCGGTTTTGTTTTTTCGCCTGATTTTTCTGCGACTGATTAAATTCAGCGAAATGACAAGACCCGGCAAAAATGCGTAGAACGGCAAGAAAACCAGGTTTTCTTTTATACCGAAAACAAATACGCCATCGTGGGAGACAAGATATACAAGACCGACAAAAATCACTGTGAAAACAGCCGTCAAGGGTATTGCGAGAAGAAATGTTGTCAAAAAAAGTCTGAGAGCACCTTTGGCGTCTGTGCCGTGGCGGGACGAGCCCTTTGCGGCAGAGGCATTTTGAACGGCTTCGCTGATTTCGGGCGCCGTGCCACCGTTTGAGAGATGCTCCAGAAGCTTATCCTCATAAATTGAACGGTATTTTGAGCGTGACAATCGTTTGAGTGCTTTTTCTTCCTTGTGGGCATAAAATAATGCCTGATTTCCCACAACAGCACTTTCAATCTGATACTGAAAGAAGTTGTAGAGCATCATCGCCATCAGCTTGTCAACCTTGCCGCCAAGCATTTCACTCTGCTCAAGAACAGATGAGCCAAAATAGCTGTTGATTTTTTCTTTCTGTGCAGAAATCAGTTTGTTTTTCTGCACGCCATCTTGCAGAAAGTCATCAAGCTCGGGTAAAAGCGTGGCGAGAAGTGTAGTTATTTCTTCAAAACAACTGCGCATCAACTCCTGTGAATCGACGTAGGTGTAGGTGTAGCAGTTGAAATCGTTTTCGCGGCAAAAGGTGAGAATATCGTAAACTGAAAAAACAAGCAAGGGCTCGTTATCAAGCACGAAAGAAAGCCATATGGTTTGTTGGGCATAGGCTTCCTTGCCACGCTCAATGTAGAAAATTGAAAAGCTGTAGCCGTCTTTTCTGTAGGTGGCAACCACACCTGTTTTTGTGGGATTTTTTCTGCCTGTTGTAAGACTTTTGAATGAAGGACTGTCGATTTTTAGCTTAACGCCGATTTCACGACTGAGTGATGCAAAATATTCGTTTAATTCCATAATATCCTCGTTATTGTTTATGGCTATATGAGAGTTTTAGCCTTATGGGGTATATTGTACAGGAATGCAGTGGATTTATCAATATATAATTTATTTTTCTGTTGCAGAGACGGGGTCGATAGGTTATTATATATGTAACAGCAAAATGCGTGAGGTGTTTTTATGCTTTCGAATAAATTTATTTGTGCTTCACATAGCTACACAACCTTTAATCAATTCGTGCCGGCGCCGTATTTCAGAAAAAGCTTTGTTGTTTATTCAATGCCTGAAAAATGCACCGTGACAATCGGTACGCCAGGCTTTTACGAGCTTTACATAAACGGCGAAAGAATAACAAAGGGCATTCTTGCCCCGTATATTTCCAACCCGGACCACGTCGTTTATTATGATGAATACGACATAACCGGCTACCTTGCCGAGGGCAGAAACGTTCTTGGTATTCAGCTTGGTAACGGTATGCAAAATTCTATCGGCGGCGAGATATGGGATTTTGACAAGGCGCCCTTCAGAGGCTCGCCGAGGGTGGCTTTTGCCATTGAACTTACAAATCCCGACGGCACCGTTGACGTTATTGAGGCTAACAGAACGGTTAAAACAGCGCCGTCACCCCTTATTTTTGATGATTTGCGTTGCGGATGTTTTTATGATGCACGTCGTGAAATACCCGATTGGTCACAGATAAGGTTTGTTGACGACAGCTGGAACGATGCCCTTATTGCAGAAGCACCTCGCGGTGAAAAACGCTTGTGCAAGGCGGAGCCTATAACCTCTGTAAGGCATATAAGGGCAACAAAAATCCGCAGATGCACAATGGAGGAGTTTCGTTCTGATAACCGTGTTTCAAGAGATGTTTCAGATTACCCCACAAAAATGAAGGATGGCTGGCTATACGATTTCGGCATCACAACTGCAGGCATCGCAAGGCTGAAAATAAAGGGCGAAAGGGGTCAGAAAATTGACCTTCAGTTCGGTGAATACATCGGTCCGGACGGCAAGCCCGACATAAGCAACCTTCAGTTTTTGCCCGAGGGCTTTGCCCAAAGGGATATTTACGTTCTCAAGGGTGAGGGCGAGGAGATTTTTGAGCCCCGCTTTACGTACCACGGCTACAGATATTGCGTTGTTTTCGGAATCACCGAGGAGCAGGCAACACAAGACCTTTTAACCTGTATAGTGTGCAGCTCCGCTATCCCTGAAAACGGGGGCTTCCGTTGCTCCGATGACGTTCTCAATCGCTTGCAGGCGATGACACGTAACTCCACCCTTTCCAATTTCTATTATTTCCCCACAGATTGCCCCCAGCGTGAGAAAAACGGTTGGACGGGTGACGCCTCTATGTCTGCACGGCAGACAATTCTCAACCTTGCTCCCGAAAAAAGCTATAAGGAGTGGCTTTTTAACGTTCGCAAGGCACAGAACGAGGATGGTATGATACCCGGCGTTGTTCCTACCGACAAATGGGGCTACGGCAAGGGCTTCGGTCCCTCGTGGGATGGAGTTATTGTAAATTTGCCGTATTTTATGTATCTTTACCGTGGTGATAAAGAAATTCTTGAAGAAAATGCAGAGGCAATTTTCAGATATGCTTCATTTCTCTCACGCAACAGAACGAAAAGGGGCACGTTGAACAACGGTCTTGGTGATTGGTGCCCCGTGACAAAGGTGAAAACACCCGTTGAATTCACCTCCAGCGTTGTTGCGATGGATAATCTTTCAAAGAGTGTATTTATATTCGACGTTCTCGGAATGAAGCTTCAAAAAGAATTCTGCCTGAAGCTTTATGAAGAAATACGCTCAGCGGTGAGAAAGTATCTTATAGATTTCTCGTCTATGACCGCTATCGGCAGATGTCAGACGGCTCAGTCAATGGCTATTTATTACAACGTTTTCGACGAGGGCGAAAAGCAACAGGCGTTCAAGGTTCTTGAGGAGATAATCGCAGAATCCGACGACCATATAGATTTCGGCTTTATCGGTGTTATGACGATTTTCAGAGTTCTTTGTGATTTCGGCAGACAAGACCTTGCGTATAAAATGATTGCCAGAGTGGACTACCCCTCTTTCGGCAACTGGGTAAAAATGGGCTACACCGCATTAGCGGAGAATTTTCATCCCGAAAACGAGTTCCCCGATTCTCTTAACCACCATTGCTTCGGCGATATTTCCGCAATTTTCATTGAGTATTTTGCGGGTCTTAAAGTAAATCCCTATGGTGACGATTGCAGAGAGGTAAACTTCCAACCCTGTTTTGTGAAGGCGTTGAATCATGCCGCGGCATTCTATGAAACTGTTGAGGGTAAGGTCAGCGTTAAGTGGGAAAGAATCAGCGGCGGAATGCTTCTCACCATTGAAAAGCCGGAGGGCGTTTACGGTGAAATACGCTTGCCGGCAGGCTACGTGCTTCGCGATAGCGGGTTATCATATGCAACGCTTGAAACAGGTGAGCTTGTGGTTGTTGATATTAACGCCGAGCCTGAAAATATTATAGAGGTTTAGTTTATGGAAAAACAGGTTAATGTTATTGATTACGGATTTTTTGAGCACGATGGTTTAGCATTTGAATATCACCTCAGCGGTAACCCCGAAGGGGAAGTTCTTGTGATGCTTAACGGCAACGGCGGTGATTACCGTTGCTTTGAGGGGGATTTATACAAGCCTCTTTCGGAGGAATACAAAATATTAAGATTTTCAACAAGGGGAACGGGCAAAACTCCCCTTGGCGACAAAAAGCTTACTTTTGAATTGTTCTGTGATGATTTAAAGGCGTTGCTTGATTATCTGAATTTTAAAAGCGTTATGATTTGCGGCTTCTCAGATGGCGGCAACCTTGGTATGTGCTTTGCGGTGTATTACCCCGAATACGTTAAAAAACTAGCTGTTTTCGGCTCCAATCTCAACACAAGGGGCACGAAAACTTTTGACCAGCTCGGAATTATAAAGGATCATCGGATTTTTGCAATCAAAGCCGCTCTCACAAAGGACCCCGAAATGGTGAGAAGAAGAGAGATTGAGGGGATGATGGTTGGCCAGCCAAAGCTCAATTACAAAAAGCTTTCGGCATTAAAAATACCGTTTCTTAACGTTTTCGGCGAATTTGATATGATAAAACGCAGTCATTCAAGAAAAATAACCAAAGCTGTCGAGGGTGCGGAAGAGGTTATTGTTTTGAACGGCGGTCACAGCACGGCGTTCAGAAAAACCGATTTTCTCATTCTTCCGGTTGTGAGAAATTTTCTTAAAACAAAATAAACAGGAATCCTTGCAGCGCTATAAAAGTTGCAAGGATTTTTATTGCTATAAAACGGCGTTTTTCGTTGCATTATCAAGGGGGTTATGATATAATGTACTCTGTAATATTATAATCGGGTGATTTTTTGAACAGAAAGAAATGGGTCGTTTCCGGTTGCGACAAGGATGTGGCGGCAAGCCTTGCGGAAGCTTGCGATATAGAGCCATTTACAGCCTTTTTGCTTTGTTCCCGCGGTATGACCAATGAATTTGAAATTGAAAGCTTTTTATATGACACCGATTTGTGTGATCCCTTTTCGCTCCCCGACATGGAATTAGCGGTGCAACGAGTTTGCGACGCTATTGAGAATGGTGAAAAAATCACAATTTTCGGTGACTTTGATGCTGACGGTGTTACATCGACAGCGCTGGTTTACTTGTATCTGACAAGCAAGGGTGCAGTTGTGGATTACTATATCCCCGACCGTGCAACTGAGGGCTACGGTATGAACGTTAATGCTGTTGATGTTCTCAAAGGCAGAGGCACACAGCTTATTATAACCGTGGATAACGGCATCAGCGCCGTTGAAGAAATCAGCTATGCCAAATCCTTGGGCATTGACGTTGTTGTTACAGACCACCACAAGGTTGGTGACGTTCTTCCCGAGGCGGTCGCTGTTGTTGACCCCCACCGAGAGGATTGCGATTGTGATTTCACCGAATGGGCAGGAGTTGGCGTTGCCTTTAAATTCATCAGTGCCATTGAGGGTGATGACGGCGAATACCTTCTTGAAAAATACGGTGATATAATTGCTCTGGGCACAGTTGCAGATATTGTACCCTTGAAGGGCGAAAACAGAATAATAGTTAAACGGGGTATAGAAATTGTAAACTACGGCTTGCAGAACGGCGATCTCAGACCGGGGCTCAAGGCCTTGTCAGAGGTGAGTGCTGTCGGCACTGCAATTGATTCGGGCGGGCTTGCTTTCAGACTTGCTCCGAAAATAAACGCCGCAGGAAGAATGTACACGGCTGAAAAAGCGTTGCAGCTTCTTATCAGCAACGATGAAGCAGAATCAATGGTGCTTGCGGAGGAGATTGTAAAAGCCAACTCCGAAAGGCAAAGCACCGAGGCTAAAATAACAGAGTCGGCTATAGAGTATATTGAAAGTAACCCCTGTATAAAATATAGTAGAATTCTTGTTGTTGACGGTGAAGACTGGCATCAGGGTGTTATCGGTATAGTCGCATCCCGTCTTGTGGAAAAATACGGCAAGCCCTGTATCGTTATTTCAAAAAGCGAAGCAGGTGCAAAGGGTAGCGGCAGAAGTCTTGACGGCTTCGATTTATATGACGCTTTGGCTGAATGCTCCGACGTTTTGCGTCAGTTCGGCGGCCACACTCTTGCGGCAGGGCTCAGCCTTGATAATGACAGAATTGACGAGTTTAGAAAACGAATCAACGACTATGCCGCGACGAGAGCAACACCCGTTCCCGTTCTCAAAATTGATTGCAAGCTCAATCCGTTGTATCTTGATTTGAGCATTATTTCTTCACTTTCCTTACTTGAACCCTTTGGTGCAGAAAATCCCCAGCCTGTGTTCGGTTTGTTCAATATGAGGTTTGAATCTGCTCATTCTGCAGGTAACGGTAAATATATGATTCTTGAATTCAGCAGAAATATGCAAACTATAAAAGCAATCTGGTTTTCACCAAAGCTGAATAATTTTGATTTCAAAATCGGTGACAAGGTTGACGTTGCGGTGAAAATCGGCAGCTCTGAATACCAGGGGAAAGAAAGACTCAGTATTCAGATAAAGGATATAAGATTCAGTGATTGTGATGAGGATGCGTTAATTTCGGCTGTAAACGACTATGAAGAGTTTTGCCGTTCAGAAGAGGTTTCAAGAGAGTTGAAGGAAAAAATCAACATCGACAGAGATTTCTGCGGTAGCGTTTACAGAGCAATAAGAGGCAGTGCAGGGTGGAAGGGCAGTGCACATGCGCTTGCAAGAAGCCTGAAGCTTTCTGAAAGCAGAATAACAGCCTGCCTTATTGCATTGGATGTTTTACAGGAGCTCGGTATTGTTGAATGCCGTGACGAAGCGTATTACCCCACGCTCAAGGAGGGTAAAACAAATCTCGAAAATTCAAGGATTTTCAAAAAAGCAACGAAATAGGAGGTGTGGATGATGAGCGAAAATATGAACGTTGAGCTTATGTATGATGAACTCAAGGAGCAGGCATCAAAGCTTTTTTCAGAAAAAGAAGCCGCTCTTATCGACAAAGCATTCAGAATAGCAGATGAATGCCACAAAAATCAGAAGCGTTCGTCAGGCGAGCCGTATATTATCCACCCTATTGCGGTTGCAACAATAGTTTTAAACTACGGTATGGATTATCAGTCCGTTGCGGCGGCTATGCTCCACGACACCGTGGAGGATACAGATATCACTCTTGACGATATCTGCAAGGAGTTCGGCCCAGAAATAGCAGCCCTTGTTGACGGGCTCACAAAATTGGGTAAGGTTCCACTTGATATAAAGGATAAAGAGGAGCAACAGGCGGAAAATGTCCGCAAAATGCTTCTTGCTATGTCTGAGGATATAAGAGTTATTATCATCAAGCTTGCTGACAGGCTTCATAACATAAGAACTCTTAATTTTCTGCCTGCACAAAAACGACGTGACAAGGCAAGAGAAACTCTTGAAATATACGCTCCCATTGCTCACCGTTTAGGTATCAGAGCAATGAAGGAGGAGCTTGAGGACAGGGCAATCAGCTTTCTTGACCCCATAGGCTACAAGGAAATTGAAGAGTCTCTTGAAAATCAGGGCAAATCACACAAGGAGTTTCTGGAAACAATTAAAAAGCAAATCGGTGACAGAGTCCATGCGGTCATGCCCGATGCGAAGCTTGAGGCACGAATAAAAAGTGTTCACGGCATTTATCGTAAAATGTATATCCAGAACAAGGATTTTGATGAGATATATGACGTTTATGCCGTTAGACTTATTGTTAATTCAACAATTGAGTGCTATGACTGCCTTGGCATAATTCACGATATGTTCACGCCCATCCCCGGCAGATTCAAGGATTATATTTCAACACCAAAGCCCAATATGTATCAATCCTTGCACACCACCGTTCTGGGCAAGGCGGGCATCCCATTTGAGGTGCAGATAAGAACGTGGGATATGCATCACACCGCAGAATTCGGTATCGCCGCCCATTGGAAATACAAATTGGGAATAAGCGGTAAAGAAAAAATAGAAGAACGTCTTGCGTGGATAAGACAGCTTCTTGACAGCCAGCAGGAGGCTGACGACGTCAAGGATATTGTCACAACTATTAAAAACGACCTTGTCAGCGAAGAGGTTTACGTTTTCACGCCCAAGGGCGATGTTATCAACCTGCCTGTCGGCTCAACAGTTATTGACTTTGCCTATGCAATACATTCGGCAGTTGGTACAAAGATGGTGGGCGCAAAGGTCGGGGGCAAAATAGTTTCCCTTGACTATAAGGTGCAGACAGGCGAAATTATTGAAATTCTTACCTCGTCACAGCAGGGCAAGGGTCCCAGCCGTGACTGGTTGAATATTGTCAAAACAAGCAGTGCGCGAACAAAAATCCGTGCTTGGTTCAAAAAAGAGCGCCGCGAGGAAAACATTGCAGAGGGTCGCAATGAGTTTGAAAAAGAAATCAAACGAAATAAAATCCGCTTCACCGATGAGGAGCTGGCGGGTGTTGTGGCAACGCTCACAGAAAGAAACCATTGCGCAACAACAGAGGATTTTTATGCCGCAATAGGCTACGGCGGTATTCCGCTTTCAAAGGTTATGCCCTTTGTAAGGGATGAATACCACAAAATAGTCACCTCAAAGCAGCCCGAAAAAATTACGGTTACCGAAACTAAATCCAAAAAGCACGCTGTTGGTGAGGGTGTTGAGATTGAAGGGTTGGATAATTGCCTTATAAAGCTTTCAAGGTGCTGTGCGCCTATCCCCGGTGATGAGATTATCGGCTTCATAACAAGGGGTCACGGTGTATCTGTTCACAAAAGAGATTGCAGTAACGTTCCTGCGGACATATCAAGCTGTGAAGAGCCTGAAAGATGGGTGAGCGCCCGTTGGCTTTCAGACAATGTCATAAAGGAATTCAAGGCGAGCCTTGCAATAGAATGCGAGTCACGTGTTGCTATGATGGCGGACGTTGCTAATGTTCTTGCGGATATGCGTGTTATGATAAACGCAATTAACACAAGAGATTTGAAAAACGGCAATTCAATTATTTACATTACAATCACAGTAAAAAGCACAGATTTCCTCAATATTGTTATTTCAAAATTAAAGGGAATCAACGGTGTTGAAAGCGTTACAAGGAGCAAAAACGGATGAGAGCGGTTATACAAAGAGTTTCTGAAAGCTCGGTTACTGTTGACGGTAAGGTTGTAGGCAGCTCTCAGAAGGGATATATGATTTTGCTGGGTGTTGTCAGGGGTGATACCGACGAAAATGCTCAGCTTCTTGCACGAAAAACAGCAGCTCTGCGTGTTTTTGAGGATGAAAACGGGAAAATGAATAAATCCGTTATTGATATTGACGGCGAAATTCTTGCCATTTCTCAGTTCACACTTTGTGCCGATTGCAAAAAGGGCAACAGGCCATCATTTACCGACAGCGAGGAGCCCGAAAATGCAAAACGGCTGTATGAGCTTTACTGTGAGGAATTGAAGAAAAACGGTGTCAGACGTGTTGAAAAGGGCATATTTGCCGCTGATATGAAGGTTTCGCTTGTGAACGACGGGCCTGTTACAATTTGCCTTGATACCGATATCTGGAATAACAGGTGATTTTATGGTTCTTAAACATCTGACCCTTGGCGATTTGGGGACTAATTGCTACGTTTTGTGCGATGAAGAGAGCAAAGAGGGTGCGGTTATAGACCCCGCTGTTTACAGCGTCGAAATAGAAAAAGCGATTATTGAGGCAGGCATTAAAAGCTTAAAATATATCATCTGCACCCACGGTCATTTCGACCATGTGGGCGGTGTGTGTGAGCTTTCAAGAAAGCATCCGCAGGCTGAAATTGTTGCAGGTAAAGATGAGGCAACGCTTCTCAGAAGCCCAATGCTAAACCTTTCGGGGCATTTCGGCTACCCCTTTGAGATGTTTGACGCAGACCTTTCTGTTGAAGGCGGTGACGTGTTGGCTCTTGGCGAAAACACCTTTAAGGTCTATTCAGCACCCGGTCACACAAAGGGCGGTATCGTGCTTGTGTGCGAAAATGCAGAAATAATATTCTCCGGTGATACGCTTTTTATGGGGAGCATCGGCAGAACGGATTTCCCCGGCGGAAGCTACTCGGAGCTTATGAACAGCCTCAGCTTATTTAAAAGAATGCCTGAAAGCTACAAAATATATTCAGGTCACGGCCCCGCAACAACCGTGGGGTATGAACTGAAAGCGAATATGTATTTAAGATGAATTTATATTACGTTTCACATAATTACAGATACGAGGCGGAAAAGCTTCTGCGACTGTTTTTCCCCCTTGAAAAAATTAATGAATTTACAGAGTTTGCAGAAGACCACGGCAACTATCTTCTCACCGAGATAAGGGGTGAGGATGAACTTCTTATGATTGCCGAGCTTTCTGTTGACGGCGTAAAGAAGAGAAAAGAAAAAACCGTGAAAAGCGACGAATGCCGTGACCAAGAGCTTGAGCTGTTGCTTATGGCGTATGAATTGCTTTGTGAAATTTGCGGTTTCACCCCCAAATGGGGTATTCTGACAGGTGTCAGACCATCAAAGCTTTTGCTCAGCCGTCTTGCTGAATTGGGTGAAGAGGGCGCGAAGGCTTGGTTTATTAATACATACAGGGTTTCACCCGAAAAAACCGACCTTGCAATGCAGGTTGCAAAGCGTGAGGTTGAAATAATAAAAAAAGCGGGGACAAATTCATTCAGCCTTTATATCAGCATACCCTTTTGCCCCACAAGATGCAGTTATTGTTCCTTTGTTTCTCACTCCGTTGCAACGCAAAAAGCAAAGGAGTTAATCCCCGCATATATCGAAAAGCTCTGCAGAGAGCTTGAAATAACTGCAGACAAGGTGAAAGAAAGCGGCTTGCATCTTACAAGCGTCTATTGGGGTGGCGGTACACCCACAACTCTTGAGCCCTCTGAGCTTGAAATGATACTTGAAAAAATTGAAGAATGCTTCGATTTATCGGGGTGCCTTGAATACACCGTTGAGGCGGGCAGACCCGACACAATAACAGAGGAAAAGCTTCTTGTGCTGAAAAAACACGGAGTGGGAAGAATAAGTGTTAACCCACAGACGTTTTCGGATTCTGTTCTCAGAGCCATCGGGCGCAATCACACTGCAGGTCTTACGGAAGAAAAATATATTCTTGCAAGAAGGGTTGGCTTTGACAGCATAAATATGGACCTTATTGCAGGTCTCCCCACAGATACGCTTGAGGGCTTCAAAAACAGTGTGGATAAGGCGGTGGAGCTTGGTGCGGATAACATAACGGTGCACACTCTGGCGCTGAAAAAATCCGCAACCATTGTGACGGAAAATGAAAGCGAAAGCCTTGAAAAAGAGAATGTTTCAAAAATGCTTGAATATTCTCAAAAGGTGCTCAGAGAAAACGGATATTACCCATACTATATGTACAGGCAGAGCAAATCTCTTGGTAATTTCGAAAATGTGGGCTGGAGTAAAGATGGTAAGGAATGCTTTTATAACGTGCTTATGATGGAAGAATATCAGAGCATATTATCCGTTGGTGCGGGGGCAGTTACAAAGCTCCGTGCCGAGGACGGAAGCGTTATTGAACGCATTTTTAATTTCAAATACCCATTTGAATATATTTCGCAGTTTTCGGTTACTGAAGATAAAAAGAAGAGAATTACCGAATTTTTCGAAGAATATAAATAATCGAGGCGGTGAATTTATGTCGAACATCAACAACACCCTTGAGTATATTATTGAACGTGCATCTTGCCCTTTGGATTTTGTTTCGGAGTGTGAAGAAGCCTACAACAAAAAAATCGACAGAATAGCAGAGCACATAAAGCAAAACAAAAAAATCGAGATAGTTATGCTGGCGGGGCCCAGCTCGGCGGGTAAAACCACCACAGCAAAAAAGCTGAAGGCCGCACTTTCTTCAAAGGGTATGAAATGCCACACTTTGTCGCTGGATGATTTTTATCTTGACAACTGCGACGCACCCCGTCTGCCCGACGGCACACCGGATTTTGAAACGGTTGAAGCACTTGATATCAAATGCTTTGAGGAAACAATGAAAGCGCTTCTTGATAGAGGCGAGGCGGAAATGCCGTTGTTTGATTTTATAACAGGCACGAGAAAGCCTGTTGGCGAAAAGCTTTCGGTGGGTGAAAACGACGTTATAATCGTTGAGGGGTTGCATGCACTTAACCCCGTGATTACAAAAAATCTCCCCAAAGAGTCGCTTTTGAAAATATATATCAGCGTTTCATCCAGGATATATGACGCAGATAAGAACATTGTTCTTAACAAAAGAAATATAAGGTTTCTTCGCAGAATGGTCAGGGATTATAAATTTCGTGGCAACTCTGTTGAGAATACCTTTAAAATGTGGATTACGGTGCGCTACGGCGAGGATGCGTATCTTTTTCCCTATAAAGATAATGCGGATTTCAGAATAAACACAATCCACCTTTATGAGATATGTGTTATCAAGGATTTTGCAGAAGAGCTTCTGAAAAGCGTTGAAAAGTCATCACCCTTTTACAAGGAATCTCAAAGGCTTATCAGAAATCTGAGAAAATTTCCGTCTGTATGCAGTAAAGTTGTTCCGGATGATTCTTTGTTGAGAGAATTCATCGGAAAGGAGTAAGCAATGTCAGAAAAATCAATGAAAAAGCAGAACGTTTTAGGCGGTGCAATGGTCCTTGTTGTGGCAACTGCATTGGTTAAAATAATCGGTGCTGTTTATAAAATCCCTGTTACCGGCATTATCGGCTCCCTTGGTCGAGGCTATTTCGGTGCGGCGTATAATATCTATACCCCCATATATGCAATTTCAATGGCAGGCTTGCCTGTTGCGGTTTCTGCAATAGTTTCAAAAAATGCAGCATTGGGAAAATACCGTGACGTTAAACAGGTTTTGAAAATAACCTTCCCGCTGTTTCTCGTTCTTGGCATTGTTGGAACGGGGGCTCTTTTGCTTGCGGCGAAGCCCTATGTTACTTCTGTTGGCTCACCCCTTGCCATATACAGCGTAATCTGTATTGCTCCCTCAATCCTTTTTTGCTGTATTATGAGCACCTACCGTGGATATTACGAGGGTCTGAGCAATATGTACCCCACGGCGATTTCACAGGTTATTGAGTCGGTGGGTAAGCTTGTATTCGGGCTTGTTTTCTCATATATGGTTCTGGGCTATGCCACAGAGCAGATTGAAGCTACAGGCTCCGTGTTCGGCTTTGTTGTTAAAACCGAGGCAGATGAAGCAATAGTTTATGCCCTTGCGGCGGCAGGTGCAATTCTTGGTGTTACCCTTGGCACTGTTTTCGGCGCCATTTACACAATATTACGCCACAAAATCAGAAAAGACGGCATATCAAAAGAGATGCTGGTGAATTCACCTCTGGCTTCACCCAGAAAAGTAACGCTCAGGGAAATAATCGCAATTGCTATTCCTACAGCGGCAAGCTCACTCGTGCTAAATGTTACAAATTTCATTGACACGTTTATGATTCAGAGCCGTCTTGAAACTGTTGTTGAAAGAAACTACGACACGATAATGGGGCTCTACGGCGAATCAATAACTGCCGCAGGTATCGCAAAGGAAAATATAGATACGTTCCTTTACGGTGCATATGACACAACGCTTGATTTCAGAAATCTTGTTCCCACGATTATGATGACTCTTGGCGTCAGCGCAATCCCCATTGTTTCTGCGGCTGTTGCAAAAAGAGATTATAAAACAGTTAACGGAACGGTTAACACGGTTTTCAGAATGACAATGCTTATTGCACTCCCTGCAGGTGCGGGCTTCTTTGCCCTTTCCGAGCCCATTATGAATTTGCTTTATAAAGGCACAGAGGGTGAAAGCGGTATCGCAATCGCCGCTCCCGTGCTTGGGCTTTACGGTCTTATGATGGCAATACTTACGCTTTCTTCACCGCTCACAAACCTGTTGCAGGCAATCGGCAGGGCGGATGTCCCCGCAAAATCTTTGGCATTGGGCTGTGTATTCAAAATCGGTCTTAACTACGTTCTTATAGGCATACCTGAAATAAACGTTAAGGGTGCAGTTTTCGGTACGGCATTTTTCTACCTTATTTGTATTGCATATAACTTTGCCGTTCTCAAAAGAGAAACCCGCATTAAGCTTGATTTGAAAACTGTTCTTGTAAAGCCTCTTATTTCATCGGTGCTTTGCGGCGGTGCGGCTTACGGCTCCTATGCATTTCTGAGCTCTGTGTTGACCTTCGGCGACCCTGCATCAAGACTCAACGGTCAGTCACTTGCTTGCATTATTTCCGTTGGTGTTGCAGTGCTTGTGTATGCAATTTCGGTGCTTTTGATGAAAACTTTGGTAAAAGATGACATTTTAATGCTTCCAAAGGGAGAAAAATTGGCGGAAATACTTGAAAAATATAAACTTATAGTTTAAAATAGAAGAGGTATTAAATATGGCTGTTAGCTTTGAGTTTAAAGAGAAATACAATTTCAACGACCTTGTTGAGATTGTCAGAATTCTTCGTGAGCCCGGTGGTTGCCCCTGGGATATGGAGCAAACTCACCAGAGCATCCGTGAGAATTTTCTTGAAGAAACATACGAAGTAATTGAAGCAATCGACACAAACAATCGTGAGCTTATGCAAGAGGAATTGGGTGATGTTCTTCTCCAGGTTCTTATGCATTCCGATATGGCAAGAACAGAGGGTTGGTTCACAATTGATGACGTTGCCGACGGTATAAGTCAGAAGCTTATTATCCGTCACCCCCACGTTTTTGGCGATGTTAACGTAAACTCCACCGATGACGTTCTCAAAAATTGGGATACAATTAAAAGACAGACAAAGGACCAACGCACTCAAAGTGAGGCTATGGCGGCTATCCCCGCAACATACCCTGCACTTATGAAAGCCCAAAAGGTTCAGGAAAAGGCTAAAAAAGCCGGGTTCGATTGGCGTGAAGCCGACGGTGCTTTTGACAAAATTTCTGAAGAGGCGGCAGAGCTTAAAGAGGCTCTCGCAAGGGGCGATAAGGCTTCTGTTGAGGACGAATTGGGTGATTTGCTTTTCTCGGTTGTTAACACAGCTCGTTTTTGTGGCTGTGAAGCAGAAACGGCTCTTGATAAAGCAACAAAGAAGTTTATGGCTCGCTTCAATATTGTTGAAAGGCTGGCTTCAGAAAAGGGTATTGATATGAAAAGTGCATCCATAGAGGTTCTTGACGAGCTTTGGGATTGTGCAAAGAAAAACTAAGTCCATTTAAAATCGCCTGTGAGCGATTTGGAAATAAAAAATTATTTTGGAGGATTCTAAAATGAACAAAACAGATCTTGTAAATGCAGTTGCAGCTGCAGGTTTCACAAAAAAGGACGCAGACAAAGCAGTAGCAGCAGTTTTCGAAGCTATCGAAGGCGCTCTTGTAAAAGGTGATAAGGTTCAGCTTATCGGTTTCGGTACATTCGAAGTTCGTGAGAGAGCAGCTAAAGAAGGCCGCAACCCCAAGACAGGCGAAACAATCAAAATTGCAGCTTCTAAGGTTCCCGCTTTCAAGGCAGGCGCAGCTCTTAAAAACGCTGTTAAATAATTGATTTTGTGCAGAACACCCCCGACATTTCTGTCGGGGGTTAAACATTTTTTTGCCCACTCGCAGTATCTTCATACAGCGTCGGAGCAAAGAAAATGCTTTCTGCAGCAAAATCGATATGGTATGTGCAGAACACCCCCGACACTTCTGTCGGGGGTTAAACATTTTTTTGCCCACTCGCAGTATCTTCATACAGCGTCGGGGCAAAGAAAATGCTTTCTGCAGCAAAATCGATATGGTATGTGCAGAACACCCCCGACATTTCTGTCGGGGGTTAGTTTTTTTAGTGGCAAGTTGGAAGTGGTAAGTGGCAAGTTAAGGGGCGCAAGTGCCGATTATTTAATTTGTTGCGAAACTTCGTGCTGACGAGGTGGTGGTTTTATTTATTCTGAAACAATGTTATTGAGCCAGACCTTCTTTTTAACAAGGATGATACCGATAATAACCTTTACAATGTCTATGCATTGAACAATGGGGAAGGTGTACCATATCGGCAGATGGAATACATAATAAAGGGAGAAGGCTATTGGCACGCTGACAGACATTATAAAAACGCTGTCCATAAGAAACGTAACGAGAGTTTTGCCGCCGCTTCTAATGGTAAAATATGTTGCATTTGCAAAGGAGTGCACGGGAATGAATAGCGAGCAGACCTTTATAAAATATGCGGCTAACTCTTTTGATTCCTCTGTGGTGTTATAAAGCAGAGGAATTTTGTCGCCTATAAAGAACACACCAACACCGATAACTGCGCTGAGAAATGCCGAGAAAGCAATCAGCTTACGGTCTGTGTCAACCGCCTCCTTAAATCTGTTGGCACCAAGCTGTTTGCCGACGATGATGCCGATGCTGCTGCCAAGAGAAATGAAAGCGATGTTTGCAAGGTTCATAACAGTTGAAGAAATACTGTAGCCTGCAACAACAGAAATTCCGTAAAGGCTGTACGCCATGCTGAGAAGTGACATTCCCAAGGACCAGAAAAACTCATTAAACAGCAAGGGCATTCCCTTGAGGGTTATATCCTTGAAAACCTTTTTAGGCATTGAAAAGCTTCTGAAAGCACCTTTGAAATATGGGAAACGGTATCTCTTTTTTACAACGTAGAATATAATTACGGCACATTCAACGTACCTTGAAATTACGGTTGCCGTAGCCGCACCGACAACGCCCAATTCAGGAAAGCCCAGTTTGCCGAAAATCAAAACCCAGTTGAACGCACAGTTTGTGAGCACGGCAATAAAGCCCGCCACCATGGGGGCTACCGTTTCGCCTGTTTCACGAAGCGTGCTTGAAAAAATCTGGGCTATGCAGAAGGGTAACAAGCCCCAAAGAATAACCTTGAGATATTCCTTGGCATAGAAAAGGGTTTTGGCAATATCGCCCGAATCTCCGCTTTCGTGAAGATAAAGGTTGATAAGAGTGTCGTCAAAGAAAATGAAAACCAACAACGCAACGGCAAAAAGAACTACCGAAACTATCAGCTTATATCTGAGGGTAAAGCGGATACCGTTGTTGTCGTCCTTGCCAAAGAATTGGGCGGTGAAAATACCCGCACCGCTGAGAGCGCCAAAAACAGCAAGGCTGAACACAAATATAAGCTGATTGACAATCGAAACTCCCGACATCTGTTCGGTGCCGAGAGATCCAACCATCAAATTGTCAAGCATACTGACAAAGTTTGTTATAAAGTTTTGAATCATTATGGGGACAGCCACCGCAAGGGTCATTTTATAAAAGGCTCTGTCCCCTACAAATTTTTTAACTAAAGACATATTATTTGATTAAATCGTGTTCCTTGATGAATTTGATTGTTTCATCAACTGTTGTGAATGCAAGACCGACAACGGTGTCAGCACCGCCGTAGTAGATTGCTATTTTGCCGCTTTCAGAGTCTGCAAGTGCGGCACAGGGGAAGCAAACGTTGGGAACGTCGCCAACGAATTCATAGCTTTCACGGGGTGAGAGAAGGTAGCAATCTGCTCTGTGAAGCACCTTCCAGGGCTCGTTGATATCTGTAATCATTGCCCCCATACTGTATGTGAAGCCGTTGCAGCTTGTGATAACGCCGTGATAGAAGCAAAGCCAGCCCTCATCTGTTTCAATAGGTGTGGGGCCTGCGCCAACCTTTGTCATTTCCCAGTTCTGCTCGGGCTTTATTACAAAGCGGTGTTTGCCCCAATATGTAAGGTCGGGGCTGTGGCTGAGGAAAATGTCGCCGTAGGGTGTGTGACCCTTGTCGCAGGGACGGGTGAAAATCATATATTCACCGTTGACCTTTCTGGGGAAAAGCACGCCGTTTCTTGAAACGGGGAGAACAGCATTTTCTTTTCTGTCCCATGTGATGAAATCCTCGGTTATTGCTATACCGATTGAAGTGCCTCTGTCGGTGTGGCAAACCCAGGAAAGGTAGTATTTACCGTCCATTTCGCAAAGACGGGGGTCATAGCCTCTGAAGATTTTTTCATCGTTAAGCTTCCAATGAATGCCGTCATCGCTGAAGCCCGTTACAAGATACTGCTCACGGGTGATGTCATCCATTCTGAAAACACCTGCAAAGCCGTTACCGTAGGGCACAACAGCGGAGTTGAAAATGCTGTTTGCTTCTTTTACAAAGGTGCGGTCGATAATGGGGTTTTCGGTGTATCTCCATACGGGGTCTGTGCAATTGGCGGGTTTATCCTGCCAAGGGATGTTTTTTACAGTCGAGTTTAAAATTTTAGCCATTATAAAATCTCTCCATCAAAATAGTTTAGTGCTTCTATGAGAAGCTCACCGATGCTTGAAACAGTAAGCTCTGTTTCTTTTGTAAGGCGTGATGATTTGGGACGTGTTTTTTGCGTTGTTCCCAACGAACAAGCAGGGAAGCGTTCCTTTGCAAAAGGGGAGTAGCTTCCGGTGCCTAAAAGAAAGCTTTCAGAAACAGTGCTTATATTAAGGTTTTCGGCGGCATCAGAAATTATTGATGCAATATCGGTGCTTCCGTTTGTGCCGCTGCTGTCGCGGTAAATTATTGCAGGCTTTTTCGGGTCCTCAATTTCTTCAAGACAGATGAAGAATGTGGGGATATCGCGAAATACCCGTTTGTATTTTTTAGCGAAGGCATACGAGCCTGCGTGGGAGGAATAGTCGCTGCCCACAAACAAAAAGCATATTTCGGTGTTTGGGTATCTGAAGCTTTCCTCAAAAAACTTTTTTGCTACAGATAACAGCGTCACCGACGGAATGATGCTTGAATACAATCCTGTGGTTGTTTTTTTGTTGTTGACGAGCAAGATTGCTCCCATATAAATCGGGATAAATGCAAGGCATAAGCCTTGAAAAAGCTTGAAGAGTGTCGAGTTTTCGGGAGCGCCTGAAAAAAGATAAAACAATTCACTGACAAACAACAATGTGTTTCCTGCCATTGCACACAGGCTTAATATGTAAGGTGTTCTTTTGCCGAAAAAGCTGAATCTGTGAACAGGGGCGGAATCGGTTCTCGCCACGAGCACCACACGTGTTTTCGGCGTTGCTCCTGAATTTTTTATGCCCAGAATGTTTTTGCTTCTTTTTGACGGAGTGATAAAATCCAGCATTTTCCCATCAAACACAATTTTATAAGAGAAAACACAAAAAACAACAAGGCTGATAATGAGCGAGACGGCAACAGGAGCCACCAAGCCCTTGCCGGTTGAAATGCAAAAGAGCAGAGCCGAGAAAATCAGCAAGCAACACAAAAGCTTTTCCAGAAGAGTACCGGCTCCGGGGTGGGTTTTGAATCCTTGGGTGGAGACGCTGTCACAATAGTGCGACAGTTCTTCGAGAATTATGTTTTGCGCTTGCTGTTCACCGGGGGAGCCTGCACGTCTGTTTTTAGAAAAGTTCAGAATTTTTTTGGCAGTGTATAAAGCGTATTGTACATCTGTTGATGAAAGCTTTGGTGTAACTGTCATTGTTATTCACCGATTATTTTAACAAAACGTTTGTAGGCATCTTCCCACTCGGGAGAAAATTCTGCCTCGTATAGCTTGAGATTTTCGCCCTGAGCAATGATTTTTCTTGCACTTGAAATTGAGTCAATGGCGCCACAGGACATAAGCTGAATTGCAACGTTGCCGAGAGCGGTCGCTTCAATAGGGCCACCGTAAACATCAACGTTACAGCTCTGTGCTGTCATTTTCAGCAGGAGCTTGTCTTTTGTGCCGCCGCCCATAACGTGAATTCTGTCGTAGCTTTTGCCGGTGCAATCCATAATTCCGTCAAAGGTAAGGCGGTATTTAAGGGCAAGGCTTTCGTAAATGCAGCGCATTATTTCGCCAACGGTTTCCGGAACGTACTGCCCTGTTTTCTTGCAATATTCACGAACTCTTTCGGGCAGGTTACCCATTGAGCCGAATTCGGGAGCATCGGGGTCAATAAAGCATTTGAGCGGCTCACATTCCAATGCCAGCTTTTCAAGCTCCGCATAGGAATACTCCTTGCCCTCACGAATCCATTGACGGCGACTTTCCTGAATGAGCCAGAGTCCGCAGATGTTTTTGAGGAATGCTGTTGTGTAGTTGTAGCCACCCTCGTTTGTAACGTTGAGGGCTTTTGATTTTTCGTTTATTATGGGGTCTTTTACCTCGGTGCCGAAAAGTGACCATGTTCCGCAGGAGATAAAGGCGAAATCTTCAAATTCGCAGGGTGTTGCGGTTATTGCACTTTGCGTATCGTGGGCGGCAACGCTGATAATATCTGCCGCAGGTACGCCGAGCTCTTCACAGATTTCAGGTGAAAGCTTGCCGATAACCGCACCCGTGGGAGCGATGGGTGTAAGCAAATCCTTTTTGAGACCCAGTGTGTCTAAAATCTCGTCGGACCAATCGTGGGTTTTCAAATCAACCATCTGTGAGGTGGTTGCGATTGAATACTCGGTGGATTTTACACCTGAAAGCATATAATTGAGAAGGTCGGGCATAAAGAGAAGCGTATCAGCCTCCTCAAGGATATATGGTCTGTTTTCTTTTAATGAAAGAAGCTGAAAAACTGTGTTAAAGTCCATAAACTGAATGCCTGTTATATCGTACATTCTTTCACGGCTCATATATTTCTCGGCTTTTTCAATCATACCGTCGTTTCGTGCATCACGGTAGTGAACGGGGTTTTCAACAAGAGTGCCGTCTTTACGCAAAAGACCGAAATCAACGCCCCAGGTATCAATACCGATGGAGTCAAAGCCACCGTCCTCTTTAGCCTTGAGAATGCCCTGTTTTATTTCGTAAAAAAGGCGCTGAACGTCCCAATAGATAGTTCCGTTTATTTTAACGGGATCGTTTGAGAAACGGTGAACCTCACGAAGCTCGATTTTTTCACCGTCAAATTCACCTATGATTGCTCTGCCGCTGGAAGCGCCAAAGTCGAATGCGAGAACTCTTTTTTTCAAAATTAACACCCTTTCCTGTGGGAATTATTTAAGGAAGCAGTTTATTATAATTTCTTCTGCCTCTTCTTCGGTTTTGCCGAGAGTCTGAAGCTTAAGAAGCTGGTCGTTGTTTATTCTGCCGATTGCCGCCTCGTGAACGATGTTTGCATCGCAATGGTTTGCGGCGATTTCGGGGATTGAGCGGATATGTGCATTGTCCATAATAATGGAGTCGCACTGCACGTGGGCCTTGCAGGGAGCATTGCCCACAGCTCTCGGGTAAAAGACCTGTGTTGAATTGTCCTTTGCAACCGAGCGGGAAATAATCTGCGAAGAAGCATCCTCGCCGTTGAGCTCAATTACAACGTCGGAATGTGCAACCTGGTTGCCGTGTGTCATAAGCTTTTCAAGCATAACAAGGCGGGCACCGCTTTTGAGCCTTGCAACTGTGTCACGCTTTGTGGAGTCAACGCCTTTGATTTGCACCGTTTCCATTTCACAGAAGGAGTTTTCATCCATTTCAATGGTGGTTGTGGGGTTGAGAATTCTTTCTCCCTTGCCGTCACCCTCACCGTAGTGCTTCTCTACATATTTGATTTTTGCGTTTTTGCCGATATGGAAGGAATGGATGCCGTCGTGCTCACTTGCCTTGTCGCCGCTGTTGTGGATTCCACAGCCTGCAACAATGAGAACATCCGCATCCTCGCCAATATAAAAATCGTTATATACAAGGTCATCCACACCCGCCTGGGTAATGATAACGGGTATGTGAACGCTTTCATTTTTGGTGCCGGGCTTTACGATTATATCAATACCCGGCTTGTCCTTTTTAGGCTCAATAATAATATTAGCCGTGGACTGTCTTTCAACGCCTTCACCGTTTTTTCTGATATTGTATGCACCCTGAGGAACGCCGTGAAGGTCCGCGACTGCCTCAAGCATATGGAGTTCTGTTTTATTCATAGTCTGTTCCTCATCTGAATGTGCAGGTGTTGTCGAATTCTGACATAAGCTCGGGGAACACCTCATCGGTGGGGCCGATTTTCTTAACAACACCGTTTGCAATAATTGCGATTTCGTCGGCGATTTTCATTATCCTCTCCTGGTGGGAGATGATAATCATACTTTCTTTGCGTCTTTTTGCAATACCCTTGAAGCTTTCAACAAGCATATTAAAGCTCCACAGGTCAATGCCTGCCTCAGGCTCGTCGTAAATTGCAAGCTGAAGATTTCTTGCCATAAGGGTAGCGATTTCTATTCTTTTTATTTCACCGCCTGAGAGGGAGGTGTCAACCTGACGGTTGAGATAATCTCTTGAGCAAAGACCGACGTTTGTGAGGTATGCACAGCATTGGTCCTCGGGCAGGTCACTGCCGTGGGCAAGCGAAAGAAGGTCTCTTACAGAAAGCCCTTTAAAGCGGGGAGGCTGCTGAAATGCATAGCCGATGCCCAGCTTTGCCCTGTCGGTTATGGACATATCGGTGATATCGGTACCGTTCCAGATTATTTTACCGCCTGTTGGCTTTTCAATGCCCATAATGAGCTTTGCAAGGGTGGATTTGCCACCGCCGTTGGGGCCTGTTATTACAATAAATTTACCGTCGTCAAGAGTCAGAGAAACGTCTTTTATGATTTCTGCGGTGCCCTTGTCATCGGATACTTTAAATGAAACGTTTTTTAATTCGAGCATAGTTTTCTCCGAAAAAATATAGTATTAAAACAGCACGCAAGAGTGCAAAGTTTTTCAATTTTAAATTATATATAATTTTATTAGTTTATTCAAGTCTTTTTCAAAAATCCTTGTTAAAGAAGCTAATTTATGATATAGTTGTAATATAAAGACATCGAGGTGATTATATGAACAAAAGATTGGGCGGAAACCTTGAAAAGGATTTAAGCCGTGAAGAGCTGGAAATGATACTCGGTCAGGTTAACGTGGGAATTGCCATGGTTTCACCGCACCCGGACGGTGTGCGCCTTGACTACACAAACGAGGCTTTTTTCAAGCTTTTCGGTTATGAGCGTGACGAGTACGAAAATCTTGGCCTTGACGTAAGACTCAACTTGTTTAACAGCGAAGATTTTATGGAAATCATTTCCAGAATCAATACTCATTACGAAGCGGGCTCATCACAGTTTTTTGAATGCCGAATAAATAAAAAAGGCGGCGAAACAGGCTGGGTTCTTATCAGCACGAAAAAACCTGTTGAAGCAAGCGAAGATAGCCAATCGTTTATCTGTAGCTTTACAGATATAACAGAAATGAAAAAAATGCAGATGATGCTTCAGCAAATTCAGAATCAGTATGAAATTGTTGAAGAGATTTCAGACACAATTCTTTTCACCTATGATGTTGAGGCGGACGTTTTCGAGGCATCCTCCAAAATCCTCAGAAGTCTTGCAAGCAAAGTTAAATACGACAATGCTATTGAAAATTTCACATACGGCAATATTATTGACCACCGTGATGTTCCGGTGTTTATTGCGGCGCTCAGCAACGCCCTTTCGGGAAAAAGAAGCAATGTTTTTGACGCCAGACTCATAAATAACAGGGGCGAAAGCGTTTGGTACAGAATCAAATTTGTTGTTGTTTATGACAATAACGGCAATGCAAAACAGTTTATTGGTAACCTTATAGACGTTGATAAAGAAAAACGAGAGAAAAACAGGCTTATTGTTCAGGCTCAGACTGACCAATTAACGGGCTTCCTCAATAAAATTTCAACAAGCCTTAAAATCAGTGAAATTATAAAAGAAAACCCCGAGGAGCACGGCGCGTTGTTCCTTATTGACCTTGATGATTTCAAGAAGCTTAACGATACCTACGGTCACCACGAGGGTGACAAATTCCTGAAGGATTTTTCAACCAACCTTACCCTTTCCTTCCGTTCAACCGATATTCTCGGCAGAGTCGGCGGTGAAGAGTTTGTTATATACATCAGCGGTGTCGGTGATTCAACACGCTTTATTGAAGAAAAAGCTGAGCAAATTGAAAAAATCTGCCACGGTGTGCGTCTTGACAGCGCAATGGGTGAGGAGTTCTCTTGCAGTATCGGTATTGCAAGATACCCCCAGGACGGTTCAAATTACACCGAGCTTTACAAAAAAGCAGATAAAGCGATGTATTCCGTAAAGCACAACGGCAAAAACGACTACGCATTTTTTGAATGATTACAGGAGCATTTTATGTCTCAGATAACAGAGTATATTAAAGATAAAAGTGTGTTGATTCTCGGCTTTGGCAGAGAGGGGCAGTCAACCTACAACTACATCAGAAAGCATTTGCCCGAAAAAGAGTTGACTATTGCCGATAAAAACAAGCCTACAGTTAACGATAGCAAGGTAAGTGTGATTTTCGGCGACGATTATCTGAAATCGCTTGGCGATTTCGACATAGTTTTTAAAAGCCCCGGAATTGCATTTCTTGACGATGTTACTTACCCCGATACAACGGAGATTACCTGCCAGACAGATATGTTCCTGCGCTTTTGCAAGCCGACGGTTGTGGGTATAACAGGCTCAAAGGGCAAAACCACAACGTCAACGCTTATTTACGAAATGCTCAAACACGGCGGTGTTAAAACCTGCCTTATAGGTAACATAGGTGTGCCTGTGTTCGAAATGGCAGATGAAGACGAGGATTTGGTGGCAGTTATTGAAATGTCATCGCACCAACTGGAGTTTACAACGGTTTCACCACACGTTGCTGTACTTGTGAACATTTATCAGGAGCATCTTGACCACTATAAAACAGGCTTCAGGGGCTATGTTGATGCAAAGCTCAATATAGCGGTTCACCAAAACACAGAGGATTATTTGATTTATAATCCCGAGCAGGAGCTTGAGGGTATTGTCGATTGGGAAAAGGTTATTAAAGGCAACCGAAAGCCTGTAACCTTTACCGATGCTAAAAACGATGCCTTTGTCAACGAGCTGTGGAAATCAACAAACCACCTTAAAGGTGAGCACAACAGACAGGATATTGCCTATGCATTAACTGTTGCAAGGATTTTCGGTGTCGGCGATGATGCCGTAAGAGAGGCTATCAAAAACTTTGGCGGGATTGAACACCGAATGGAGTATGTGGGTGTTGTGGAGGATATAATCTGGTATAACGACAGCATTGCCACAATTCCAACGGCGGTTATGGGTGCAGTGAAGGCTCTCGGTAACGTTGATACACTTCTTTTCGGCGGTCTTGACAGGGGCATTGACTATTCGGATTTTATAGAATATCTTGCCCGGTGTGATATCAGAAACCTTGTCGGGCTCCCTGAAACGGGTCACAACATAATAAAAGCTCTCAAGGAAAAAGGTGCAGATAAAAGCTTTTTCTGTGCAAGGGATATGGAGGATGCAGTAAAAAAATGCGCCGAAATAACCCAGAAAGGCAAAAGCTGTTTGTTTTCACCTGCAGCGGCAAGCTACAATTACTATAAAAACTTTGAGGAAAAGGGCAGACATTACAAAGCCGTTATTCATTCATTGACAAAATGAGGAAATAGTTTTATAATTAAACCAAATATTCCGGATAAGGAGAATAAAGATGAAAAAGTTTATTGCATTGACTTTAGCGGTCTGGATGCTCTTTTCACTCAGCGTGATGAGCTTTGCAGGCTACAAAGAAGAAGCTAAGCTTCAGTTTAACGAAAACGGAAGCTTCAAAATCCTTTGCCTTGCAGACGTTCAGGATGATTATCCTTTGGAGCCCGACGTGCTTCAGTTTATTAATGAAGCTCTTGATTTTGCTTCGCCTGACCTTGTTGTTTTTGTTGGTGACAACGTTGTTGGTGAGGACTTCAGAGCAATCGGCGAAATGGTTGCCCCCCTCGTTGACAGAGACATTCCCTTTACATTTGTTTTCGGTAACCACGATGATGAGGGCGGTATGGCTAAGGAAGACCAGCTGGCAGAATACCAGAAATTCCCCGGCTGCCTTGCATACGATGCTGACCCCGACCTCACAGGCTGTGCAACACACAACCTTCCTATCCTTTCAAGCGACGGAAGCAAGGTTGCATTTAACGTTTGGTGCTTTGACAGCGGCGGAAGCTACCATGATGCAAACGGCAAATGGCTCGGCTACGATTGGGTAAGAGAAGATCAGATTGAATGGTACAACACAACACGTGATGCAATGACTGCAGAAAATGGCGGCGAGGTTGTTCCCGCTATGGCATTCCAGCACATCATTCCTCAGGAGCCCGTTGAAATGATTTTCTTTGAGGGCGCTATTGCTCTCGGCGAGGCTACCATCAACTTCTCAGACGGTTCTGTTTATACGCCCATCCCCGACATCACCAAATACGACGGTCTTATTTTTGAAAAGAGCTGCCCCAGCTACGGTAACGACGGCCAGTGGGATGCAATGCTTGCAGGCGGAGATGTTCTTGGTCTTGTTGTTGGTCACGACCATCAGAACAATTTCGTTGCACATTGCGACGGAATAGATCTTATCCAGACTCCCGGTGTAACATACAATTCATATTACAGCAATATGTTCCAGGGTGCGAGAGTCATTGAACTTTATGAGGATGACCTTACAACCTATGAAACATATAACCTTACATCAAACGAGCTTGCTCAGAGAGATGATTCACAGTTAGGCGAGCTTGGCGGAAGAAACAACTACGATTTCTTCTATGTATTTGAAAAGCTCTTCTCAACAATCTACAATTTCATTGTTGATTTCTTTAAGGGTCTTTAATTAAAAACGGTTCGGAATCCTGTGATTCCGAACCATTTTTTATACACCGATTAAAATATTACTGTTTCTTATATTGCCGTCTTTTATAAAATCGTTAACAGAGTAGGCGTGCTTTTCAAGGTCGTTGCAGGTGGCTTTTGTGATATCTTTTTCTTTTAAAAGATTAACAATATCCTCTGCGACGGTGTTTATTATATCGGCTTTTATGTTGGCGTTTTCTTCTGTGTTGTCGGTTGAAATAAGAAATTCAAGGGAATCTGCCAAATATTCACCACCGGGTAAATCCCGTAACGCTCTGAACTGCCATTTGTAATACGGCATATATTTGCAGTTTAAAAGAAAATATATTTGCGATACCGCTTTTGAAAACTCAAAGAGCGCAAGCTGGGCAGAGGCGGTTTCGCCACGCTTTATAATACGGGGGTAGTTATATTGCCCGCTTTGTGATGCAATAAGAAGGTTACCCGCAAGCTTCTTGAGAAAAACATCCTCGGGCATATTGAGAAGTCTGTTGCGTATAGCGGTGAATTCACCAAAATCATCCTTGAAAACCTCGCCGTTTGTGGCTTCTGCCAAAGCGTAATCGGGGAGTGTAAACCATTGCTCCACAGTCAGGTCACCTGTTGGCGAGCCGATTTTTTTAGCGTAAAAATCACTTGTTCTGAAAACACCGTTTCTTTTGCCGCCCACCGGCTTCACAAGGCTTCGTCTGTAGCCGAGAAATTCCTTCGGAAGCCTGCTGTATGCCCTTTCTAAATTAAAAAAGGCTTTATCATCAATAACGCTTTCATCGGGCAGAAACAAGCAAAAGCCCGGCTCGAAATCGTGGTCGTGAGAAATGTTGTCATCGTAGCCGTAGCAATCCGACCCGCTGCCAACAAGCCCGACTGCAATTAAATGCTCGTATTGCGGGAATAGCTCGCGGAGCATAGGTCTGCCGAATTCTTCATAGTATTTTTTTGAAAGCTCAAGTCCTTTCATAAATAACCCGTGCCCTTTCTTTTAATTCGTTTTCATAGAAAAATCTGCCGTAGTATCCAAAGGTGGGGGCGCATTTTTCGCAGACAAAAGCGTAGTTGCCGTCTGTTTGAGAATATTTTTCATCAAGCACCTTCTGAGCCTTATCAAGTAAAACGTCAATTTCCTCGCAGGAGTTTTCAAGACCCTTTTCTGCTTCAACGGCATTTGCCATATTAAGGTAGCTTACAGCCTGCTCAAGACTTTTTTCGGGGTTGTTGGCGAGAATTTCAATGGCCTTGCTGTAAAGTGAATATGCCTTTTCAAATTCTTTCAAATCCACAAGTGTAAGTGCAAAATTGTTATATAATCCCGCAAGCCTGGGGTCGTTTGGCGGAAGGAGCTTTTCATATAGAGCCTGTGCTTTAGTGAAAAGCGCTAGACTTTTTTCAGCCTCGCCAAAGGCTTTGTAGGCTGTGGCACAGTTGGTGAGTGCGGTTGCACCGGCGATTGTGTTTTCAATATTTAAAATAATTAGTAACTCCTGAATTTTTTCACAATGCTTGTAACAAAGCTCTTTTTCGCCCCGTTTTCTGTAAAGCCCGATACATTCGTTGCAAAGCGAAAATAAAGAATTATTGTCGTTTCGGTCTTGGGCAACAGAAACCCATTTTTCTAAAAAGTCACGGGCAGAGCTATAGTCGTTTCTGCTTAAAATGTGGTCAAGCTCTGCAATAAGAAGCTTGATATTAATCTGATTTTCAAAACTGTTCATATAAAAACCTCGGATACGTTATGAGTATATTCTATCACGACAAAAGACTTTTTACAATGATAATATGTTACCAAGGGCTCACTTTAGTGCGCTAAAGTGGTAAAGTTGCATAAAAGAACGGAATATTGCACAGGGGTCTATGGCAAAACATACAAAATAAAAGAAAATGGCAAAAAACACTTTACTTTATCACGCTAAAGTGCTAAAATAACCACACAAAATAAAAGGTGAGTTCACCTATGGAGGAAAATATTATGAAAAAAGTATTAGCTATTGTAATGAGCCTTGTTCTCGTTGCAGGTATCGTTCTTGCTTTCACCGCTTGCGGCGAAGAAAAGAAGATTGTTGTTGCAGAAGCAGGTTCAGCAGGCGAAAGCGTAATGAATGAAGACGAGTATTTCGCAGATTATGAAAAGACTCCCGTTGACACACAGTCAAAGGCTCTTATGGAGGTTTCTGCAGGCACAGCTGATATGGCAGTTATCGACTACGTTATGTCTATCGGTTCAATCGGTGAAGGCACAGACTTCGCAAACCTTAAACTCGTTGAAGATGCCAAATTCTCCCCCGAAGAGTACGGTATCGCATTCAGAAAAGGTTCTGATGCTGTTAACTACGTAAACAAAGCAATCAAAGAGCTCAAAGCTGACGGCACCCTTGAAGATATCGCAAAGGATTACAAGCTTCAGGATCAGCTTCTCGGTGATGCTGACTACGAAGAAGTAAAGGCTAAAGAATCCGATTGGGAATATATCAAAGACAAGGGCACACTTGTTGTTGGTATCACATACTTTGCTCCCATGAACTACGAGGATGAAAACGGCGAGCTTACAGGCTTCGAAACAGAGTTTGCAAAAGCAGTTGCAGCAAAGCTTGGTGTTAAGGTTAAATTCCAGGTTATTGACTGGAACTCAAAAGAAACAGAGCTTGCAGGTAAAAACATCGACTGCATCTGGAATGGTATGACAATCACTCCCGAAAGACAGGAGAATATGCAGATTTCCATTCCCTATATGAAAAATGAGCAGGCAGTTGTTGTTAAAGCTGACTGATTTTCAGGAGTAAATTAAATGTCTTTTGCTGAAGTTAGCCTTGAGTTACTCGAAGGCTTTTACCAAAACTGTTATTTATTCGGAGCAACGCTGCTCTTTGCTTTACCGTTGGGTCTTGTTATTTCCATGGGCTCAATGTCAAAGCTCAAAATATTAAAGGTTATAACAAAAGCATTTGTCTGGGTCATCAGAGGTACACCTCTGATGCTCCAGCTTTTTGTGGTGTTTTACGTTCCCGGTCTTCTGTTCGGCACACCGATGAAATCACGTATGACAGCCGCACTTCTCGCTTTTGTTATCAACTATGCCGCATATTTTTCTGAGATTTACAGGGGCGGTATCGAGTCCATCCCCAAAGGTCAGTACGAAGCGGGTCAAGTGCTTGGTATGACAAAAACGCAGATTTTCTTCAAGGTTGTTCTTATGCAGGTTGTGAAGAGAATTCTTCCGCCTATGAGCAACGAAATAATAACACTTGTTAAGGATACCTCTCTTGCAAGAGTTATTGCAGTTTCCGAGATACTTATGCAGGCAACTGATTTCTCGAGCAAGGGTATTATATGGCCGTTGTTCTATACCGCTGTGTTCTTCCTTGTGTTCTGCGGCGTTCTTACATTGCTTTTCAATTTCATTGAGAAGAAATTTGATTATTACAAAAACTAAGGTCGGAGGGAGCTTTTAAAATGTCTGTGCTTGTTGTAAAAGATTTGAAAAAAAGCTTCGGAAAGACCGAGGTTTTAAAGGGTGTTTCGTTCACCCTTGAAGAGGGCGAGGTTCTCAGCATTATCGGCTCATCCGGTAGCGGTAAAACCACAATTCTTCGTTGCATAAACCAGCTTGAAACACCTGACAAGGGCTTTATTTCTGTTGCTGATAAAGTGTTTTTCAATGGAGTGATCGGTAAAGACAGTGCTGAAGAAAAACGTCGTCGACAGCTTCTTGTTGGTCTTGTTTTTCAGGATTTTCACCTTTTCCCCCAATACAACGTTTTGAAAAACGTTACACTTGCGGCGGAGCTTCTTGCTGCTGAGGAGAAGGACTATAAAGAGAACAAAAAGCAGATTCACGAAGAGATAGAGGCAAAAGCCAAGGAATTGCTTGCAAAGGTCGGTCTTTCAGAGAAGCTTGCAAACTATCCCTGCGAGCTTTCAGGCGGCCAGAAACAGCGTGTTTCTATTGCAAGAGCATTGATGCTTGAGCCTAAGGTTTTGTTCTTTGATGAGCCAACGTCTGCCCTTGACCCTGAGCTTACGGGTGAAATTCTCAAGGTTATTAAAAGCCTTGCGGAAGAAAAAATAACAATGGTAATTGTTACCCATGAAATGTCCTTTGCAAAAGCCGTTTCCACAAAGGTTATTTTTATGGATAATGGCGTTATTGCGGAAGAGGGCACACCCGAAGAGGTTTTCGACAACCCCAAATCGGAAAGAACAAAGGCTTTTATCTCAAAATTTTCTGATTAAATTATAGAAAATTCCCGATTGACCTTGTGTCAATCGGGAATTTGTTTTTTAACAAAAACGCGTTAAATGCATAGTATGTATAGAAAGATTCGCGTAAAGTGGGGGCGGTGGTTAAGAAAAACTGAGCTTAACCCGCAGAGTAGCCAAACCTTTGAATGATTTCTCGTTCTGCCTTTTCGCTTTATATAGATTTTTCTGTGAAAACACCCTGAACAACCAATGTTGCTCAGGGTGTTTTTTAAAGCTTTTTAAGAACGTTAAGAACGATGTCTGAAAATGCGGTAACGTCTGTTTTTACAGAGGTGGTGTAGTCTTCAACACCAACATCGTCAGCGCTGTCGGATATTTTTCTTATGCTCACAAAGGGTACATCGAGAAGGTAGCAAACAGCACCGAGGGCGCCACTTTCCATATCAAAAGCATTTATGCCGAAAATCTCTTTGTATTTCTGACCAAGCTCTTTATCGGTAAGGAAAAAATCACCTGTGCCAAGCTTTCCGTGCTTGAAGCCTTCAACCGAGCAGGCGGCTTTGTGAAGCGCATTGTCGCATTTGTATATGTAATCATCCTGACCGGGCTTCTGACCGGGGAGTCTGCCGATGGGGGTCAGGTCAAAGTCACATTCAACACAGGAATCTGAAACAAGAATATCGCCCTTGAAGACGCCCGAAACTGCACCACTCCAGCCGGTGTTGATTACACCGTCAAATTTATCATAGTTAAGAGCGAGCGATGCACCCATAGCCGCATTAACCTTGCCTATGCCGAAACACACGGCGGTGCATTGGTGGTTGTTGTATGAAAAATCAAAGGCGGGCATATGCTTGATTTTATATTCTTTTTCAACAATGTCGCCAAGACTGTTTTTGCAGGGGTCAAATTCATCGATGTCAGCAATAAGAATAAGATATTTCATATTATTTATCCTCGCTTTCGAGTGCGTTTTTTAGTGCGATTGCAAGCTGATCGGGGCAGGAAGTGGATTTAAAGCCACATCGGATTCCCGAAACTGCATTTATGATTTCTTCTGCCGGTTTGCCCTCGCAAAGTGCGGCAATTCCCTGAAGATTACCGTGGCAGCCGCCTGTGAATTTAACATTTTTTACGATGCCGTCTTCAATATCAAAGGTAAGGCTTCTTGAACAAACACCTTGGGGTCTGAAATTATACGTCATTTTTTATTTCCTCCGTGTTATTGTTTTGTGCTAACAGCCCGAATGCCTCCTCAAGAGTGTCGAGGGCGGTCTGTCGGGGCGCTTTTTTTAGTGTGATATATGGCTTAGGACCCGTGGAAACAAGAATTCTGCCACGCATACCTTTAACAAGCACGGCAACCTTTTCCATATCAATCTTTTCAACGTAAAGCAAAAGGCTGTTGCTGTTCTGCTTTATTTCATATACTCCTGCCGCTGATGCGGAATTTCTGAGAAGTGAAATACGCACAAGGCCCGAAACGCTTTCGGGTGGTTCGCCGAAACGGTCAATGAATTCATCAATAACGTCCATTGAATCCTCGCGGGATTTTATATCTGCTATTCTGCGATACATAGAAAGGCGTTGTGGCAGGCTTTCTATGTATGCTTCGGGAATATATGCATCAATGGTTATGTCAATAAGACATTCCTTGGGGGTTGTGGCGGGGAGCTCGCCCTTTTCTTCAAGCACAGCCTCCTGCAGAAGCTTCATATACATGTCGTAGCCGACAGACTCCATATGACCGTGCTGTTCAGCACCGAGAAGGTTGCCTGCACCCCTGATTTCAAGGTCACGCATGGCAATTTTGAAGCCCGAGCCGAATTCGGTGTATTCGCGTATAGCCGTCAGACGCTTTGTGGCAATTTCTGAAAGGGCGGATTTCGGCGGGAAGGTAAGGTATGCAAAGCCACGCCTTGCGGACCTGCCCACTCTGCCTCGTATCTGGTGAAGCTGTGCAAGCCCGAGACGGTCTGCATTTTCAATAATCAGCGTGTTGGCGTTGGGTACGTCCACGCCTGTTTCAATTATTGTTGTGCAAACAAGAATATCTATTTCGCCGTCAAGCAGGCTTCGCCACACCTCTGAAAGCTCATCCTCACTCATTTTGCCGTGACCGATACCGATGTTGGCATCGGGGAGCCATTCCTTGAGTGTTGCGGCTGTTTTTTCAATTGTTTCAACCTTGTTGTGCAGGTAATATACCTGCCCGCCGCGGCGCAGCTCCTTTGATATAGCCTCTGCAATAACAGACCAATCGTGTTGCAGAACATAGGTCTGAACGGGGAATCTGTCCTGTGGGGCTTCTTCAATAACTGACATATCACGTATGCCCGACATCGCCATATTCATAGTTCTGGGAATGGGGGTTGCTGAAAGTGTGAGGCAGTCAACCTTTGGGTAAAGCTCCTTGAGCTTTTCTTTCTGGCCAACACCGAAGCGTTGCTCCTCGTCAACTATTATAAGACCAAGGTCCTTGAATTTTATATCCTTTGAAATAAGTCGGTGAGTTCCCACGATTATGTCGATGGAGCCACGTTTAAGGTCTTTTATTATTTTAGTCTGCTCTTTGGCTGTTCTGAAGCGTGAGAGCATTTGTGCTTCTATGGGGAAGCCCTCAAATCGTCTGATTATTGTGTTGTAATGCTGAAGAGCAAGAATGGTTGTGGGCACAAGAATTGCACATTGCTTGCCGTCGGCAATACATTTGAATGCCGCCCTTAACGCAACCTCGGTTTTGCCGAAGCCCACATCACCGCACAGGAGTCTGTCCATAGGTACGGATTTTTCCATATCACGCTTTATTTCGTTGATGGTGCGCAGCTGGTCGTCGGTTTCCTCGTATTCAAAACGGCGCTCAAAGTCGTTCTGCATATCAATATCGGGCGAGAAAGCGTGACCTTGAAGTGAAAGACGCTGCGAATAGAGCTTTATTAATTCCTTTGCCATATTTTTGGCAGAGGTTTTAACACGTTGCTTGAGCTTTTCCCAATCGTGACCGCCAAGGTGCGAAAGCTTCAGCGTTTTTGTTTCTTCACGGGGGCCGATGTATTTTGTTACAAGGTCAAGCTGGGTTACCGGTACGTATAAAGCACCGCCCTTGGCATAGAGAATGTGTATATAATCCTTTACGTGGCCGCTTGCCTCGATTTTTTTTATTCCGTTGAAAACACCGATACCGTGAACGGAGTGAACAACGTAATCACCCTTTGAAAGCTCCTCAAGGCTTTGTATTGCATTTGCCGCCTTGTAGTTCTTTTTACGTTTTTGCTTTGAAAGCGTTCGTTGACCCTTTGAATATGAAAAAATATCAAAGCCTTCCGATGGGAAGAAATAGCCCGATGATAAGCTGCCCGGCAGTACGTTGACCGTTTTTGTGAGAAATTCTTTTGGCAGAACGGGGCAGAAAAGCGCTTTAATATCTTCGTTTTCAAGCGCCTCTGCAAGAGCGTAGGCGGCTTTCTGAGTTCCTGCAAAAATGATGCAGGTTTTATTTTTGCTTAAAGCGGGCCGTAAATCGTCTGTTAGCGTTTCAAGGGAGCCGTTCCACATCGGATTTTGCTGAACGCTGAATGTAAAAAGTGCTTTTACGGGTGTGTCAAAGCTACCGCGTGCAAGGTTATCTGTGTAAATTGCGTTACGCTTTTCGTAAATGTTAAGAAGCTCTGGGAATGTAAGAGAAAATCTGTCGAGCCCTTTAGAAAGCACGCCGTTTTCAAACTGCGCCTTGAGTTCCTGTTGAAAAAGCTTTGATGAGCTCTGAACTTTTTCTTTTACAGATGATGTTTCGCTTATGAAAAGCAAAGCCTCACCGCAATAGTCGAAAATTGCTTCGGGGGTGCTATATGCAAGTGAAAGGTATTTGTCAACGGATTGCAGCTTGATTCCAGAGCCGAGATATTCGCAATCCTTTAAAAGAAGCTCCTTTGCCTTCCGTGAGCCTTTGCCCGAAAGGTTTTTAGCGTGCTCCTCAATTTTTTCTTTTAAATCCTGCTCACTGTCAAAAAGAATCTCGGTTGCGGGAACAATTTCGCAATGTTCAAGGGCATCAACACGCCTTTGGGTTGAAACGTCAAAGGTCGAAACCGTGTCAACCTCGTCACCCCAAAGCTCGATTCTTATGGGGTATTCACTTTCGGCAGGAAAGAAATCAACAATACCGCCCCTTATTGCAAATTGTCCCGCACCCTCAACTGAATCCGTTCTTTTAAAGCCTGCGGCGGTAAGGTGACGTGAAAGGGCTTGTGTTGAGATTTCATCACCGGGGCAGATTTTTCTGATGCGTCTTGAAAGCTCATCGCGGGGAATAGTGAGCTGTAAGGCGGCTTCTGCCGAGCAAGCAATTACAGAATAATCGTTTTTGAGAATCTTGCAAAGAACCCGAAGCCTTAACTGCTCGTATTCACGGGATTGACCTTGTGAAGAGTCAAATGAAAAATCTCTTGCGGGGTAGAAAAGTGCTTTGTCGGTATTGCCGAAGAATTCGTTGATGTCGGCTGTGAATTTTCTTGCAGAGGCTTCGTCGGGCAACACAACAAGCGCCTTGCGGGATAAATCCTCACAAAGCGAGTGAACAACGTGGGCTTTTGCTGCACCGGGCAAGCCGATTAAACCAACAGCACCCTTTTGTGCTCTGATATTTTGCACCGCATCATTGTACGGGGCACAGCTTCTCAGAAGTGTTGCAAAACAGGACATAAAAACCTCAGGAGTTGAATTTTGACATTGCGCCGTCGATGTCGCCGTTTATTATGTACTCGAGGGCATCGCAGGCATCGGAAATAGCGTCACGCATAGGGGGTATATCTTTTTTTGGAATATTTGCAAGCACCCAGTCTGCAAGGTCGTAATCGGGGTGGGGCTTTGCACCGACACCAAGCTTGATTCTCGGGAAGCTTTCACTGCCGAGGTGGCTGATGATGCTTTTTATTCCGTTGTGACCGCCGGCGCTTCCCTTTCTTCTGATGCGGAGCTTGCCGGGGTCAAGAGAGATATCGTCGTAGATAACAATGATGTTTTCTGGTGGTATTTTGTAGAATGATGCACACTCAGCAACGGCTGTGCCGCTGTTGTTCATCATTGTCTGGGGCTTCATCACAAGAACACGCTTGTTGCCTATTTTTGTGTCGCCGATAAGGGCGTGAAATTTCAGCTTTTTTACAGAAAAGCCCAGCTTATCCTCAAGATAAGTTACGCACAGAAAGCCCGCGTTGTGGCGGGTTGTTTCGTATTTTGCGCCCGGGTTTCCCAAGCCCACAATAAGGTATTCGTAGGTTGAAGAGCTGTCTTTTTTGAATTTGTTGAACATTTTAAAATTCCTTTATTTTTTGTGTTGTCTTTCGTATGGCTTTTTTATATTGACCCAATCGTTTTTTACAGTCTGCCTTGATCTTGCAAGTGCAAGTGCATTATCCGGCACGTCTTCGGTTATCGTGCTTCCTGCGGCGGTGAAGGCGTTTTCGCCAACGGTTACGGGGGCAACAAGGTTTGTGTTGCAGCCGATGAATGCACCGTCCTTGACAACGGTCCGGAACTTGTTTTTGCCGTCGTAGTTGACTGTTACGCAACCGCAACCGAAGTTTACGTCCTTGCCGACGTCGGAGTCGCCGATATAAAGCAGATGGGGGAGCTTTGAGCCCTCGTCAACGGTTGAATTTTTAACCTCAACAAAATTGCCTATGTGGACGTTGTCTGCAATTTGCGAATTCGGGCGGATGTGAACAAAGGGCCCGCTTGTTACACCGCTACCCACAACTGAATTGTAGCACTGGGTGTTATTTAGCTTTGTGTTTTCTCCCACGGTTGAATCGCTGATGTAGGAGTTTGGACCGATGACACAGCCTTTGCCGATGGTGCATTTACCGAGAATAATTGTTCCGGGGAGGATAAGGGTTCCTTTTTCGATTGTTGAAGACGGTTCAATTATTATTCCGTCAAAGCAGGGTATGCTGACTCCGTTTTCAACAAGGGCAGTGAGTATTTCAAGTCGTTCGGTATTGTTTATCATAAAAAATCTCCTCACGATTAATTATTTCACCAACTAAATATACTATCATATTTTATAATATTTTTCAAGTTGGGTTGCTATGATGGTTATTCTCGCATTTGTTACGCTATTATCCCAAAAAAATGTTGATTTGTTCACGTTGGGGGTGTATAATTGACAGTGGATAAAAAGGAGGGGTGAGCTTGAGTAAAAAAACTAAACGCTTTTTTATTTTTGCCGTTGCGGTTTTGTTAACTTTTGTTGCGGGCTTTATCCTTCCTTGGCTGTCACAGCTTTCACCGGGCTTTCTGGGTGGTGCACCTGTTGTTGACGGTGTGCTTGACGGAGTTGTGGTTGAAGGCGGTAAAGACATATATCTCAGCGGCGAGTGGCAATTTTTTAAAGGGGAACATATTATATCCCAAAATCTTGAAAATATTGAGCCCGATTCATACGTTAAAGTTCCGTCGCCGTGGACAGAGTATGAGTTAGACGGGCACAAGCTCAATAACGGCGGCAGTGCAAGCTACCGTGCATACATAAAGAACATTGACACAAAAGAGCCTTTTGTTGTTACCGTGCCCAACGTTCCCGGTCAATGTAAGGTTTTTGTGGATGGTGAATGCGTTTTTTTAAACCGTGGCTTTTATGCTGATTCCGTGACGTTGACTGCAGGCACGTATTCGCAACCTGTAGCACCTGATTTTGAAGATAACGTTACTCACGAAATTGTAATTGAAATGACCTGCGAGTATTCAAGCGGGCTGACAACAATCCCGGTTCTTTCTGAATACGAGCATTTTCAGAGCAATACGATGACAAATCTTGCTCTCAGATACCTTTTGGTGGGTATTGTGCTGTTCTTTGCATTGGCTGTTCTTCTTTTCACTATTATGAGAAAAGATATGAATATTCAGATATGGCTTGTTGTTTTGTGCGTTGCGTTTATTTTCAGAATGCTCATTTCAAACACAGGCTATCTCGCATCATACAGGCTTTTCGGCGGCATTAACTATGAGATAATGGTGAGTCTTGTGTTTGTCAGCACATACATAATAAAGCTTTCTATGATGATGCACCTTAACAATACGGCAAGGCTCAACATAAAGCAGAACACAATTGTGTTTATTTCCGCACTGTTTCTGATATGTGCCTTTGTGCCGTATTTCCTGTACGATTATATTTACGTTGCGGATGCGTATATATGGCTTCAATCCGTGCCGTATATTCTTGATATTGTTATGATATACAAGCTGTCAGAGGCGATTGCAGAGAAGAAGCGCTTTTCGGCTGTTCACCTTGTGGCGTATTGCATAACGGCGGCGGCAATAATAATTGACAACTACTTTATTAACGGCTATATTTCGGGAACGGTGTCTTGGGTGATGCCCACGGCATGTGTTGTGTTTATCAGCTGTATGGTGCTTGTTCATTTTGTTGAAACTATTGAGGCTTTCTCGAAAGCCAAGGAAGCGGCACGGCTTTCAAGAGAGCTCAGCGATATAAATATGACGCTTATGCTCAGCCAGATTCAGCCCCACTTCTTATATAATGCACTGAATACCATAAAATATTTAACAAAAAAAGACCCCAAAACGGCAGAAACGGCAATAGTCAAGTTTTCAAACTATCTCAGGGCAAATATGGATTCTTTAACACAAAAGGAACCGATACCCTTTGAAAACGAGCTTGAGCACGTGAAAAACTATATATCTATTGAGATGCTGCGCTTTGCAGACAGGCTGAGTGTTGAATATGATATTAGCTTTTCGGATTTTAAAATACCGCCGTTAACAGTTCAGCCCATTGCAGAAAATGCAATAAAACACGGCGTTAATCAGCGACCCGAGGGCGGAACTGTTAAAATCTCCGCCTATGAAGAGGGCGGCAACGCCATAGTTGTTGTTGAAGACAACGGTGTGGGCTTTGATATTAATCAGAAGCACACCGACAACCGCTCACACGTGGGCATAAAAAATATTATTGTGCGCCTTAAAGAAATGATGAATGCCGAGGTCAAAATTGAAAGTGTTATCGGCGAGGGCACAAAGGTTACTATTATAATTCCCAAGGAGGAAGCTTATAATGAGAATAATGGCAGTAGATGACGAATTACTCGCTCTTGAGGATTTTGAAGACACCTGTAAAGAGGTTGGCATAACCGATGAAATCGTAAAATTCAGCAATCCGCTGGATGCTTTGAGCTATGCGGCTATGAACAAGGTTGACATCGCTTTTCTTGATATTGAAATGCCAATAATAAAGGGTATTGACCTTGCGAAAAGAATAAAGGCGGTCAGCCCCAACGTGAGAATCGTTTTTGCAACAAGCTACAGCGAATATGCTCTTGAGGCTTTTTCTGCGGATGCAGTTGATTATGTTATGAAGCCCTACGAGCCCGAGGACATTAAAAGGGCTTATGACAAGGCGCTTCTTGTTCGTGACGTTGTTGCAGAAAACCACGTTTTTGTTAAAACCTTCGGTTATTTTGACGTTTTTGTTGATGGCAAATCCGTTTCGTTCACAAGTGCGAAATCAAAGGAGCTGCTGGCACTTCTGGTTGACCGTAACGGCGGGGTTATAACAACCGAGCAGGCAATAGCAATCCTTTGGGAGGGCAGAAAATACGACGAAACGGTTCAGTCGCTTTTCAGAAAGGTTCTTAAATCCCTCAGAGCATCTCTTGAAGAAGTGGGAATTCAGGATATTTTCATTGATAACAGAAATCAGCGTAGTATAGACAAGAGTAAATTTGCTTGCGATTATTACGATTTTCTTGAAAACGGCAAAAGCGACAGAATAAAATACTTCGGAAAATATATGGAGCAATACGAGTGGGCGAAGGACACTGAGAATCAGATAAACGCAATGTTTAATTTGTAATTATTATAATAAACGTAATAACGATTATAGTTAGTCGAAACAGTGTGAAATTACACTGTTTCGATACCAAATTATGATTTGGTATCGAATTTTCTTCGAAAATTCGACTATAATCCTTTCAATGAGTGTAATGCAAAATTGTATTTATAAAAAACAATTTTGCTAAAAGCCGATAAAATCGGCTTTTGCGAAACGCGACTGCGTTTCGACAAATTACAATCATTATAAAAACGGATGCAGAGAATTTGAAAATCTGCATCCGTTTTTGTTGTTTATTTAATTTTCATAACAACGCCCAAAACGTGCTTTGCTGTATCCTGCATTTCGCCTAGGGTTATGCCGTCGGGTTTGCCGAATGTCTTTAGAAGTGTGCCATCGGGCTTCTTTTTGCCGGTGCGCTTGCCACCGGGCATAAGAACATCAACGCCCGCTCTTACACGGTATGCGTTATCCTTCATTTCGGGGAACTCGGGGCTGTTGGTGTATTGCATCCACCAGTCGGTCATAACAAGACCCGAAAAGCCCCACTCCTGACGAAGAATGCGTGTGCAGAGATTGTAGTTGTAGTGACCCCACACGCCGTTTATTTTGTTGTAGGATGTCATAATAGTCAAGGGGCTTGCTTCTTTAACGCAGATTTCAAAGCCCTTGAGGTAAATCTCACGCAACGCTCTTTCTGAAAGGCGGGAGTCTGTTTTGTTTCGGTTTGTTTCCTGACTGTTGCAGGCAAAGTGCTTGGGACAGGCGGCAACGCCCGCACTCTGCACGCCATTTACAACAGCGGCGGCTGTTTTGCCTGTTACAAACGGGTCTTCGGAATAATATTCAAAGTTTCTGCCGCAAAGGGGACTTCTGTGAATATTCATACCCGGTGCCAGAAGAATGTCTGAGCCTTTTTCTTTCATTTCGGCACCAACCTTGGCATAAATTTCTTGAGCCAAAGGCAGATTCCACATTGAGGAAAGCGCCGTGCCGATGGGAAGAAGCGAGCAACAAGCCTTTATGCGTATGCCTGAGGGGCCGTCGGTGGTGGTCAGGGGGGCAACACCCTTTTTTCGAAGTGAGGGCAGAACACCCGCCATGGTGCCTGCGTTGCCCTCGTTACCGAGGGAGCTGTTCATTGTGTAGTCGCCACGGCTGATTGCCTCAAGCTCGTCAAGAGTCAGTTGCGAAACGAACTCATCAAGAGTGTTTTTGCCGTTTCTGACGTCATCCAGGGTGATGCCGAGATTGCCCTTGTAGCCACAATCAGCGGGAAGATTTTCGAGAATTATTTCTTTAAGGTTTTCTGTTGAAAGGGGAACGTTTTCAAATTCTTCAATCAGTTTGCCGTTTACTTCTTTCGGGAAAATTCTTTCAAAGTGGTATTTCGGTGCGCTGACTTCCTTGAGCTCTTCAATGACTATGGTGTTGTCGATATTCAAGGACCACACCCTTTCGGTGTCACGGCAGTTGTCGCCTATATAGAAGATATATTCGCCTTTTTCGACGACATAGCAGCTTTTGTGACCTGTTTTGCCGCTGTCATCATAAGAAGCAAGCAAATTGAGAGGAACGGTTATGGTGAAATTCTCACTTTCGCCGTTTTTGAGCTCGTTTGTTTTATGAAATCCGCAAAGCACTTTTGCGGGCTTTCCGAGAGAACCCTGTGGCTGTGAAACGTAAACCTGCACAACGTCCTTGCCGCAAAGCTCAGCCGTGTTGGTGGTTTTACCGCTGAGGGTTATCTGCGAATTCTGAAAGCTACCGCCAGAAAATTCTCTTTTGAAAGAAGCGTAGCCCATACCGAAGCCGAAGGGGTAAAGAACCTTTTCGGGTGCAAAGGTTTCAAAATAACGGTAGCCAACGTAAATATCCTCGGTGTAGTTGTTATAATCCTTTTCGCCGAAATCGTCGGAGCATGGGTAGTCAAAATAGTTGGCGGCGATTGTGTCGGGGAGCCTGCCCGAGGGCTCGGCTTTGCCGAGAAGCACGTCTGCAACGGCGTTGCCGCTTTCCATACCGCCCTGCCAGGGGATAAGAATAGCGGAGCTGTTTTTGAGAAGCTCTTTTTCCCAAGCCATATCGATTATGCTGCCGACGTTGAGAACGATAACGGTTTTTTCAAACGCCTTGTTAACACGCTCTATGAGTGATTTTTCATCGGCGGTGAGAAGATAGCTGCCCTCGGTGAGGTAGTTTTCTCTGTCTTCACCTGCGGAGCGACCGATAACGATAACGGCGCAATCACTCTTTTTGGCGGCGGTTTCAATAACGCTTGTTTCAATGGGCATTTCTTCATAATAATGGGGCCAATGTCCCCAGAAGCCGTGGTCGGGAGGATTCTTTTTGCACCACTCCTTATAGATATCTGAAAGCTCGGTGTTGATTTTTGCACCTGCGTTTTCAAGACCCTCCATAAGGCTGACGGTGTAGGGCTTTATAACGTCGCCGCCTGAGCCGTAGCCAACGAACATATAATCGTTCTGAACTCTGCCGAAAACCGAGATAACCCGGTTTTCGGAAAGGGGCAGAACGCTGTCGTTTCTCAAAAGCACCGTGCCCTCTGCCCCCGCTTTTCTGAGAAGCTCGGGCATACCGGGTGTGACAGACCTGTCAAGACCGTCGTTCGATTTTGCCTCGTTCTGGGCAAGGCGGTTAATGGCAAACCCGATTGTGTTGAACAGCTTGCGCTTGGCTTTTTCAATGAATTTCATAAAAGCACCTCCGTTGATTATACTTGGATTATACAGGTTTTCACCCGTTGGGTCAATATGGGAAGTAATAAAGGTAAATAAAAATAAACCCTTGACAATGATGGCTTATGAATGTATAATAACTTTTGCTTGTTAAGCACGCTGATATAGCTCAGGCGGTAGAGTGCATCCTTGGTAAGGATGAGGTCACCGGTTCGAATCCGGTTATCAGCTCCAAAAAGAAAGACACGATGAAAATCGTGTCTTTCTTTTTGTGTTTGTGTCCGCAAGGACACAATATCGTTTTGCAACGTAGTTGCAAACCTCATTTGACCGTTAGGTCAACATCGTTCCGCTGTGCGCACACAAAACGATGTTACGGCAAAAGCCGTAAACGATGTTGCCTTCGGCAAACAGTGTTGTGCTTCACACAAACGATGTGGGCTAACGCCCAATGATGTTGCACGGCGTGCAAAATATGGTATAGTTTACTTACAAATGAGTGATAGCAATGAAAGATGGTAAGCTTTTTGTTTTGTCTATTTCTAATAATATCCGCATCCCTTGAAATGATTTTTGTCGGGATGCGGAGTTTTTTATTTTAACCCAAGAATATAATCTGCTGACACGTTATAATATTTGCAGAGTGCGATAATGTGTCTTACGGGTATTTCGTTTTCGCCTTTTTCATAGCGAGAATAAACCTGTTGGGTTGTTCCTAAATAATCGGCGATTTCCTTTTGGGTTTTATCGTTATCTTCTCGTAAGTCCCGGATTATTACAATAAAACTTTTCATATAACTATCTCCTTGATGTGTGATAGTTAAATTTTACATTACACTATATTTGGTGTATTGACTTTACACTAGATATGGTGTATATTATTCGCGGTAAACAGATAATTAATACCAAAAGCAAATCGAGGTTTGCATTTTTCGTGTGTGTGACTTCGGTTGCACACTTTTTTGTTTTAAGGAGGGTAAATATGAATAAAGGCGGTCTTGCGATTTTAGGTGTTGGTGTGTTTATCTTTATATGCGGTTATTTATCTGAAGAAAAAGTAATAATGGGTTTTGCTGCATTTATAATTCTAGCCGGATTTGGGTTGCTTGCTGCAAAAACATCTAACGGTAAAAATCCCGTAACAGGACAAGTGTATTTCCGATGCCCAAATTGCAAACGAAATGCCGGCGAAGAAATCCCTAAAGAAAAGCAAGAAAACGGGAAATCGTACAAGTGTACCATTTGTAATTACAAATGGTAATTATAAAAAATTCTATAAACAAGCGTACTATAAATATAGTAAGGTTTTATATTGGTTCAATTTTGAGTGTTGCGTGGCTAATGAATAATCTTTGCCATTCCGCCGCATAGATAGCGACCATATTTGGGATTCTGAAATTACAAATGAATCGTTAAATACAATTAAAGAATATCGAGAAAATGCAGCTAGAATTATTTCCACAAAAAACAAAAAATCCCACAGGAAACCTGCGGAACAAAATAAAAATATAAAAGCTATAAAATTGAAATAACCCTTGACCGAGTGTTTCTTTACACACTGTTTGCCGGTCAAGGGCTATTTCTGTTCACTCTTGATATCTAACATCTTTTTGTGTACCTCTCTTTCATAGGCTTGCAAGATTTTCTGCTTCTTGAAATTCATTCATAAACTACACTTTATTTTTTCATTCCCTCAAGTGGGAACACACTTTGTTCTGAATAATCTTCTTTTTCAGAAACCTTGCGTTTTTGCTCTGCGGGTTTAGTGTTCAACTTTGCCTCAATCAAATCTTTTTGTTTGATTTTAGCTTTTGCTGAAGTTAACACTTCCGGCTTTTGTTGAAGTGACTCTATCCGTCTTTTAAGAGCTAAGAAAAGTTAGTTGTACATCGGACCCACCTTTTTCTTTTTAGGTTTGGTTGTTACCTGTACATTGGACTCACCCTTTCTTTGTCTATATCATATCACGAAAAAACAGGGTTTTCAATATGTAATATTGTATAAAGTTCACTAAAAACAATTATTAAAAACAGAGAATTTGTGCAATAAGTCAAATGTATTTTGAAAAATCTATTGACTTTTGTGTGTTATATTTGATATACTGAATTTGTTGGGCGGTTTGAAAACCGCCCTTTTTTGTTGAATTTTGTAAAATAGGTGACAATATGGATTTTGAAATAATCGGCGGCAATAAAAACGCAGAATTTAAAACGAACAAAAGAACAGAAAATGGCATTCTTTTTCTTGACATTAAAATGATTCTTGAAAAAGAAGCTGTGCCCGAAAAATTCACCTTGCGCTGGTATTTCAGCGCGGCAGACTGTGCCTTCACGTGGAACCCATCAATGGGTGACATTCACGGGCTTTATTTTGATTGGAGCAAAAAGACGGTGAAATCACGCCTTGCCTCGTGGATGCCCCTGCAACAGATTATTTCACGAAAGGGCAAAAATAAATTGCTCATTGCCGTTTCCGATGTTGACACACCAATGGAAATCGGCACGGGTGTGCGTGAAGAGGATGCAACACTTGAATGTGAAATAGTGTTTTTTACCCTGCCCACGTCACCAAAAAAAGAATATTCGGCAACGGTGCGCATTGATACAAGAGCTCTTGACTATTACGACAGCATTTATGACACCGGCGATTGGTGGGAGAATGCTTGCGGCTACACCCCGGCGTTTGTTCCCGAAGGTGCAAAAATGCCGATGGATTCCCTTTGGTACAGCTTCCACCAGAATTTAGACAAGGACGAAATTCTGAAGGAGTGCAGGGCGTCAAAAGAGCTTGGGCTCAGCACGGTTATAATCGATGATGGCTGGCAGACAGATGACAACAACCGTGGCTATGCCTATTGCGGTGACTGGCTTGTTGCGCCCGGCAAAATGGGGGATATGGCAGAGCTTGTTGAGAATATCCACAGCATCGGTATGAGGGTTATGCTTTGGTATTCTGTGCCGTTTATGGGCATATATTGTGATAAATACGAAGAATTTAAAGAAATGCTTCTTGACGGCTGTGGCGATGAAAAAACATTTTTCGCCCTTGACCCACGCTACAAAAGAGTTCGTGAATATCTTGTGTCGGTTTATGAAAAAGCCGTCAAAGAGTGGGGCTTAGACGGTCTGAAGCTCGATTTCATTGATTCCTTTGTGTTAAAGGGCAAAGCCCTCGATTACGATGAAAACAGAGATTATCAATCCCTTGAGGATGCAATCCACGCACTGATGGGTAAGGTTAAAGAAAGATTAACGGCGATTAACCCCGAAATTCTCATTGAGTTTCGTCAGTCATACGTGGGGCCGTCAATCAGAAAATACGGCAATATGCTCCGTGTGGGTGATTGCCCCTGTGACATACTAAAAAACCGCTTTAACGTGGTAAATCTCAGGCTGACATCAGGCAAAACTGCCGTTCATTCGGATATGATAATGTGGAATGTTGAAGACAGCGTTGAAAATGCGGCTTTGCAGTTCACAAGCATACTTTACAGCGTTCCGCAGATTTCAGTGAGGGTTGACAAGCTCCCCGAAAAGCATTATAAAATGCTTTCCTTTTACCTCGGCTTCTGGAAGGAGTGGCGGGATGTGCTTCTTGACGGCAAGCTGACTGCCACAAACCCCGAATGCGAATACAGCCTTGTTTGCGCAACGTTGGGCGACAAATCGGTTTTCACAGCCTATTCTGACAGGATTATAAGCGTTAACACAAAAAAATGTGTGGCAGTTAACGCCACAGACGGTGAGCTTTTAGTTATTAAAAACGCAAAGAATAAGGGCTACAAGGTGCTTGATTGCACGGGCGAAGCGGTGGCATCCGGCGCATTTGAAAGCAATTTGCAGGAGCTTTCTGTTCCCACGGCGGGAATGGTGATTATTGGTGAATGATATGAAAAAGAAAATTATAATAACGGTGATTTGCCTGGTTAGTGTTGTTGCCGTTTTGTGTGCGGGCTTCGGCATTTACGTTGGCGATTACTATCACGCGGAGCCGGGGGCAGTTGAGGCGTTTTCAACGTCAGAGAAAATCACCCAAAGAGTTATTGAAGATGGTGTTATTGCCTTTGAACCCAATAACCCGACAGCGGGCTTGATTTTTTACCCCGGCGGCAAGGTTGAATACACGGCATATATACCCCTTATGAAGGAATGTGCCTCAAGAGGGGTGTTGTGTGTTCTTGTTGAAATGCCATTTAACCTTGCGGTTTTTGATGTTAATGCGGCAGAGGGGATAAAAGAAAATTATCCCGAAACCGAAAATTGGTATGTGGGTGGTCATTCGCTTGGTGGCTCTATGGCGGCATCGTACCTTGGTGAAAATGAGGCTGATTTCAGCGGTCTTGTTTTGTTGGGCTCGTATTCCACGGTGGATTTTTCGGCCGGCGATGTTGAGGTGCTCAGCGTTTTCGGCAGTAATGACAAGGTTCTTAACCGTGAAAAATACGAAGAAAACAAGGTTAATCTGCCCGCTGATTTTACAGAAGAGGTAATTGACGGCGGCTGCCACGCATATTTCGGAATGTATGGTGAGCAAAAGGGTGACGGCAAGGCTACCATAACAAATAACGAGCAAATCGAAAAAACAGCGGAAATAATAAAAAAATTCATAAAAAACGAAACCGAGGTCTGAACGACCTCGGTTTTGTTGATATTAAAGGTTGTAATACTTGTCAAACTCTGCAGGAGTGGGGATTTTTGCCATTTCTGCAAGCTCGGCACGTTTTGATTTGATGAAGTTTTTGAGAAGCTCTTCGGGGAATACGCCGCCTGCTGTGAGGTAGTCGTGGTCAGCCTCAAGAGCATCAAGAGCAGAGTCAAGAGATGTGGGCAAGCCCTGAAGCTTTGCCTTCTCTTCCTCGGGGAGGTTGAAGAGGTTAAAGTCGTAGGGGCCCCAGCCGTTTGCGTGGGGGTCGATTTTGTTTTTGATACCGTCAAGACCCGCCATAAGGATAGCTGCAAAGCAGAAATAGGGGTTGCAGGTTGCATCGGGGTTGCGAAGCTCGAAACGGCGCTTCTCGGGAGCCTTTGCATAAGCGGGGATGCGGATAACGGCACTGCGGTTTGATGTTGCATAGCCAACAGTAACAGGTGCTTCAAAGCCGGGGATAAGACGCTTGAAGGAGTTTGTGCTGGGGTTTGTCAAAGCGCAAAGTGAACCGATGTGTTTAAGAAGACCACCCATGAAATAGTGGGCTGTTTCGCTGAGATTAGCATAGCCGTTGTCGTCAGAGAAAACGGGCTTGCCGTCTTTGAGAAGAAGCATGTGAACGTGCATACCGCTGCCTGCTTCACCGGCAATGGGCTTGGGCATAAAGGTTGCAGTTTTGCCGTATTTGAGGGCTGTGTTGCGGATTATGTATTTTATCCACATTGTGTTATCAGCCATTTTTGACATTTTACCGAGCTGGGGCTCGATTTCAAACTGACCTGAAGCGGCAACCTCGGGATGGTGGTAGTTGATTTCGATGCCTGCGTCAGCCATGTGCATACACATTTCGCTGCGGCATTCATAAGTAACGTCAAAGGGCTTTGCTATATGGTAGTTTTTCTGCTTGGGAACGATAACGCCGTTGCCGGAAATATCGCTGTTCCAGTATGACTGCTGTGCATCAACGCTTGCGCTTACGTTGTCGGGCGAAACGTTCCAGCCAACCTGGTCGAAAAGATAAAATTCAAACTCGGGAAGAATGAGCATTGTGTCTGCAACGCCGCAATCCTTCATATACTGCTCAGCGGCAAGAACAATGTTTCTGGGGTACTGAGCAAGGGGTCTGTTAACAGGGTTGTCAATAATCATTGCGTTACCTGTCATAGACAATGTGGGGATGCTGCAGAAGGGGTCAATCACCGCTGTGTCGGGGTCGGGGATGAAGACCATATCACTTTTTTCAACAACTGCATAGCCGTAGTTTGATGCGTCAAAGCCGATACCGCTTTTCATTGTATCCTCAGAGAAATTTTCTGCGGGGATTGTAACGTGGCGATACTGACCGTTGATGTCAACCATTTTGAAGTCAACCATTTTTATACCGTTCTCTTTGATGAGAGCGATAATATCCTGTACGCTTTTTGCCATAAAGCACACCTCTTTCTAAAAATATACATTAGTATATCAATAAAATTTTTACGTGTCAATTATTAGTGATTGATTTTAGGTGACATCATAAAAGATTTGTGTTATAGTTAAAGAAAAAGAGCTTAACAGCGAGGTAAACATTATGCACAGACAAAAATTAAGTCTTTCCTTGGGCGGCGATTTCGGTGTGCCCCTTGAGGAGCAGATAAAGCTTTTCAAAAAAACAGGCTTTGAGGCTTTTACGGGCCATTGGGGTATGGGGCAGGATGATTCCATAGAAGCCTGTGTAAAGGTTGCAAAGGAAGAGGGAATGATTTTTAACATTCTTCACGCTCCGTGGAATTATACCGACGATATGTGGAACGAAAACGAAAGAGAGCTTGCAAAAAAAGGCGTTGAAAACCTCACTCATTTTGTTGAGCTTTGCGCAAAATTCGAAATACCGATTATGGTTTCACACGTTTACGTGGGCTTTGATGAGCCTTGTGTGCCCGATGAGTTCGGCCTTGAAAACTACGGCAGGGTTATTGAAAGAGCAAAAGAGCTGGGCGTGAAAATAGCATTTGAAAACACCGAGGGCGAAAACGGTCTTGCTGCTCTTCTGAAAGAATATAAAAATGAATCAACGGTTGGCTTTTGTTGGGATTCAGGTCACGAAATGTGCTACAACGATTCAAAGGATTTGCTTGCACTTTACGGTGACCGGCTTTTTGCAACCCACATAAACGACAATCTCGGTGTTAAGGATTTTGGTGGCAGAATTTTCTGGCACGATGATTTGCACCTTTTGCCCTTTGACGGCATAGCAGATTGGGAGCATAATGCAAAGCGCCTTGCCAAAACAGGCTTTGACGATATTATCACATTTGAGCTCAACAAAACCTCAAAGCCCAATCGTTTTGAAAATGAAAAATATGCAAAATTACCCATTGAGCAATACCTTGCCGAAGCCTATTGCAGAGCCTGCAGGTTTGCTTCGATGGTTATGAAAGAAAAAAGCAGATAACGGAGGGTGTTATGGATTTTTCAGAAATTTCACAAAACAGATATTCCTGCAGAAAATATGACAACACAAGACCTGTTGAGGAGGAGAAAATAAAAGCAATTCTTGCATCAGCAAGGCTTGCGCCCTCTGCCTGCAACGGTCAACCATACCATTTTACGGTGTGCGTTGGCGAAAAAGCCCGCCTTGTTGCGGAGCTAACGGCGGGGATGGGTATGAATAAATTTGCGGTTGACGCCCCTGTTATGATTGTTATTTCAGAAAAGCCCTATAATGCTTCTGCAGGGGCAGGTGCAAAAATAAAGGGCAACGACTACCGATCAATAGATATCGGTATCGCCACCGCGTATATCACCGCCGAGGCAACGGCTCAGGGGCTGGGCACCTGTATTCTCGGTTGGTTTGATGAAAAGAAAATCAGAAAAATCTGCAACTCTGACGGAAAGGTCAGACTTGTTATTACACTGGGTTATGCAAAAGAACCCGAGAAAATTCCAAACAAGAAAAGAAAGAGTATTGACGAGCTTGTGACGAGAATCTGATTTTATATGGGGTGTGAATATGAAAAAGGTTGTAATTAGTATTATCAGTATAATATGCGTTATTGCTTGCGGTGCGCTCGTTTTCTCTGTTGGCGTTTCTGTGGGCAAAAACAACACGAAGGATGATGCCGTCACTTTTGTGACAGAGAAAGAGCAAAATGGATGGAAAGAGCCTGTTCAGAAATTGATAGCGGATATAAGAAGCCAAGATGACCCCGGCTCACTTTTTGCCAGCTCATTTGGGTTTGCGTTGTTCGACGTCAACGTTGATGGTGTGCCCGAATTGATTCGTGTTATGCCGGGTGGCTCCGCAGGCAACCTGAGCTTTGAGGGCTATGATATTCATAGCGGCGAGCTCGTTGCGAATTTTGGCGGCGGCGGTTTCAATGGCGATTTGAATGGTAGCTGGTGCACCTATTATAAACGAGATACAAATGAATTTAAAAATATAGGAATCTATATGACCCGAGGCGGCTCCGATGCAAGATACAAAAACATCGGTTGCCTTGAGTTTTACGAGGAGTTGAGTTGTTTTGAAGATGAATCCTTGTTTTATAGTTCCTATGCCATAACTAACGATATTGTCGGCGAGAATTTAGTTGAAAAAGAAGTGGGCGTTGAGTTCAGGGTTAACGGCGAAAAGTCAACTCTCGAAGGATATAACGACGCATACGATTACTTTATGAAAAACTACGTAAGGCTCGATGAAACCACAATGCACTTTGTTCGTTCATCGGATGTAGAAAAAGACTTAACGGCGGATGAGTTTTCTGAAAAAATGACGGAGGCTCTTTTTGGAGGGTCGCAAAAATTTGTTGATAATAAGGGTGAATGATTATGCTTACAAAATCAAAGCTTTCATCTGAATGGATTTATAAATACTATAAAGAGCTTGAACGCTGCGGTGTTGAAAACCACGGTCTTCTCATAATGCAAAACGGCGAAACGGTTTTCGAGGAATATGCCTACCCATATTCTGCCGATATGCCGCATACCCTGTTTTCTGTTACAAAATCTGTTGTTTCAACGGCGGTGGGCTTTGCAATAAGCGAGGGGCTGTTTTCTCTTGATGATAAAATAATTGATTTGTTCCCCGAATACGAGGCCTGTCAAAGCGATGAGTGGCAGAATCTCACCGTGCGCTCCGTTCTGACAATGAGCAGTAACAAAAAATTCAGCTTTCTGCAGGATATGACCGGTAATTATATGGCGATGTTTATGAAAGCCCCGTTCAGAAAGGATAAGGGCTTTTTATACAGCAACAACGATGCCCACGTTGCGGCGGCTATTGTGCATAAGCTGTCGGGTCAGAATCTTGTGGAATATTTAACACCACGACTTTTCAAGCCATTGGGGATTGACGTGCCCTTCTGGGAAACCAATGAGCTTGGTGAGTGCATCGGCGGCACAGGGTGCTACCTGAAGCTTCGTGACCTTGCGAAAATATGCCAATGCTATGCAGACGGCGGCAAATACGGCGGTGAACAGATTATCCCCGAGTTCTGGACAAAAGAAGCAACAAAAATACAGGTTGAATTCAGAGAAAACGAGGGTTACGGCTACCTTTTCTGGATTAAAAACGGTATTTTCAGTATGACGGGTATGTTCGGTCAGATTATTTCATACATACCGCAGTATAACGCTGTTGTTGCCACGATGAATGCCTGCATTAATGAAGGCGGCAACGAAAGAGCCGTGATAAATGTTTTGTCAAAGGCATTTGAAAACGAAAGCACAGAGGAGTGGGACGAAAAGCTGGGGGATTACCTTAAAACCAGAAATGTTTACCCCCGAAAATGCGAGGAAAAGCTCAATATACCCACAGATAAAACCTTTTATATGACTGCTTTTTCAGATGCTCTTGCAAAGCTGATGTTCCCCGCGAGCATCATACCACGCTCATTGACCTCAAGCTTTGCAAAAAGACCCAAAACAAATTTCAACGAGGCTTCCTTTGACCTGACAGAGGATGTTTTTACAGTCAAATGGAAAGAAGAGGGCGACGCGGTAACAATAAACTGCGGTCTTGACGGCGAGCCTCGATTGAGCGAAATTGAAATTAAAGGCTACCCTTATAAAATCTGGGCGTATGCCTATTCTGAAAACGGCAAAATCAAAGCGGTAGTGAAGCCTTTAAACACCCTTTCCACGCAATACATAACCTTTGAATTTTTTGGCGATGAGGTGAAAATACAGATGAAGTGCACACCAAGCTTCACTGAATTTATTCTTAAAAATGCGCTTTCTCCCGATTTTATAAAAAATCATAAGCCGATTAAAGCCTTTGTGACAAAGGCAGTCAATATTCTTTTATCAACAACCGAAAGACCGATGAAATTTAAAGCGATGTAAAGCGAGGGCAAAATATGTTACTAAATAAGCTTTTTAAAAGCGTTATGGAGCAGGACAGGGCACCCATTGTGATTTGTGATTTAACACACACCATCGTGTATATGAACCCTGTTGCGGTGGAACGCTATCATAAAGACCTTACTGGTCAAAGCCTTAAAAACTGTCATAATGCAAAATCCGGCGAGCTGATAGATAAGGTTATTTTATGGTTTAAAGAAAGTGCCGATAACAACATTGTTTATACATACAACAACGAAAAAGAAAACAAGGATGTTTATATGGTTGCTTTGCGTGATGATTCGGGTGAGCTTATCGGTTATTATGAAAAGCACGAATACAGAGCCAAAGAAACAGGTGAGCTGTATGGATTTTAAAAAAATAAAGGGACTGATTTTTTTGCTTATTCTTTCATTGACCTTGTTCGGCGGTTGTTCGGTTGACGGCGGTGACGCCACAACCGAGCCCGTTACAAATAATTCGCCGGGTTACGAACAGATATCCGGCGAGGAGGCAAAGCGCCTGATGGATACCGAAAAGGATTACGTTATTATTGATGCCAGAACCGAAGAAGAGTTCAAGCAGGGGCACATTGCCGGCGCAATTCTTATCCCCGAATACGAAATAAAAGAAAGAGCAGAAGCTGAGCTTGCGGACAAGGACCAGCTGATTCTTGTTTACTGTCGAAGCGGAAGGCGAAGCAAGATTGCATCACAGGCCCTTGCAGATTTGGGCTACACAAACGTAAAAGAATTCGGCGGAATAATTGATTGGCAATATGAAACGGTGAAATGAATATATATAAGAAAATATTGATGACCCGCAATATTATTGTTGAATTTTAACAAAAATATTGACTTGTGTGCTTGGGGTTTGTATTATAAGTATATAACCATTTGTTAGGAGTGAGCAAAATGGCAAATTGCCCTAAATGCGGCGAGCATCTCAGGCTTGTTGACTGGAAACAGCATTGCCCTCATTGCAGCTGCAATATTGTGCTTTATGATATTCAGGAAAGACTTATGCAGGATGCGGATAAAGCCGAGGTTCAGTATTATTATTTTCAAAAAAGGGTTGACAGAATGAAGGCCTCTTTTGTGGGCTCTAAGCTTGCTGTAGCTCGTATTTTTACAAGCCTGATTCCGTTGGTTGCTGTTGTTGTTCCGTGGCTTAAAGGTGATTTCAACGCTCCTTTTGAGGAGTTTAATGGTGTTTTTTCTTTGTTTTCATTAACGGATATGCTTGACAGTCTTAATGTTAACTCAATTTTATCCCTGGTAAACACGGTTGACGGTAAATCTGCAGTAATATTTTTAGCATCGGCGCTTATATTGCTTGTTTTGTCAGCAGTTTTATTGTTGGTTCGCTTTGGTTGCTTGACAATGGCTTGCGGAAAACGTGGCAAAATAAGGAATTTCACATTTGATATCATAATGTTGGTTTTTTGCGGTGTGGCGACGGTGCTGTTAATGTGTGTACCTCAAAATCCGTATTTTGAAATTGATTTTGTTATGGCGCCGTTTGTTTATTTGCTGCTTCTTGGCGTTAACTTCGGGGTAGATGTTGCGATTTACAAAAAAGGTATTGAAGTTAAACATGCACCTTGCTTTGTAGGCGGAATACCCATTGAGGAGTATTTCAGAATGGTGCAAGACGGAGTGCCTCAGGAAGATATTCGACAGGAAATGTATCGCAGATTAACAGAAATGCAGCTTCAGAAGGAAGCTGAGCTTAATGGGGAGGAGGTTAAAGTATGAGCGAAGAAATGAACAAGAATCCCGACACTTCAACACGTGAATACGTTCTTGAAACAAAAATTCCCGCTTATATGAACAGAAACTTCTGTTCCACCAAAGAAAGAGTTACTTACATACTTAAAACGGCTACGGCAGAATTAGACCTGGGTAAATATAACACGGATTCAGAGCTGTTCTTATATAAAATATTCGGACTTAATGCAGAAGCTCACGGTAATGCGGCAGTTACTTTGGGTATATATGATTTAATCAATGACCCGCTTTCTGCAGTTATTATTGATAAAATGCGTACCCGTTGGGGTAAATTCAAGCCCTTTCAATATTTAGCTCTGCTCCCCAGTATATTGGTTGGCTTCATTACCTGCATAATGCCGCTTATTGCTGATGCTAACGGTATGAACGCCGTTCAAAGATTAATATTCTATATGATAATTTCATACATCAGTGAAACGGTTGGCGCGTTTTTTGGCGGTGGCGGTTATATTGACAACGTTTTCACCCCAAACCCCAATGAACGAACGGCATTATTGGTTTCTTCCCGTTTTGCAAGCGATTTGTTCAGGCGTTTTCCTGAGCAATTGGCAGGTGTTTTATTTGACCTTGTGGCAAACGGTAAAATTAACATAAACCTTACTAAAGTTTTCTCAGGAATGAAGACCTTCTGGTGGGTTATTGCAACGGTTCCTGCGGTTATGTGGGTGTTTGTGAGCAAAGAGCGAGTTCCGCAATCTGAAAAGCCGCCACGCGTTATGAAGGGTATGTTTTCTGTTTTCAGAAATAAGCCCTTGCTCATTTACACCTTATCGGGCTTCGTTGATGGTATCAATGTTGGTACATCCCAATCCCTCTATTATGACAGCGTGTTGAAATTCAATATGATGTCCACCATTGCCGGTATTCCCGGTATGCCCATTTCCTACGCCAGCTACCCCTGGGCAACGAAATTCAGAAAAAGATTTTCTACAAAAACCCTTTGGTTATTCCAGCGCGGTTCTATAATTACTTCTGAATTGTCGTTCTTCCTTGTGGGTCTCATAGGCGGAAAGAAAAATGGCTTTTATAAGAAGAAATTGCCTATGACAATAGCCATGATGTTGGGCAACAGCCTTGAAATGGTGTTCTACGGCACTAAAAAAATTATAGAAAACGAAATTAACTATGAGGTTCTTGACTATTGTGAATGGCAGAACGGTTACAGGGTTGAGGCAACGGTAAATCTTCTTACCGGCTACATTAACAAAGTGAGAGGTATTGCTCTTACAAAAATTAATACAATGCTTCTTTCAAGGTGGGCAGGCTTTGAATCGGGGCTTACAGCTGTGCAAACAGAGGACACAATGTGGAAAATGTTTATTGCAGCTTTCGGCCCGCAGTTGATATTTGATTTTATAAGCCTTGTTCCGATGTTCTTCTATAACATCGACCAGAAAACAAGAGAGAGAATGTATCTTGATCTGGAGCGTACCCGTGCGGCAACAGCGGCAATTGAAAAGAATTCATAAAAATTACCCATCGGAATTTTCCGATGGGTGATTTTTTATGCTTTAATATTTATCAACGTCTTCAACATTAAGGGTGAAAACGATTGCCCCGCCGACGGGAACCTCTTTTTCAAAATCATCTTCTCGAAGACCTGTTCCGAAGCCGTTTGTCGTGGTGGTAAGTCTTGTTCTTTTCTGTGAGCAGGTTTTTATAATTTCCTTAGCCTTAGAAACGGTATCATCCTCGGCACCGATAAGGAAAGTGGTGTTTCCTACCATTAAAAATCCGCCTGTTGTGGAAAGCTTTGTAACTGTGAAGCCTTCTTTTGTAAGTGAAGAGGAAACAACGGCGCTGTCATCGTTGTTAACAATTGCAATTATAAGTTTCATATATTTTATTCCTTTCTTAAAGCTTGGGTAATATCAGTTTTTTGCTGTGTTTGTCAAGAACGTTTACATTCGGTATTTCATAACGGTTGTCGTTAGCGTCCTTAATAAGAACTCTGCCGTCGTAAAGGGGCTTTATTGCTGTGAGATGGTTGCGTATCTCAAAGGTGCAAATACCTTTGTCGGTTTCTGCTGTCCACATCCATATTTTGAACTTTTCGCTCATTTTAATAAACCTTGTAATGCGGGGAATCATATAATATTCTCGCAGACAATTTTCAACAACCTCGCGTGATTCGGGCATAAGGTCGTTGATGTCGCGGATAACAGCAATTTCGTTGCCCTCCGAATCCATAAGGGCTATGTACTTTGTGAGACCTGTTATGGGGAACATACGGTGGAGCTCAAGCTCATAAAACTTTTCACCCGAATAAAACTCGGCATCAACAAAAATTTTATCGTTTTCTGTAAGGCGTATCTCGGGACCTTCGATATATCTTGGCATTTACATCACCTCACTCAAAATTTTCTTCAGCTTTTCTTTTCTGAAGCTGTTCACCCATAGATTGAATTTCTACAAGCTTATAATATTTTCCTTTTTGCTTGAGAAGCTCTTCGGGCGTTCCGCATTCTATGATTTCGCCCTTGTCCACAACAACAATTTTATTTGCTTTTCTTAAAGTGGAAAGTCTGTGGGCAATCATCAGCGTCGTTCTTCCGCTTATCAGTCTTTCAATTGCGCCTTGAATAAGGTGCTCTGTTTCCGAGTCAACAGCGGCGGTTGCTTCGTCAAAAATAAGAATACTGGGATTTTTAAGAACTGCACGGGCAATAGAAACACGTTGACGTTCACCGCCCGAAAGACCCACCCCACGTTCACCGAGCATTGTGTCATAAGCATCGGGGAGCTTAGAGATAAAGCCGTGTGCGTTTGCGACCTCGGCGGCGTGAATAACCTGTTCAACGTGCACTCTTCCGCTGCCGAAAGCGATGTTGTTGAAAATGGTGTCGCGGAACATAAGGGGCTCTTGCTGAACGTAACCGATTGAGTCACGGTAGTATTTCATATCAATATTCTTTATGTTTTCGCCATCAATGAGTATTTCACCGTCGTAATCGTCATAATATCTCATCAACAGGTTTATAAGGGTTGATTTACCTGAACCTGTTGTGCCCACGATACCAACAATGTCACCGGGCTCAATGGTAAGATTTATGTTGGAAAGAACTTTTTTGGAACGGTCAAAAGCAAAGTTTACGTTTTTGAATTCAATTCTGCCGTCCATTCTTTGGAGCGTGTTACCCTCACCGAAGTTGTGTTCGGGCTCGGCATCAATAATATCGAGAATTTTTTCAGCAGAGGCAAGAGTGTTCTGATAGGTGTCACTCATATTTGCAAAGAAGTTGATTGGCGTGTAGAACATACTCGCATACGAAACAAAGGAAACCAGAAGACCCAGGGATATTTCTTCGCTTCCGTTGATTACCATATTGCCACCCAGGAACCAAACAACAATAGAACCGCAGGTCACAAGAAAGGTAATAAGTGACGGGAAAATTGCCGCAGGCACAGCAACCTTTTTGTCTTCCTTATACCATTCGTCGCAATAGCGGGCGAATTTCCCTATTGTTTCTTTTTCGTTAGTGAAAGCCTTTATTACACGAACTCCGGGGATAGAGTTTGCAAGAACCGTTGAAATTGAAGCGCTTCTTCTCCACAGTCTCATATATTTCGGGCCGATTATTTTGCCGAAAAGTCTGCCTGCAACAACTACAACAGGCACGGGGATGAGTGAAAACAAAGCCAGCCTCCAGCTCATACCGAACATTATAATAACAAGACCGACAAGGGTGAATGCCTGCACGACAGCTTCCTGTGTTATTTTCATAATGAAGGTCTGAATGACGCCCGCATCGGAGTTTACACGGTTAATAACAGAGCCCGTTGAAATTTTGTCATAGAAGCTCAGGGGCAGATATTGGGCTTTTTCATAAATATCCTTTTTCAGGTTAAGGGTTATTCTGTCACCTGCAAGGCGTAAACGGTAGGAACGGAAGCCGTTCATTACGTATTGAAGAATATATATCCCGAGAAGCGCGGCAAGAACCTTTACGAGCATAGCGGAATCCTTGCCGGGGATAACGTCGTCCACCATTATTTTTGTTATATATGGGGGCACAAGTGACAAGGCCGTTGCCGCAACAGAAAGGAGCATACATACAAATAACGCCTTCTTTTCAGGGATAACGTATTTGCCGAATTTTGAAATGAGCTTACCTTTTCCGGAGCAATTTATGCATTCGGCCTCGGGGTTGGGGAGCTTTCTGCCGCATTTGGGACAAAAACAGCGTTGCTTGTGGTAAACGGATTTAACGGTTTCCAGCTCGTCCGGTAAATCTTTGCCTTCGTTAACAGCGTTCACAAAAACAGCCGCCGCATCTGCAACCTCAGCCGCCGCGTAAGAGAAACGCAGAAGCATTTTTTTCTTGCCGTTTTTTAGCTTGATTTTGAAAACAGCGTTGCCGTATAGGCGTTTTACCAGCGCATTCTCAATATCAGCATAATTAACCGAAAGGCTGCCGTTATCATAGCATTCATCAAAGGCTATGATTTTATCGGATGTGAACACCATCATTGATTCGGCATAACGCCCCTTGAGGTTAAGGTCGCCCACCACAATAAAAAGAGGAGCCTCTTCATTTAAAATGTTTTTTAGACTTTCTTCATATTGCTTGGGAACAGGCTTGTTTGTTGTTAATTTCATTTTTCAATTCCCCCTCGGATTTGAAAACAATTATCGACTTCATTATATCAATGTGGTTGAAAAAGTAAACCCATTTTTTGTAATTTCAGAACAACTTTTAGGGTTTGTTGTATATTATATTTTTTTGTGATATACTGAAGGCACAATAAGAAAAAGGTTGATATTATGAGTAATGAATTGAAGCGCACTTACGTGCCTTTTACAGAGTGGAAAGAAAAATCGAAACAGGTTGAATACACCGAAAAAACACCCCTTCTTTCACCGGATGGCAAGCTTCTTGCAAGGGGCTGGGCGAGAAAAAACGTTTTTGAATACAACAGGGATTATGTAAAAAAAGGCATAATCAGCCGAAAGGAATGGGATTTTTACACCATTCACGTTGGTGATGAAATGCAGGTGCTCATAAGCTTTGCAAATATCAGCATCGGCGGCTATGTGGCGGCAAAGCTTGTTAACCTGAAAACAGGTGAGATTATCTGCGATGCAATTCAATATTTTATCGGTGCAAACAAGCACGTTTCACCACCTGTTATTGACGTGCCCAACCGTTTTAAGGATAAAATCGGCAAAACAGAGTTCGATTTTCACACAAAGGAAAATGAAAGAACATTGTGGTTTAAGGGCTCTTTCAAGGGCAAGCCTGTTGAAGTCAACGTTTCAATGGAAATTATGACGGGCCTTGAAAACATCACAACAGTTCTGCCCTTTAAAGGCGACGATACAAAATATTTTATGACCACAAAACAGATGTGTATGCCCTGTGAGGGTAGGTTTACCGTTGGCGATTATACATATACCTTTTCAAAAGAAAATGCATTTTGTACAGTGGATTGGGGCAGGGTGAACACTCCTCACGAAATGGTCTGGTATTGGGGCAGCGGCAATCAATACGTGACAGATGAAAACGGTGAAAAACATCTTTTGGGCTTTGAAATAACATGGGCAATCGGTGACGAAAGCCATGCCACTGAAACCTGTATTTTTTATGATGGCAAGGTGCATAAAATCGGTGCGGTTGACGTGGAAAAGTTTCCGAGGGACAGGTTTCTTGAGCCTTGGAGGATTATCTCTGAGGACGGCAGATTCAATATGACAATGGTGCCCACGCTTGATAATCACAGCGATGTTGATTTTAAGGTTGGCAGAATGAATTGCCACCAGGTTTTTGGCATCTGGAACGGTGACGTGACACTTGATGACGGCAAAAAAATAGAAATTAAAGACCTTTTCACATTCTGCGAATATGTTGAAAACAGATGGTAATATGAAAGAAAAAGCGTTAATGATAGTGTCTATGGTCATTTTCGGCACCATAGGGATTTTTGTGAAATATATCGGCTTGTCATCCGGCATCATTGCATCGTTTCGGGGTGTTGCAGGTGCTGCGGTGATTCTTTTAGTGATGGCGGTGAGTCGTCGCAGGGTGAATTTTAAGGCTGTGAAAAGAAAGCTGCCGGTGCTGTTGGCATCAGGTGTGGCAATCGGGATGAACTGGGTTTTGCTTTTTGAGGCATACCGCTTCACGGGGATTCCGGTGGCAACTGTATGCTACTACACCGCCCCGATAATAGTTGTTATAGCTTCAACCTTCGTTTTTAAAGAACGAATAGGTGCGAGGCAAATAGTGTGTGCGTTTCTGTCACTTGTCGGAGTTGCGTTGGTTTCAGGTGTTCTGGGGGCGGATTCGTCGAAGCTTACAGGCGTTTTGTGTGGCTTGGGTGCGGCGGTATTGTATGCTTCGGTTATGATAATGAATAAATTTATGGGTGATGTGGAAGCCTATGAAAGAACCGTGATTCAATTAGCGTCTGCAGGGCTTGTGGTTTTGCCTTATGCGGTGCTCACGGCGGGAGCTGTAACGCTTTCAACAAAAGCGGTAATGCTTTTGGCGGTTGTCGGCGTTGTGCACACGGGCTTTGCTTATTTGCTGTATTTTAGCGCATTGAAACGGTTGAAAAGCCGTACCGCGGCTATTTTGAGCTATATTGACCCGGCATCGGCGATAATTCTGTCATCTGTTGTGTTTGCACAGATTCCTACAGTTTATGAGGTTATAGGCGTTTTGCTTATTATGGTAGCCACTGTGCTCAGCGAATTTCAAAAAAAGGGAAAAGATTATGAAGAATAACGAAGTGAATATAACAGGAGCAATATTTGATTTTGACGGCACACTTTTTGATTCAATGCACGTGTGGCGTGGATACAAGAATAAGTTTTTTGAAAGCATCGGAATAACTCTTACCCCGGATGACGAGCTTGCGTTCAAGGGGCTTTTTCTCAGCGAAACCTTTCTGGTTGCAATAGAGCGCTTTAACCTGAAATGCACATACGAGGAGCTTTTAGCAGAGCTTTTTGAATATATCAAGGGCAGATATATGATTGAAACCGAGCCAAAGAATGATATAATCCCGTTTCTTGAAAAATTAAAAGCAAAGGGTGTTAAAATGGGGATTGCCACCGCAACAGGCGAGCCTGCGCTCAAGGCGGTTATGGAAAAATTCGGAATGCTTCACTATTTTTCTGCAATTTACTCCACCTATACGGTGGGTGCATCTAAAAGGGTGCCAAAGGTTTATGACGTTGTTCTGGAGGAACTGGGAACAGATAAAGAAACGACATGGGTTTTTGAGGATGCCTTGTATGCTGCAACAACCGCAAAAGAAAACGGCTACAACGTTGTTGGCATCTATGACAAAAGTGAGCCAAAGCAGGATGAGCTCAGAGAGATTGTGGATGTGTATATCAACAACTACAGCGAGCTGGAGATTTAAAAATGAACAGAAAGCAGCTTGATAAACATATTAATGAGATTTACGGTGTCACGGCAGAATTCCCGTGGCTTAGCGCACCTGCCTTCGGCGTTTACCGCCACCAAAGCAACAATAAATGGTTTGCGGTGATAATGGAAATACCAAAGAGTAAAATAGGCATTGAAGAAGAGGGTAACATTAACGTTGTCAACCTGAAAAGCGACCCTCTTTTGATTGGCTCGTTGCTTTTTGACTCAGGTATCCACCCCGCATATCATATGAACAAAAACCATTGGATAACCGTGCGCCTTGACGACAGCATCGACGAAGAAAAGGTGAAATGGCTGTTGAGCCTCAGCTTTGATTTGACGGATAAGAAAAATAAAAGCAACAGTAATTCAAAAGCATGAATTACTGTTGCTTTTATTTATAAATTGGAATTTGTCAGCTTACCCTACCTATCATATCAAGTGGAATTTCTTTAAAATCAGGAGCGTCTTTTCTGATTTTATCAATATCCTTGATAGTATAATCTCCGTTATCGGGATCCACAAAGATTTCATCGCATTTGCCTACATTATATATTGCATTTTCGCTTATATCGCTGAATTTCCAGACGGAGCTGTAAATCTCACCATAACCCATATCTTTATTAATGATAATATTATTTTTGAAGGTGCTTGCAGGGTTAGGTATATAATCAGGCGAATCTGATTTTGAAATATCGTCTGTGCAGTTCTTGTATTCGGGGAATACATTTTGCCATGTTTCACTCTGCCAAGGTGAATTATACAGTGCTTCCCACATATCACCACTGCCTACATAAGCATGAGTGAACCACCCGTTTTCAAGAGCGCCCTCTCTTGCTCTGTCATCAAACCTCAGAGCATTGTTGCCGGGGTTAAGGATGATGTTATTGGTTATGACGTTATCCCTGCCACCGCCGACATGAATTGAGTTGCTGGGAATATTGATAAGAAGATTGCCGTAAATCTGATGACCTGAAACCGCATCATCAAGATAAATACCATCGGGGTTGTGATTTTCCGAACCGACGTTATAAATACAATTGTATCTTACAATATTGCCGTACCACACCCAGCTTCTTCCAGAATAAATTGCACCTGCATCATCTGAAAGAAGGCATACATCGTGGATAAGATTGTATTCAATAATGTGATTGTTACCCTTGTAAGTAACTGCTTCGTGAGGGGAGTTAGCTATTTCGTTGTGAGAGCAAATATTTCCCACGCCTTCAAGAGTAACGGCAGGCTGATAGGTCTGATAAATTTCCGACCAATCGTGGATGTAATTGTTGTCAGCCTTGCTGTTGCCGGGGGTAAGGCTTTCTGTATCACCGCCTGAAATAATAATTCCGCCCTTTCCGGTACGGGTGATTTCGTTGTTGTATGCAAGATTGTTGCTTCCGTTCATAATAAGAGCATTACCTGCAACATTTTTGACAAGACAATTCTGAACGGTATTGTTATTGCCTGTTATAACTACACCGTCACTTCGTGTTCCTTTTACGGTTAATCCGTCAAAGGTGATGTAATCAGCCTCGGAGTTTATTACAGGATTGAGCGAGAGCGAAAGAATAATTTCTGCATTATCCTTGTTTTCAGGTTCCCACATACAAAGGAGTCCCTTTTCTCTGTCGAGATACCATTCACCCTCTGTTGTAAGTTCTTCAAGAACGTTGAAAAAATAGTACGGTGCATCGGTTTTTGTTCCGTAAAGACTAACAAATCCGGGAGTAAGCTCACGAGTATCTTTATCAAAACTTCCTATGGGAGTTGAAGCATCCGCCCAATCATATTTCCAATAGCCGAACATCCACACATCATCAAGGCTTTTCCAGCCTGCAATTCTATTCGCAAGCTCAGGATTAACCTTGTAAATATCCGGTTCGGGATTACGGATTTTATCCCAATCCTTAACCTCTGTAAGCGCACCGTCGGATTCCTTGCCCAGGCCTGTTTTTACAACCTCTTCGGTATAAAGATATTCATTATCGGGATATCTTGCAACAGTTTGTCTTATGTCATCCACGAAAAGCTCGCAATAAAGAGGGCCTGTATAATCGCCGTTATAGCTTTCTGCTGTATGGTAAGAGCCGATTGCATAAATCTTACCCCAATCATCGCTTGTGAGCGAATACGGTGCTTTTGTCAGGTCAATAACCATAACTTTTTCCTGAGCATCGGCAGAAAGTCTTTCTGCAATTTCGGGATAACCTTTTGCATTTTTAAAATCGGCGGAATTAAGTGTTATACCACCATTGATAATAACCTCACCGTTATAAGAACAGTATGTTACGGGACATTCCTCTGTGCCTGAATCCTCTTTGGTAAGCTTGAGAGAAGACACACGGTATTCACCCGCTTCAATGCAAACTGTAATACCCTTTTTGCCTGCTTTATCTGTATTTCTTACAGCTTCAACCGCTTTTTCAATTGTCAGAAACGGTGAAGCTTTTGTACCGCTGTTGCTGTCATTTCCGGTTGTGCTTACATAAAAATCGCCGATAATCATTTTATCATCATTCTTTTCTTTTGATACTGTTGACATAACAGGTGCAGGAGCAGTGTAATTTTCGTAAAGTAAAAAGTAAATGTGCGATCTGATATACGAATGACTTCCGAAGAGAAATCCGATAACAATAAGCACGGAGAGAATCACTTTTAAAACCTTGTTGTTGAATATTCTGAACACACAAAGCAGAGCCATAACAGATGTTATAATGAATGTGAGATACACGGGAATAACCATTGCCGCCAGCTCAAGCTCACCGCTGCCGATCACGGCATTTATCAAAAACATAAGTCCTATGAGGACAATCGCAAATATGAAGCTCGTTATAACTGCATTTAACACTTTTTTCTTTTTATCTGCTTTTTTGCTCAGCGGTATTGAAAGCAATGCTCCGCCAAGGCAAACAACAAAGGCGAGAATAAACTGAAGCGGTGTATATTCAAAGCAGAGATATTGCATGTGGTAGTAATACAAACCGACAATTGCAAAAGCTATGCCCAAAACAAGACAAATTGTTTCCAATATTTTTGTTTTTAAGGTATTCTTCATAAGAATAAATCCTCCCGGAAGCAGATTAATTGAAATAATTATAGCACAATTTAACCATTCTTTTCAATCGCAAGTGTAAAAAAACTCCCTGCGTTTTTGTGTTATGTGATTATACCCGATAAATTCAGGTTTGTAGAGTTGATTATGTTACAAACCAATAACTAAAACCATTGTAAACTCTTAGTTTACTGAAAAACAATGTTAAAAAATTATCAGAATTTTTCAAAAAAGTATTGCAGTGGGATATATTGGTGTGTTAAAATAGCACCGATACAAAATTGCACTTGTGCAAAATGAAAAGACGGGTTATTGGAGGTTGTGTTTTGGCTAAGCATAAATCAATAGGCACAAAACTTGAAATTGTTAAAACAGCAACTCGGTTGATTTGGGAAAAAGGATATACTGCTATGTCTACCCGAACTGTTGCAGCTGAGCTTGATATAAGTGTTGGTAATATAACATATTATTATCCTTCAAAGGATGATTTGTTAAGCATTCTTGTTAATTCACTTTGCAAATTTCAACGAAAGCTCATAGAGGATGAAGCAGAGGACGGAATAAGCTCGGTAATGGCAGTTTGCCTTGAGCTTATGACAATGGCTTCAGCTTGTGAAAGTAACCCGATAGCAAAGGATTTCTTTATTTCTTCCTACCAAAGTCCTGTAACACTAAAAATAATTCGTGAAAACGATACTGAACGCTCAAAAGAGGTTTATAAAGAATATTGCAAACGCTGGACGGACGAACAATTCGCAGAAGCGGAAGTTTTAGTTTCGGGCATAGAATATGCAACTCTTATGAGTCTTGATGAGGATATTCCTCTTGAAACACGAATAGCAGAAGCTCTTGATAAAATATTATATGTATATAATGTTCCGAAAAAAATTCGTGAAACAAAAATCAAAAAAGCATTAAGCTATGATTATAAACATATCGGAGAACGAATTTTCAAAGAGTTTAAAGAATATGTTGATAAAACAACAGAGGAAACCTTTGAACAAATGCTTCAGAATGCGAAATGCGAAGTGCGAAATGCGAAGTGCGAAATGCGAAGTGCGAAATGCGAAGTGTGAAATGATGGTGAATGAAAAATGGGAAATACAATTGAAAATAAAAGCTTTGATTTTGCGGTAAGAATAGTAAATTTGTATAAATATTTGTGTAATGAGAAAAAAGAGTTTGTTTTATCAAAACAGCTTTTAAGAAGTGGTACAAGTATTGGTGCAAACGTTTCAGAAGGTGAAAAAGCACAATCGAAAGCAGATTTTTATACAAAAATGACCATAGCTTTAAAAGAAGCAAATGAAACAGATTATTGGTTAAGATTGATGTATGCAACAGAATATCTTACAGAGCAAGAATTTGAAAGTTTAAGTAAGGATATTAAGGAGATAATAAGTCTTTTGGTTGCGATAACAAAAACAACAAAACAAGATTTAATTAAAAAATAGTGCGAAGTGCAAAATTAAGCTTCGCAAATGATGATATCAGAAGAATAAAGTTGAAGTGCAAGTTGATATAAAAGAGAATAGCGAAAAGCTATCTCTTTACAAAAAACTTTGAACTCAGAAATAGAAATTAGCCGAAATACGAATCAGTTGAAGATTGCGAAGAAAAAACATTTCGCACTTCGCATTTCGCATTTCGCACTTACGAAAGGGTGCTTTTATGAAAAAAACAAAAAAAATCTTATCCGTTATAATCGCATTGTTAATACTTATGACAACATTTCCGGCTTCCGTTGTGGCTGCAGGTGATCAAGATACAGAATTCATACAGCAACCAACTGTTGAAAACGGCTATACTGCGGAATTCAGCGAATCCAATGCAGTTTTTCAGTGGTACAGCAGCTCTGTTGTAACCGATACCGATGTTATTGATAGTAACTCTGTTGCATACCAGGATGGCATATGGTACGTTGAATATCCTTTCTTTGGAAATGAAAAACCGTATATAACTCTTGATCTCAAGGTAGCTGACAGAATCATTTTTGATAAAATAGATTACAATAGTGATATTGAATACATTGAGATTTATCACAACTCCAACTTGGTTGATACTATATCCCAAATTTATTCGTCACCTTACATTGATGAATATACAGTTGAATCAGACGGCATTTATGATTTTCATTTCCGTACCACTACAAATGGAGGGACCGGCTTGGGTGGTGGAGCTGGTGATGATGTTACGCATGGCGAAAGAATTATTATTGAAATCCAAAATGCTCTCGATGGTGCTACAACCAACACCCTCACCAACTATGAATGCGGTAAAGAATACCTCTGCTTTGCAACTTACGAAGGTGAAACCTATAAATCCGATCCGGTAACGGCTGTCCACTCCTGTATCGAAGCAACCTGTTGCAAAGCTTCAATCTGCAAGGTGTGCGGTGAAGAATTTGCTGCTCCTGACCTGACGAACCACGATGAAACCATTGAATTGGAGAACGGATTCTGTCCTTATTGTGGTATTTACGAGCCTGCAGAATTGAACGAAGATAATTACTATGAAATATCCAACGCAGGTCAGCTCTTCTGGTTTGCAAACTACATAAACACTGTTGACAGAACAGCAAATGCAGTTCTCACAGCAGATATTGACCTTGAAAACAGACCCTGGACACCTATCGGCTCCACAGGTGAAAACAGCAACAACTTCCGTGGTATCTTTGACGGACAGAATCACACCATCAAGGGTCTCTATGTAGAAGGCGGCAGAGCAGGTCTCGGCTTCTTCGGTGAGGTAAGAACCGGTACAGTCAAGAACTTCACCATCTACGGTGAGGTGGTCGCTAACACTGATGTCAATTACGTTGGCGGTGTTATCGGCTCTATCTGCGGTCTTAACGGTGAAAACGACCTTGAACGCAACGGTGCGATCATTCAGAATATCACCTCTTACGTAAACCTTACAGCAAAGACTCACGGCATAGGTATGATAGGCGGCTTTGTTGGATATGCAAACCACGAGAGCCTTATTGAAAACTGCTCCTGGTACGGCACCTTTGATGCAGGCGAGTACCGTGTGGACTCGGGTGCAGGCGGATTTATCGGCAAGATTCAGGAGAATACCAGTGCAGTGACCATCCGCAACTGCGGAGCATACGGTACAATAAAGACAAATTACGCAAAGAACAGCTATAATAACACCCCAACCATTTATATGGGCGGATTCCTGAGCTTTTCCAACACGGGCGCACAGACTGTCCTTGAAAACTGCCTGTTTGCAGGTAAGTTTGAGTGCGGGGAAAACCTGACCGATGAAGCTCGTCTTGGCGCATTCGGCACCCTTCGTAGCGTTAATGCAATCAAGAATTGCTATTATCTCGGTGATGACGGTCTTGAAGCAGTTCATAGCGATTCACCTTTGAATGCAGTTAGTGAAAATATAGAGATCACAAGTATAACCAGAGAACAGCTCAAGTCCGGCGAGGTTGCATATCTCTTAGGCGAAGCATGGGGACAAATGAGTAATACGGAAGGCTCACTCCCGATTATTACAGATAATGAACTTTACAAGGTTGTAACAGTAGGTGAAACAGGTAACTACTCTGTTGCAAATGTTGGTGACACTAACGGTGACGGAACAGTTGATGTAAATGACTATCAGGTACTTGTGAACGCTATTTTGAATGAAGACCCTGAGCAAGAAGCTGTTAAACAAATAGAAACTGCAAGCTATGATGATATAGTGAAATATGACCTTGACGGTGACGGATATCTTGATGTTGTTGATGTTTCTCTTCTGGAGCGGATGATTAATGGCGATAAAGCTGTTGATGTTTATGCAGTCGGTGACTTTAACCGCAATGGCAAAGCGTTTGAAGAAGCTGATATTTTTGCAATGGCAGAGGCAATGAAAGCTCCTGAAGACCTTGAAACGCACGAGAAATACGCTTGTGACATAAATGGGGACGGCAAGGTTTCCTATGATGATTTAAACACACTTACAAGTATGTTCCCTCTTTATTTTGTAGGTGAGGCATAAGTGATAACGGGAAATTGTCCGAAAGGAAGATACTATGAAGACAAAAACTAACAGAACATTAAGAAAGATATTGAGTATAGCTCTGTGTCTTGCTCTTGTAATGAGCTATGTGCCTATGGTGAGTATAACCGCAAGTGCGGTGGAGTCCACTATCCCCGTCATTGAAGGCTATGGTTTGGACAGTGATGACAGCGAATTTGGCACCGCTTTTGTAAATTCGATCACTTCCTACACTTCCGCTACAGGTACTTCATGGAGCGATGAAGCCGGCAAAGGCAACCTGATTTTTCAATGGGGTTACGGGGATACCCTTGACGTTACATTAGTTGATCCCGATGGCGTTGTTACTTATGAAACCTCCAACATTCAGGCTCACAGTGATGATTCGAAATCCTCTGACCTGCATTGGACAGAGTTCCCTCTTTCTTCTACTTATGAGGACGGAACATACATCACTGCTACCCGCGGATTTGATAACTACACAAATGATGGATTTAGAGCTTACGGAACCGGATCCGTGGCAAACGTCTTCACGCAGACAGCCAGCGGTGATCCGAGCTTTTTAAACGACGGTATGCTGATGTACGGCGAATCTATAATTGAAAATGGCACCACCTCTATGTCCTTTGACCACATTCCCGCAACCTTTCGCTTTATTATTACCAATACCCACGAGAAAGCATTGTCCCTTGAAAGCGTGACGCTTCGTGTGGTAGATGCAGACGGAACCTCCGTACCCGCTGCAGCTAAATATTGCGATATTGAAATAGAAGCGGAGAATAGATACCCGGAACTCTTTTACGGTAATTTAGCTTACAGTACCTACGATTCTGTCACCACCAATTTAAGTGACTATACCCTTGAAGCCGGTGAGAGTTATCTTGCTTACGCTCTGGCACTTCCGTTAGGAAATATGGATACCGGGAAGTGTGATGATGCTGCTTTTGAGGGTAAGACCATTCAGGTTGAGGTAACCACTTCCGAGGGCGAATGCATCGCTTTTGAATTGGCAGGCGATGATATCGCAAACGCAAATCCACATAATGCATATAACTGGGTTGGCGGCAAGAGCTATACGATGCGTATGGGAACCCGCTGTGCAGGCGGCTGTACTCTCGATGCAGGCAAATGCACCGTCTGCGGATATGAATGTACCCATGATTTTGATGACAACGGCTTCTGCTCAGCTTGTGGTTCTTACCAACCTGCCGTGCTGAACGCAAACGGCTACTACGAGATATCCAACGCAGGTCAGCTTTATTGGTTCGCTGAGCAGGTTAATGCTGGTAACACAGGATATAATGCAATACTTCTCAATGACATAATTGTTAATGAAAACATTCTTGTGGATGGTGAACTCAACACCGATACAGATACTGTGGCTTCCTTCAGACAGTGGACAGCTATCGGTAATGATACTACCCAATATATCGGCACCTTTGACGGTCAGGGTTATGAAATTAAAGGTCTATATATAAACTCAGCAGAAAAACAAAATTTAGGCTTGTTTGGTTACTTGGGAGCAGGTGCTGTTGTTAAGAATCTTGGCGTAGTTGACGGCTATTTTTCTGATACAAGTATCAACAGCAGTTACGGTGGCGGAGATTCATGTTATGGTGGCGGTATTGCAACGTATGCCAACAAAGCAACAATTTCTAAATGCTATAACACCTGCACAATTAAGACAGGCGGCGATGTAGGAGGTATAGTTGGTCGTAATTATAGCTCACGAATTGAATATTGTTATAATGCCGGTAATGTAATTTGCACAGCGGCAAGTAATGCGCCTTGGTATCCCGCTGCCGGTGGTATAGCAGGAGGTAATTATTCTACTGCTACCAACTATGAAATTATTTATTCCTGCTACAATATAGGCACAATCAGTAGTGGCTTTTACTACATAGGCTCAATTAATGGCTCTCTTACAGGTTGTCCCAGTCAAAACTGTTATTATCTGTCAGCTACCGATAATGGTAAGGGTGGTAAAACTGCTGAACAATTCGCATCCGGCGAGGTTGCATACCTTCTTCAGCAAGGTAACACCGAGCAGGTGTGGGGACAGGATAATAACCAAGCGGGTGCAACACCTGTTTTTGATGCAACAGGTCTTTACAAGGTTGTAACAGTAGGTGAAACAGGCAACTACTCCGTTGCAAATATTGGTGACACAAACGGTGACGGAACAGTTGATGTAAATGACTATCAGGTACTTGTGAACGCTATTTTGAATGAAGACCCTGAGCAAGAAGCTGTTAAACAAATAGAAACTGCAAGCTATGATGATATAGTGAAATATGACCTTGACGGTGACGGATATCTTGATGTTATTGATGCATATCTTCTCCACCTTTTCATAAACGGCTTTACAACTGTTGGTGTATATGCTGTTGGGGACTATGACTTAAACGGCAAAGCGTTTGAAGAAGCTGATATTAAAGCAATAAAGCATGCTATCGAAAATCCCGAAAAGCTTGCTACATATAAAAAATATGCTTCCGATATTAACGGTGACGGTAAGCTGGATGAAAATGATTTAACTGCACTCACTGCAAAATACGGTGAGGTAACAGGCACAGAGTGTGCAGATAATGTAGAAGTATATTACAGCTGGGGTAACAAATACTCCACCTGCACAGCAATAGCTATGTGTACTCTCTGCGGTAAAAAGGTCGCAACAGAAACTGTTAATACAACAAGCGAAACACTTTCAGAATTAACTTGTACTCAGGATGGCGAAATTAAATATACAGCAACCTTTACAAACGAGTTTTTTGAAGAGAAAGTAAAAAATGTTACAGAAAAGGCAGGTCACACATTAGGTGAATTGAAAGATAACGGTGACGGTACACACGGTAAAGGTTGTAAAAATTGCGATTATACAGAAAGCAAGGAACACAGCTACGATATCACCAAAGGCGAGTGTATCTGCGGAGCAAAGCTTCCCGTTGTAGATTTAGCATCGCAAATTGAAGGTGGAACAGTCAACATTACCGGAGATTGCAGAATCATCGGTGACGGCAATGAGTATAACATCTCACTGAATATCGCAGAGGATGCAACCGTAATATTTGAGGTCGGTGCAAGCGGAGTGAAACTGGGTGGACAGATTACCGTGGCTGACGGCAAGACCTTGACGCTCCTTGTTGCAGGTGATGCAGAGCATACCGTGAACGGCGGCATTTCCCTTGGCAACGGCTCCAACGTGATTATCGAAGGTGACCTTACCAAAGCGAACAACAAACTGACCGTTTCGGCTACAGATGGCAACGCCGGTATTGGTGCCAACGGTGGCGTTACAGCAGGTGATATCACCATCCGCAATGCCCGTGTAGATGCTAAGGGAAGTTCAAAGGAAGTATCAGCGGATTCAAATAAGGGGATTAAGGCTGACACCAGTATCAGCGGTGCTGCCATAGGTACATCGGATGGATCAATGGGTGACATCCTCATTGAAAATTCAATCATCGTTGCAGAAGGTGGTTATTATGAAAGCACCTCGCATGCAGCTGCTATCGGTATAGGTTATGTCGGTAGCACAATGGGGAATATAACCCTTAAAGATTCTCAGATTACAGCAAGAAACAACGGCGACGGTCTTGCTTCTGTAATCGGTGCGGGCGCTAATATGCATGTATATGTAACCGGAACTTTGGGAGATATTGTCATTACAAATACTGAAATGAATCTTTCTATGGAGATCGGTACGAAAAACTATTATGCAGCAATGATAGGATCGGGCATCGGCCATGACCCTTCATGGGTTAATATGGGAAAGATTATCTTTACCGATATAACTCAAGCGGAACTGGATGAGATTATTCTTACATGGCTTCCATCAGACTTTAACCAATATGGTGCTTATGCTCTCGGCAGAGGATATGCTGGTGAATATAATCAGCATGACGCTTTCGGTGGCGTATGGGTCAGCGACGGCAACGGCGGTACTGTACAAATTGGCGACGAGGGAGGCTACCATAATCCCGAATGATATACCAAAACTAAATAAAAAGAGCCTGCGTAGCCCTTTGTACGCACAGGCTCGACAAACCTAATATGATACCGAAAGAAAATTTTACATATCGTGTTGAAAACGATTAACAAATTCAATTCTCTCTAAATATAAAAACAGAGCACTCGCTGAGAAATCAGCGGGTGTTCTGTTTTTAGCTACCGGTTGCCGGCTGCCGGTTACCGGCGTTGTGGCAATAACTTCATTCTTCTTGATATATTTTATTAAAGATATAGAAAAAATAATTTAGCATGATACAGTATCTGTTATGAGAACTGGAGGCTGGAAGCCGGCGACTGGCGACTGACAAACTGTTTACTGCCCACAGAAAGCCGTGTAACGAGAGTTGCGGTAAGAGAGGGGAAACAAATTGTAGAGGATGTGACAGCCTTAAATTAACCTTTTTTCCTTTTTTGATATAAAAATTTTTACTGCATAATTCAAAGAATAGGGAGCTGACCAAAATCAGCTCCCTATGTTATATTTAAGTTCGATAAATTGAATTTGTCTCTATAAATCAATATTGATTTCGTACTTATCTTCAATGAGTATATAGTTCACGTTATGCTTCTGTGCTAGGTCAAACATTTCTGCATTATCTGCCAATACACTCTCCATTGTACACCATTCATCATCCAAACGATTTTCAATGACATTGGCATATTTCTTTATGTCAGAAAAATGATTCTTTATATAATTTTCACTCATTATGAGGCAGTAATATTTTATGTTGTCGAGATAATCATTCTCAAAATCTTTTGCCCAATCAAAAGGAATATAGCAACCCTCAATAACTAAATTCTGTTTGTTTTCAATGGCTGTTTTAATCACTTCACGAACGATAGGCCATAAATATTCAGTTAGTTTTTCATCATCACTCATCGGTGTAAGGTCTGTGTTGCCACTGCGGATTAATCCCATCTTAAAATGGTCGATTGACAGATAGGGATATTTGTATTTTTCAAGCAGTCTTTGAGCAAGTGCAGTCTTACCCACATGTGATGTGCCTGTAATTATAATAATCATTTTTTACACCTGTAAATTTTATTAACTGAAATAATTATACCACCAACAAAAATAAAAGCAACAGTGAAATACTGTTGCTCGTGTAGTTGTTATCTTTTTTTATACATAATCAATTCAGGATTTTCACCGTTTTCTTCATAGGTGCATACGAGCAGAAAATCCATATTAGCAGCTATGCCGAAGCATCTGTCACCACCGAATTCGCACTCCAGCTGATTGCCGAGATAGGTTGTGTTATCATCAAGGAATTTTACTGTCTGACCATTCGGAAGACGGTATTCGAGGTTAATGTATCCACCCACAAGGGCATTAAGCTTTTCAACCTTGGGCATTCCGTCGATATGTAAATCATTAAACTCGCTGATGAGTTGTTGTTTGAATTCTTCAAACTTTTCTGCACCGCCGAGGTATTTATACTTCTTCCAATAATCAAGTTTCGGAAGCATATCCTTCATATATGCCCGTACCTGCTCGGGTGTAAACTGCTCATTTGCCATATGTCCGACACAGACATCAATTAAATCGTCCATATCGTGATACATATATTCACCGTCAGCATAACACCATTTGCAATATTCTTCATTGAAAATGCCGTCTTTCTCTTTGCTGATGTTTCCGTCTTCAAGTGGCATACCGCAACATTGACAGATAAGCTGTCTTGGAGAACCTAAAAGTGTATTGATAGATACATCAAATAGTTTTGATAACAGCTTCAATGTTTCTGTGTTAGGAGTGGTTTCACCATTTTCCCAACGGGATACTGCCTGACGGGTAACAAAAACTTTTTCAGCAAGTTCATCCTGCGATAAACCTTTTTTAGTTCTCAGTTCAAGAATAATATCTTTAGTTTTCATAAAATTATCACCTCAGTGTTATTCTATCACTGAATGTTATATTGAACAAGCAACTATCAGTTGCTGTCAGTTCGATAAATTGGAATTTGAACAAGAGCAGCGCACCATCAATGGCACGCTGCTCCGTTTGTTCGTTTAGTCAAAAAGTTGTCCCGGGAGTTTTAATTTTTCTTTGTAGGGAAATGCTGTGTCAAATTCTGCGGCTTCTTCTTCGCTAACGAGGTATCCTTGTGGTGGTTCATATTCCCCAGTTATACCGTCAAGGTATCCGGGAATTAATTCTTTGCACAGAAAGAATGATGTATCCGCGTCATCGGGCAAACCATGATAACGAATGCCAAAGTTCTTGGCAAAGGTAAAGCCGCTTTTCCCATAGAAATTAATATTACCCTCAAAGCATAAAGCGCCACAACCGAATTCTGTCGCTTTCCTCAAAGAATACTCCAATAGAATTTTACCATAAC
>SVOT01000017.1 GCA_015066225.1 Oscillospiraceae bacterium
TACGCCTTCGGGCAAACAAAAACAAGTCTGAAGCCTTGTTTTTGCTCGGTTTGTCCGTTCTGCATCTTTTTTTCCTATCCCCTGAAAAGGAGCTGTAAAAAAACGTTCGTTTTTTTACAGCTCCTTTATTATTCAACCATATTTTTGATTTTTTCAGGAACATTCAAATCACCAAAGCCATAAAAAAGCCCTGCGTTTTCGCCCAAGAACAGGGCTTTGTTTTCTGTTGAAATCTCAGACGTTTTTTCAACAAAATCAAGGCTCATTTTGTAGGTTATGGCAGTCATTGTTCTGGGATAATCGCTACCCCACATCAGTTTTTCAAAGCCGACTGTGTCCGCCGCCCTGTTTATTGCCTCAACAGCCGAGGGATATGGGTAAAATTCATCATTGAAAAGCCAGGTGATTCCGCCGCTTTCAACAAACACATTTTTATTTTCAGCAAGTTTAATCTGGCTGAGCCAACCATCCCTTGTAACCATACCGAAATGGCCAACAGCAATTTTCAAATCCGGAAATTCGTTAATGATTTTTTGCATCATTTCAGTTTGCTCGGCTCCATCAGCAAGGTCGATAGAAATAAACTTCCCGTTTTCACAAGCAAGCTTGAAAGGCAGCTTATGGTTCAGAAGATTTTTATCACGGAGCCTTGATGCACAGATTTTTATGCCGTCAAAGCCCGACAAATCTCTCATTGACTTTTCGTTGTGCAAATCATCATACAATGCACAGATTTTTAATCTGTCGGGATATTTCTTTTTGCACAAAAGCAAATATTCATCCTGATTACCGTCTATGTATTCTTGGGTAATAACCGCACCGCTGACACCGGCATAATCCATATTTGCAATAAGCCTTTCGGCAGAATTTTCACCATCGGTCATATAAGGTGGCATCATCTGACGCACTTCGTCACCAAACTGACTTTTACCCGAGCCTATATGAAAAACAGGCTTACCGTCATCAACTCTGCCCTGTTGAATTTTCCACAAATGTGCGTGTGCATCAATAATCATAGTGTTACCCCATCTTTAAATATCGCAATTTCACGGCAACCGTTTTTTTCGTTGTTGACTCGTTCACCGCTCGCCACCTTTTCCACCAAAGCAAGAAGCCTGTCGGCTATTTCTTCTTTATTGAAGCCGTATGCGTTGAAATCAATCCAATGTGGTTTCTTTTTATAAATCTCCTCATTTGAAGATATTTTCAATGTTGGCACAGCGCCGCCCAATGGTGTTCCTCTGCCGGTTGTGAACAAAACGATATGGCAACCGCAAGCGGCAAGATTTGTTATTGAAACAATGTCGTTACCCGGGCCATTGAGAAGATTAAGCCCCGCTTTAACAGCCTTGTCGCCATAACCGAGAACATCAACAACCGGGGCACTGCCCCCCTTTTGAACGCAACCGAGAGATTTCTCCTCAAGGGTAGTTATGCCGCCCTCTTTATTACCCGGCGATGGATTTTCTGAAACCGACTCACCGTGATTTTTAAAATACGCTTTAAAATCGTTGATTAGCGCCACACTTTTCTCAAAAACCGCTTCATCGACGCAACGCTCAAACAAAACAGTTTCCGCCCCAAACATTTCGGGCACCTCTGTAAGAACTGCCGTTGCACCCATTGAACAGATTTTATCCGTCACCTTGCCAACAACAGCGTTGGCGGTGATGCCCGAAAACCCGTCGGAGCCGCCGCATTTCAAGCCGATTTTCAGTTTTGAGGCAGGTAATTTCACCCGCTTGTCTTCTTTGCATTTTTCCTGAAGCTCAGAAATTATATTAACGCCCTCAGAAATTTCATCAACACAATCCTGAACACAAAGAAATTTTATTTTTTGTGCGTTATAATCGCCCAAAATCTTTTTCATTTCGGCAATATTATTGTTTTCACACCCCAAGCCAAGAACGAGAACACCACCTGCATTGGGGTGGGTAATAAGTCCGCTCAAAACAAGCTGTGTCGTTTTCATATCTCCCCCAAGCTGACTACAGCCATAGGGGTGTGAAAAACAAATTGTCCCTGTTATTTCAGCTAATTTCTTTGCCGTGCTGTTCACACACCCAACCGTGGGTATTATCCACACTTCATTTCTTATACCCACAGAGCCGTCTTCACGCAGAAAGCCGTCAAACTCAAACGGTTCACAAGGGTGAAGAGGCTTTATACAAGGAGAATACTCATACTCAAGAATATCCCCCAGCTTTGTTTTCATATTATTTGTGTGAACTCTTTCGCCCGCAGAAATATCGCAGGTGGCTTCACCGATAGGGAAGCCGTATTTGACAATATCCTCACCTTTTTGAATCTGGCGTAAAGCCTTTTTGTGACCCGTTGAAAGTTCAACACAAACGTTGTCTTTTTCGTTTATTGTGTAACAATCCATTCCATTGCACCTTTTGCACCGAGTTTTTCTGTTTTTTCATAGTAATCGGTAATTATTTCTGTCAAATCGGAAATATCCTGTCCCCAGAAAGCTGTGTTACCGAGAATTTCGGAAATTGACTTGTTTTTCATAAACTCAACAACCTCAGCCGAATCCTCGGGAGTGTCGTTTTTATAGAAATATATGAGGTATGCCATAGACATTGTTAGGCATTTTGGATAAGCCCTGTTTTTATCTTTATATTCAAGAAGCGTGGGTAGCACCCTTACGGAAAATTTGCTGACGGAATTAAGCGCTATTGACCTGAGCCTGTGCTTAATATACGGATTTTTAAATCTGTCAAAAACGTCATTTGCAAATTTTCTGCTATCCTCATTGTCGCCGATGGTTGGCAGAATTTCTTCATTCATACATTTCTCGAGAAATGCTGATACGATTTTATCGCCCATACACTCGCCCACGGTTTCAACCCCGGAAAGAATTGCACCCGTTACCATAGATGTATGTGCACCGTTAAGGATTCTGACCTTTATTTTTTTATATGGCTTCACATCATTTGTCCAAACAACATTGAAGCCCGCCTTTTTTAAGGGAAGCTCGTTTTCAAAATCACCCTCAACAACCCACAGATGGAACAACTCCGCCGTATCAAGATATTTGTCGTCGGGGTGCTTTTCACGTGTTTCGTCTGAGGGGTAGCCCGTTACAATTCTGTCAACAAGTGTGTTTGCAAAGGTGTTTTCTTTCTCAACCCAGCTGATAAAATCTTCACCGAGCATCCATTGACGTGCGTACTTAACGATACATTCTTTAAGCTTTTCTGCATTTGAGTCAATCAACTCGCAAGGCAAAACAATAAACCCGCCAAAACCGTTTTCATAGCGTCTGTAAAGAAGTTGAGTCAATTTACCGGGGAATGATTTACATGGCTTGTCTGAAAAATCACAGGTTTCATCGTATTCAATACCCGCTTCTGTTGTATTTGAAACAATAAAGCGAAAATCCTTATTATCTGCAAGGGTCATATATTCCTCAAAATCAATATATGGGTCAACACATCTTGAAACAGATTCAATTACACTGTGCTCTTCTTTGATCTCGCCATCTGCAATACCTCTGAGATAAAGGTTATATTTACAGCCTTGCGCATTAAGACCCGCAACCTTACCCCCTGAACGGGGCTGAACAATAACAGCCTTGCCGTCATATAAGCCTTTTTTATTGAGCACATCAAGAAACCAATCAAAAAAGCCCCTGAGAAAATTACCTTCGCCGAATTGTATAACTGTTTCTTTCATATTAATCCCCGATTTTTATAAGTAGTTTTGCAAGTGTGCCGTCGTTATTGCTGAGTGCCTTGAAAGCATCAAGAGCATCTGCCATATCATATATTCCGCTGACCATTTTCATAACGTCTGCTTTACCTGATGACACAAGCTCAATATTATTTATGAAATCATTCTTCAAAGCGTTACGGCTACCGTGAATATTGAGCTCCTTCTTGAGGATAATTGAATGAACAAAGCTTGTTTCACGCTTGCCGTTACCGATAAGAATAATATTTGCGGCAAATGCGGCATTTTCAATACAGCCAAGAAATGTTTCAGGCGCACCGCAAGCCTCAATGCACACATCAAAGCTGTTGCCACCTGTGAATTTCTTTGTAAACTCCTCAAGTGACTGTTTTTTTGTGTTAACTACCGCATCTGCACCGTATGCCAAAGCTAATTCAAGTCGGTTATCAAGAATATCCGCAACAACAATTTTTTTACAATGCTGTTTGGCGGCAATCAGAGCAAAAAGTCCTATTGGCCCCGCACCGATAACAAGAACGCTATCGGTATCTTTTATTTGTGCACGTGAAATTGCGTGCTGAGATATAGAGAATGGCTCAATAAGTGCAAGCTCCTTTGCAGAAAGACCCCTGCCGTGATAAATCCTGTCAACAGGCATTGAGATGTATTCACAAAATGCACCGTCACGCTGAACACCCATTGTCTGATTATCGGTGCAACAATTCACATAGCCTCTTTCGCAAGAGTAACATTCACCGCAATTAAAATAAGGGTTGCAGGTTACTATGTCGCCCACCTTCAAGCCCTTGTCGTTTTCGGGTATTGAAATAATCTCTGCCGAAAACTCGTGGCCGGGGATTCTTGGGTATGTGGTAAAGGGCTGGTTGCCTGTGAACGATGCAACGTCTGCACCGCATATACCAACGTATTTAATTTTCAGAAGTGCTTCACCATCTTTTACCTGTGGCATCGGCAACTCTCTTATTTCGATTTCGTTCGGATTCGGAATAACTATTGCTTTCATATCATTCATCCTCATCAATGTAGTTTTTGTTCCATATAATCCCCGTTTTCAGGGGTGCACCCTTACAATAGATTTTGTTTTCGTATGCATCAAGGGGGTCTTTTATAAATTCCCCTTTGTCAATTAATTCAACAACCTCATCATAACGGCTGTCAACAAGTATCTCAATAGCCCTTTCCATATGCGATTGTCTGAAGTTTATTGATGAAAAAATCAGATGGTTTTCAAAACCGAAAGGCATTGTGTCATATTGAACCTTGGGGCCCAAAGAAAAGCTGTTATAGATACCATTGCAACCAAGCACCTTGTGCTCAAAAGCCACTCTGTGTTCAACGTTTGAACCGCTTGTGCCAACAACAAGTGTTGCTCTGCCGCCCAATGCTTCCTTGATTTTCTCGGCAGTTTCTTCTTCAGAAAGGTCTGCCGTACAGATATAATCACCACCCGTAATTTCTTTTGAAAACTCAACCTTTTTGCTGTCCGCTGCACTTCTGCCAATAAAAACAATTTTTGCATCGGGGTGGTTTATTTTAATCTGGTCAGCAATAAAAAGTCCCGTCATTCCAAGGCCGAAAACAACAGTTTTTGAAAAAACATTGTCTTTTGCAAGTCTTCTCGCCTCTTCTTCGGTGCATTTATGCTTTGCCATTTCAACTCTGAAGTTGTGAGCCTCGCCCAAATCCTCCATCCTTTCAAGCTGAAAAACAGCGCAGGCATAGGGGTCTGCGAAAGAGAGCTTTTTAGCAACTGAAAGTGGGAGCTTTTTACAATTTTCATATTTTTTCGGCAAATGCAGAAGCATATGGGGATTAAAATAGTTTTTATCACAAAACAAACCGTCTGCACCGTCACAGCCGTATTCGAAATAGGTTTCATCCTCGGTGTATCTTGTGGGGTCAAAGCTGTCGCCGCCACGGATAAGAACAATTGCAAAGCGCTTCTCTGACGGCACCCACACAACACCCTCATGACCATTGATAAGGCGATTCTGACCCTCGGGGAATTTTGGGCAAAGCTTACCCGCACGCCCCATTTTCATCAGTTCAAAATCCGTTCCGCAAAAGCCCTGAAAAACAGGGAGTGCCTCAACACCCGAAAGCAACGGTTCGTTTTTCAAGCGTTGTCTTTGTGGATTTATTAAATTGATTTCACCATATTTCACCGGTAATTTTTCATCGTTCTGGAAATACGTTCCGTAGGTTTTCATTTTCATCACCTTAATTTTCATATATGGGTAAATTATACCCTTTTAATCACAAAACTTCAATCGATATTTCTTTTTTCTTTAAATTAAGAGCATTTACGACAAAATTTCCTGACATATCATTTACTTTAATAATTTAATGTGCTAAACTCAAATAAAACAACCAAAGCAAAAATTGGAGGTAATGGAATGTTTTGTCCTAATTGTGGAGCCCAAAACAACGAAAACACCCGGTTTTGCGGCAAATGCGGAAAAGAATTGAATCCCTCTGCAAAAACCGACGCATTTGTTCCGTATTCTAAAAGAAACCCTCAGCCGGAGCCCGTTAAACCTGTTAAACGGCCCAAACCACAAAAGCCTAAAAAGCCCTACGACGGCAAGCTTAAAATTGCCGCCCCCGTAATCTGTCTTTTGGTTTGCATAGGCATCATTTCAGGTGCAGGCTTCGGTCTTGTGGCAGAAGCAAAAAAGCACGAGCCCACACCCATTTCAAGCGATTTCAAAAACGACCCGACTCCGGCAAATTTGAAATATGACAAAGATAAAATCGTTAATACTACACTTGCAAACTCTTTTAACGAAGAGCCCGGCTCAGATGCAGACGTGAAGGCTCTTGACAAAGAGACTGCCGCAGTACAAAAGCTCATTACTGCCGCAGAAGCTGAACTCAAAAAGGATTATAAAGAAATCAATGAAAGCAACCTTGATGACTATCTTTATGACCTTTACTACGACAATTACGATAACTTTAGCAAATCAAAGGTTATCAGCGATTTTGAATATTCAGACTCCTGCTTGACATTTGAGCTTGCAAGCGGTGCAGTGTATGTTTATGCACCGACTGTTGACGGCTGTGATGCCGGTGAAGGCGGGGTTAGGGCAAATGCCCCAGTTGCAGATTTTGAGTTTCAGATATCAACATATCAGCCTTGTCTGAGCGGATATGATTCAGGTCTGGAAAACTATATGAGATACCCTGACACGGGTGCTATCATTATTGATAACGCATTTGATACATACGTTTTTAACGATGATTTTAATCACGACGACGATGAAGTTAACGTTTCGGGTCTCTACGATTTCCAAAAAAGTAATGTTATTTTGTGGCACGGTCACGGATGTTGCTCTGATTCCTACGGCTCTCTTATGGTAATCGGTATCCCCCGAACAACCAAAAATGACAAAACATACCATTCTCTGATTGAAAAAGGAATATTTATACTAGGTAATGACTGTTATTTTGTCGGCGCAGACTTTTTCGACATCGCATTAAGCGACGGTTCAATGGATAACTCCGTAGTATATCTCGGTTCCTGTTCAAGCGGCGAAGATGAACGTCTGGCGAACGTACTTCTTGAAAAAGGTGCCGCCGCCGTTTATGCAAACTCCGGCACAATCCACACAACCTATAACCTTTCAATGCTTCTCTCAGTTGCAGAAGGGTTGGCAAAAACAGATTCAGACGGTTTATTTTACACAGTTGAGGCTGCCCTTGAATTTGCAAAGGATGAAAACGGTGACCACGACACAGGGGACCTGAGAAACACCGAGGTTCTTCTTTACACAAATAACAACGCCTTCTCCTTAGATTGGTACCAGAACCACATCATTTCCGACAGGAGCATTGTTATGGTGCTTGACAACTCCGGCAGTATGGAGGGTAAGCCTCTTGATGAAACAATCGATGCTTCCGCCTCATTTGTTGAAACTGTCACGCAGTACAATGCACAGGTAGGCATCGTCACATTTGATGATAATGCCGAGCGCATCTGTGATTTTACTGTGAGAAAATCTGTTCTTGACAGAAAAATCAACAATATGTCTGCAGGAAGCACCACGAACATCCACGCAGGTCTTGAGGAAGCAAAACGGATGCTGGATGAAACCGATTCTTCTAAAAAGATAATCGTTCTTATGAGCGACGGTCTTCCTAATGACGGCTATTGCGGCTCTGACCTGATAAGCTATGCTCAGGATTTAAAGAGCGAAGGAATTATCGTTTATGCTCTGGGATTTTTTCACAGTATGAATCCGTCTGAAAAAACAGAACCGCAACAACTCCTTGAGGGTATCGCTACTGAGGGTTGCCACTTTGAAATTGAAAATGCCGATGATGTAGTTTTCTTCTTTGACGATGTGGCAAGTCAGATAAGCGGTCAGAAATATGTTTATATAAAAATTGCCTGCCCGGTTGACGTAATAATCAAGCACGGCAAGGAAGAGCTTTCAACAAAAGGCAAAAAGAACAGAGCCTCCTTTGGTTCAATCAGCTATGAAAATGCAACGGGAGCAACTAACCAACCGAACTCCGACAAGGATGATTTAGCAAAGGTTATACGCCTTCTTGACGGTGTAAACTACGAGGTTGAAATTCTCGCAAATGATGACGGCGAAATGGATTACACAATTTCTTATATGGATGAAAACGGTGACTACACCGACACACGTGAATTCACCGCCATTGATTTGACAGATAACACAATTATAAAAACCCAGACGGGTAAATCCGAAAAAACGCTTCTCAGCATCGACGAGGACGGTGACGGAAGTGTTGACATCGAATACGAAGCCGAAGAAAACAGCGAAGGTAAAGAGGTTGACCGTTCAATGGAGCAGATTTATTGGATTGCCATTGCCTGTGCATCATTTATCATTGTTATTTGCGTGCTTGTAATCATTTTTAAAGCACGCAAACACAAAAAATGGAAAGCTTCACACCTTAAACAGCAAAACTCCGATTTAGCCTTGAAATAAATTGAGTATAGTGATACAATAGTTTCCAATATTCAGGAGGTATTTTTATGGCAATAATAAAACTTATCATTTCATTTATTCTTGCTCTGGAGCAAATTCTTGCACCTGTTCTTGCAACACCCCCGGCAGGTGAAAAAGAATCTTTCTACAAAGAGTGGTCCGTGAAAGACGAATTCTCAACTGAGGATTATATCACTCTTGTTAAAGACCCCAATAAAGATTTTGTTATTCTTAACCTTGCAGACGTTCAGCTAACAGATGATGAGGTTTATGGCGAGGTTGGCGAAAGATCAAACGCGCTTATCACAAGACTTGTTGAGGATACGCAGCCCGACCTCATCACTCTCACAGGTGACAACGCCTGGGCAACAATGGCATATATGGAATTAGTTGAACTCGTTGACTCATTTGGTATTCCGTGGGCTCCCGTAATGGGCAACCACGACGGTCAAGGACTTCTCAGCGAAACCTGGGCTTGCCAGCTTTTCCTTGATGCCGAAAATTGCTTGTTTGAGTTCGGCCCCGAGGATATGGGTCACGGCAACTACATCATCAACATTGTTGAAAACGACAGCATCATCCACACGTTGTTTATGATGGATACTCACTCAAACAGAGATTATGTTCTTGACGACGGCACAAAGCTGGAGGGTGAATACGACCACCTCTGGCCCCGCCAGATTAAGTGGTACAAATGGGCAGTCAACGGAATTGCTGCGATTGAAGGCAAAAAAGTTGACAGTTCCGTTTTCTTCCACATCCCTGTTATGGAATATAACGAAGCCTGGCAGGCAGCTTGGGACGCAGAAAACGAATGCTACAAGCCCGAGTATGCCGACACATCCTTCGGTGTTAACCTCGAGTGGGTTTGCAGCGCTCCCGAAAACAACGGTTTCTTTGATGTTTGCAAGGAATACGGCACAAAGAACATCATCTGCGGTCACGACCACGTCAACAGTGCTTCTATCCTCTACGAGGGTGTAAGGCTCACATACGGTCTCAAGCTTGGCGAGGGCTGCTACTATGACGATGCGCTCATTGGCGGCACAACACTTTCCATTGATTCAAGCGGTGGCACAGTAACACAACACCACTATCTTGATCTCGCAAATTTCTGATTAAAAAAGCGCAGACCGCACAAAACTATATAAATAAAGGGACTTTTATAGGTTGAAAACTGAACAAGTCCAGTAAAAACGGACAATAGAAAAAAGAGACCTCCTATGGTAGAATTAAGAAACTACTATAGGAGGTTTTGTTATGCCCAGAGAATACAGACATATCAAACAGTATGAAAAAGAAAT
>SVOT01000011.1 GCA_015066225.1 Oscillospiraceae bacterium
TTCTTTTTCATACTGTTTGATATGTCTGTATTCTCTGGGCATAACAAAACCTCCTATAGTAGTTTCTTAATTCTACCATAGGAGGTCTCTTTTTTCTATTGTCCGTTTTTACTGGACTTGTTCAAAACAAAGTTTGCGGCTGCTCTTTGATTAAGCTATTTCAAAGCTGACATTTGAAAAATCAAGGTTTTTTAAATCTTCGGCACTTATTTTGAAATATCCGATTTTTTCTGTTTCGGCTAAGAAGTCGGGCATGTTGTCATCCAACGGGTCATATTGCAAAATAGTGATTTCATCACCGTCTTTTATAAATAATGCGGAGCCGTCCTCACAGGAGTCGGTTTCGTAATAATCTATGGAATACTCTGTTTCCGTGTCGCCCAAAAAGTCAAAGCCTGCATTGAAATCATCAATCAAAGCGTCGGGTTCTCCATCGAAATACTGAACATTGGGAACAAACTCCCCATTTTTTTCAGTGAGGAAAATATAAATAAAACCCTTTTCCGGGATTATATCTGATTTATCGTATTTTTTGAATTCTGCTAATTTTAATTGGCAAAAGAAAAAATCATCTTCACCGATTGTTTCGTTCTCAAGCCACTCCTCGGGCATTGTGGGCGAGCCGAAAAATTTGCTTGTTCCGGGGTCGTATTCGCCATGTGCTTTTTCAACTTTAATACCAATCATACTGTTATGCAACTCCCATATATTCTTCTAAAACAAGACCGCTGTCCTTGAGCTCATGTGCCAGCTCAACGCCGACATAACGCCAATGCCAGGGCTCATAAATAACCTTTGTTATATCCTGCTTGTCTTTCGGATAACGCATAATGAAGCCGTAGTCGGCGGCATTTTCCGTTAACCATTTGAATGCATCTGTGTCTTCAAAGTATTCTTCAACACAAATAATGTCCATAGCGTAGCCCAGATTGTGTTCTGAAGAACCGGGGGGCATAATAATTGAAGCGGCTTCGATTATTGCTTCCTCATGGCTGTAACCCTGGCTTTCAAAGAAGCTGACCTTGTTGTTATAGTTTCTTTCCTGTAGTTCGTATGACCGGTAGCCCGAGCAAGGGGTGAGTGTTACACCGTCCTCCAATGCAGCATTATACATATCTTCGTAATGTACGGCTACCTGTGCATCAAGCCTTTCTGCACTGCCACAGACGTAAACTAAATTCGGCTCATAATCATCGGGGATTCTGTAGCAGGAATTCACAAGCGTGAGGTGCCAGTTTTCTTCGTCAATTGTGATTATTGTGGGGTTATCGATTGTACCCGGAGCAAGAACGGGGAGTGCCGTTTCAGGCTCGGTTATGGGGGAGGTGGTTCCGCCGGTTGCGGGCGAAGTTGAACCGGGCTCGGCAGTTTGTGCGTTTTGTGCAGATTCGGTGGTGCCGTTGCCGTTTTGGAGCAATTTGTCGTTATGTTTGTCGAGTGTTATGAATACAACCGCCGTTATTGCGATTATCAACGCCAATAAAAAGCAGCTGAATTTCAATGCATTTGCTTCAGCTCTGCGTTTGGCGGATTTCTTCTTCTTTTTTACATTTGCCATTTTTGTTACCTCTCAGCAAGATTATACGTTAATTATATTGCCACAGGCAGGAAAAGTCAAATAGTAATATTTATATAAATTAGTTGTTAGCACCAAAAGGAGGGTTTTTGTTTTGTGCTTTTTATACAAAGATAAAAAAATGTTAAAAATAACTGTTGTTAAGTGAGTTTTTGTGTTATAATTACTGAGTATAAAAAGTACCATCGATATTTATGGGTGGTTATCAATTCTCGAAAGGGGTAAAACCTTTATGAAACGTATAATTACAGTTGCAACATCCATCTTGCTTGTCAGCGCTCTTTTGCTGACGTTGACTTCGTGCGGCTCTTCAGGTGGAATTGAGGAAACAAAGCCTTACGAAACAGAGGAAGCTGTTTATACAGAGGGTGCAACTCAGGTAGGCAAAACAAGTGAAGAGGTTCTCGCATATTTCAACAGCCTTATTAACGGTGTTAAGGTTGATATGCCTGCAGTTTCTTACAACATTGAAAAGAACGTTCCCAACGACAGCCTTAAGGTTACAAAAAGAGGTGCTGAGGAGGCTGAAGAGATTGACTCTTCTCTCAAAGCTCTCAACGATGGCGCTAAGGGTATAAAAGACCTTATCCTTCAGGATATTAAGTCAACATCCGGCGATATCGCTTATGGTGCAGACAACACAGAAACTCTTTTTGTTCAGGGTGAATCATGGGCTTCAAAGCTCACATCTGAAGATATTGCATATGCAACTCTCAAAGAGGTTGGCGACCAGTATTTCATCACAATAGCCTTCAATGACCTTACAAGCGCAGAGGCACAAGCGGTTCTCACAAAAGCATTTGATCTCAGAGATAAGGAAGAAATCCTTGCGTCTGAAGAATTTGCAAAAACCAAAGAGTATCTTGCACTTGAGGATTATGACGTTGTTTACAGCGGATGCAAAATTACTGCAACTGTTGACAGACTCACAGACAAAATCACAAACATCAACTATTACAAAGCGGCAAACGTTACCGCATATATGACAGGTGCAGGCACTCTTGAGTCATATGGCGAATTGAGCGTATTGTTCACTCTTGAGGATAAGGCTGATTTCAATATCACATGGGAAACAGAGTTGCCCACAAGTCCTCTTGAGACAGAAGCAGAAGCCGTTGCAGAATAAACGGAGGTAAATTCCTTGAGCAAGAAAATTATAGCAATCTTTGTGGTTGCGACAGTAGTATTTATGTGTATATTTGCCGGTTGCAGTAAAAAAGGCGTGTACACTGACCCCAAAACAGGTAAAGAGTATATTCTCGTTACCGATGAAAACGGGCAAAAGATTCTCAGTGACGATGGCGAATTGCTTGTTTATGCCACAGAGGATAACGGCAAAATCGTTACTGATGCTGATGGCTCACAGGTTACCGATATCTATGGCTTTATCGGTCAGATTGAGGAAGATGGCATTGTTGAGGATTTCGCATATAAGCTCTTCCTCCCCGATGGTTGGTCATCTACAGACACATTCGGCACTTTCCAGAATAAATCTGCAAAACAGACATGTGTCATAACAATTCTTGATGAGACGTATGACGACTATTATAAAACAAACAAAGACACCTATAACCAGTTGGCAGGGATGGAAGAAGTTGATGAGGTCACCTGGGAAGAAGATGTTAAAATAAGCGATGACGCAGAAAAGGTCGTTCGTTTCACAATGAAGTCAAAAGACGGTATGCGTGTTATGTATTTCTTCGAAAACTCCGATAACACATATAAGGTTCTCTTTGATGCTGAAAGCCCCGACGGTGCATTGGAAGCTGCAGAGGAATTTGTTAAATCAATTAAATACAAACCATACACATATTTCCCGGCTGAAGAAGCGTAATATAAAAATCAAACCTCGCAAGTTTAACTTGCGAGGTTATTTTTTATATATGAAAAACAGGCTTTATAAAAGTTAGATTTTATCTTTAATGTATTTGTTGGTTGCCATATAAATTGTGGGAACAAGAATAACGGCGGCAACTACCTCGATAATACCGTTAACACCTATAAGTGTTGTAATAATTGTGTTAAGTGTTGTTGTTACACCAAGTGTCAAGGTTTCGAAACCGTTGAAAACGTTTAATGCTGTAATAACAAGAACGGTATTTGTTAACGTACCTGCCAATGCACCGATTGCAACGGCAAGGGGCTTTTTTATTTTTGTTTTCAAAAGAAGCATAACTACTATGCCTGTAACTAAGCCTACGAATATTCTTGGTACAACGGATATCATAGGATTCTGGAAAGGAATGTTTGCCGGTATCGGCTCCTGAAAGGCTTTGATAACACAAAGCACGCCCCAGAATGCACCAAGAAAAGCACCCTCTTTAGGCCCGAAAATTGAAGCACCGAGAATGGTCACTAAGTGGATTGTTGTTATTGCTATGCCGGGGCCGATGATGATGTAGCCAAGCGGTGTGAATGTCAGAACGACTATCAATGCCGCAAACAAGGCAAGCAAAACAAGACGAACAAGTTTTTTCTTTTTTTTCATGGTAAAACTCCTTTAGCTACTGTTCTCAAAGAGATACAATGCTGCTTGTTTTAGTTTTTGTTACCTGTTTTTCTTATAAATTGCCAAAAGCCCCTGTAAAACAAGGTCTTTGTTATATATTATGTTTTTTGTGCAACAAGCAACAATATCTTTTGCAAGACCGCCGGTTGCTACGAGTGTTTTTATGGGCTTGCCCAACTCCTTTTCGATTCTGTCAGCCATACCGTCAAGCATAGCGGCGTTGCCGAAAACAGTTCCGGAGCGAATGCACTCAATAGTGTTTGTGCCAATAACGTGTGCGGGGGCTGAAAGCTCAATTGTGGGAAGCTGAGAGGTTCTTGCGGCAAGGGCATCAAGAGAAATGCCGATACCCGGAGCAATTGTGCAACCGCAAAAAACGCCCTTTTCATCAATAAGAAGAAGCTTTGTGGCTGTGCCAAGGTCCATAACAATGCAGGGCAATTCGTATTGTGATAAAGCACCAACGGCACCTGCAACTAAATCTGCACCAACTTCCTTTGGGTTGTCTGTTGCGATTTTGAGACCGTTTTTTATACCTGCAGCCACAATAAGGGAGTCGCACCCCGTGACTTTCTTTATTGCGTCTTTGAAAACGCGTGTTAATTCGGGAACAACAGAGCTGATAACAGCACCCTCGAAATTTCTGTCTATGCCTTCAAGCTGAAAAATGGCATTCAGTTCGATGGCGTATTGCTCGGCAGTTCTGTGCCTTTGTGTTGCAAGGCGTGAAATAAAAACGAGAGAGTCGTCTTTGAAAACGCCTAAAGTGATGTTTGTATTGCCGATGTCGGCTGCAAGAATCATTTCGGTCACCTCCGTGATGGATAGATTATACAACAATAAACATAATTTATCAATAAATTTCAAAAAACTCTTTAAAATGAGTTATATCTGTGATATAATTTCTGCGTAATTTTATAAAAGTGAGGTATTACACTTATGAGCAAAAAAGATGCAGCAAAAAAAGGAATCGGATTTTTGAAAGAGTTCAAGGATTTCATCTCAAAAGGTAACGTAATCGACCTTGCAGTCGGCGTTATCATCGGCGGTGCTTTTTCAGGAATCGTAACAAATCTCGTTACAAACATTATTACACCTGTTATTACACTTATCACAGGTAAGGTTGCTTTCACAGACTTGTTTGTTGTTCTCGGCAGCGATGCTGAATATGCTACTCTTGCCGCAGCACAGGAAGCAGGCGCATCAACATTGAACTACGGTCTTTTCATTCAGGCTGTTATTGATTTCATCATCACAGCATTCGTTATCTTCCTTCTTGTTAAAGGCATCAACAAGGTAAGAAACGTTGGCAAAAAAGAAGAAGCTCCTGTTGAGGAAGCACCCACAACAAAGGTTTGCCCCTTCTGCAAAAGCGAAATCAATATTGAAGCAACTCGTTGCCCCAACTGCACATCGGAGGTTGAATAATCCCAATGGGAAAATTAAGGTATTTTATTGCACTCTGGGCTTCCAAAGGTGCTTATATACTGTTACGTATTCTTAAAAGAAACGCCACGATGTATCCCGGGTTTGTTGCTTTAAAGATTTGCCCGGATTACCTTGCAAGAACAAAGAAATCACCAAATGTTCTTTGTGTTACGGGTACAAACGGCAAAACAACCACAACCAATATGGTTGCAGATATTCTTTCTCAGAGCGGGATGAGGGTTGTATCCAACAGATACGGCTCAAACATTAATACGGGTGTTGCCACAGCGCTTACACATAGCGTTAACGTGTTCGGCAAGCCCAGAATTGATGCACTTGTTCTTGAGGTTGATGAAAGATTTTCGAGACTTATTGTTCCGTTTATTAAGCCCGATTATTTTATTGTAACCAACCTATTCAGGGATTCTATAAAGCGAAATGCTCACCCTGAATATATTTTCAGTATTCTTGATACTTATATCCCCAAGCAAACAAAGCTTGTTCTCAATGCCGATTGCTTGCAGTCTTCACAGTTGTGCAAAGATAATGAAAGAGTTTATTTCGGTATTGATAAGCTTGATACAGACGTTACTGAGTGCGTTAACCTTATTAACGATTTTTCTATTTGCCCGGTATGCAACGAAAAACTCAAGTTTAATTATCTCAGATATCACCACATCGGTAATGCATATTGTCCCAAATGCGATTTCAAGTCATTTGATGCTGATTACAGATTGACAAATATTGATTATGACGCTAAGACCATTACGGTTAAACACGGTGAAACCGAAGACGTTTACCCGATGGTAAACAGAGCTCTTTATAATATTTATAACGAGCTTGCGGCAATCAGCCTTATGTCTGAATTTGGCGCTGACCTTGACAAGGTCAAGGAATATATGGCTAAAATCAGCGTTACGCAGACCCGCTACAATGAAACAAAGGCGGGCAAAACGGAGATTATCAGAACTATGGCAAAGGGGCAAAACTCTGTATCCTGTTCCAGAACACTCGATTTCGTAGGTCACGAAACAGGCGCCAGAACAGTTTTCATTATGATTGATGACCTTTTTGAACGCAGAGATTCTTCTGAGTTTGTTGGTTGGATATATGATGCCGATTTTGAGTTTCTTAACACTGACGATATTAAGCAGATTGTTCTTGCGGGTCCCCGATGCTTTGACTACAAGCTGAGATTACTTATTGCGGGAGTTCCCGAAGAAAGAATTCTTTGTGAAGAAGATGAATTCAAAGCAGTAGATATAATGGACAAGGATATTGATAAGCTTTACCTTCTCCACGATACCTCTACCTATGACCTGGCTTGCAAGGTTGAAGAAAAAATCAAAGACGTGTTTCGGAAAGAGTATTCGTTAAAAGGCGGTGAACAGGCATGAAAATAGAGGTTCTGTATCCCGAAATCTGTTGCCTGTTTGGCGATAAAGCGAATATGAGATATCTTGAAATGTGTCTTCCGGAGGCTGAGTTTATCAGAACACCTGTCAGCGAAATGCCTCGTTTTCTCAGCGAGGATGTTGATATGGTGTATATCGGCTCCTGCAGTGAATCAAACCAGGAAAAAATTCTTTCCCGACTTATTGAGAATAAAAGCAGGGTGGAAGAGTTGGTGGAAAAAGGCGTTGTTTTTCTTTTGACAGGCAATGCATTTGAAATTTTCGGTAAATGCATAAAAACTCCTGACGGCAAAGAAATTGAAGGTCTCGGGCTTTTCAGCTTCTATGCCCAAAGAACCATCCCCAAAAGAAACAACTCACTTTTCCTTGGTAAGTTTGAAAACATTGAAATTGTCGGTTATACAAGCAGGTTTTCTCACAGCTATGATATTTCTGAGAGTGATGCTTTCATTTCGGTAGCAAAGGGCTACGGCTCTTATACGGATTCCAAAACAGAGGGCGTCAGAAAAAATAACTTGTTTGGCACATATCTTCTGGGTCCTTTCCTTATTCAGAATCCCTTGTTTACTGAATATCTTATTAAGCTTCTTGGTGTGGAAAATCCAAGTCTTGCGTTTAAAGACGAGATAATGAAAGCCTACGAAGTGAGATTAGCCGAGTTTAAAAGAGATATAACTTTCGCAGAATAAAAAAAGTCACCGCAATCATTGATTGCGGTGACTTTTTTATTGTTGTTCTGTTCGTTGCTTTTTAAAGCTTTTGTTGACTATTGTGTTAAGAATAAGGTTGAGCGTGAAAAGTGCAATACCAACAAATATTCCGTATTGAAGTGAACCGTCTATAAACATGACTGTTGTGTTACCTACAGCTCCGAAGCAGAGTGTGAAAAGTATTGCCGCAACGGCGAAGCAAAGTGTTGAACCGATGCACATAGTCATATTAAAGCCGGCTTTGAGCTTTGATGCTCTGAGAAGAATAAATACGAAATTCAAAACGCCGAAAACAACTGCGAGGTACAACAGTAAAATTGCAACGAAAAGCATTGCAAAGGCTCCCCCGAGAAAATCTGAGGATACAAGACCTATCAACGACCCCCAGTTCATTGATAACAAGGAGTTCAAGGTGAAGTCAAGAAGAGTGAGATTTGTTGATGAGCCGGAAACGAAGGGAAGCGTTATTGTGTAGTTTGCCAGAGGTAAAACTAAAGCAACAAGGGGGACAAAGGTGCATATAAATCTTAAAATTCGCAGCTTGCTTCCAAACAATGCACTTTTGAAGTTGCCTGTGAATTTGTTAAATTTTGCCCAGGCGATCTCAGCTTTTTCTGCATCCTTCTCTAATCTGCCTTCCCAGTCAAAGTTGGGGATGTTAATTCCGCAATCGGGACATTCTGCTTTGACGTTCCAGAAGTTAAGAACTCTGCCACAGTTCGGGCAATTTGCCACGACAGTCACCCTTTCTTTTAATAATCAAGAACACGAAGAATAGTTTTTGTTTTTATCGGAAGCTGTTCAATAACAGCACGAGCCTCTTTCTCACGCATAACAGGAGTTATAAATGCGATTTCGTTTTTGGGCGCATTTTCTCTGTGAAGTATAATAGGGGAATCGAACTGTTTGTTAATTTCGTTGAAAGCTGTTATGTAGTTTTCTGTTTCAGCGCATACGTAAAGAGATGTGCTTTGTAAAACAGGATCGATAACATAGTTTTCAGCGGCTTTGCCCCAGCCGAAAGCCTTTCTTCTTGCTGTGTGCTTAGCGCTGTCTATGATGTCTGCGACAACGGCGCTTGCGGTGGGAAGCTTACCTGCACCCTTACCATAGAAAACAACGTCACCGATTGCATCGCCTCTGACAAGGATTGCATTAAAAACATCGTCAACAGATGCCAGCTGGCTGTGATTCTGGATAAGGCAGGGACCGACGGTTGCACTGATGCTGTTGTCATCAAGCTTCTGTGCACGACCGATGAGCTTGATAACCCCGCCCCAGCTTTTAGCATATTCAACATCTTCGGGAGTTATGTTTGTGATTCCCTCAGTTTCAACAAAATCAGGATAAACGTGTTTGCCGAAGCAAAGTGAGGCGAGAATACAGATTTTTCTTGCGGCATCGTGGCCGAGAATATCTGCAGAAGGGTCGCGTTCTGCGTAGCCGTTATCCTGTGCAAGCTTCAACGCATCCTCAAAAGCCATACCTTCAGCTATCATTTTGGTGAGAATGAAGTTGGTTGTGCCGTTGAGAATGCCTGCGATTTCACAGATTTCGTTGGCAGCAAGGCATTGGCTGATTGGTCTGATAATCGGAATACCGCCGCCTACGCTTGCTTCAAAAAGGAAGTTTACGTTATTTTCCTTTGCAAGTTCCAAAAGCTCAAAACCTTTTGCGGCAACAAGCTCTTTGTTTGATGAAACAACACTTTTACCCGCCATAAGGCTCTTTGAAACATATTCATAAGCGGGTTCTGTTCCGCCCATACATTCAACGACAATGCCTACGGAAGGGTCGTTGAGAATATCGTTAAAATCTTTTGTGAAGCATTCGCTTAATTCGTGATCGGGGAAATCACGAATGTCGAGAATGTATTTAATGTCTAATGAAGCCTGTCCGCTTTTAGCGACGATGCTTTTCTGGTTTTTCAAAAGCAACTCGGCAACACCGGAACCGATGGTGCCGAAGCCCATAATTGCAATTTGCATTGAGTTTACCCCCACGGTACAAAATATTCCATATCATTATATCACACAAAAAAGGGATAATAAAGAGGTTAATGAACTTTTTTTGAAAATATTTTAAAAAGTAAATTTTTTTCAATACTTCTTGTAATATTGTCTATAATGTTATAAAATAATAAAACAATACTTTTTCCGGAGGTCAAAATGGAAGGCGTAATTGAGAGAAAAAGGCAATTTATTATAAATTTTGTTTACTCGGTTATTTTCATAGGGCTGTATTATTTTATTGTAAAATATGCATTTGGCTATGTTTTTCCGTTTTTGGCTGCTGCTGCCCTTGCGGTTTTTTTACAGCGCCCGATTAATGCAATAAAAAGAAAGCTCCATATAAAAGCACACAGTGTTGTGTCAATTATTCTCGTGCTTGCTATTGTTGTTCTCATTGTTGGCGGCGTGGTTTTAGCTGGTATGATTATTTTTAAAGAGCTTAAAGAGTTTGTTACACAAGCCTTGAGCAGGTTTACCTCTGTTGCCGATTTAATTGACTCTGTTGAAAATTTCGTTATGGGTATTGTTGTTAAGCTGCCCGGTGGTCTTGGTGAAACTGTTGGGGGATACGTTAACAATTTCTTCAGTGGCTTAGGCACCAAGAGCCTGGATTTTGATTTTTCAATGCTCTCTGCTCCTTTGAGTGGTGCATGGAACGTAGTTAAGGGTATCCCATCGGTTTTCCTTGGTGTGCTTGTTACAGTCATCTCTTGTGTATTTATGACAGCGGATTACGAGAGCATCAGAGATATGCTCCTCGGAATGTTTGTTTCCAAAAAGCGCCAAAAGCTTATTAACGCCAAAAGAACGGTTTCAAAGAGCATAGGTAAATTGGTTAAAGCATATGCAACTATTATGCTTATAACGTTCACAGAGATGTTTGTAGGCCTGTCATTCCTAAAGCTTCTCGGTGTGTATAAAAGCGGGTATATTGCAATTATTGCCCTTGTTACTTGTGTGGTTGATATTGTTCCCGTTCTGGGCACGGGAACTGTCCTGATTCCCTGGGCGATTTATTCGTTGCTTACAGGTGAAATTGGCTTGACAATCGGTCTTGCTGTTATTTATGCTGTGATAACGGTTCTCAGACAAATTGTGGAGCCTAAGCTGGTTGCCAACCAGGTTGGTCTTCCTGCTATTGTAACAATTATGGCAATGTTTATAGGTGCTAAAGCCTTCGGTACTTTCGGTATCATTATTCTTCCTCTTACGGTCATTACGTTAAAGCTTATGTATGATGAAGGAATCATAGGTAATAAAGAGTATATAGAAAAAGAAGCACAGTTGGAAAAAGAAGCACAGTTAGAAAAAGCGGCAGAAAAAAATGAGTAATGGTTTTATTGATATCCACTCACATACTTTGTGGGGGATGGATGACGGTGCGCGGGATATCGAAACGGCTATAGATATGTGTGATATAGCTGCCCGTAGCGGAACAGCGGTTTTGTTTTTAACCCCCCATCTTATGTATTGGGAAAATGCAGATAGCCTGTTTGATGAAAGAAACGAGAAAGCAGACTATCTTCGGGACGTGTTGATTGATAACGATGTTGATATTGATTTGAAGCTGGGCTTTGAAATATTATGCGATGACGATATCTTCAACATTAAGTACTTCAAGCCATATACACTTTGCGGCTCTCGTTACATTTTAATAGAGTTTGATTTTTTAAAGCCGACAGTTGAAGATGTTGAGGCATGGTTAAAATACCTTATTTCATTTGACCTTATTCCTATAATTGCTCACCCGGAAAGATATGCTTTTATTCGGGATAACTCAGATTGCTTGAAGAGGTTTTCAGATATGGGAGTGCTTTTTCAGGCTAATATGCAGTCTTTTACAGGTGTATTTGGCGCTGCAATACAGGACTTTGCTGTTGATATGCTTAATAATGGGTTTGTATCTTTTGTTGGGTCAGATGCTCACGATTACAGGGGCAGAAACACTGACATAGCTTTATGTTTTGAAGAATTACCCGATGATTGTGATATGGAACTTTTAAATAAAGCACTGTATGACAACCCGAAATGCATAATAAAGGACAAAAAAATGATAAAAAACAGTTGAAATTTTATCACGGATGTGTTAAAATATACCCAAAATAGGGAAGAAAGGAGGAACAAGCATGTTAGAATCCATTTGGCAGCTTCTCGCTAACTACGGTCTTGACACAAAAGAAATCGCTGACGGTATCGGTAGCCTTTTCTCAATCACAACAACTACAGACGCTGAAGGCAACGTTGTAGAAGTTTACGGTGGTAGCTTGGCAGCTCTTGCTGATTTCCCGCTTATCGGTATGGTTCTCAAGGCATTTGCAAGCTTTGCTCCTGCTGTTGAAGAGACAATTGCTTAAGTAAACGGTTTTCCGCACTTAGCAGTTAGTGTGAATTATTGCAATAGTTTTCACAAGAGAGTGTGGGTGACCGCACTCTCTTTTCCTTGAAATTCATAGCATTTTGCTATACCATTATATATATGTTCTTGTGAGGTACTGTTATGAACCAGAAATCAAACAAAAAAGGCGCAGGAGTTATTATTGCTTTGGCTGTTGCTATTTTGTTGGGCATTATAGTTTTGGTTGTGGCAATCGGCAGCTTATCGGGTGCCGGTGGTCTTAAACAAAATGAGCCGTCAAAGTATATTACAACTGAGCCGCGGAATACAGAGACAACAGATGACGGCTTCAACCTGGATGATTACACAGACGAAGATTCGGTAGCGGGTAATGGTGGTGCAGGTAATACCCAGGCGGTAATCGGTAACGGGAACAATAGTGCGGGTGATAATGTGCAGACTAATCCCGTGACGCCAAATACTTATGAAGATCCCGTTGAGCATTATGAGAATATTGAAAAGAATGGTGAAAATATATTATCAGACCACCACGACAATAAATACATAAAGCTTGTTGCTGCAAACTACAAGGTCGATACAGATAAGCTGGTGGCAATTTATTCAACACCTGATACGGGCAATAACCTTGTGCTTGAATTCTCAGGTAAAAAAGACAGCGACGGTAATGTCGTTAAAAGTCCCGATACACTCGTAAGGGTTTATCAGATAGATAAAAACAAAAACATTACGGTTGCTACAGGCAAAACAACAGGTAACGTGGGTATATCATACGAAGAGGCTGTTTTCAGCTTCAATATGGTAAAGGTTTTGATTATGCCCCAATACCCCGATTATTTTGACGGTGTTTGATAAAAAATCTATTGTAACTATATAACAAAAAAACATTGAAAAATTCTTAAAAAAATACTAAAAAACTATTGATTTATTGGAAATAGTATGATATTATGGTAGGGCTTGCGATAGGCGTGTCCTACCATTTTTATGCCCTGTTGCAGGCAGATATGCGTAGATGCAGGAGGTGGCTGCCCTCTGAGGCAGGGAATTTCTGCGGAGTATGTCCGATTTAAAACCGGGCGATTAATAACCGAATACAAAACTGTTTGCCGTCCTTAACTGTGGCTGCAGATTTGTGTCGGAACGCGAGTTCATCCCGGATTTCCCGTTCCGCTTTTTAAACGGAGCGAGCGATAAGCCCGGGGGAGTTGTTGAAACTTGCGTACAGCCCGCCAAAAAAATTAGGAGGCGTTACAAATGGCAGTTAAGGAAAAAATCAGAATCAGACTCAAAGGTTACGATCACAACCTCGTTGACAAGGCAGCAGAAAAGATCGTTGAAACAGCAAAGCGTACAGGCGCTCAGGTTTCCGGTCCCATCCCGCTCCCCACAGAGAAAGAGGTTATCACAGTGCTTCGTGCAGTTCACAAGTACAAAGACTCTCGTGAACAGTTCGAACAGCACACACACAAGAGACTCATTGACATTCTCAGACCTTCAAATAAAACAGTTGAAGCTCTCACAGGTCTTGAGCTCCCCGCAGGTGTTGATTTTGAGATCAAGCTTTAATCCGATAAAAGTTTGATTTTAAATATACCTATTATATATAGGTAGCAGGTCATGTTGGGGCGACCCAACCAATAATCTGACAGGAGGAAACAAAAAATGAAAAAAGGTCTTATCGGAAAAAAAATCGGCATGACCCAGATTTTCGACGAAAAGGGAAATATGATTCCCGTAACAGTAGTTGAAGCAGGTCCTTGCGTAGTTGTCCAGAAGAAGACAACTGAAAACGATGGCTATGAAGCTATCCAGGTTGGTTACGGCGACGTTAAAGTTAAGAACGTGACAAAGCCCTTGGCAGGTCACTTCGCAAAATCAGACGTTGCTCCCAAAAAGGTACTCAAAGAGTTCAGACTCGCTGATACCTCATCAGTAAACGTTGGCGACATTCTCAAGGCAGACATCTTTGCTGCAGGTGAGTACGTTGACGTTGTAGGTAAGAGCAAAGGTAAAGGAACAGCAGGTGTTATCAAGCGCTGGAACTTCGGCAGACTCAGAGAGTCTCACGGTACAGGTCCCGTTGCAAGACACGGTGGTTCTTTGGGTGTTATCGACCCCGCTCGTATCTTCAAGGGTAAGAAAATGGCAGGTCACCTCGGTGCAGAGCGTGTAACTGTTCAGAATCTCAGCGTAGTCAAGGTTGACAGCGAAAACAACCTCATCGCAATCAAAGGCTCCATCCCCGGACCTAAAGGCGGCATTGTTGTTATTGCTGACAGCGTAAAGAAAGCATAAGGAAGGAGTGTAACAGATGAGTAAATTATCAGTACTTGATATGGCAGGCAAAAAGGTTTCTGACATCGAGCTTAACGACTCCATCTTTGGTATCGAGCCCAATATGTCAGCTATGCACCTTGTTGTTGTTGGCTATTTAGCAAACCAGCGTCAGGGCACTCAGTCCACAAAGACTCGTTCCGAGGTTAGCGGCGGCGGTAAAAAACCGTGGCGTCAGAAGGGAACAGGTCGTGCAAGACAGGGTTCAACTCGTTCACCTCAGTGGTACCATGGTGGTATTGCTCTTGGTCCGAAGCCCCGTACTTACGGCATCTCAATCAACAAGAAAGTAAGAAGACTTGCTATGAAGTCAGCTCTTTCTTCAAAGGTTGCTGCAGAAGAGATGCTCGTACTTGATTCCATCGCTCTTGAGTCAATCAAGACAAAAGAGATGGCAAAGGTTCTTGCAGCTATTAATGCAGGCAAGAAGGTTCTCGTAGTTCTTCCCGAAAACAACGAAGTTATCTACAAGAGCACAAGAAATATTGAGGGTGCAAAGGTTTCAACAGTTAACACTCTTAATGTTTACGATATCCTCAACTGCGATACACTTGTAGTTCTCAAGGATTCAGTTACAAAAATCGAGGAGGTATATGCATAATGAAACTCGCACAGGACATTATCATTAAGCCTATTATCACAGAAGCTTCTATGATGGGCGTTGCTTTCAAGAAATATACCTTTAAAGTTGCTACAGACGCTAACAAAATCGAAATTGCTAAAGCAGTTGAAGAGCTTTTCGGCGTTAAGGTTGCAAAGGTAAACACAACTACCGTAAACGGTAAGATGAGAAGATACGGCAGATTCGAAGGCTACAAGGCTTCTTGGAAAAAAGCTGTTGTTACTCTTACTGAAGATTCAAAGACAATCGAGTTCTTTGACGGTATGATGTAATCTGTTAAAACTATTATAAACTTATACCCGTTCTGGTATAGTATGGAGTTGACAGTCTCCGCAAAACCATTATAGGAGTGTGAATAAAATGTCTATAAAAGTTTACAATCCGACAACAAACGCAAGACGTAATATGTCGGTTACAGATTACTCCGATCTTTCTAAGGTTGCTCCCGAGAAGAGTCTTTTAAAGCCTCTCAAAAAGAATTCAGGCCGTAACAGCTACGGTAGAATTACAGTTCGTCACCGTGGTGGCGGAAACCGCAGAAAGTACAGAGTAATCGACTTCAAGAGAGCAAAGTTTGACGTTACAGCAACAGTTAAAACTCTTGAATACGATCCCAACCGTTCAGCACATATCGCTCTTATCGAGTACGCAGACGGCGAGAAAGCTTATATCCTTGCTCCCGTTGGTCTCAAGGTAGGCGATACAGTTGTTTCAGGTCCTTCAGCAGATATTAAACCGGGTAATGCACTTCCCCTTACAAATATCCCTGTTGGTACTTTCGTTCACAACGTAGAACTTTATCCCGGTAAGGGTGGCCAGCTTGCAAGAGCAGCAGGTAACGCAGCTCAGCTTATGGCTAAAGAAGGCGTTTATGCTCTTCTCAGACTTCCCTCCGGTGAGCTTCGTAACGTTCCCGTACAGTGCATGGCTACTGTTGGCCAGGTTGGTAACCTTGACCATGAGAACGTTAAAATCGGTAAAGCAGGTCGTACACGTCACTTGGGTATCAGACCTACAGTTCGTGGTTCTGTTATGAACCCCAACGATCACCCCCACGGTGGTGGTGAAGGTAAGTCACCCATCGGTCGTCCCGGTCCTGTTACTCCTTGGGGTAAACCCGCTCTCGGTTATAAGACAAGAGCTAAGAAGAACCGCTCCGATAAGCTTATCGTGAAGCGTCGTAACGGCAAATAAGCCGGAAAGGAGCATAACTAATGAGCAGAAGCATTAAAAAAGGACCTTTCGTTCAGCCTAAGCTCCTCGAAAGAGTTCAGAAAATGAATGAAAACGGCGAAAAAATCGTTCTTAAAACATGGAGCAGAAGTTCAACAATCTTCCCCGATTTCGTTGGTCACACTTTTGCAGTTCATGATGGCCGTAAACATGTTCCGGTTTATGTTACTGAGGATATGATCGGTCACAAGCTCGGTGAATTCGCTCCCACAAGAACCTTCAAGGGTCATGCGGGATCAAAAACTTCCAATAACGGTAAATAATAGGTCGAAAGGAGTGTGTAACAATGGAGGCAACTGCAAAAGCTACTTATATAAGAATAGCTCCCCGTAAGGTTCAGATAGTTCTTGACCTTATTCGCAACAAGCCTGCAGATGAAGCAATGGCAATTCTCAAGCACACACCGAAGGCCGCTTGCGAGCCGCTTGAGAAGCTTCTTAAATCCGCAATCGCTAATGCGGAAAACAAAAATATGGACGTAACTTCACTTTACGTTTCACAGTGCTGGGTATGCCAGGGTCCCACTCTCAAGAGAATCAGACCCCGTGCAAGAGGCAGCGCTAACAGAATCAATAAAAAGACATCACATATCACCCTTGTACTCAAGGATGCAGAATAAGCGAGAGGAGGAAATATAATGGGCCAGAAAATCAATCCTACAGGATTAAGAATAGGCGTTATCAAAGATTGGGAATCTCGCTGGTATGCTAAGAAGGGTGAATTTGGTAATATCCTTGTTGAGGATAATATGATTCGTGAATTCCTTCTTGAACTCCTTGCTCCGGCAGGCGTTCCTAAGGTAGAGATTGAGCGTGATCCCAAGAGAATCCGCATCAACATTTTCTGTGCAAAACCCGGTATCGTAATCGGCCGTGGCGGTGCAGAAATCGAAAAACTTAAAGAGACAGTTAAAAAGATGCTTAACAGTGATAAGGATATCTTCATCAATATCACAGAAATCAAGCAGCCTGATCTCAATGCTCAGCTCGTTGCAGAAGGCATCGCAGCTCAGCTCGAAAAACGTGTATCTTTCCGTCGTGCTCTCAAGCAGTCAATCGGCCGCACAATGAAGGCAGGCGCAAAGGGTATCAAAGCTCAGGTTTCCGGCAGACTCGGCGGTGCTGAAATCGCTCGTACAGAGCAGTACCACGAAGGAACAATTCCGCTTCAGACAATTCGTGCTGATATCGACTACGGTTTTGCAGAAGCAAAAACAACATACGGTCGTATCGGTGTTAAGATTTGGATCTACAAAGGCGAAGTTCTCCATGAGTCCCGCAAAACCAAAAGGGAAGGAGGAGCCAAGTAATGTTATTACCTAAAAGAGTTAAATACCGCAGAGTTCAGAGAGGCCGTCTTAAAGGCGTTGCTCACAGAGGAAACAAGGTCAACTACGGTGATTTCGGTCTTCAGGCTCTCGAACCCGCTTGGATCACATCAAACCAGATTGAAGCAGCCCGTATTGCTATGACAAGACATATCAAGCGTGGCGGTAAAGTTTGGATCAAAATTTTCCCCGATAAACCGATCACAGAAAAACCTGCTGAAACTCGAATGGGTTCAGGTAAAGGTTCTCCCGAATATTGGGTAGCCGTTGTTAAACCCGGCAGAGTTATGTTCGAAATCGGTGGTGTTGATGAAGCACTCGCTCGTGAGGCTATGCGTCTTGCAGCGAACAAGCTTCCGATTAAATGTAAGTTTGTCGTTAAGGCAGAACAGGATGGTGAGGCACAATGAAGGCAAGTGAATTAAGAACACTCTCTCAGGCGGAGTTGGATGCTAAGCTCCTTGAACTGAAGAAGGAACTCTTTAACCTGCGTTTCCAGCAAGCCATCAATCAGCTTGATAACCCAATGAGAATTAGTGCCGTAAAGAAAGATATCGCACGTGTTATGACAGTAATCCGCGATAATCAGATCAACGGCAAGAATTCTTAATCACGGAGGGCAATTAAATGAGTGAAAGAAATTTAAGAAAAACCCGTGTCGGTATCGTAACAAGCGATAAGATGGATAAGACTGTAGTCGTTTCCATTAAGGACAGGGTAAAGCATCCGCTTTATGGTAAGATTGTCAATCGCACACTCAAGGTTAAAGCTCACGACGAGACAAACCAGTGCGGTATCGGCGACCGTGTAATGATTATGGAAACACGTCCTATGTCAAAGGACAAAAGATGGCGTGTATGTGAAATAATTGAAAAGGCCAAATAATTTGGTCGGTAAAAGGAGGCACACACTGTGATTCAACAGCAGAGTTACCTCAAGGTAGCCGACAACACGGGCGCAAAAGAGATTATGTGCATCCGCGTTTTGGGCGGTTCCGGTAAGAGGTATGCCAACATTGGTGATGTTATCGTGGCTTCTGTCAAGAAAGCAGCACCCGGTGGCGTTGTAAAAAAAGGTGACGTTGTAAAGGCTGTAGTTGTTCGTTCTGCAAGCGGCGTTCGCCGTGACGACGGAACATATATCCGTTTCGACGAAAATGCAGCAGTTATAATCAAAGAAGACAAAAACCCGAAGGGTACCCGTATTTTCGGACCCGTTGCAAGAGAACTTCGTGAGAAAGAATATCTCAAGATTCTCTCTCTTGCTCCGGAAGTACTTTAATGGGAGGTACGACTAATGAGTAAAGTTCATGTCAAAACAGGCGACGAGGTCATCGTTATTCAGGGCAAAGACCGCGGCAAAAAAGGCAAGGTACTTCAGGTATCTCCCTCAGAAGGCAAGGTAATTGTTGAAAACGTAAACGTCGTTTCAAAACACGTTAAACCCCGCAAGATGGGCGAGCCCGGCGGCATCATTAAAGCTGAGAGCGCTCTCTATGCAGATAAGGTTCAGCTTGTTTGCCCCAAATGTGGTGTTGCTACAAGAGTAGGCCACGAAGGCACAGGCAAAGATAAAAAGCGCGTTTGCAAAAAATGCGGCGCTAAGTTTGAATAAGGAGGGACTTTGAAATGGCAGCAAGACTTAAAGAAGTTTACACAGCTGAAGTAGCTCCTCAGCTTATGAAAAAGTTCGGCTATAAGAGCGTCATGCAGGTCCCCAAGCTTGATAAAATCGTTGTTAGCGTTACATCAGGTGAAATCAAGGATAACTCCAAGATTCTCACAGCTATCATCAGCGACCTCAAGCAGATCACCGGTCAGACACCCGTAGTTTGCAAAGCAAAGAAATCAGTTGCTAACTTCAAACTTCGTGAAGGTATGGACATCGGTGCAAAGGTTACACTTCGTGGTGACCGTATGTATGAGTTCCTTGACAGATTCTTCAATCTCGCTCTTCCCAGAGTTAGAGACTTCAGAGGTATCAACCCCAACTCTTTCGATGGCAGAGGAAACTACTCCATCGGTATCAAGGAGCAGCTCATTTTCCCCGAAATTGAGTATGATAAAATCGATAAGGTTCGTGGTATGGATATCAGCTTTATCACAACCGCTAACACAGACGAAGAAGGCCGTGAATTGCTTACACTTCTCGGTGCTCCGTTTGCTAAGTAAGGAGGGTCATCGTGGCTAAAACATCTATGAAAGTTAAGCAGGCGAGACCTGCAAAGTATTCCACAAGACAGTACAACAGATGCAAAATCTGTGGTAGACCGCACGCTTACCTTCGTAAATACGGTGTATGCCGTATCTGCTTCAGGGAACTCGCTCACGCAGGCCAGATTCCCGGTGTTAAGAAGTCAAGCTGGTAAGAGCAATTGATAAAGGAGGAAACACGGCATGCAGATTACTGATTCAATTGCTGATATGCTTACAAGAATCCGTAATGCTAATTCAGCAAAGCACGATACAGTGCAGATCCCCGCATCTAACATCAAGAAATCAATTGCTCAGATTCTTGTTGATGAGGGTTACATTAAAAGTTTTAAAGTAATCGAAGACGGCAAACAGGGCGTTATTGAGATTGCTCTCAAATACGGTCCCAACAAGTCTCAGGTTATTACAGGACTTCGCAGAGTTTCTAAACCCGGACTCCGCATCTATTCAAACTGTGAGGATATGCCCAAGGTTCAGAATGGCCTCGGTATCGTTATCCTTTCAACTTCAAAGGGTATTATGACAGACAAGGACGCTCGCAAAGCTAATGTTGGCGGCGAAGTCCTCGCATACATTTGGTAAGGAGGTACAGTACTATGTCACGTATAGGCAGAATGCCCATTGCTGTTCCGGCAGGCGTTGATGTCAAGATTGACGGAAGCACTGTTACCGTTAAGGGTCCCAAAGGCACACTTACCAGAACAGTAGCTGGCAGTATTACTGTCGCTCTTGACAATGGTGTAATTAACGTTACACGTCCCGACGATTCAAAAGAGAATCGTTCACTCCACGGTCTCACTCGTACACTTATTGCTAACATGGTTAAAGGTGTTAGCGAAGGTTTCTCAAAAGAGCTTGAGATCAACGGTATTGGTTACCGTGCAGCTAAGCAGGGCAAGGATCTTGTTCTTAACATCGGTTATTCACATAACGTTGTTATGCCCGAGATTGACGGCATCACAGTAGAAGTTCCCGGCCCCAACAAAATTATTATTTCCGGTCCTGATAAGCAAAAGGTTGGTCAGTTTGCTGCTGAAGTCAGGGGCAAGAGACCGCCGGAGCCTTATAAGGGTAAGGGCATCAAGTACATTGATGAAGTTATCCGTCGTAAGGAAGGTAAAGCCGGTAAGGGCAAATAATCCCTGAATTCAATTAAGAGGTGAAGAAATAATGGTACAAAGACCGAACACTAATAAAGCCAGGGTTCAGCGTCATAAGAGAGTTCGCGGCAAAATCAGCGGTACAGCTGCTTGCCCCCGTCTCGATGTATTCCGTTCTCTTCAGCATATCTATGCTCAGTTGATTGACGACGTTAACGGTGTTACACTCGTATCTGCATCAACTGTTGAGAAAGACTTCAAGGATTACGGCGGAAACAAAGACGCAGCCTTCAAGGTTGGTAAAACATTAGCAGAGCGTGCAGCGGCAAAGGGCATCACAGATGTTGTTTTCGACCGCGGCGGTTACATCTATCACGGCCGTGTAGAGAGCTTGGCCGAAGGCGCCCGTGAGGGCGGCCTCAACTTCTAAGAAAGGGAGGAATAACTTTGGCTAAATTCGATACAGCTCGTAGAGACTCTGAATACCAGGAGAGAGTCGTTGCTATTAACCGTGTATCAAAGACAGTTAAGGGTGGTAGAATTATGAAATTCTCCGCACTTGTAGTTGTTGGTGACGGTGAAGGCACAATTGGTTTTGGCTTAGGTAAGTCAAACGAAGTTCCCGATGCAATCCGTAAGGGTATCGAGGACGCAAAGAAGAATCTCGTTAAGGTTGCTCTTAAGGGCACAACAATTCCTCACGAGATTATTGGTAAATTTGGCGCAGGCGTAGTGCTTCTCAAGCCCGCAGCACCCGGTACCGGCGTTATCGCAGGTGGCCCCGTTCGTGCTGTTGTTGAGACAGTTGGTATTAAGGACATTCGTGCAAAGTCACTTCGTTCTAACAACCCCTGCAACGTAGTAAGAGCTACAATGGATGGTCTTATGAAGCTTCGCAATGTTGAAGAAGTTGCAGAGATTCGTGGTAAATCCGTAAAACATTTTAAAGGCTAAGGAGGGTGGCAACAATGGCTAACGTAAAAGTTAAACTTGTAAAGAGCCTCATTGGTTCTAAAAAAGATCAGATTGCTACCGCCAATTCATTAGGTCTTCGTAAAATCGGCGATGTTTCAATTCAGCCCGATAATGCACAGACCCAAGGCAAAATTAGAAAAATCGCCCATCTTATTGAGGCTACTGAAGAATAAGCAAGGAGGTGCAATATATGAAGCTTCACGAGCTTTCACCCGCAGCTGGTTCCAAAAAGGAAGTAAAGCGTATCGGTAGAGGTCCCGGTTCAGGCCAGGGCAAAACAGCCGGTAAGGGTCACAAAGGCCAGAAGGCACGTGCCGGTCGCGGTATGCAGATCGGTTTTGAAGGCGGCCAGATGCCTTTACAGAGACGCCTTCCCAAAAGAGGTTTTGTTAATATTTTCGGTAAAGAGTTTGCTATTGTTAATTTAGCTTCTCTTGAAGACAGATTTGATGACGGTGCAGTAATTGATATTGATGCACTTAAGGCAGCAGGTCTTGTCAATAAAACACTTGACGGTGTTAAGGTACTTGCCTATGGCGACATCACTAAGAAATTTACTGTCAAGGTTAATGCTTATTCTGATGCAGCTAAGGCTAAAATTGAAGCTGCCGGAGGAAAGGCAGAGGTGATTTAACATGTTTCAGACTTTGGCGAATGCATGGAAAATCCCCGATTTAAGAAAGAAGATTCTCTTCACAGCATTCATCGTTGTGCTTTACAGAATCGGTGCTAACGTTCCGGTTCCGTTTGTAGCAATTCCCGAAACAGGCCTTTTAGGTGCTGAGGGCGGTGCTACATTCCTTAACTACTTGAGCATGATGACAGGTGATGCTTTCAACTACGGTACAATTTTTGCTCTTTCTATCACACCCTACATCAACAGCTCGATTATTATCCAGCTTTTGAGCGTAGCGATTCCTGCTCTTGAAAGACTTTCAAAAGAAGGCGAAGAGGGTAGAAAGAAAATTGCAAAAATCACTCGTTATATGACACTTGCTCTTGGTTTTCTCCAGAGTATTGCATACTTTGTTTACCTTAATGCTAAGGGTTACCTTCTTGGTGACGCTGAAGGTTTTGCAGCAGTTTTCAGAGCAATTACAGTTATTCTTGTTCTCACGGCCGGTACAACACTTGTTATGTGGCTCGGCGAACAGATTAACGGTAAGGGTATTGGTAACGGTATTTCAATTATCCTTTTTGCAGGTATCGTTTCACGTATCCCCACTGAAATGGCAATGCTCTTCAGCACAGATCCTAGCGTAGGTTATTTTGCAAAGGGCGGCATTTACTGGTTCCTTTCACCCTTCGTGCTTGTGTGCTATCTTCTTATGATTGCATACATTGTATGGATGGACAACGCAGAACGCAGAATCCCCGTTCAGTATGCTAAGAGAGTTGTAGGCCGTAAGATGTACGGCGGTCAGAGCACTCATATCCCGATCAAAGTTAACATGAGTGGTGTTATGCCCGTTATCTTTGCAAGCTCTATCCTTTCACTTCCCCCCACAATTGAGCTTTTTGTTTCTAAAAGTATCAAAGAGGGCGGATTCTGGGATACATTCTTCGGATGGTTCGAGCCCACAAGCGTGGTTTACGGTGTTCTCTACTTCCTTATGATAATCTTCTTTGCATATTTCTATGCAGCAATCCAGTACAATCCCACTGAAATGGCAAATAACATCCGTAATAACAGCGGTACAATCCCCGGTATCAGACCCGGTAAACCTACTGCTAAATATATCGAGAAGATTATTTCAAGAATCATTCTCCTCGGTGCTTTGCTTCTCAGCGTGGTTGCATTGTTCCCCACTGTGTTCACACAGATTACATCACTTGTAACAGAGCACGGTATGAACATTTCACTTGGCGGTACTTCACTTATCATTATGGTTGGTGTTGCACTTGAGACTGTTAAACAGCTCGAAAGCCAGATGATGCTCCGTCATTACAAGGGCTTCCTTGATTAATCCCGGAGGTAGCGTAATGAAACTTATATTCCTCGGAGCTCCCGGTGCCGGCAAGGGCACACAGGCAGAAATTATTGCCGCTAAACTCAACATTCCCACTATTTCCACAGGCAACATCATTCGTGAGGCACTTGCCAACGGAACTGAAATGGGTCTTAAAGCTAAAGCATTTATTGAAGCCGGTAAGCTTGTTCCTGATGATGTCGTAATCGGCATCATCAAGGATAGGTTGGCAAATGACGATTGTGAAGGCGGTTTCATCCTTGACGGATTCCCCAGAACAATTCCTCAGGCCGAGGCTCTTGATAAAATGGGCATCATCATTGACAAGGTTGTTGATATTGATGTTCCCGATGAAAACATTGTAAACAGAATGTCAGGCAGACGTGTTTGTAAGGCTTGCGGTTCTTCTTACCACATTGAAAATAAGAAGCCCAAGGTTGACGGCGTTTGCGATAACTGTGGCGGCGAGCTTCAGATTCGTAAGGATGATGCTCCCGAAACAGTTCTTGACAGACTCAATGTTTATCACGAACAGACCGAACCCTTAAAGGATTACTACGCAAAATGCGGAAAGCTCCGCAGCGTTGAAGGTACAGCTCCCATTACAGAGATTACCGAATCAATCCTTAAAGTGTTGGAGGATTAAGCATGATAGTGCTGAAAAGCGAAAAGGAAATCAGGCAGATGCTTGAAGCCTGCAGGATTTCCGCCGAGGCACTTAAAGTAGCAGGTGAGGCAGTTGAACCGGGTGTTTCAACCTGGGAAATTGACCGAATAGCCAGAAAGTATATTGAGAGCAAGGGCGCAAGGCCGACGTTCCTCAACTACAATGGTTTTCCTGCTGCGGCATGCATTTCCATAAATGACGAGGTCATTCATGGTATTCCTGATAAAGCACACATACTCAGAGCAGGCGACATAGTAAGTATCGACCTCGGAGCCTGCATTAACGGTTACACCGGTGACAATGCCGCCACTTTCGCTTGCGCAGACATATCTGCAGAAGCGAAGCGGCTGATAGAAACTACTGAAGCGAGCCTTTACGAAGGCATCAAAAAGGCAGTTTCGGGCGGCAGACTCGGTGATGTTGGAAGCGCTATCCAAGCTTATTGTGAGGAAAGAGGCTTCAGCGTAGTCAGAGAATATACAGGTCACGGCATTGGTGCCAACCTTCATGAAGATCCCGCGGTACCCAATTACGGCACACCCGGAAGGGGAGTCAGATTGGTGCCGGGCATGACAATTGCCATAGAACCCATGATTAATCAGGGTAAGGCATCTGTTAAAACGTTGTCTGACGGCTGGACGGTAAAGACAACCGACGGCAAGCTGTCCGCACACTTTGAGCACACAGTTGCGATAACAAGCAGCGGACCGTTAATAATGACAAAGTTATAATCAAACGGAATGAAAAATCTAAATAATCAATCGGGAGGTAGTTGTTATGTCTAAAGACGATATGATCGAAGTTGAAGGTACTGTTATTGAAGCATTACCTAACACAACATTTCAGGTTGAACTTGAAAACGGTCACAAAATTTTAGCCCACATTTCCGGAAAGCTCAGAATGAACTATATTCGAATTCTTCCGGGAGATAAGGTTACGGTTGAAATGTCACCCTATGACCTTACACGTGGACGTATCACATGGCGTTCAAAATAATAAAAAAGGCAAAAGCTGAATTTTAGGAGGTATTCTAATGAAAGTCAGACCTTCTGTCAAGAAAATTTGCGAAAAATGCAAAGTAATCAAACGCAAGGGAAAAATCATGGTAATCTGTGAAAATCCCAAGCACAAACAGCGTCAGGGCTAATAGCCTTACGCAAACCATATATTTGGAGGTGCAACTGACAAATGGCGCGTATTTCAGGTGTTGATTTACCAAGAGATAAAAGAGTCGAGATCGGTCTTACCTATATTTTCGGTATCGGTCCCAAGACTGCCAGCGACATTATTGCTGCTACAGGCATAAATCCTGACACAAGAGTTAAGGATCTTACAGAAGATGATGTAGCAAAATTACGTGAGTACATTGATCACAACGTTAAGGTTGAAGGTGACCTTCGTCGTGAAACAGCTTTCGATATCAAAAGACTTGTAGAAATCGGTTGCTATCGTGGCGTTCGCCATCGTAAAGGTCTCCCTGTAAGAGGTCAGCGTTCAAAAACAAACGCTCGTACTCGTAAGGGTCCCAAGAAAACGATAGCTAACAAGAAGAAGTAATCGAAGGAGGTATTAGTATGGCTACAAAAGCTACCGGCAAGAAAAACGCCGGAACACGCAAGCGTCGTGAACGTAAAAATATTGAACGCGGTGCGGCTCATATCCAATCCACCTTCAATAACACGATAGTGACAATAACTGATACTCAGGGCAACGCAGTTTCATGGGCAAGTGCCGGCGAAATGGGCTTCAGAGGTTCTCGTAAGTCCACTCCCTTCGCAGCACAGACAGCAGCAGAAACAGCAGCAAAGGTTGCTATTGAGCATGGTATGAAAACTGTTGAAGTTTATGTTAAAGGCCCCGGTGCGGGAAGAGAAGCCGCAATCAGAGCATTGCAGGTTGCAGGTCTTGATGTTACTCTTATCAAAGACGTAACACCTATCCCTCACAATGGCTGCCGTCCGCCTAAAAGAAGACGTGTATAACATAATAGGAGGAAACGAATTATGGCAAGATATACCGGTGCGGTATGTAAGCTTTGCCGCCGCGAGGGCCAGAAGCTCTTTTTAAAGGGTGGCAGATGCTATACAGGCAAATGCGCTATCGAGCGCCGTTCCTATGCTCCCGGCCAGCATGGTCAGGGTCGTAAAAAGATCTCCGAGTACGGCATGCAGCTTCGTGAGAAGCAGAAAGCAAGACGTTACTACGGCGTTCTTGAGGGACAGTTCCACAAGTATTTCCTTATGGCTGAAAAAATGCAGGGTCAAGCAGGTGAAAACCTTCTTCGTATCTGCGAAAGCCGTTTGGACAATATAGTTTACCTTCTCGGCTGGGCTGATTCCCGCGCTGAAGGCAGACAGCTTGTTACACACGGTCACTTCTGTGTTAACGGCAAAAAAGTTGATATTCCCTCATACCTTTGCAAGGCAGGGGACGTTATTTCAATAAAAGAAAAATCAGCAGGTACTGATTCTTTCAAAGCAATTATCGAAGCAAACAGCGGTCGTCCCGTTCCTGCTTGGCTCGATATCAATCGTGAAGCTAACTCAGCAAAGGTTGTTAACCTTCCCGAGAGAGATCAGATTGAAGCTCCTGTTGCGGAGCATCTTATCGTCGAGTTCTACTCGAAATAATGCTCTTTAGCCTCATGCCTTACAGGCATAACAAAAACGCAGTTGTTCTGTGTAATTTTAAGGAGGGTTTGGTATGATTGGTATTGAGAAACCTGAAGTAAAGTTTATCGGATCTGCCGAAGACTCAGCATACGGTACATTTGTTGTAGAACCCCTCGAAAGAGGATTCGGTACAACACTTGGTAACAGCCTTCGCAGAGTTCTTCTCTCATCACTTCCCGGATATGCTATTACTTCTGTAAAAATTGATAATGTTCTTCATGAATTCTCAACGATCCCGAACGTAAAAGAGGATGTTACTGAGATAGTTCTTAACCTTAAGGGCGTTATTCTCAAAATACACGGAGACGGTCCCAAAACGATGTATATCGAAGCTAACGGCTCCGGCGAAATTACAGCAGGTGATATCAAAGCAGATTCCGAGGTTGAAATCCTCAACCCCGACCACCATATCGCTACACTTGATGCAGATGCACACGTTTCAATGGAGCTCACTGCAGACAAGGGCAGAGGATATGTTTCTGCTGACAGAAACAAAGGTTTGATTGATGCCGGTGTTAACACTATCGCAATCGACTCAATCTATACACCTGTTTTGAAGGTTAACTACACAGTAGATAATACTCGTGTTGGTCAGATTACCGACTACGACAGACTTGCAATTGATGTTTGGACAGATGGCACAATCTCTGCTAAAGAGGCTGTCTCATTTGCTGCAAAAATCCTTACAGAGCACCTTAATCTTTTCGTTGAGCTTTCTGATGAGGTTTCTAACACAGAGATTATGGTTGTTAAGGACGACAGCTCAAAAGAAAAAGTTCTTGAGATGACTATCGAAGAGCTTGATCTTTCTGTTCGTTCATTCAACTGTCTTAAGAGAGCCGGTATCAATACCGTTGAAGACTTAATCAACAAAACTGAAGACGATATGATGAAGGTTAGAAACCTTGGCAGAAAATCTCTTGACGAGGTTGTTGCTAAATTGGCTTCACTTGATCTTCGCCTTCGCGACGAGGACGAATAAGTCCCTATTTACTGCAAAGGAGTGATTTAGATGCCAGGTACAAGAAAACTCGGCAGAGCGAGCGATCATCGTGATGCTATGCTTCGCAACATGGTTACATCTTTACTCGAAAACGGTAAGATGAACACAACAGTCACAAGAGCGAAGGAAGTTCGCGCTATGGCTGAAAAGATGATCACCCTCGCAAAGGTCGACAGTCTCCACAACAAGAGACAGGCTTTGGCATACATTACAAAGGAAGATGTCGTTAAAAAGCTTTTTGACGAGATCGCTCCCAAGTATAAAGATGTAAACGGTGGTTACTGCCGTATAATCAAGACTGAAGCTCGCCGCGGTGACGCAGCAGAGATGTGCATTCTTGAATTAGTATAATTTAAGCAAAAGTGCCCGACCTTTGCGGTCAGGCACTTTTAAATTTATCCCCCTATCAGTGGCGAATCATCTGATAGGGGGATAGTGTTGTTTTATTCTTTATCCAAAACAATTTTTGCGATTTTATAAACGTCGCCGCAGCCGAGGGTGAGGACCAAGTCGCCTTCTGTAATGTTTTCTTTGAGATAATCGGCAACCTTTGGGAAAGTATCAAACCATACGGAGCCGGGGATTTCGTCAGCGAGATCCTGTGTTGTTATGCCGTAGGTGTTGATTTCTCTTGAGCCCATAATTTCGGTGAGAACTACATTATCTGCAATAGAAAGCGCTTCAGCAAAGGCTTTCAGGTGCATCTGAGTTCTGCTGAAGGTGAATGGCTGAAAAACAGCCCAAACACGTTTATAGTCCATCTTTTTCGCGGCAGAGAGAGTGACCTCAAGCTCTGCGGGGTGGTGAGCATAGTCGTCAACAATATCTGCTCCGTTGTACGTGCCGAGAAACTCAAAGCGTCTGCCCGCACCCTTGAAGGTGAGAATACTGTTTTTGCATTGCTCTGCCGTTGCACCACAATACATAGCCGAAGCTATTGCCGCAAGTGAATTGAGGACGTTGTGTTCACCGGGAACGCTCAACTCAATATGAACAGTTTTTTCACCGTCGATATAAAGGTCATAGCAGGGAAAGGCGCCGTTGATATATCCGATGTTTTTGGCAACATAGTTACAGCTTTCGTTTTTGCCGAAGGATATTAATTTCTTGCCATCGCTGATACCGGCAATACTGTCCAAGGTGTTTTTATCGTCGCCGTTGTAGATAACGGCTTTTGTTGACATATCTGCAAACTTTCTGAAGGAAGCTTCAAGGTTTTCAAGTGTCTTGAAGTATTCCATATGGTCGCGGTCAACGTTGAGAATAACGCTGATATCCGGCGTGAGGTCAAGGAATGTGTCTTTGTATTCACAAGCCTCGCAAACAAGAATATCGCTTTTGCCCACTCTGCCGTTGGTACCTGTCAGCGGGAGCTTGCCACCGATGACAGCAGACGGGTCAAAGTCGTTGTCAAGCAAAATGTGGGTGAGCATTGATGTTACTGTTGTTTTGCCGTGTGTTCCGCAAACACCGATGCAGTTATCGTATTTTCTTGTGAAATAACCAAATAGCTTGCTTCTTTCAAAGGTTGGGATACCGCTTTCTTTTGCAGCAACAAGCTCGGGATTGTCGGGCAAAAGAGCCGCCGTGTAAACTACCATATCGGCACCGTTAACATTCTCTGCCTTCTGCCCCATTGTTACGGGTATGCCGAGATTACGGATACGCTTTAAGGTGTCAGATTCGTTATTGTCGGAGCCTGTGAGGTAGTGACCCTGGGAATGAAGAATTTCTGCCAGTGGGCACATACCACTTCCGCCAATGCCGATGAAGTGTATTCTTTTTGCTGATTTTATAACGTCGTCTATGAGCATTTTGAAAGTTCCTTTCAAAAATATATATTAAAATTATACTCCTCGAAACAGAAAAAATAAACCCTTATTAGTTAATTATTTTTTATGTAACGGAATAAATTGTTTTTCTCAACAATTTTTCTGAGAAGTGTTCCGAGAATTCCACAGGAAACAACTTCACCGATGAAAACAGTCAACGTGAAGTAAATATAACTACCGGGGAAATTGTAAACGTACATCAGAACAGGCGGAACAATTAACGTGTTTGCAACAATAGGTGGGATAACAGCAAGAACACCGTGATTTTTCAAAAGCCGTGTGCCTAAAGCACCCAACAAGGTAGCAAGGCTACCAAAAACAACGTCCCACAAAGCGCAGCCTGTCAGAATGTTTGACAGAAGACACCCCAAGAACAGCCCGGGGACAGCGGCGGGGGTGAAAAGCGGTAAGATTGTTAATGCTTCTGAAAATCTTACTTGTATTACTCCACTTGAAAGCCCCATTGCTGATGCAATGTAGGTGAGGACAATGTAAACCGTTGCTGTTATAGCAGCGGTGGCGATGTTGATGACCTTTTTTCTGTTTTTCATTTTTTGTCACTCCATAGTTTTGTTTTGTGTGAGGATGGTTTCGAACTCACATTTTATATAAAAAACAGCTTGTAGTTTTATGCAAAAAGCTGTTTGATATATGCAAAAAAATGTTATATAATTTACACATTGAAACAATCACAGAGAGGTGTTCACTATGATAAACGTAACAATATGGAACGAAGGCCGCCACGAGAAAGAAAGCGAATCTGTGGCAAGGGTTTACCCCGACGGTATTCATAACTGTATAAAAAATTTTCTTAGCACAGATGAAGAACTCAATATAAGAACCGCAACACTTGATGACCCTGATAACGGTCTTCCTGATGATGTTCTTAATACTACCGACGTTCTTGTCTGGTGGGGGCATATGGCTCACGAATGTGTTCCGGATGAGCTTGTTGAAAAGGTGTATAACCGCGTTATGTGCGGTATGGGCTTTATTGCCTTGCATTCAGCTCATTTTTCAAAGCCCTTTAAAAGACTTATGGGCACAACGTGTTCGCTGAAATGGAGAGACGGCGACCGTGAAAGAGTGTGGTGCATAAATCCCTCACACCCTATTGCAAAGGGTATTCCCGAAAGCTTTAACATCCCCGTTGAGGAAATGTACGGTGAACGCTTTGATATTCCCCGGCCTGATGAACTCGTTTTCATTGGTTGGTTCAAGGGTGGCGAGGTTTTTCGCTCCGGCTGTTGTTGGCAAAGGGGCTTAGGCAGAGTTTTCTATTTCCAACCCGGTCATGAAGAAAATCCCACCTATTATATCCCGGAAGTACAGAAGATTATAAAAAATGCTGTTCATTGGGCATCTCCCGAGAAAATACTTGATGAAATTGAGTGCCCCTGGGTTGAGTCTGTTGAAGAAAACTACAACGGAGAAAATAAATAAGCTTTTTAATTATACCATTAAATGTACTTTTTAGCAATACGAACGGAGCATTAATATGATTAAATATCTTTTTCAAGGCGATTCAATAACTGATGCCGACAGGGATCGCGACCGTGATGGTAATTTTGGTTTGGGCTATGGTTACCCGTTGCTTGTTGCCGCTGATTATTCAAAAAATAAAAAAGGCAAGTTTGAGTTTATAAACCGTGGAGTCAGCGGTGATAAAATAGTTGAGATTTATGCCCGCATAAAAGAGGATATTATAAACCTCAAGCCCGATATAATGTCTATTCTCGTGGGTGTTAATGACATCTGGCACGAGCTCAACGAGCAAAACGGCGTTGACGCTGAGAAATACGAAAAAATTTACACAATGCTTATTGAAGAAATTCTCGAAGCACTTCCGAATATTAAAATTATTGTTCTGGAGCCGTTTGTGCTTAAAGGCTGTGGCACAGAACGATATTATGAGGTTTTTCGCGCCGAGCTTCTTAAACGAGCGGCTGCAGCAAAACGGGTTGCAGATAAGTTTAATCTCGCTTTCGTACCGCTTCAGAATATTTTTGATGAAGCTTCTGCAGACGGCAACACGGCATATTGGCTTGCGGACGGTGTTCACCCAACAGCGGCAGGTCACCAAATAATAAAAGAAGAATTGTCAAAGGCCATTGATTCAATAATTTGATTAAAGAAAACTCAGTTACCGTTACGGTAACTGAGTTGATTTTTATATTATGAGCATTTTATCGTTGTTTTCAGGCTCTGCGATTTTCAGAATATAATCCCTGTTTTCGAGTGCACCCATTTCAAGCATCGCCGATGCTGCTGTTTCATAGGCAAGCTCAGGCGTGTTATTTTCGCGGCTGAGGTGGGCGAGTATAAAATGTGTGGTGCCTTTGTTTACCAATGCTCTCAGAGCATCTGCACAGGCATCGTTTGAAAGGTGCCCGATGTTTGAGAGTATTCTTTTTTGCAGATTATAGGGATAGGGACCTGTTTTTACCATGTTTACATCGTGATTTGATTCGATATAAACAAGCTTACAACCTGTAAGACTCGAAAGCATATCACTTGATAGGTAGCCTGTGTCGGTTGCAACTCCAACACGCGTTGTTCCGTCGGAGCCTGTTACTATATAACCCCTTGGGTCAGCACAGTCGTGGGATGTTTTAAATGGCTTTATATTAAGGTTACCAATGCATAAATCATCTTCATTAAGAGAAACGTCGATATGCTTTGATGTTAAAATGCCCTTTGTTTTTAATGAAAGAAGTGTTCCGGGTGAAGCATATACCGGGATATTGTGCTTTGCGGCAAAAACACTAAGCCCGCAAACGTGGTCTGTGTGCTCGTGTGTTAAAAGAATCCCTTTGATTTTTTCGGGCTCAAGGTCAATTTGCTTGAGCATATTATCTGTTTGGCGGGCACTTCTGCCTACATCAATCAGGATTCCGCCGTCACGTTCACCGATGTAAACAGAATTGCCGCTGCTTGAAGAAAACAGCGGGCAAAATCTAATCATATTTATTAATCCTCTTCGAAAGTAACTCTTGAAATATCTGCACCAACAGCGGTGAGCTTTTCAACAAGGTCTTCATAGCCTCGGTCAATGAGCTTAATGTTGCCGACAGAGGTTTCACCGTCTGCCATAAGGCCTGCAATAACCATTGCGGCACCAGCTCTGAGGTCATCTGCCTCAACGGGGGCGGCGTGAAGCTTGTCAACACCGGTAATCAATGCCGTGTCACCGTTTACAATTATGTTTGCGCCCATTCTGCGCAGCTGGTCAACGTATTTAAAGCGGTTATCCCACACGTCTTCAACAACGGTGCTTGTACCGTTACAGGTGCAAAGAAGAGTTGCAAACTGCGGTTGCATATCTGTCGGGAAGCCGGGGTGGGGAGTGGTTTTAACACGGCAGGCACGGGGGCGACAGCCCTCGGAGATTACGCGCACGCTTTCATCCTCTTCGATAACGGTGACTCCGCAATCCTCAAGCTTGTTTGTGATTGATTCAAGATGCTTGGGGATAACGTTGTTTATAATTACGTCACCGCCAACAGCGGCGGCGGCAACCATATAAGTACCCGCTTCAATCTGGTCGGGGATGATTGAATATGTGCAACCGTGTAATTCTTCAACGCCACGGATTTTAATAACCTCGGTTCCTGCTCCGCGGATATCTGCACCCATAGAGTTGAGAAAGTTTGCGAGGTCAACAATGTGGGGTTCTCTTGCGGCATTTTCTATAACGGTTTTGCCCTTTGCTTTAACAGCGGCGAGCATAACGTTCATTGTGGCACCCACAGAAACAACGTCAAGGTATATAGAGGATGCAACAAGCTCATCGCAAGTGGCATTTATAACGGCATTTTCTGTGCTGACAGTTGCACCGAGGGCCTCAAAGCCTTTGATGTGTTGGTCAACGGGACGCACACCGAAATAGCAACCACCGGGGAGAGCAACAGCGGCTTGTCCGAATTCGCCGAGAAGAACCCCCAAAAGGTAATATGAAGCACGGAGCTTTCTTGTCATTTCATCGGTAATGGTGAGGGGCTTGACGTTTTTGCCGTCAATAACCAGAACGCCCTTTTCGGGGTTTGAAACCTCTGCACCGAGATATCTGAGGATTTTAGTCATTGTTCTGACGTCGCTGATATCGGGAACGTTTTCAATGCGACATTTTTCTCTTGCAAAAAGAGCCGCAGGAATAATAGCGAGAGCGGCATTTTTCGCACCGCTTATATTAATAGTGCCGTTAAGTTTATTACCACCATGGATAACGTATTTTTCCATAACCCACACTCCTTGAATTCTATTCTATTTAAAAAGCCTTATGGCAGATGAAATCATAAAAATGAACACAACTGTTCAGTCTTGTATAGTATAACACTTTTCATTCGAAAAAGGAAGAGAAAAATAGAATAAACCTAAAATATTTTTACGCTTTATTTTACATATAACATTTTATAAAAGTTGGGATATGCAGCAAAAAATTGGTTGAGAGTTTTTCGTGACGTTGAGCCGGGGTCGTTAATATAAAAGACGGATTGAGATAAGGATGCGGTTTCTTTGACACCGGTTACAACAACGTAATGCTGGCTGCCGTTGGATTTTTTTGCACCCACGATAACGGGCTTGCCGGCTTTCAATGCTTCGTATATAACTCCGAGATAGTTCGAGGAGCTTGTTATTATATTGTAGCTTGTGGGCCAATAAACGGCGCCGCCGGAGGTGTATGAAAGCTTTTTTGCCATTTGGTGCGGGTATATTGTTGTGGATGTTTTGTAGCTTTCTGTCATTGCCAATGCAGTTGTTGCACAACCGATTTTACCGATTGACTGACCTGATGAGCCTAAGGTTACGTTAGCCCAACGTGAGTCGGTCTGTTTATAATCGGGGACGCTCAGCTTTATTGCTTTGTATTTTGCGGCGGCAGGCTTTTTCAGATAATCCGAATGCACGTAGCCTGTTTTCGAGCCGTTATATAAAACACGGCTGAAGCCCTCCTTTTCTGAGATAACGGTTACAATTGTACCCGATGAAAGGTAGCCTTTGATTTCTGCAGATGATGAAGCAGAAGAACGCACACGTAATCTGCCCTGAGTTGTTTTAACGGCTTTGGTGTTGGTGGATATTGTTTTTATATAGTCCTCGTGGCAATAGCCGTAGCCTTCTGCAGAATAGCGCACACGCCAAAAGTCACCGCTTTTTGAAACAAGGGTAACGAGCGCGCCTTTTTTCAACGTTTTTTTAATCGAAGATGATGTTGAGGGTGATGAACGGACGTTTAACGATGTTGAGGAGGTTGTAACCTTGCCCGCCCCCTTAATGTTTGAAGATGCTTTTGCTTGCGGCGAATAAATAAACATAGACAAGCTTAGTATTATCGCCAATAGAAAACTGATGGATTTTTTCAAAAAAATCACCTCGTATGGAAGATTTCCGCAAAAAACGGATGGTTAAATCTTACCATACGGGGTGAGTAGAATTCATTGTATAAATTTTGGAAACGGCCTCATACATTCTGTTCTATAAGCTCCAAAGCAATCTGTCTGAGCTCGTCAACTGAGTTTATAAGACCGATTCTTGAACGGTAGTTTGCCGCACCGTGCAAGCCTTTAGTGTACCATGCGGCGTGCTTGCGTGCTTCGCGGATACCGACGCGCTCACCCTTGTATTCACAAAGGGTTTCGATGTGCCTGAGCATAACCCGCATTTTTTCCACAACGGGGGGCTCGGGCAAAATAACCTCGTGGTCAAGATAGGCATTGATTTGTGAAAATACCCATGGTCTGCCCAGGGCACCTCTGCCTATCATTACCATATCGCACCCTGTTTTTTCCATCAGCTCAGCGGCGCTTTTCCCGTCAACAACGTCGCCGTTTCCCACAACGGGGACAGAAACAGCTTGCTTCACAAGGCGGATTATTTCTGTGTTGACAGGCGGGGCATACATCTGCACCTTTGTTCTGCCGTGAACTGTGATAAGCGAAGCACCGGCATCTTCACAGCGTTTTGCGAGCTCAACAGCATTTATGTTGTTAAAATCCCAACCGGAGCGCATTTTTACCGTTACGGGTACTGTTGAAACCTCTGTAACCGCCTTAACGATTTTTGCGGCAAGAACAGGGTCCTTCATAAGTAGAGCGCCACCACCGGAGGAAGCAACCTTGGGTGCGGGGCAACCCATATTTATATCTATGAAATCAGGGTTATATTCAAGAGCTTTCTGTGCGGCGATTGCCATTGTTTCGGGGCAATTACCGAAAATTTGTGAGCCTGCAGGGCGTTCGGATTCTGTGATCGATAAAAGCTCAGCACTTTTTTTGTCGCCGAGGCTGATGCCTTTTGCGCTTGCCATTTCGCAAACAGTGTATGCGGCACCATAGCCACGGCACAGCTCACGAAAGGCCCTGTCTGCAACACCCGCAAGGGGAGCAAGCGCCGCTTTTTCTTTGATTTCTAAATTACCTATTTTCATTTTTTATGTTCTCAGATAATGCTTTTAATGCGTTAAAGGTTTCTTCGCTTATGTGATGCTCAATTTTGCAGGCGTCTTCACTTGCGATTGTTTTGTCAACACCCAATTTAACAAGAAATTCCGTTAAAATTGTGTGGCGCTCAAACATACTTTCTGCAACAGAGCTTCCCTTAGGGGTGAGGGTGAGGTATCCGTTAGAATCAACTGTGATGAAGCCGCCGTTTTTTAAAAGACCGATGGCTCTGCTGACACTGGGCTTTGAATAACCCATATATTCGCATACATCAATAGAACGGACGTTTTCAAGCTTTTTTGAAAGTATATAAACGGTCTCAAGATACATCTCGCCTGATTCTTGCAAATGCATATAAAGACCTCCTTTTGATTTTGTTTATTGTCAAATTATGATATCATAAAACGGCTGATAATTCAAGTGTTTGGCAGATTTGCCGAAACTTTAAAAAAATATATAAAAATGAAATTATTGTATTGACAAATAATGGGATTGTGCTATAATAACACTAGTTAGCAGAGGCTAACTCAATATACTGTCAGAGGCGAATCTAATGAATTTAACGAATGCTCAGGAAGGAATTGAATACATCATCAAGGACATTGTCACAGATGACGAGGAGCTTGATTCATTCCTTTTTTCTTTAGGTTGTTACAGCGGCGAGCCAATAACTGTCATTTCAAGAAACAAAAGCGGTTGCGTCGTTTCCATAAAGGATGGCAGATATAATATTGACAACCAGTTGGCAGAAGCCATTATTATTTGATTTTTGGTAGCCAACTGTCATTTTTTTGGTTTGTGAGTTAGCGGCGGCTAACTGTTTTGGATAGTTTTAGGAGGAAATACAATGAGAATTGCTTTAGCGGGTAACCCCAATAGTGGCAAAACCACAATGTACAACGCCTTGACCGGTCGCAATGAAAAAGTCGGCAACTGGGCAGGGGTAACAGTCGAAAAAAAAGAAAGCTCAATAAAAAGGAGTTTTCATAATGGTTCTGAAGAATTGATTGCCGTAGATCTTCCCGGGGCTTATTCAATGTCACCCTTTACATCCGAAGAAAGCATTACCAGCGAATACATACAAAATGAAAAGCTTGATGCAATTATCAACATCGTAGACGCAACGAATTTGAGCAGAAGCCTTTTCTTTACAACACAGCTTCTTGAGCTTGGGGTTCCGGTTGTTGTTGCGTTAAATAAAAGCGACGTTAACAAAAAGAAAAAAACGGTTATTAACACCGAGGAGCTTTCAAAAATTCTCGGTTGCCCGGTTATTAACACAATTTCAACATCTGCCGAGGGCCTGGGTGAGGTAGTTAAAGCTGCAGTTGAATTAAAAGGCAAAAACCAAAAGTCTCCGTATACACAGGGCGATGTGAATCTTGCAGATAAAAAGGCTGTTCAGGCTGCAGACAGGCGTCGTTTCGCTTTTGTTAAAACAGTTGTTTCATCGGTTGAAAAAAGAACAGTTTTCACCAAGGATAAAAACAGTCAGGATAAAATTGATGCCGTTCTCACAAACAAATGGCTTGGTATTCCGATTTTTGCCGTAGTTATGTTTGCCGTGTTCTGGATTTCGCAGGCAGGCCCCGGTGTGTGGATTGCTGAAGGCTATGAATTAGCAAACGGTAAAACAATCCCCGGACTTGTGACATTGCTTGAAATGTTACAGGGTTGGGTAGCAGGGTTCTTTGTTGACGCAAATCCGTTGCTTTCAGCTCTTCTGGTTGATGGCGTAATCGGCGGTGTGGTTGCTGTTGTAGGCTTCCTTCCCCTTGTTATGGTGATGTATTTCCTGATTGCTCTTCTTGAGGATTGCGGCTATATGTCACGTGTGAGCGTTGTGCTTGACCCTATTTTCAAAAAAGTGGGTCTTTCGGGTAAATCTGTAATTCCTTTTGTTATAGGTACAGGCTGCGCTATCCCCGGTGTTATGGCTTGCAGAACAATTCGTAACGAACGCGAGCGCAGGGCGACAGCAATGCTTTCACCATTTATGCCTTGCGGAGCAAAGCTTCCTGTCATTGCTCTTTTTGCAGGTGCATTTTTCGGCGATGCAACCTGGGTTGGTCCGCTTATGTATTTTGCGGGCATTCTGATTATCTTTTTCGGTGCTTTGCTGATAAATAAAATTACCGGCTATAAGGTAAGAAAATCTTATTTTATTATTGAGCTTCCCGAATACAAGGTTCCAAGCCTTAAACGAGCAACTCTTTCGATGCTTTCAAGAGGTAAGGCTTATATTGTTAAAGCGGCAACGATTATTCTTCTTTGTAACACAGCAGTTCAGATAATGCAGACATTTACATGGAAATTCACCGTTGCAGAAAGCGCAGATTCGTCAATACTTGCATCTATTGCGGGCCCATTCGCATATCTGCTTATACCTGTGGTTGGTATTCTTTCGTGGCAGCTTGCGGCTGCGGCTATAACCGGCTTCATTGCAAAGGAAAATGTTGTCGGCACATTGGCGGTTTGCTTTGTTGGTCTTGAGAATTTTATTGATACAGAAGAACTCGCACTTATGGAGGGTGCAGGTGCCGAGGTGGCTTCAGCCTTCGCTATCACTAAGGTTGCCGCCCTTGCATACCTTATGTTTAATCTTTTCACTCCTCCCTGCTTTGCAGCCATCGGCGCAATGAATTCCGAAATGAAAAGTGCAAAATGGCTTTGGGGTGCAATCGGATTCCAGCTTGGCACAGGCTTCACGGTTGGTTACCTTGTTTATCAAATAGGTACTTTAATCACAACAGGTTCATTGGGTGAAGGTTTTGTTCCCGGCTTGATTGCAGTTTTGGCTTTTGCAGGTATTCTTTTGTATCTTGTTATCAAAAATAATAAAAGGAATAAAAATGCAGAGGTTCTCAAAAATAAAAAGAAAGCAGAAATGATTTTAAATAATAAATAAAAGAGGGTGATTCGGTGGATAATTTCTTGCTTGTTGCTGTTCTGGTGGTTGTCGTTTTAATTGCCGCACTTTACATAATAAAGCAGAAGAAAAAAGGCGCAAAATGTATTGGTTGCCCCTATGCCGGCGAATGTGCTTCAAAAAACAACTGTTCTTGCGGTTGTCAAACAGATAACAAATAAACTCCATTCATAACATAAAAGAGGCTATCCGTTTTGGCGGATAGCCTCTTTTATGTCAATCGTTATCTTCCCATTTATAGTTGTGTAGCTGACCTTTGTTTGACAGCTCGGGGTAGCCCATTTGTCTTAATGCCTCGTAAACACCGATAGCAACGGAATTTGAAAGATTCAGGCTTCTTGCGTCATCAATCATAGGAATGCGCACACATTCGTCAGGGTGCTCAAGCAGAAGCTCCTCGGGTAACCCTTTTGTTTCTTTACCGAAGAAAAGAAAAGATTTATCATCATAGCTGACGTCGGAGTGAGCCTTTCGTGCTTTTGTTGTGAAAAAGAAATATTTGGCGTCGGGATTTTTTTTGAAAAAATCATCGAGATTTTCATAATAGGTTAAATCAAGCAAATACCAATAATCAAGCCCCGCGCGTTTTAATTTTTTGTCATCTATTGTAAAGCCCATCGGCTTTATAATGTGAAGTCTTGCACCTGTTGCGGCACAGGTTCTTGCAATGTTGCCTGTATTCTGAGGTATCTCGGGTTCCACAAGAACAATATTAAGCTCGCTCATATTTTGCCTAACTCCTTGAGATAATAGGGGATTCCTCGCTCGAAATCAACACCGTAGGTTATGGGGTTATCCATCGCTTGGGTTCTTCTTATACAGTCGCACACATAGTTTGCGGCAATACTCATTGCTTCAAGGATTGTTTTGCCGTTCAGAAGAGCACCGCAGAATGAGCTCGCAAAAACGTCGCCCGTTCCGTGGTATGCACCGGGGAGCTTCTCAGCAAAATAGAATTGAGGGATTCTGTCCTGTCCCATACAGGCGGCACCAAGCTTGCCTTCTTCAAATGTGACACCCGTGAGAACAACGTTTTTTGCACCGATATCAAGCAATTTGTTTAAAAGGGAAATAATATATTCCTCAGTCTGCACGCCCTCAATGTATTCGCTGTCTGTTATAAAGCAAGCTTCTGTTATATTGGGAAGAATGATGTCTGCTTTAGCACACAATTCCGCCATTGCTTTGGCAAATTTCTTATCAAAAACAGCATACATTTTGCCGTGATCCGCCATACAGGGGTCGGCAATGAAAATATTGCTTTCTGTTTTGAAATTATCTACAAAATCTTTAACTATATCAATCTGGTCAAAAGAGCCCAAAAAACCGGAATATATAGCATCGGGATTAATACTTATGGATTTCCAATGCTTTCCCATTTCGGGCATATCGCAAGTAAGGTCACGGTATGTGTAGCCTGTAAAACCGCCTGTGTGAGTTGAAAGAACAGCGGTGGGCATACAAATTGTTTCAATTCCCGCGGCTGATATTATGGGGAGTGCAACCGTAAGTGAGCATTTACCAAAACCGGAAATGTCATTTATTGCAATCAATCTTTTTTGATTTTCCATAAAAATCCTCCTATGAAAAAAGTACGCAAAAATTATAGCACTTCCATATTTTTTTTCAATAAGTTTTGAGAAATAAAAAAATAACAGGGAAAACTTTTTTCAGGAGGTGTGTATGATGAACAAAATGGAAAATGCGGCTGTTATCGGTGGTGCGGTAATGGCAGTGGGAACAGTTGCCGCAATTACTGCAGGTGTTGTCAGCAGCAGAAAAAGCACAAAAAATAAAATGAAAAAAATTGCCAAAAAAACGGCAAAAACAATGGATAGCATTCTTGATAATATGATGAAGTAAAAAAAGCCTGCTATGCAGGCTTTTTGAATGAGGTTGTTATGAAAAAATATATTATTGCTTTAATTTGTATTTCGCTCACAGTTTCTTCAGCTGCTTGCGGCAAAGCTACTACCGGGGAGAGCACATCATTTTCGAGCGATGTCGCAACATCCGAGGCAACAGAGAAAACAGAAAGCACAACACGGGGGCAATCCGGCGAAAGCAGTTCTTCACCGGAGCCTGCACCAATGGATAAAAATAAGGTTAAGCCAATTTCGGTTTATGGAAAAAATACGGGCACAAAAGAAACCTTTACAGGTTACGAGCCGCTTCCCAAGGTTCAGCTCCCTGTTGTTGACCCACAAAATTTAAGGAAGCTTTCAGAAGAAGAATATAACCATAGCTACGGTGTATCCACAGGTGGCGTACCTCATGAAATCTCGGTTAATAATCAGAAGCTCTATGACAAATACGGTGGTATTTGTCTTGACACAAGCGGTGAGAAGGTTATATACCTCACCTTTGATTGCGGTTATGAAAACGGTTGCACGGAAAAAATACTTGATACATTGAAAGAAAAAAACGTCAAAGCAATATTTTTTGTAACTCTTCCAAACGTTAAGGCTAACCCCGAGTTAATTGCGAGGATGATAAAGGAAGGGCACGTTGTGGGCAATCACTCCGATTCACACCCGAATTTTTCAAAAATAACAAGGGTGGATATGGCACGAGAAATACAAAATCTTGACAATTATCTGAGAGAAAAATTCGGATATTCTTCTAATTATTTCAGATTTCCTGAGGGTGCGTGTTCCGAGAATGCATTGGAGCTTGTTGAAAGTGTGGGCTTTACTTCTGTTTTCTGGTCAAGTGCCTATGCGGATTGGGATGTTTCAAACCCCAAAGGCAAAGACTATGCCTTTCAGACTGTGACGTCACGGCTCCACCCCGGTTGCGTGTTGCTTTTGCACGCCGTTTCACACGATAATGCAGATGCTCTCGGTGATATTATTGACTACGCCCTTTCTCAGGGTTATAAATTCAGGTTAATATAAACAACATACACATTGTTTTTTGCTGAAATTGATGGTATAATAAACGGGATAGTTTTCATCTGAAAGGATAGTTTATATGATTTATTCTAAATGCTTTCCCGCTTGGGGACCTTACGGCAAAAAATATATGGGTATATCCCGCATTGCGGAGCATAACTACAAAAGCGGTATCCGCTTTGATTTTACAGTGGTGCCTGCCGTTTTCGGCGCAGATGTAAAAATCCCCAATGTTACAGTTCCGTCGGGATGTCATCCGTGGCTTGCAAGCGGTGATTATTCATTCTTTTCATACCGTTACGATCTGGAGTGGAAAGATAAAGTTTATGCTGACGTATCATATTCAAAAATAGATGACGAAAGTATTCTTGTCAGAACAGAGATAGTTAATAATTCAGAGATTATGCAGAATTGTCTTATTAACTATTTCAGTTCTGTTGAATATCCGTATCCTTATTTTACAAGACTTGTTACTCCCGAAAAGTTCGTTTATAAGGATGCTGTTTGTTATGACGAATACATATACAATTCCCCAAGACCCTGGGATGGAGAAAATCCCGATGGTCTGAAAAAGGGTGAGTTCAGAAGCCGTGATTTTGTTAACGAAAGCGGTCTTGGTGACAGAGTCGGTAAATGGCATATGCCCCACAAGGTTATTAAACCCTTTGGTGCAGAAAAGGGCGACAGGGTATCATACACCTTTAACGTGACGGATGATTACAGTGATGCTGTTCTTCTTGTTCGATACAGAACAAGCGACATTCACTATGAGCAGGGCAAAATGGTTGGTGTTAACCTTATTCCGGGTGAGGATATGGCTGTTTTTAAAATGAACGGCGACCTGCTTCTTGACTTTGCTCCCACAGATGAATTGAAAATTACTGCAATAGGCTTGGGCGAACTTGAAAAAGGTGATTTCAGACTTGAGCTTGTATCCGAGGGAATGGGTGCGGCAGAGTTCGATTTCTTCTGCATTGTTGAGAAAAGTGATATTGATAAGGTTTCTGTGTTCAAGGAATTTAACGACACAATTCCGAAGATAGAAGAAAATAAAAATGAGGGCAGCGGCTACACCGCAAGACTCAGATATAAAAATATTGCTGGTGAATATATTTTAAAAACCTTCAACGACAACACACGGTTCAGAAAAATTGAAACAGGTGCTTTGGAGGATTGTCTTTCTGCCAGACTTTCAAACTCCGACGTTACCTTTGATGACGTTCTTGAAAGCTTTACCGAAACATTCTCAAGAAAACACAGCGACGACGGTTTTTTCCACAACACTATTGTACACACCTTGTTTGTGCAACCCGGTGAAAGTTGTGTTGAATATGCCGTTCTTTCAAAGGGTGAACAGAAGACTCTTTCCGAGGAAGAATGTGAAAAGCTTTATTTGTTAAGAAAAGCGGGAGCGGTTAAGTTCAGTTACAATGAAAACGGTAAAAAGTATGAGCTTAGCAATACCATTCTTGCTTCAACCCTGCTCACAAACACTGTTTACCCCATATATAAACACGGTGAGCATATTATCCACCACACACCCGGCAAAAGGTGGGATTGCCTTTATACTTGGGATTCGGGCTTTATCGGCCTTGGTATGACTGAGCTTTCAGATGAGTTTGCATATTACATACTTGAAACCTATCTCAGTGAAGAAAGCAATCCCGACTATGCGTTTTTGCACCACGGTTCACCTGTACCCGTGCAGATGTATCTCTATCTTGAGCTTCTTAAAAAGAACAATAACAAAGAAAAGCTTCTGGCACTTTACCCCAGAGTGAAGCTGTATTACGATTTCCTCGCGGGCAAAATCAGAGGGTCAACAACAGCAAAATTTAAAAGCGGACTCACCACAACCTATGATTATTTCTACTCTTCAAGCGGTATGGATGATTACCCCGCACAGGTTGCAATGATGAATGAAAATGTCCGTGACAAGGCGGCGCCTGTAATATCTTCTGCACAGCTTATCCGATGTGCGAAAATCCTCAGAATGGTTGCCCTTGTTCTTGGCAAAACCGCGGATTGTGCCGAGTATGAAAAAGATATAAAGCGTGTCAGCGATGCCCTTAATAAATATTCTTGGGACGAGGATAGCGGTTATTATTCATACGTTCTTCACGATGAAAACTATGAACCTGTTGAAATATTCAGAACTAAGAACGGTGAAAACGTCAATAAGGGTCTTGACGGTATTTATCCTATAATCGCAGGCGTTTGCGACGAGAATCAGAAAAAACGCATAACCGCTCACCTCAAAAACCCCGAAGAAATGTGGTGCCCATACGGAATCAGTGCCGTTGATATGAGTGCAGGATATTTCGTGGTTAACGGTTATTGGAACGGCAACGTGTGGTTTCCGCACCAATGGTTTATCTGGAAAGCTATGCTTGACTCCGGTGAAAGCGACTTTGCATATAAAATAGCTTCAACCGCTCTTAATACGTGGAAGCGGGAGGTTGATTATTCCTATTACACCTTTGAAATGGTTAACGTTGTAACAGGCAGGGGTGGCTGGTTCCATAACTTTGGTGGTCTTTCAGCACCAATTAATCTGTGGGCGGCGGCATATTACAAGCCCGGTACTTTTAACACAGGTCTTGATGTTTGGGTTGAGAAGCAGAGGTTTTCCGAAGATAACAAAAAATTTGAATCGATATTCGCTTACCACGGCAACAGTGAAAAATACACCGTTATTGTAACGCTTGATTCAGAGAAAAAAGATTATCTCGCAAAGCTTGACGGAAAGATGATTGACTATGTTTTCAGAGATGAAAGTGCTCTTGAGCTTACCATATCTGCAGACGATAAAACTCACACCCTTACAATAGAATAATTATTAGATTTTTAATAATTGTTTACTTGACATTTAGAGTCGCTATGGTATAATTGTAATAGCTTAATTAATATTTTGGGAGGCTTACAGCAATGAAAAAGCTTTTAAAGATTATCGGTATCATCGCAGCAATCGCAGCGGCGGCAGCAGCAGTTTATGTTGTTATTGAGAAAATCAAAGCAAAAAACGCTCCTCAGGGTTACGATGAAGACAACTACGTTTCTTGTTCCTGTCTTGATGAGGATTTCATCAGCGAAACAGTTGCAGAATAATTTAAAACTCTCCGCTTTGCGGAGAGTATTTTTTTTGCCGTAATGCTAATAATAAATGTACAAGAGAGGTGCGTTTATTATGATGTTTATAAAAGCCTTTGCAGTCGGCGGAATTATTTGTGTCATAGGTCAGATTTTGATGGATAAAACAAAGCTTACACCGGCAAGAATACTTGTTCTTTTTGTTGTCAGCGGTGTTGTGCTGGGGGCTTTCGGAGTTTTTGAGCCCTTGAAAGAGTTTGCGGGCTCGGGTGCAACCGTGCCCATTGTGGGCTTCGGCGGGGCATTGGCGCAAGGCACAAGGGAGGCCATAAATACAGACGGATGGATGGGTATTCTCACGGGTCCGCTTTCTGCCGGTGCAGGCGGTATTACCATTGTGCTTATTGCGGCACTCATTATCGCATTGATATCAAAGCCGAGGTCAAAATAACCACTTAACATTATTTTAACAATATTATTATATACTATAATTTAATAAAGAGGTGAAGTATTATGGTTTGTGTATTAGTTGTTGAAGATGACATTCAGTTTAACAGAATAATATGTTCATATCTCAGTGATTTAGGCTACAGTGTGGTTGGGTGTAACGGTGCGCGGGAAGCGTTAAAAGAGATGGAAAAGATGTCTTTCGATATAATAATTTCCGATATTATGATGAAAGATGTTGACGGATTTGAGTTTGCAGAGCAGGTAAAAAAGCTGGATAAAGAAATACCATTTTTATTTTTAACTGCTCGTGACGATATTCAATCGAAAGAAAAGGGATACCGTCTGGGTATAGACGACTATATTGTTAAACCCATAGAAATGCGAGAGCTTCATCTGAGGATTGAGGCGATTTTAAGGCGCGCCAACATAGCCAATAAAAAGAAAATTGTAATTGGTGATTTGGTTCTTGATTCCGCTGAAACGGCGGCGTATTATAACGGTGCTGAGTTGGGCTTATCATTAAAAGAATTCAATGTTCTTTTTAAACTGTTGTCTTACCCCAAAAGAACATTCACACGGGCTCAGCTTATGAATGATTTTTGGGGATACGATAATGAAAGCACGCCCAGAACTGTTGATGTGTGCATAACGAAGCTTAGAAGTAAGATTTCAATGTGTAAGGAAGTTGAAATTGTAACGGTTCACGGTCTTGGTTATAAAGCGGTGGTTCTTGTATGAAAAGTCAATACAAAGAAAAGGAATTTGCCAGCAGAATACGAAATTTTATAGTTGAATTTCTTTCTGTGTTTTTCATTGTGGCATTAAACGGCACGTTTTTGGTTTTGATTCTTGTCAATGTGATAGACAAGGGCATTGATAAATACATAACAGCATTGGTGGGTGCACTCTATCTTTTGTTTAGTTGTACAGTATCGACAATTTTGATCTATTGGGTAAAAGGGCGTGTTTACAGCAACAAAATAAAAGATTTTTGTGATGCTGCAAAAAAAGTGGCAGCCGGAGATTTCAGCGTAAGAATACCTGTGTTTTTCAGCAAGCCTAAAACTGAAATGGATTACCTTGCGGTGAATTTCAATAAAATGCTTGTGGAGATTTCTTCGTTGGAGAATATGAGAAATAATTTTGTTGCGGATGTTTCGCACGAAATAAAAACGCCATTGTGTGTTGTTCAGGGGTATGCCGATTTGTTGCAAAACAAGGAACTGTCAGCGGAAAAGAGAGCAGAATATACCCACAGACTTTCGCAGGCCATTGAATCGCTCACAAATCTTGTAACAAATATTCTGAAGATAAACAGAATAGAAAACCAGGAAATTGTTTCCAAAGAAGAATTTTCTTTGGATGAACAAATTCGTTGTTCTGTTTTAAATTACATAGATAAAATTGAAAATAAAAATATAACCTTGTATATAGATTTAGACGAAGCAGTAATTTGCAGTGAAAAATCCTTGTTAGAAGCAGTTTGGAATAACTTGATTTCTAATGCGGTCAAATTTACCGACGAGGGTGGGGATATATCAATTTCCCTGAAAAAAGAAAAGGATTACTTTTGCGTAAAGGTTGCTGATACAGGCTGCGGCATTTCATCTAAAGATATAAACAGAATTTTCGAGAAGTTTTACCAGTGTGACACCTCTCACTCGCAAGAGGGTAACGGGCTTGGTCTTGCCATGGTGAAACAAATTATCGACAAACTTGGGGGCTCGATAAAGGTTTCAAGTGAAGTAGGAAAAGGCACGACATTTATTGTATATATTTAATCCACAACTTAACATTTCTTTAACATTTTTTTAACCGAAGTTAAAACTTGATTTGCTAAAATACGTAAGCATTGTTGTATTTCAGAGGTGCTTATGAATTCAAAAAACAAGAAAAGAACTTCGGTTAACTCTTTTTTTTCTTCAAAATATAATAAAGTTGCTTCTTTGATTGTGGGCTTTGCATTGGTGTTTACAGTTGCAGTTGTGGTGTTCTTTTCGGTAGGTGGCGATCTTCTTTTGAAAAAAGGGGATGTAGGTACCGATACATCAACAACAATAATTTATAAAGACGCTTTTATTACTTACGCAAATAAAGAAAACGATTATTTTGACGATGAAGCAGATGATAAAAAACAGAATGATTCTTCTGGAGCCGCTGTTAACGGGAATACACTACCGGCACAGAACACACCGTCAACACCCAATCTTGAAGACCCATCAGGCTGGTCTCAAGGCAAAATTTTAGAAAAAGCAAAAAACGCCGTCAATAAAACAAAGCAGTACAAAGGTAGCGTTACGGTTTCTCACAGCGAATCCTTTACGGCAGATGTTACCGAGTGCACAGGCGGAGAAATTGTAAAAGGTGTTGCAAACATTATGATCGGCTGGATTGTAAAGCCGGTTGATGAAACATTAACCTATAACAACGGTAAGGCAGTGAATTCAGAAGGGGAGACAATTCCGTTGCTCTTGCCATTGAAGAATAATTTTTCGCTCACTCAAAGCGGGGTAAAATCAGCAAAGGCATATAAAACCGGCACGGAATATGTATTGAAAATTTCGCTTGTTGAGGAAAGTGTGGGTATCAATGACGTGCCCACGCATAATGCATCGTCAATTGGCTATCTTGATGTTAAAAACTTCGATTTGAGCATATTAACTATAGACAGCGCAAATATTGTTTATAAGGGCTCATCACTTGAGCTTCATATAAATGCAGACGGTTTTGTGACCTATGCAAAATACAGTATACCGTTAAATGTCAGCGGCGCAGGCCATAGAGGAAGCATAAGCGGAAGTGCGGTTTTTGACGGAGAGCAAACGGAAATCTGGGATTTTAATTGGTGAAAACAGAAAGGATGATATTATGGATTTGAAAGGAAAGGCTCTTGAAAAAGCTATTAAAGAAGCTGTGCGTTATGTAAAAAAGGATTACGACACAAACCTTTTTAAGCTTATCTCTTGGGGCAAAAAAATGGTTAAGGATGAACTCCATCTTAAGCTGCTCACAAGATTAGAAGAGCGTTTGAGTGACCCCACAAACGTTTATGCCGATTACGTTAAAAGGGTCATAATGAATACAGATACAAACATTATTGTTAAACTTGTTCCGCCGTTTATAAACGCAGTTGTAAAAAGCTACGATATCAGAAAAAAAGCGATGGAGGAGCACAACTGTAATATTCCTTGGGCGGTTCTTATCGATATTACCACAGCTTGCAACCTTAAATGCAAGGGGTGTTGGGCTGCAGAATACGGCGACAAGCTCAATATGAGCTACGATGATTTGAACAAAATAATTCAGGAAGGCAAAGCCGTTGGTACTTATGTTTACCTTTACACAGGCGGTGAGCCCCTTGTTCGCAAAAATGATATTATACGTCTTTGTAAAGAAAATCCGGATTGCCTTTTCCACGCATTTACAAACGGTACTCTTTGCGATGACCAGTTCGTGAAGGACGTTAAGGAAGTAGGTAATCTGCTTGTAACCATTTCTATTGAAGGCAATGAAGAAACAACAGATTCCCGCCGTGGAAAGGGTACATACAAAGCGACGATTGACGCTATGGCTCGTTTGAAAGCAAACGGCATTCCCTTCGGTAACTCCTTGTGTTACACAAAAGAAAACGCCGATGTTATTTCCTCAGATGAGTATGTTGATTTCCTTATTGAGCAGGGTGCAGTCTTTGCGTGGGTATTTTCATTTGTGCCGGTAGGCTGTGGTGCTACTGCAGAGCTTATGGCTACAGCTGAACAAAGAGAAAGAATGTACAACCAGGTTCGCAAGTGGCGTTTCAAAGAGGTAAAGCCCCTTGTTATGATAGACTTCTTTAACGATGGTGAGTATGTCGGTGGATGTGTTGCCGGTGGTAAGCAGTATTTCCATATCAGTGCAAACGGAGACTGTGAGCCTTGTGTATTTGCTCACTATTCTAACGTTAATATCAAAGACCCCGACACACATTTTATAGATGCACTTAAGAGCCCCATATTTATGGCATACAAGGCACGTCAGCCGTTTTCGGATAATATGCTTCGTGCTTGTCCTATTGTTGATAATCCCGGTGCTATCAAGAAGATTGTTGAAGAATCCGGTGCAAAATCCACAGACCTTCAGTCGCCTGAAAAGGTTGAGGACTTAATCGGTAAAACAATGGATGTTGCTAAAAAGTGGAAAGAAACTGCCGATAAAATGGCGGCTGAGCACGGCTTTATTCAGTGGCATATTCGTAGTGTTGATATATACAGAGACTATGAGTCAGAGCATATTAAGGACTATGAAGACTTTGAATAAATCAATTGAAAGAGCTAAAACACCTGAATCTGTAGGTATAGACTCCTCGGTTATCTTAAAGATGACCGAGGAAATGTCATATAGAGGTATAAATACTCACAGCTTAATGATTATAAGAAATAATATGGTCGCTTGTGAAGCCTGGAGCGAACCGCTGGGCCCGGAAATACCGCATATGGTTTATTCAGTTAGCAAAAGCTTTTTGTCAACAGCCTATGGCTTCGCTTTGGCTGAAGGTAAAATAACGCGAGAAACAAAGCTGGTTGATGTGTTTCCCGAGCTTTTGAAAAAACGTGATGCATTTTTAGAAAAGCTTACAATTCATCATCTGTTGTGTATGACAGCAGGTAAGCAAACCGCAATCCGTGGTAGTAAAAGTGATGACTGGCTGAATGTGTTTGCAGAGGCAAAATGGATTTTTGAACCCGGTACAAGCTGGCGTTATGTTAACGATAATTACTATGTTGCTTCAAAAATGCTTTGCGCTGTTTTGGGTGAGAGTATAACAGAATATCTTACGCCCCGTTTGTATGACCCTTTGGGAATTGATGTTCCCTTTTGGGAGCACTCACCCGATGGCGTTGAGTCAGGGGGCTGGGGCTTGATGCTTAAAACCGAAGACATTGCAAAATTTATACTTTGCTATCAGAACAACGGTAAATATAACGGCGAACAGATAATTCCCGAATGGTGGACAAAAGAGGCAACCGGCTTTATAACAGATAATTCTGTCAGTGAAAAAGCCCCGGATGCCGGTGCGGGCTACGGTTGCGGCTTTTGGCGGTGCGCAGGTATGCCGAACACTTACAGATGTGAGGGGATGTTTTGTCAATATGCTATTTCCTTTGAGGATTATAACGCTTGTTTGGTTATGACCTCGGAGCACAGCGATCTGCAGGAAACGCTGGATGTTATATGGAAATATATGCCACGTGCATTTATCGAGCCCGATTCGGAAAAAAAGACCTGCAAAATAACCTTGCCTGACAGAACGGCAGTTACAGTACCAAACCGTAATGAAACAGAAGGTTTAATAAACGGGAAAATATACAATTTACGAAAATGCAGATTTATTAATTTTATCGGCTTCCCTGTAAGTGTTTTGCCTATGCCGATTGTTTTCTTTGCTAAAGACAGAGGGGGCAATATGAACGAGCTTCGTTTTTGCTTTTCAGAGAAGGGGTGCACTTTTTCTTGGAGTGAAGACGGTGGCTTTAAAAATGAAATTTTTATTTCTATGAACGGCGAGGCATCTTTTGATGAGGTTGTTATCGGAGAGCTTAAAATGCTTGTTCGCTCGTACGGGTTTTGGGAGAAAGACAAAACACTGGTAATGCACATAAGACCGCTGGCGTCGGTGTCTGAAAGAGTTTTGAAATTTGAGTTCAGTAAAAACCGAATTAAAATGTATCCGAGCTATATTCCGGGTACAGATGAGAAAGCCAAAAAAGTGGGCGAAAAATTAAAGTGTATTTTAATTGGAAAATGGTTTCACTGGTGGATAGATTTTCTTGTTCCGAGAGTTGGGCGGATTCTTAACCCGACACATTACGGTAAAGCACAAAAATAGATGATAATGCTGCATTGTTTGATAGACTGTGATGTAAAGGATATTAAACAATGGGGGATATATCAAAAGCGACCGACTTTTCCGAAATCGGAAGGGTCGGTTTTAAATTTGCCTTAAATATCATCTTGTATTTTTGCATCATATTTATTATACTTAATGTGTATATGCAAATGTATAACGATGAGGTGTTAAATTGGCAAACTACGGTTTCGATTTGCAAAGAAAAAATAATGCAAAAAACAAAAAGAAAAGAAAATTCATTTTCGTTTGTGCTTTTTTGTGCTTTACTCTTATTTTGGGTTCAGTTTCGTTTTTGTTGTTATGGAAATCGCTTGATTACGATTTTAATAATTTTTTTCATAAATCAGATGAAACTACTGACGCCGTGCAAACAACTGCACCACCAACCTCACGGGCTTCATATTCCGGTAATTACAGATTCCTTCTTGCTGTTACCTCCGATGATTTGGCACAGCTTCGTTTCGTGAATCTTGTTGATATAGACCTTTCTGAGAAAACTATAAAAATCATTCCCGTGGATTTGAATTTAAAAAATTCAGAAACAAAAGAAAGCTGTTCGGCGGTTTTCAAAAATAAGGGTATAAAGGAACTCGGTGCTTTCATTGGAGCATATTACGGAACAGATGTCAGCAGGTATATCAGCGTTACCGATACGGGTTACAAATCGATTTTCAGAATATTGGGTAATATTACTGTTAACATTTCCGAAGATATAGAGTATGATACACCTGATATGTTCCTTGAAATGTTCAAGGGTCAAAATGAACTAACGCCTGAAAAAACATATAAATATATGAAATACATCTGCGAAACCAAGAAGGGCTACGAGTGTTCTGAGCTCAATGCCCGTATTATTGAGGCGGCATTTGTTGCTTTTTATACGTCAGATAATTTTGTTGACGGTGATTCGTTGTTTTCACAGCTTATTAATCAGACGCAAACCGATATTTCAATTGTTGACTATACAAACGCAAAGGATGAAATGCAATCTCTTTTGCCACAGACGTCAAAGGATAAGTTAAAGGTGTTTGTTTATTCTAACCGGCCGTAAGTGGCACAGTTGAAACCATAGCGCCACGTGTGGTAGCTTTAAGGAGTTTTGTAATGAAAAATAAAACCGGTAAAATTATATTTTCTGTCGTAATGGTTGCGGTTGCTGTTTGTGCCGTGGTGTTCGGCGTCTTTTTTGCTGATTTCTTGCCCGAAAAGGAAGATGGGGCGACGAAGTTTGATTTTGTTGAGCCTTTGTCGGGTGCTGGCACGGGTTATTACAGACATTGCTACGATGAACTGACACTTGATGAGCAAAAGGTGTATAGTGTAATCCTGCAAAGCATTTATGATATGCCCGAGGAAATTGAGATACCCGATTTGGGAGAGGGCGACCTGACGGCTATTTTCAGAGCGTTGTCAAGAGATAACCCCGATTTATTCTGCCTTGGGTTGAAGTGCACCGTTGTTGAAACAAACGGCAAGTTCTATTTCAAGCCTGAATACAGTATGTCATACGATGAATATAAAGACAGGCTTGAGCAAAGTAAAAAAGCTATAGAAAGTATTGTTAACTCGGCAAAAGCATACACATCCGATTATGAAAAAGAGCTTTTTGTTCATGACTATATAATAAATAATTGTCAGTATTATGATATTGCAGAAGCTCTCTTGGGGAACACCGTTTACGGTTGCCTTGTTGAGGGCAAAGCCTCTTGTGAGGGCTATTCAAGGACTTTTCAGTATATCCTGAATAGGCTGGATATAGACAACAGACTTTTAACGGGCGAGTGCGCAGAGGATGGCGTGAATTATATAGGCCATATGTGGAACTACGTAATAATCGACGGCGACGGTTATTTTACCGACGTCACCTGGGATGACCCCAAAGGTGAAGCGCAGACTCTCAGACACACCTATTTTAACGTCGACACCGAGGATATTCTTCTCGAGCATCGCATAGAGCAGACGGTGCCATTTGTTACAGAAAACGAAAACAATTACTTTACTCGCGAAAACGCTTATTTGGATGTGGGCGCGGGCGAAGATTTTGAGCTGCAGGTAACAAATGCGGTTCACAAAGCCCTGCAACGGGGCTACAAAAGTGTTGAGCTCCGATTCGCAGACGCAGACGTTGCAGCGCAGGCTAAAGCAACTTTGCTTGATGATGGTGTTATATATAATGTATATAAGGATGCAGATCTGCTCAATACTCTTGATGGCGCGACTGTTTTTTACAGCCGCGAGGAGAATATGAATATAATTTGTTTCTTTTTTTAACGAGGTGCAAAATGGATAGAGAAAAAATAGAAAGAGCCGTCAGAGATATCCTGGAGGCAATAGGCGAGGATCCTGACAGAGAGGGTCTTAAAGAAACTCCAAACAGAGTTGCAAGAATGTATGAAGAGGTGTTCAGCGGATTGAGCGAGGATGCTCATATGCATCTGAAGCTTTTCAACGAGCCCGGTAACGAGGAAATGGTGGTTGTGAGGGATATTCCCCTTTATTCGATGTGCGAGCATCATCTCCTTCCCTTTGTGGGCAAGGCTCATATTGCCTATATTCCCGCCGATGGCAGAATTATAGGTCTTTCAAAGCTTGCGAGAATTGTTAATGTCTATGCAAAGCGTCCCCAGGTGCAGGAGAGGCTGACCTCACAGATTGCTGACTTCCTTCACGATGAATTGGGTGCTACAAGTGTTGCCGTTCTTATTGAGGCAGAGCATCTTTGCATGACCATGCGCGGTGCAAAGGCGGCGGGCTCGTCAACCCAGACCTCTGCACTCAGGGGCACAGCAAGAAAAGATGCAAGAACACGTGCAGAGGTTATGGCACTTCTTACGGGTAAATAATATACATATTATATATGGTGTGAAAATGTTTTCTTTTAAAAAACTGTCAGAAAATAAAAAACGTCCGTTGGTAATGGGCATACTCAATATCACCCCCGATTCATTTTCGGATGGGGGTGAATATTCTTCTTTATCAAAAGCTCTGGAAAGAATTGAGGAGCTTTGTGACGAGGGTGCTGATATAATAGATATTGGCGCCTGTTCAACTGCACCTATGTCAATGATTGCTTCTGAGGAAGAAGAATTGGCTCGTCTGAGCATTTTGCCACAGCTCATAGAAAAATCAACTGTTCCTGTTTCGGTTGATACATTCAGACCAAGGGTGGCTGAATTTGCTCTGAGATGCGGTGCGGCTATTGTCAATGACGAAAGTGGCGAATTCTCTTTTGAAATGGCATCCGTTGTGAAAGATTTTGGTGCAGGCTGGATTTTTATGCACACAGGCGGAAAAACTTCAACTGAGAAAGGCGTTTATCCAAGTGGTGTCACCTATGATGTTTTAACGTTTTTCGCACGAATGAAAAAAGAAGCAACCGATTACGGTATAAACGAAGAATGTCTCTGTTATGATTGCGGCATAGGCTTCGGAAAAAGTCGCAATGATGATGTTAAGCTCCTTAGCGAATGTAAAACGCTTTCAGAATATTCGCCTTTACTTGTCGGCGTATCACGAAAAAGGGTTATAGGGGAGATTGTTTCAAGCTCCGAGCCGTCAGAGAGAATAAACGGTAGTATAGCGGCGGCAGCTCTTGTGTCATATAACGGTGCGGATATTTTGCGTGTGCACGATGTTTCCGCCACGGTTGATGCCGTGAAGGTTGCAAATACAATAAAGAGAGGTTGTCTTTGAGTGGAAAAAATAGTTATCAAAGGATTAAAAATAAAAGCGTATCACGGGGTGCTTCCGGAAGAAAAGGTTCAGGGTCAGACGTTTATACTTGATGTTTGTGCAGATATCGACGTAAGAAAAGCACAGATAAGCGACGACCTTAACCATACCGTCAGCTATGCAGAAATGATTTCAACCGTTGAAAGGGTCTTTACCGAAAAAAGCTATAATCTTCTTGAATGTGTTGCAAACAAGGTTTGTGTAGCATTGCTTGAGGAATATCCCAAGCTCAAGGGCGTAACGGTTTTGGTTAAGAAGCCCGATGCACCAATTGACGCTGATTTTGAATATGTCGCAATTGAAGATACGCTTACAAGAGAACAGCTTGTAGTGGGGTCAATGGAATGAAAAAGGCTGTAATAGGAATCGGCACAAATATAGGTGACCGAAAACTAAACATTGAAAATGCAGTAGATGCTTTGGAGTTGGTGCCCGGTATTAACGTTTTGCGAAAAGCAAGCATATACGAAACCGCACCCTGGGGATATACCGAGCAGCAGAATTTTTATAACACCGTTGTTGAAATTGAAACAAACCACACGGCAGAGGCTGTGTTGGGTGCGTGCCTTGGTATAGAAGCCGCTATGGGCAGGTTGCGCAGTATAAAAAACGGACCAAGAATTATTGACCTTGATTTATTGGTTTATGAAAGCTATGAAAGTAACACCGACGAATTAACTCTTCCTCATAAGTATATAGGGGAGCGAGACTTCGTTTTGATACCCCTGTCAGAGCTCTATGACGATATGAATATTTTGGGGCATTCATATCAAAAAGAATACATAAAAATACTTCCGAAAAATTCTGCAAAAAAAATCGAAAAAAATTAAAATTAGGTATTGACTTTTTATTTGCAGGGTGATATAATCCCTAACTGTTGGCGTCAAAACGCCGGCGGACAAGTTAATAACTTCTTTATCCTGAAGAAGACCCCGACACACCCGGGAGGGTGGAAGAGGGAATAAAAAAGGGATAAAAAAGATGTTGACAAACGGTATAATGCGTGGTATTATACTAGGGCGCTCTTGAGGGAGCGCAAAACGAACCCTGA
>SVOT01000012.1 GCA_015066225.1 Oscillospiraceae bacterium
TGTTTCATATTGCTTAATGTGACTATACTTTTTTGGCATGAAAAATCCCCCTATGATAGTTTCTTTAATTCTACCATAGAGGGCTCTTTTTTTCATTGTCCGTTTTTACTGGTTCTGTTCAAAAACGAACGTTTTTTACAGCTCCTTTTCAGGGGATAGGAAAAAAAGATGCAGAACGGACAAACCGAGCAAAAACAAGGCTTCAGACTTGTTTTTGTTTGCCCGAAGGCGTACAAAGGTACGTCGAGTGGCGAGGTTTGTTTGTAGCACAAAACACAAGTATTTCGTTCTTTATTAAAAAATAGGACTTTTATAGGCTTTAAACCTAATAAAAGTCCCTTTATTTATATAGTTTTGTGCGGTCTGCGCTTTTTTTACAGCCCCTTTTTATAACTCAAAATCTGCAATTATTGGGTAATGGTCCGAATATACGTTGCAAATGGTTTTTGAGCCCACACATTCAAGACCTTTATAAAAAATATAATCAATTTTTATTTTGGGAGCGTATGATGGGTATGTAGCCAAAGCGGGTACTTTCGCCTTGCAATCAGCATCCTCGAGCCTTTCATAAATAGGCTCAAGCACCTTTGAAGCGGGGGTTGTGTTAAAATCCCCCATCAGAATCAGTGGCATATTTATCTCGTCAATAATCCCGCAAAGTGTATTCACTGCATTTTTTTGCTCATCCTTGTTCAGCCCCATATGGCACACAAGAAAACAAACTCTTTCGCCATCAACATCCACAACTGTTTTTATAACACAGCGTGTTTCGTGTTTTTGCTTTCCCTTAGGTTTTTCGGGGTCGGGAATTATAAAAGTTTCAGAAGAAATCACAGGATATTTAGTTACAAATGCGTTACCGTAGGGGTTTTCACCGCCAACCTTTATTGCCTCACCGAAATATCGGTTAAAGCACAAGGAATCACCCAAAGCATTAGTCTGGTCGGTGTAATCCTCATAGGTACCATCACCACGGACCTCGTTAAGACCGCAAAAATCAACCTTATTTTCTTTTACTACCTTCGCAAACAATTCTGTATCAATAACCTGATTGTTATAATCCAGAAAATGTTGAACGTTAAAGGTCATAACCTTCAAGCCAATCACCTTTTCTTCCACATCTGTTGTTTCACTACTTTCAGCGAGAACATCCGTTTTTCCGCCGTTTTTTGTGGGCATTGCCAGATTACAAAGCATTAAAACAACCAACACAAGAGCCATAAGCTTTGTCACAAGCAACACCTCAAATCACAAATACTCAAAACTCAAAATCACAATATTTCAAGAATTCCTTAGCCATCAGCATAGCACCGATCTGATTGGGATGAACTCTGTCCCAAGCAATAAACGCCGAATGCTTGATTTTGAAAAAATCTTCATACATTTTTTGGAAATCAACAAACACGCAGCCGTATTTTTCTGCTAACTCCTTGCAAACGGCAACGTATTCATCCATTTTCTTTCGCATTGTATCATCGCGGTTAGGCTCCATAATATAGGGCGAAAGGATAAAAACACCTTTGACATTGTCTTTAACCTTGAGAATCATTTTCTCGACATTGTCTCTGTATTCATCAATGTAAACGTGACTCTCTGTGATTGCGGGTGAATCGAACTGACGCCAAACGTCATTGATGCCGATACAAATTGAAACCCATTGAGGCTCAAAGCTGAGAACGTCTCTGTCAAAACGCTCTAAAAGGTCACGGCTTGTATTCCCTGAAATACCGGAATTTATTACCCTGATGTTTCTCTCGGGATAGGTTGACGCCAAAAGGCTGTCGATAAGTCTGACATAGCCAACACCAATGCAATCCGAATGACCCTCACCAACAGGGTTCACGCTACCCATATCGGTAACAGAATCACCGGCAAACACAATTTTTTCCATATTTTCAAATATCATATCAACACCTCGTGAAAGTTTTTTATTGCGAAAAGCAGCATAACGGTGCGTAAATTGGGGTAAGAAAAGCAATTAGGTACGCAATAATCAAATAACCTCAATTTTACCAATAATATGACGATTAAACTCTGCTAACCGTTCTGCGGGAATCCAAAACTCTTGGTGATAACTTGCTCCTACTGTTTGAATATTAAATTGAGAGATGTAAGCATCGTCAATTTCAAAGGTTGTAACATATCCTGCGTAACCCGAATCGGCAGATTTCTTATTCCATTTTTCTGCGATTTCACGAGCGTATTTTTCATTTAGAACAGGATAAAAGATAGGTTGTTCGGGAAGTCTTGGAGGATATTCCGTGTAATCCGTCTTTGCGATTAAATCCAATTCTGCCTGTCCAACGGGTCTATATAATCTCATAAACAGACCTCCTTTTTAACAATTATATCACAAATTAAACGTGTTTGCAAATAAGTGATAAGTGATGCAGCAGCGCCGTGATAGGTAACGCGATGCGTTCTGCCCCGCACCGAAGGTGTGCATCACATCAAGCCGCAGGGTTTTATACACGGCTTTGCCGTGATGATATACAATCACAAGGCGATGGATTATATACAGCCCCGTCAGGGCTGATGATATGCCAAGCCTGCGGCTTGGATAAAAAAAGAAGTAACTTTTGGTAGACACAAATTATTTCTTTTTTGCGAAAGAGCTACTAAAAGTAGCGTAGACCCGGGAAAGAAAAACTAAAAGTACGGAAATTTCACAAAAATAATAACGTTTTCTCAAAACCACTTGACCGCTGCCTTTTCGGGTGATAAAATAACATATGATATATAACAAGAGATATGTTATGGAGGTGTATCATGCCACCAAAAATCAAAGTGACAAAAGATGATATTATAAATGCCGCCGTTGACATTGTGCGTAATAGCGGAGCACCGGCAATTAACGCAAGAACCATAGCTTCTGTACTGAATTGCTCAACACAGCCGGTTTTTTCCAACTTTGCTACGATGGATGAGCTGCGTCTTGCCGTTGTAGAAAAAGCTGACATTTTGTGTCAAGAGTATATGCAGCGAGAAGTTGATAGTGGGGAGTTTCCTGCCTATAAGGCAAACGGTATGGCTTACATACGATTTGCTAAAGAAGAAAAAGAATTGTTCAAACTTTTATATATGCGTGACCGTTCAAGCGAAATAATTCCCGAAGCAACAGAACAAACTGACAAAATGGAGTCAATTGTCCATAATAATACGGGACTTAGTGGTATGGATGCAAAATTGTTCCACCTCGAAATGTGGGCATATGTTCACGGAATTGCAACTATGTTTGCCACAAGCTTTGTTGATCTTAATTGGGAACTTGTCAGCAAAATGCTCACGGATTCATATCAGGGACTCCGAAAACAATATGGAATGGAGTGATAAATAATGGACGCTATTAGAATTGAAGGTTTAACAAAAAAGTATAAAGATGTGGTTGCTGTAGATAAACTTAGCCTTTCGGTTCAAAAGGGTGAACTGTTCTCTCTACTTGGTGTAAATGGTGCGGGAAAGACTACCACTATTAAAATGCTGTCGTGCCTTACACACCCAACAAGCGGAGATGCTTTTCTTAACGGAAAAAGTATTAACAAAGATGCTGCCGCTGTGAAATCGCTTATAGCCGTTTCTCCGCAGGAAACTGCGGTTGCACCCGGACTTTCGGTTCGGGAGAATCTTGAGCTGATGTGTGGTGTTCACGGTTTTACAAAAGAAAAGCAAAATGCGAAAATTTCAGAGCTTACTGACCTGCTCGGTCTTGAATCTGTTAGTAAGAAAAAGGTAGGTAAACTGTCTGGCGGCTGGCAAAGACGACTAAGCATTGCTATGGCGCTTATCAGCGAACCGGAAATATTGTTTCTTGACGAACCTACGCTTGGTCTTGACGTGCTTGCCCGAAGCGATCTGTGGGATTTGATTCGCTCTCTTAAAGGAGAAGTAACCATTATTCTTACAACACATTATATGGAAGAAGCAGAAGCCTTGTCTGACCGTATCGCTATTATGAAAGACGGCAAACTGCTTATCTGTGATACTGCTGACAAGATAAAAGAAGCAGCCGATACGGATAATTTTGAGCAAGCCTTTGTACGCATTGTTAAGGGGGTAGCAAAATAAAAATGCTTACATTTGCAAACAGAAATACAAAAGAAATATTACGAGATCCACTAACTCTTTTCTTTGGACTCGGATTTCCCCTCGTCTTAATTTTATTGTTGAGTGCTATACAAGCAAATATCCCCGTAGAGATGTTTGAAATACAACATCTGACTCCGGGTATAACCGTTTTCGGGTTAGCATTTATGACTCTATTTTCGGCTACCATTATCGCAAAGGACAGAGGTAGTTCGTTACTTCAGCGTTTATATACAACGCCACTGACTCCGATAGACTTTATTCTCGGTTACACTTTGCCTATTATTCCGATATCTATCGCTCAATGTGTTATTTGCTATATCGTTGCAATCCTTCTCGGACTAAATATTACAGTAAATATTTTATATGCTGTCGTATTCATTATTCCCATATCCATCCTTTACATTGCTTTAGGACTCCTTTGCGGAAGTGTGTTTACCGATAAACAGGTTGGCGGCATTTGTGGTGCTTTGCTTACCAACCTTTCCGCATGGTTGTCCGGTATTTGGTTTGACCTTGACCTTGTTGGCGGAGCATTTAAGAAGATTTCCTACTCACTTCCCTTTGTCCACGCCGTGGATATGGAACGAGCTGTATTGGCAGGAAATTTTGCAGGGGTTTTTCCTCACATATGGTGGGTACTTGGATATGCCGCCGTTCTGCTAATATTAGCGGTATTACTGTTCTTGCGGCAGATGAGGAAGCAGTAAAAATGTATAGTATTCAAATCCGGACGGGTGCTGTTTTGCCAACTTCTTTGCTCTGTAAAGAAATGCAAAAAGTTTGACTACCGTAAAACAAAAACAGGGGCTGGCATAGCCTAAACAACCATACCAGCCCCTATTTCAGCGGTATTTGCTAAAATTGAGAGTTCTTTTGTTCCCAAATGTACAAAAACCTCTTTTGTCTTGATAGACAAAAGAGGTTTCTTTGTTGGTGGACCCGAAGGGGGTCGAACCCTCGGCCTTACGGATGCGAACCGTACGCTCTCCCAACTGAGCTACGAGCCCATTTTTATAAATTATACCACGGCATACGGATTTTTCAAGAAAAAACTTATCTTGCGCCATACAAAATAAAAGCAGCACAACCAAAGAGGTTAGTGCTGTTTTTATATAATCTGATTTTTTAATCCTTGCTGATTACTTTTTTCTGCCAGGATTTTTTACCACACCGGGGGCATTTCATATACCTTGTTCTTCCCATATGCATAGCCAGAAAAACCGCTTTAAATGTGGGCACATATTTGTGCCCGCATTCCTTACATTGGTAATATCCCGCAACCTGCTCTATTTTCACAGCGAAAGAGATGCCCACAAGCCCGGGTATAAAGCCCGAAAGCGCAACTGTTACTTGTTGCCACTCTTCCAATAGCAAAAACTTTCCGACGAAAGCCGGCACAACTATAATAATAACAGAAAGAATACCGATAACCCATTCAAGTGTGAGCAATCTCTTGTCGCTTTCCTCTTTCTGTTTTACCATTTCGAGAAGCTTGTTTTCCATTTCTTTATTGTAATTATCCACCATAATTACCTCCCCACTTAATAAATCATTCACTGTAATTTTCAGAATACCGCACAGCTCCAGCATAATTGCGGAATCGGGCAAAGATTTGCCCCGCTCCCATTTTGATACTGCTCTGTCGGTAATATTCAATTTTTCCGCTAACTGCATTTGAGTTAAACTTTCTTTTTTTCTGCACTCGGCGATAAACTTTCCGATTTTTATCTGGTCCATACGCTCCTCCTTTCGATTACAGTATAGATTAAAACAAGAACAAAATACACACACCGTTGGTTGAGTGGGGATAAATCAACCCTTTGTGTTGTGTTTTTTCGGGTTAAGGCTTTCAATTATTGAGCGTTTTTTCAACAATCTCAACGTTACCTGTTTCGGTGTTTACATATTCACCGTTTTTGTAAAAGCACTCTGAGTTTACGTTTACTAAAGCACCTGTCGGTATGTGTAAAACAGCCTTTGTGTCTTGCGGAAGAGTGAGATTAATAATATAATTCTCATCCGCCTTTTCATAATTAATAGTGATTAGCCCCTTTACACTCGGAACCGTACAGCTCAACCGGGAGGACAAGGTGTATTGCGGGTCAATCTCAACCTTTTCATAGCCCGCCTCAAGCGGCGTAACACCCGCAAAATGCTTGCTCATAATAACAAGGGGGCCACCACTCCAAGCGTGATTCTTGGTGCCCTGCCAGGCATCCCAGAATTCCCAAAGAGTGGAGTAATTCTTATTCACCATATCCTCGTATCTGTCCTTGATTCTGTCTTTTGCGACGTCATATTCACCCATTTTACAAAGAGCTTCAAGAACATAGTATTCCATATAGGGGCTTGAATTTTTAGTGGTTACGAGTACGTTTTTAACGGTGTCATACTGCTCTTCTTCTGCAAGCCCCGACAAAACGGCAAGAGCATTTGCTCTGTCATCGGGATTTTTTACATCATTACTTTTAAAACCGTTTTCCGTCCAAAGAGCCTTATAGCCCTTTGAGATAGTCTCTTTTCTTTCGGTAATAAAAGGAATATCCTCATCCTTACCCAAAAGCTCAGCCATTCTTTCTGTGGCAGAAAGAGCGTAATAAACCCACGCATTTTCGATAGATGTCATATCTGCCTTGCTGCCCCAATCAGGCCAATCCCAAGAGCCCTCACGGTGAACCACAAGATTATTTTCACTAATTTTCCAAAGCTTCAGGTAATTAAGAGAAGCGTCATACACCTTTTCAATAAAAGCCACGTCACCGGTATATTCATAATAAGTGAGGAAGCCCACAATTCCCGCAAGCTGTTGCACCGGAAGCTCAAAATAATCACCGTTTATAGGCACAACCGTCTGGAGCACCTTTGTATCGTCAACGTGTGAAAGCATCGCCTCAACGCCCTTTTGATACAACAGGTAGGAATTGCTGTCCATAGAATACATTGTCATAATCATTTCGCTTGTAGCATCACCCCACCATTGGGCTCTCTCTCTGTCGGGGCAATCCATAAAATTGTCACGCATGGTAACGTAGAGTGTTCGCAAGGATTTTTGCCACAAGGAATTAAGAAAATCATCATCGCACTTGAAATCGCCGCAAAATGAGCTGTCATAGCCCGTTTCACGGTATTTCAAAGAAACAACAGTTACACCTTTGGGTATTTCATAGGTAATATGTTCCCCATTAAACCAACCCAAGGACTCAAACTCCTGCTCGCCCTCTTTGGTTATATATGTGGTTGAAACCGCACCGATTAAAGTATTTTCTGTTGTTATACGGATAGTTTTTCCGGCAGGTGCCACAACTTTAAGATAAGGTGTAAGCTGTGCGTTGTATGGAATATCTACTGTGATTTTTTCACCGAAAAGGTTTTTCACGGTATAATTCTCGTAGTTGTGAGAATTTTCGTAATCTTTAAGACCGTAATCCTTCAAAAAAGGTATTCCTCTATAGTACAGCCTGCCGTATGCACCCTCTCCGCCAACTGCATATTCGGTTGCAAATTCCCACGATGAGGTATCATAAGCTTCATTCAGCCAAGCGCCCATTTCATCTCTTGCGTCGAAATAAATGCTGTATTCGGGGAGTCTGTAGTTGGGCTGGTGACGAGAGCTGTCAATATATGCAGTGTTTCTTTTTACCTTCCAGCTTTTGTCGGAAATTATGGAAACATCTTTGTTAACAGCTTCAAAAATGAATCCGCCCTGACCGCTACCACTATATGAATAGCTTTTTTCATTATCCCAGAACCAGACTAAGGCACAAATTGAATTTTCGCCCTTTTTGAGATAAGGTGCAATATTTATACTGTCATAATAGCCACTGTTTTTATCGGGTCCACGTTTGACACTCCCCTCAAATACAACAGTTTCACCGTTAATATAAAGCCAATATTTTGAGTCGGCAGAGATATGAGTAATAAGCTCTTCGGGAATATTTTTGAGAGTTACCTTTTTATTAAAGCACATCCAGACGTTTTCTTCTGTCAGATTATCTTTATCCCAAATCCATTTAGCTTTCCAATTGGTTTTTTCCTTTGTTGAGAGCACTCTGTATTCGGGAATATTTTCGGGGATTTTGTAATCGTTTGTATATGGCAGAGTTTCCGGACCCACTAATAAAAAAAGTGGTGAAAAATGTGAAAAAACAAGTGCCAACACTATTGTAAGACAAGATAAGACTATCTGTATTTTTTTCATAGTAACCTCCCTACGACTATTAAAATATAAAGCGTAGTGTATTTAAAACAAACTGTTATTAAATTATTCTATAACAATCGGCTGATAATTTCAACTTTAACTTGTGTAAGACACAAAAAATCATTTGAGTAATATACACCCATTCTCCGCCAAGGCGAACCGATGCGAGATGGACTATGGGGTTCGAATCCCACCGCAACTAAAATAGCAACAAGTTATTTTTGATTTGATTTAGCGGTGTTTATTGACTTTATAAGCAATACTCGTATTGTTGAACATAACCTGTCAAGTTTTTTACACTCTGCTAAATCTATATATTCAGTTTTATATAACATCTCTATCCATTTTCCTGTTTCGTTTGCTTCTTTTAAAGCGATCTGTAGTTTTGCAATAAAATCAGCTCTACCGTGAGCATATTTACTTTCAGCTATGTTTGCACATATACTCGAAGCGCTTCTGCCGATTTGGTTAGAAATAACTGTTTCTTTTTGTGCTTTAAGTTTTTTACAAAGATTCAACACATCAACAGATAATTCCATTGATAAATTTCCAAGTTTATCTTCCTTCATAATATCACCCCAATTTATTTTACAACCACAAACCTTAAAGGTCAAATCCGTTTACCCATAGGGCAACTTCATTGTGCCGTTAGGCACACTTCATTGCGTAAGCACTTCATTTGCCGTAAGGCAACTTCGTTTTATGTCCGCAAGCGGAATGAAGTTAAGCTACGCTCAAATGAAATTATCTGCTAAAGCAGATAAACGAAGTTATGTCCTACGGACATAAATGAAAAATTCCAAGTCGGAAGACTTGGAATTTTTTGGCCCGCCCAAAGGGATTCGTGCTCCGCACGAGTTCGTTTGCTTCGCAAACCGTCGCATTTTATGTCCCTCGCATCTCCGCCAAGGCGAACCGATGCGAGATGGACTACGGGGTTCGAATCCCACCGCAACTAAAACAGAACACCAACCGCAAGGGTTGGTGTTCTGTTTTTGGCCCGCCCAAAGGGATTCGAACCCCCGTTCTTCAGAATCGGAATCTGCTGCGTTATCCAACTGCGCCATGGACGGAAATATGTTATTTTCACAATAATTAATTATAACTATTTTTACTCAAATTTTCAATAGTTTATTTTAACTTGAAAAGGCGTGTTATTAGTGTTATAACTTTAATAAAGGAGTTGAGATTATGTTAAAAGAAATGCTCAGGGACAGAAACGTTCCCGAACTCAAATCAAGAGAAGAAATGCTCGAATTGGTTTACACCGAGCTTTTTGGATATATGCCACCAAAACCCGAAAGCATCACTTTCGAGGTTGAAGAAGCGGTCATCCCCAAATTTTGTGCCGGCAAAGCAGTTTGTAACAGAGTAACCGCTAACTGTGTTGTAAACGGCAAGGAATTTTCATTCCCCTTTCTTGCCACACTCCCAACAGACAACAAAAAGCACCCTTTTTTCATCCACGTAAATTTCAGACCCGATAACCCCGACAGATATATGCCCACAGAGGAGCTCATCGACAATGGCTTTGCGGTATTATCTTTATATTATGATGATATCACGAGTGACGATAATGATTTCACAAACGGCCTTTCAGGCATTTTGTACCCCGACGGCAAAAGGGGCGCAACCGATTGCGGTAAAATTGCCATGTGGGCTTGGGGTGCTCAAAGAGTTCTCGACTATGCATACACTATCCCCCAAAGCCTTGACCTCGAATGTGCAACAGTCTGCGGTCATTCAAGGCTTGGCAAAACCGCGCTTTTGGCGGGTGCAACTGACGAACGATTTGCGTTCTCATATTCAAACGACTCGGGCTGTAGTGGTGCGGCTATTGCAAGAGGTACCGCGGAGGGTGGCGAAAGGGTTGCAGATATTTGCCGCAACTTCCCCTTCTGGTTCTGCGAAAATTATAAAAAATATTGCAACAATGAGCAAAAAATGCCCTTTGACCAGCACTATCTTGTGGCATCAATTGCACCGAGAAAAGTGCTTATAGGCAGCGCCGCACTTGATAAATGGGCAGACCCGCTTTCAGAAATGCTTTGTTGCGTTGCTTCAAGCGACGCATTCAACAACGGCTTTAAATACAAAGACAGACCCCCACAGGTTGACGATAAATTTTTCGATGGTGACATCGGCTACCATATGAGAGATGGTCTTCACTATTTCAGCCGTCTTGATTGGTTGAGGTTGATTGAATTTATAAATCTGCACAGGTGAGAAAATGGCAAATAAATATAAAAGAAAACCAGAACCATTAAACAGATGGGTTGCTTTGGTAATGGCTTTAATCTCAATTTTTATGGGTACGGTATTTTCATCCACATTGCTTCCAAATCAATCTATATCCAAAGAAGAAGCAACTCGATTAACTTGCACCTACAAAGAATTTACAGGTCATAAAAAACTCAAAGGCGGATTTACTGAAATCAAGCTGCTTTTTTATGATAGTTCGGCACAATATATCGATTCTTCTTGCATTACTGACGAGATTTTTAAAACCATTGAAGAGACTGCACCAGGAACTAAATTCAATATGTTAGTAAATCCCAATAATGATTATATTGTTGAATTAGTTGTAAATGATGTGGTTATACTTGATTTTAAAACTGCACAAAAATCCTTAGAAATTGATGGTGTTGGATTTTTTATTTTTGGCATTGTTATGTATGTTTTTGCAATTTTCTTCATTGCTCAGGCTGTACTTGATTTTAGAAAGAAAATTAAGAGAACGAAATTCAAAAAATCACAGAAAAATTAAAGTAAAAAGATAAAGTTGTTGCCATTTATATGCCTTCCTTCAAAGGAAGGTGTCACGGAAAATCTTGATTTTTCGTGACGGAAGGTTCTTTGTTGCGAAGCAACATTTCACCGAAGGTGAAAATGTAATAAACTTATTTTTCTGAATTTATTCGTTCAACGGTACAGGCAAGCCAGTACCCTACGCTACATTCCAATTGAAGCTTACGCTTCAACGACGCTCACAATTCTCGCGTCGAGAACTCTCCACCATTCCGCTTTAATATATTCTAAATTTAAACAATAGGCTCGCTTAGTACTATGTTCTATTAATTTACATATACAAGATGGTCCCCCTCTCTTCGAAGAGAGGTAGAACCACCAACAACTTTATTCCTTTAATCAACAAAGTAAAAAGGCAACGGGGCAACCCACCACCGCTAACGCGGTCCCCCTCCCTATTAGCCTAAAGGCTAACAGGGATGATAGGCTTCGCAATGCTTTTACATACTGGCATCTGGCATCTGGCATCTGGCGACCGGCATCTAAAAAACAGCTCCCCTTGCGAAAGCAAGAGGAGTTTGTTTTTTACTTTTTAATTCTGTTAAGTGCTGCGTTAAGCTGTAAAAGCTCTTCTTTTGTGAAGTGGAGATTTGCCGCACCCATAAGGTTCAAAAGGCGTAAAACAGTGAAGCCACCCATCATCTGCATCATGGGGCCCGAAAGCATTTCTGCCCCCATATCGCCCATCATAGATTTATCGCCGTGGTTTTTCATAGCATTTGCCATCAGCCCCATAAAGAGCTGTTTACCCTCTTCGGATGCCATGATATCGCTCATTTTATCGTTAAGCGAGAAATATCCGTCGGGTTCCGTGATATCAAACCAGTTAAGAACCGCACCTGTTTCACGAAGTCTGTAAGAATCGTTGAAAACATCAACCTTGCGGATTACCGATGTATCTGTAAACTCACCCGCAACCGCTTTTAGCTCTGTTTCACCATTATTGGGAACATCAAAATAGAAGAAGTGAACATCACTTGTTTTCTTGCCGAGACTCTTGCCGTTTGCAAAAAGCTCAACCTCGGGAAGATTTGAATAAACTGTTACCTTTGTTACATCCTCGACTCTGTCAACATACCTCTTTCCGCAGATGTGAACAAATTTCTCATCTGAAAGCCAAGCCTTATACGCATAGAAGGAATCCTTCTTATACTTACGGTCAAAGGTTACAAGACCTTTATGGTTCTGTCCGTTTTCGCCACCCTCATTACGGCTGTCCGCACCGAAATCGAACATATTCCAGACGTGAGTTGCCCACATATATTTTCTTCCGAAGAACTGCTTGATAAGCTCTTCGTGGTAATACGCCTGGTATTCCTCTGTGTAGTCGCCCTGCCTGGGGTCTGAGGTGTGCCAGTTAAGCGCTTCACAACCGTATTCGCTGCAACCGATTGGAATATTCGGGTATTTAGCGTGGAAATTGTCAAACCACGGGCCGTTCATTGTTGTGTCACCGCCGTACCAACCGAAATAGTGGTTATATGAAACAACGTCGGGAATCTGAATATACGGGCTGTCAATATCGCACATTGAAACAGCGGCGATGGTTGTGAGCCTTGTTTTATCCATTTCGTGGGCAAGGCTGTTGAGAATTTCGTGGTTTTCAAGCAAATCGGGGTCACTGTCGCCCTTCATTGTGATTTCGTTTGAAAGCCCCCACACAACGATTGAGGGATGGTTATAGTTCTGAACAATAAGCTCCTTCATCTGAGAAATTGTGTTTTCTCTGCCACCGGGCATATGGTTTGAAATATATGGGATTTCTGCCCAGATTACAAGACCTCTTTCGTCGCAAAGGTCATAAAAATACTGATCATGCTGATAGTGCGCAAGGCGGATTGTTGTTGCCCCTACCTCGCAGATTAAATCCATATCCTCTCTGTGGTGCTCGGGAAGAAGAGCGTTACCGAAGCCCCATCTGTCCTGGTGGCGTGAAACACCACGAAGAGGATATTCCTCACCATTAAGAATGAAGCCGTTTTCAGGGTCAATTTTAAAGGTGCGGCAGCCAAAGCGTGATGAAATGTTATCAACTACATTTTCGCCATCAACAAGTTCAATTTCTGCTGTATAAAGATAGGGGTCTTTTTTACCGTGCCAAAGGCGAGCGTTGTTGATTTCAAGGTTAACCTTGGTGTCAGTTGTTTCTTTTTCGGCAACAACCTTGCCGTCAGCGGCTTTGATTACATAACGAAGCTTCTGATTTTCTTTAAGGTTAACCACCCACGTTTCAATTTCAACATCTGCATTAACGCCGTTGATTTCAGGTGTAATTTTGAGCCCAGGTCCACCGTGGTGCATAAGCTCAAAGTGAGAATCATTTACACATATAATATTAACGTCTCTGTAAAGACCGCCATAGAAGGTAAAGTCTGCCATTTGCGGATAAACCTTATCATTTGGCGCATTATCCACAGCAATTACAAGAAGATTTTCTTCCTTGATGCCGTTTGTTATATCAACTCGCCAGGTAGAATAGCCGCCATCGTGGTGCGCAAGAACCTTACCGTTAAGGTAAACATCTGCAGAAGAGTTTGCACCATTGATTTCAAGATAATATTTTTCTGCTTCGGGAAGCTCAAATTTTTTAAAGCTTTTAACGTAATGGCACGTACCGCGGAAATAGTCATTGTCACCGTCTTGACCGTCAATGGCGTTCCACGAATGGGGAAGATTCACAAAACACCAATTTGAAGGCATTTCTGAGGGTACGGTTGTTGACTGCTTTGAAAAAGCCCATTTTCTGTTGATATTTAAAACTTTTCTCATAATTTTCTCCTAAAATAAGTATTCAAAATAATTCTTTACGGTTTTATTTATTTTATTCGTATATAATTGCCAAAGAAAGCACCCCAAAAACTTGGGATGCTTTAATGTGATAATCATTTGTTAGCAAATTCTGCTTCTTCTTTCTTGCCGATGTTGTAGATGAACTTCATTGAAAGGAAAGCAATAAGCGAACCGACTGCAAGAACTATAAAATACAATGTTTTTACGTTGTCACCAAAGTCTGCATTCTGAACAGCATTCTCGCCCTCTTTAAAGCCGATAGCAACAAGACCCATTGAAACAACAGCCTGACCAATACCCTGTGCAAGCTTGCGGAAGAATGAATATAAAGCATAAAGTGAGCCCTCTTCGCTCTTGCCTGTTTTTCTGTAGCTCATTTCGATGCAGTCTGCAACAATTGCCCACACAGAAATTTGGAAGACAGTGTTGCCGAGGTTAAGACCCATCAGGCAAATGATGTAGATAATCATACCTGTCATATTGGCTGAAATGGGCACAAAAATCGAAATTATGCCTGAAACAGCACCAATAAGCATTGTTGAAACAATAACGTTTTTCTTGCCGAATTTTGCGGTCAGCTTGCCAATAAATGCCATAAACACAATCATAGGCAAATAGCTGCCAACCAATGCAATACCAACTTTATCAGCATCCTTGAAGAAATACTGGAACACCATATTGTTAAGTGACATTGTGGAGTTGAAAAGTGCAACAGAAGCTACGGTTGCAATGGTGGCGCCAACCATGGCACGGTTGGTAAAAAATGATTTAACTGATGAAATAATTGCACCGAAGCCCGTGGCGGATGCATCTGTTTGGTGGTGAACACGCTCTTTAACAAGCCTTGTTGTTCCCCAAAGAACCGCCAAAGCAAAGATAGATAAAACAATCGCAACCGGAAGAAGTGTTTCACCTTTAAGTGTCTGCACTTCCTCGCCTAAACTATTGGTGCTGGTGCTGTAAACGATTTTGGGGAGCACCATCATAATAACAATAGCAGGAAGTGCCGCACCGATACTACGGAAGGTTGAGAGTGATACTCTCTGCTGAGGATCGTCTGTTATAACAGAATGGAGCGAACCATAGGGAACGTTTACCATTGTGTATGCAATTGACCACAAGCAATATGAGCCAAGGCACCACGCCCATTTACCGAAATCGGGCAAGGATTTTACAGGGAAGAAGATTGTTACATTAAAGAAAACAAGGGCAACACCGCCAAGAAGAATCCAAGGCATATATTTGCTCTTTTTACCGATTTTTTTAGTGTCAACAAGGTTACCGATAACAATATCGTTAACAGCGTCAAAAACCTTTGAAATCATGATAATGATTGCATAAACCTCAGGCTTTATTCCTATGTATTGCAAATAGAAAAGCTGCATAAAGGTTGCAACAAGCTGAAACGAAAAACCGCAACCCATATCACCCATGGCGTAGCCAAGTTTATCCTGCCAACCGAAGGGTCTGATTGCTCCCGTTGCATTTTTTACTTTTGTACTCATATTACATCTCCTTTGTAAAGATACTGTGATTATATAATAACTTATTTCCGCACTAAATTCAAGTTGATAAAATATGTTAATAACAAAAAACACAACGGCGTGTGTGCCGTTGCATTATTTTCGTTTATCTTCAAGTATTCTGACATTTTCTTCAACCTGTTTTTTGTGAAGCGGGTACCAGAACCACATAACAATACCCAGAAGAGCAAAGCCCACCGCAGGCACAAGTGTGGAGATGTTGAAAATCCCTTCTAAGACATTTTCCGTCTGTTGCTCACCGCTTGCTGCAGCATTTTCATTGTAGCCGATTGCCGTGAGAAGCCAGCCCGAAAGCCCCGCCGCAAGAGCCTGTCCAAGCTTTCGTGCGAAAGAATAAATGGCATAAACTGAGCCATCCTCACGGATACCGTTTTTTATTTCTGAATAGTCTATAACATCAGTAATAAGTGCCCAGTTAACCATTGAAAACATTCCGAGACCAAGCCAGCACAAGGATTGCAAGGCGATGTAAACCCAAACGTTTTGCGGACGCAAAATGAAAATAGCGAAACACACAGCCGCCGCAAAAATATTCGAAACAGCACTGACCTCGGCTTTGCCAAACCTTCTGACCAACGGCTTTGAAAGGGTTGCGGCGACAATCATCCCGCCCATCATTGAAACTGTCGAAACAGATTGAGCGGTGGCGTTGTTATAATAATCGGGAAAAACATAAGCCGCCATATTCTGCATTGTAAGCTGTGCAAGAAGCATTACGACAGATGCGGCAATTATTGAAACCAAGGCTCTGTTTTTCAAGGAATTCACAAGCATTTGTGAAACAGAGTTGTTTCTGACAGAATTTTTTGGCATTTCAATCTGTACCCTTTCGGTGACAAGCTTGTAGCAAAGCAGATAACACACAACTGCAAGAACCGAAAAAATACCCGCAAGTATAGTAACCTTTTCGCCGACAATAACTTCCCTGCCCTCAATTTTTTCATAGGCAATAACAGGCAAGCCGATACCGATTATTGCACCCGCAAGCATACCGCCCATTGTTCTGTAGGTTGAAAGAGACTGTCTGTCGCCGGGGTCAGAGGAAATCGCCGAAGCCATTGAGCCGTACGGAATATTGATTGACGTGTAAAAAACCGAGCCCCAGAGTATATACGTTACAAACAAATATACTATTTTTAAAACAGGTGAAAAATCTGCAACAAAGGTCTGATACATCAGAAAGGATGCGCCTGCAACGGGCACAGCCATTTTGAGAATCCAGGGCTTGAATTTACCCGTTTTTTTCTGCCTGCTTCTGTCGCATATACGCCCCATTGTCACGTCTGTGAATGCGTCAACGAAACGGGCAACCATCATAATCGTGCCAACGGCGCCGGGAGTCACACCCACAACGTCGGTATAAAACTTCATAAGAACCATTGTTGAAAGTATAAAGGTGAAATCATTGCCGAAATCACCAAAAAGATAACCGAGTTTATCTCTTATTCCGAAAGTCGGAAAGCTTTTTCTGTTTTCCATAAAAACACCTCTTTACACTCTATATTTTGCCTTATTTTTTTAATTATTCTTTCTATTTGATTTTATTATTGTTTTGTGATATTATTGTCGAAAGGAGGAATATTATGGAATTAATAAAAGAAATTTTATCTGTTAACATCCCCGCCTCTGTTGCGGTAATCTGCCTTATCGGTTATTTTTGGGGAATGGCAATAGTCTTTATTTCAAAGCCCTTGAAAAATGCCGAAAGCTTCTCAATAAAACCTGTTGACAATGCCGGTAAAACAGAAATCAGGGTTTATTACGGTGGTATTTCATTTGCACTCGGTGCATTCCTTTTGTATCTGACTTTGGCATTGAAAACCCCTGTTTATTCACTTGTGGGCGGTCTTTTCTTTGCAACAACGGTTTTAGTTACAAGAACAATTTTCCTTTGTGTTGACAAAGGCTGGAAATGCCCGTACACAAAGCTGGCTATCCCCGCTGAAAGCTTTTTTGTAATCGCTCTTTGGGTGTGCTTTGTGCTCTCTAAAGTTTTGTATTAAATTTTTTAAAAAGGAGAAAAAATATGAGCAACCAAAAATTCTGCCCCAACTGCGGAACAGCAAACGAAATGAATGCTGCATTCTGTTCTTCATGTGGCAACAAATTCCCCGAAGCTGCCGCACCTGCACAGCAGATGCCAACCGGCTTCCCTGCAGCCGCACCCACAACCTTTGCACCTGCGGGCGCAATTAAACAAAACGCAAACGTTTTTCTTTTCTTGCCCTTGATTTGTGCAGTAATCTCAGCAATTGCGGTTTTCTTTTTACCTTGGTTCGAAATTAATTTCTTTGTATCAGTTTCATTAAACTTATTTGAAATTGTTGACAAAATTGGCGAAGAACTCACAATATTCCTTGTGGCAATAATCCTCTTCCTTGTAATGACTATTGCATCATCTGTGCTTTTGATAGTGAAGAAAAAAGCAAATAACTTGGGTCTTGTTTCTAACGCACTTCTCCTTCTTGCGGCTCTTATTTTCATTATATATGTCAGCGCTGAAGGTGACGGCTATGTGGATATCGGTTTCGGTGCAATCCTTACTGTTATTGCAGGCATTGGCGGCGTTGTTGCATCATCAGTGGCTAAAAAGAATTTGGCATAATATTTGATTTCATAAGCACTATTGCATAAGCATAATATTTAATAAAAATAACGCCTCTTGTAAAGAAAATTCTTGACAAGAGGCGTCGTTATGATTATAATTTATAAAGATGTGCCGCTGTGGCGGAATAGGCAGACGCAAGGGACTTAAAATCCCTCGGTGGCAACACCGTACCGGTTCAAGTCCGGTCAGCGGCACCAAAAAGGGAATCTACACTTTTGTGTGGATTCTCTTTTTTATATTGTATGAAAAAGCAGGACTTGAACCGCCTCGCCGAAGGCGAACATAATCGGGCGTTCGCAAGGCACTTGCGAATGATGGGCAGAGCCCATCAAGTCCGGTCAGCGGCACCAAAAAGGGAATCTACACTTTTGTGTGGATTCTCTTTTTTATTTCCACCCCTAAAGGGACCAAGAAAAAGTGGTGTCGGTTTTCACCGACACCACAGAAAGTAATTATAAAGTTTTTAATTCATCGTAAACATTATTTTATAAGATACATGGTTGTTCGTTGCAATGAAAATATTTGCCTCAAATCAAGCCATCCGTACTCAGTTTTTCCTTAATTTGCTGCAAAAATGGTTGCATCCTTCTATAAGCTATTTTGGAAAGAGTTAAGTGGTAGTCTATCTCCTTTTTTAACTCAGCATGCAAATGTATAGCGTTACGTACTTCATAAATTCTAATTAATTCTGAACAAAAGATCGGCATATCAGGTGATATTTTTATCTCTGGCAAAATATCAGCAGTTGAAATACTTTGTTGAGGAATATCTTTTAATATTCCAAGCTGAAAGGCTGCAACGCACTTTTCATCAAATCTGATTTTTGTAATATCCCTCTTTTGCGTAGTTGCGAAATACGGTATGATATTTTTTCCATCGTGAGATAACAAACTATTTATCTTTTCTGATTGCTTTGTGGGAATAGAAAAGGGTTTGGTGACATTCTGAGTAAGCATTTTTTGAACTACAGGGTCATTTTTATAATATTCATCAAATAATACATAATGAATAGTTGCTTCATAAATAGATGCATACATTAATACTTGCATTTTAACCTCAGCAAGTTTTAATTCTTCTTCGGCAGATATTCCCTCAAAAAACTTGTACACAAATCGTGCATTTTTAAACTCTGCTATTAATCTATTTTTCAGTGTATTATCTTTTATAAAATCAAATGCATCCTCATACCATTCATCATTCGGTAAGTCACGAGTGCAATATGTTATGATACTATCCTTAAGTTCTTTTTCAAACGGCATTTTTTCACTCCTAAAAATTTTTAATACTAAATCATTCCATCTCTCATATAAACAATTTTAAGTATGCTTGTATCATTTTATAAAATTGTAAAATTTTTCTAATTCCTCAGTGACAAGTTGCTTAATAGAAAACTTGGTAAAATTAGTGTAATTTATTCCTTGTGTTTCAAAAGCGCCTAATAACTTTGAATTAAAGTCATATTCATTAATTTTATCAACATATTCTTTTGTATTTAAAACATTCAGTCTTTGCTTATCAGTAAGATTATACAAAACAAATGCAATGCTCATTTTATACAACATTATTTCAATAAATTGGTTTTCACTAAGGTTTTGTGCTATGAGTGTTACATATCGTAAGGCCAATGGATACCTAATGTAAGGATAACATTTGTATGCCATACATGTAACTATGATATCAACAGCTTGCTGAATATAACCATAAACTAGCATCAAAAACTTATTGGCATCAGAACTTGAACTATCAATAAGTTTTTCATTTTCCCAAACAGCCTTTTGAAATCTTTCTTTAAAATCTTCTGATTCTGTATCTGTTTCAGAAAACGTAATAATTTTATGAATATCTTTACGGGCATATTTCATAATGTCGTCTATGCTATTACATTTGTGAAAGTATTCTTCAAAGTTATTGATACCATTAAAAAGCCCCAAAAATATTTTTTCTCCTAAGTCTAATATTTCTTCATGACTTTCAGTTTGACTTAATATTCTTAATGGTAATATGGTTATGCTGTTATTACAATTTTCTATTATTTTAACATTGTCTTCAGCCGTTTTTATTATTTGTTCATACAAGGGTTTTGATATTTTTTCTTCCGGCATCTTAGCACAAATTCTTGAATATGCACATAAAGGATCATCAAGAATATGTAAATCACCAATTAACAAAAAGGGAAGATGCTCTCCATCATCATAATCCATAAATGTCGAGGCAGTAAAAGCATAGGAATCATTGCCGGAAAAATAAGAATTTAAATACAGTCGTACAATATCCACCCTTCTATGCCAAAAAATATTAATTTCATCTAATGCTTGATGAGAATATCCTGATTTTAAAATAGGCAATAGTGTGCACAATAACTCTTTATACTCTGACTGTATATTAATTATCTGTTTCTGCAATAGGTTCAAGCTCAAAATTCATCACCTCATTTAACAATTGTTGTGGGATGTCATACAATTCATTAAGAAAAGCTATTGTTTTGTTCATTACCATAATACAATCTGGTAAAACAGATTTTAAAATTATTTCATCATCAATATCGGGAATGCAGTGATATTGATGAGCGGGATTGTTACATTTTAACATCGTAGATTCTCGAATTGCACCCCATAATCCATGTTCAAAAGATGAATCGTAATCATAATATAAACCATAAAGTATTTTTTCATCAACTTTTTCAGCTTTTACTCTTATGGCATCTTTATTAAAGTAATTTGTATCAATGTTAATAAACTGCTCTTCTTTAAATTCATTAACCAACATTTCAATATAATTTGAATCAAAATGAGGCTCACCGGTTATATCATTTTCACGATGTTTACTTAATATCAATTTATAAGCACCAAGCCCATATAGCTGATAGTCTTGCCATATATTATCACAGGAACTTTCGTTTACAATTAAATATTTCAACATAATATAGTTTTCAATTAAGCTTCGAATACAATTTCTTCCAGAGATGTTGTTAAACAAATTGCACACATAAGCTTCTTTAAATCGTTTGTACGAGTATGTGGCAATACCTAATATTACCTTCATTTTAGCATCAATTGGTGATGTGGAGGTATAGAGTTGCGATAAATATTGAAAAATTTCATACAAATTCTCCAAGTACAAATCAATTTTTCTATTCTCTAAAGGAAAATTAACGCTATAAAGTGAACATTCTGTCATCTCGCTTACGCACCTCCAAAAAGCACTTATATAAACTTCGTTTGGTTCTTCCAATTGTAATATTGACATTTCCATAGAACGTACTGTAGGCCGTACCATACGCATTTCTACAGAATCGTGTGATAGTCGTGGATATGAGCAAATAATATCTATTTGTTCTTTTTGTAACACCATTTTTCCTGACAAGAGATAGAAATACAATGCTACAAAACGAATATCTGTAGATTCATAAGACTGATGCCCCATAATATCTTGCATAACTTGGGTTATTGCATCGCATCTTTCTTGAATACTTAATCCTTTAATATGAAAATATTTGTTAAACGTTGGTTGATTGCTTACTGAAAAAATCACAGTAAGTGGAGCTAATGGTTCTTTTCCTATAATGCCAATAATAAATGAATAAAAAGCCACCTGTGTATCGATATCCAATTTAAAAATATCAGATAATCTGAGTGTATGTAGGTTAGGTGCCAAGACATGAAGCTGCATTACAATTTCATTTAACTTTTGTAGCCCTTCTTCGCGGCCATAAAATTTCAAAATCAAACCAACCCAAATATATTCAGGCATTCTGCCGTATGTCCAAGATTTTTTATCACTCAATTCATGCATAAGTGGGATAGAGTTAATAGGTGTAACAAACACACCTTTTTTAAATACATGACTTGATAATTTATCTGGTTGCATACTATCACTTCCTTACAGCTTTTATAATAGAATACAAAAAAACTCTCCACCACAAGGCAGAGAGATTAAACTTTTTTCTGCCAAAAACAACATCGCTTTGACAGCGTTGTATTAAATTATACTCTTATTTGACAAATTAATCAATAGCACATACTAAACTGCCTTTAAAACATACAAAAACGCAGAGGTAGTTAAAGATTACGGAATGTTATAATAGCAAAAAACCATGTTAGTGTAAGGTCAATACAATATCAGGGTGCTATTTATTACTCATCCGTCACAAATGTTGATTTTGCTAATGTTTTTATATATAATCATTACATACCCACCGAAAAGAGTGATATTATGATTAAAATACTTATCATAGAAGATGATGTTAGCATTGTCAAAAATTTAAGTGAGCTTCTTCGTCAGGAAGGCTTTGATACAGACAGTGCTCTAAGCTGTAAAGAAGCAGAGACTAAAATTGAAACTGCACAGTTCGACCTTGTTCTATTAGATGTGCTTCTGCCTGACGGAAACGGATTTTCTCTTTGTAACAGAATCAAAAGTGTGACCGATTGTCCTGTAATTTTCCTTACTGCTTCAGCGGATGAGTTCAGTGTTGTTACGGGCCTTGATATAGGTGCTGATGATTATATTGAAAAGCCTTACCGTCCGAGAGAGCTTATATCCCGCATTAAATCTGTTCTTCGAAGAACAGGCAAAAGTCAGAGTATGCTCACTCTTGGCAATGTAAGTGTTGATATGGATAAAGGAATTGTCACTAAAAACGGCAAAGATGTTTTTCTTTCAGCTTTGGAGTACAGACTCTTTCTTGTTTTTCTTAATAATCCCGGTGTTACTCTTACAAGGAATAAACTGCTTTCTGAAATATGGGATATTGCAGGTGACTTTGTCAACGACAATACTCTTACAGTATATATAAAAAGGCTCAGAGAAAAAGTGGAAGATGATATACAAAATCCCAAAATCATTCTTACCGTAAGAGGTTTGGGATATAAATTAGGTGAATAAAATGAAACTTTCAAATAATCCCGAAATAAGAAAATTTTTAGCAGTAACAGTGATACCCTCACTGTTACTATGCTTTATTACAGCTTTTTATTCTAAATTTACTGCTGTATGTATTTTGATTTTAAGTACATTTTTGATATGCAGCTTTCTTGCGTTTACAAAGAAAAGATATAACAGAATTAATAATCTAGGTGAAAGTATAGATAAGATTCTTCACGGAAACGACACAATAAACATTAAAGGCTTTGATGAGGGCGAACTTTCAATTTTAGAAAGTGATGTGCAAAAAATGCTTGTACGCCTTCGTGACCAAAAGGATATTTTAGAAAAGAAAAGAACTTTTCTTGCAGACTCAATTGCTGACATTTCTCATCAGTTAAGAACTCCGCTTACAAGTATTAATCTTATTCTGTCTCTTATTGAGTCGCCTGACATATCAGAGGAAAGAAGAGAAGAACTTTTAAGAGAGCTTTCGTCACTTATTACCAAAACGGAATACCTTGTTTCGGTTCTTCTTAAAATTTCAAAGCTCGATGCAGGAACCGTACAGTTCGAAAAGAAACCGACAGACCTCACATCTCTCATTAAAAAATCTGCCGAGCCTCTGCTCGTTCCGATGGATATTAAAAATCAGAAGCTTATTATAAACACGGATAATGTTTGTCTTGATTGTGACTCCTCTTGGTGCATTGAAGCCTTCGGAAACATATTGAAAAACTGTGCTGAGCATACACCTGGAAACGGAGAGATAACGGTAACTGCTGAGGACACGCCCATTTTCACAGAGATTATCATTACTGACACAGGCAGCGGCATTGGGGAAGAGGACTTGCCTCATATCTTTGACCGCTTTTATAAAGGTAAAAACTCATCAAAAGAAAGCTTTGGTGTAGGCCTTAATCTTGCCAAAATGATTATTTCGGGTCACAACGGAACAATAAAAGCTGAAAACGGTCAGTTCTGCGGTGCAAAATTTACAATAAGATTTTACAAGCAGGTTGTGTGACGTTTTTGTAATAATAGAGTCACCGAAGTGTAATTTTTGATTGGTAAAATGAAGCTGCAACAAAAAGAAAAGGAGCAATTCAATATGGATATTTTAAAAATTGAAAACCTTTCAAAAATTTACGGTGAGGGTGAAAATCAGGTTAAAGCTCTCGATAATGTAAGTTTCAGCGTACCTAAAGGTCAGTTTGTGGCTATCATCGGTCCGTCAGGCTCGGGAAAAAGTACACTTCTGCATATTCTCGGCGGTGTTGATAAGCCCACAAGTGGCAAGGTTTACCTTGACGGGCAGGATGTTTACGCACAAAACGAAGACCAACTCGCCATATTCCGTCGCAGGCAGGTAGGTCTTATTTATCAGTTTTATAACCTCATCCCTGTTCTCAATGTAACGGAAAACATTTCTTTGCCCGTGCTTATGGACGGCAAAAAGGTGGACAAAAATTACCTTCGTGAGCTTATTGACCTTCTTTCTCTTACCGGAAGAGAAAAGCATCTTCCCAATGAGCTTTCAGGCGGTCAGCAACAGAGAGTTTCTATCGGCAGAGCACTTATCAACAATCCTGCCGTTATGCTTGCCGACGAGCCGACGGGTAACCTTGACTCGAAAAACAGCCACGAAATCGTTGAACTTCTTAAACTCTCTAACAAAAAATACGGTCAGACACTTATCGTTATCACTCACGATGATTCGATTGCTTTGCAGGCAGACAGAATTATCACCATAAACGACGGTAAAATTGCGAGTGACAGACTTCTCGTTAAGTGAGGTGACCGCAATGAATATCTTTAAACAGTTTACCAAACGCTCACTTAAAGAGAACAAAACAAGAACTCTTGTTACAATCATCGGCATTATCCTTTCCGTCGCAATGTTTACTGCCACAATAGAGGCTTTTGTAACCGTTCAGGATTACCTTATAAACTATGCCGAAATGTATAACGGCAAATATCATGTCGGCTTTTATGATGTTGAATATGATGATATTTCAAAAATATCCGAGGATGAACGGGTTGAAAAATATACTTATGTTCAGGAAATAGGCTATGCCGAAATCGGTTCGTCAAATGAATACAAGCCGTATCTGTATATCGCAGGTATTCCGACCGATTTTACGGATATAATGCCGATACATCTTACCGAAGGCAGATTGCCGCAGAACAGTAACGAAATCGTAGTTTCCGACCATCTTTATTCAAACGGCGGAGTACATCTTAAGCTCGGACAGAAAATCACTCTTGCAGTCGGACAAAGACAATGGTCTGAGCTTGTGAACATTACAGATGAAGAATATAAAAAACTTGACGGTGACTCCTGGGCAAAGCTTACTCAGGAATATCCGTTAAGAAAAACCGAAGGCGAAGAAGCAACAGAATATCTCGTTAATACAAAAGAGAAAACATATACTGTTGTAGGCTTTTGTGTAAGACCTGAACAAACCACTATTGAACCCATTTCGGCACCCGGCTATACAGCTTACACAATAAACGAAAAGGGAAATACAAGACTTTCTTCTGTTTACACCGTAATTTCTCAACCCTCAGATTACAGCCGATTTAACCTTGATATCGTTAAAAAGATTGAAGTTAATTCCTGCATAAACTATGACCTGCTTATGTATACCTTCAACAGCTTTGATTCGGCATTTCCCTTCCTTGTTATCGGCTTGCTTTCTCTTCTTATAGGACTCATTGTTTTCGGCTCGGTTTCGCTTATTTATAATTCGTTTTCAATTTCCGTCAGTGAGAGGACAAAGCAGTTCGGTATTCTTAAAAGTATAGGTGCCACTAAAAAGCAGATAAGAAAATCTGTTCTTTACGAAGCATCGGTGCTTTGCAGTATCGGCATACCGATAGGTCTCATCTCAGGTTGCTTGGGCATTGCTATAACATTCTACTTCTTAAGTGATTCAATCGCAACCTTCCTTGCAGAGCTTACAGACCTTAAAATGCGGTTTGTGTTCTCGCCCGTGGCAATCATTGCCGCAAGCGTAATAAGCTTTGTGACGGTAATCATCTCAGCATATATTCCTGCGAAAAAGGCAATAAAAATTAACCCCATTGAATCTGTCAGACAGTCAAATGAGATTAAGGTCAACCGTCGAAGTGTTAAGGTATCTCCGCTTACCGAGAAGCTTTTCGGCTTTGAAGCAACACTGTCGTCAAAGAATTTTAAAAGAAACAAAAAGAAATACCGTGCTACAGTTTTTTCACTTTTTGTTTCCGTTGTCCTGTTCATTTCCGCTTCTTCACTTTCGACGTATTTTACCGATATTGTTGCAGCCGAAAGTCAGGATATGAATTATGATGTTGCCGTAAACATTTTTAATTACGACGATGACTATAATCCTTTATATGAAACAGATGAATTCAGAAACAAGTTGTATAACGGATTGAAATCCGTTAAAGGAATTGATGAGTTTACACTTACCGAAAAGATGGGCACAGAATATAACCTTGATAAAAAATATATTTCGGAAGAATACATTGATATGATGAACAAAGAGGTCGAAAGATATTCGGACGAAGTTGAAAGTCAGTATTACGGAATGTTCAAATATAACTTCATTGATGATGACGCTTTCAGAAGACTTCTTAAAGCGGAAGGTCTCAGCGAAGAGGGATATTTTGACAAAGAAAACCCGAAAGCCCTTGTTTATGATATGGGCACCTATATCTACCAGAATGACAACAAAGAAAAGGTTTATATAATACCCTTCCTTAACACGGACGATATTTCTTCAAACATTGAGATAACAAATATCCTTCCTCGTTTTACAGAGAATGATGTGGACTACCATTATATAGGGGAAACAACGGTAAAAGACGGTGTAACATATTATGTTTATGATATCGGCCGTGACGAGGGCGAAGAATTTGACGAGTCAACAAAGCGTTACCTGCCCGAAGAAAAGGCCGTACAGAACATTAAGATTTCAATCGGTGCGGTTATCGACGAAAAGCCGTATTTTGCAGACCATAACACAAACCTTATTTACCCTGAATCTGTAAGAAAAGGCATAATGCTTGATGAATACAGCCAGACACACGCTTTTATTCTTTGCGAGGACCACAGCAAGGTTGCAAGTGATGTAAGCCGACTTGTCAGGGATATTGGTGGAGATTCAAATCATGTCAGTGTAGTAGATTATGCGGCGGAAATTGAAAGCATCCGAGCACTTGTAACAATTGCAAAGGTTCTTGCTTATGGCTTTATCGTTCTTATATCTATGATTGCCGCAGCAAATGTTTTTAACACAATCTCAACCAACATTTCTCTCAGAAGAAGAGAATTCGCAACACTCAAATCTGTGGGTCTTACAAGTAAGGGTATGAGAAAAATGATGACATTTGAATCTATCCTTTACGGAGTAAAAAGTCTTTTATTCTCACTTCCGGTTTCATTAGGAATGACATATCTAGTATATCTTGTAGCGTCAGATAGCGGTTATGAAATGGCATTCTATGTACCGTGGGATAAATTCATTATAGCGATTGCAAGTGTATTTATAATTGTGGTGCTGAGTATGATATATTCAATCAAAAAAGTAAACAAAGAAAATACAGTTGAAACACTCCGAAACGAGAATATATAAAGTGAACCCCACAGGCTGAAAAGTCTGCGGGGTATTTATCTTTATGTATAGATGAGTTCGTTACAAACTATTTCACTTGCTCTTTGTTGGATATTATTCATCTTCTGAATCCATTCCAATTGGTTGTCTTCTTTCATTTTTTCAGTAACACCTTCAGCTTCTTTCATCTGCGCGACAAGTGTATCAAGCATCTGTTGTGCCTGATTTTCAATCTCTGCACAGTGCTGATAAAGCTTACCTTGAGTAAGCAATGTGTTGAAAAACACCTTTTTATGCTTTTCAAGATAAGTTTTGTACATCATTCCCCATTTGCCAAGTCTGACACTTGCTTCTTCGAGTGGTAAGATGAGGTTAGGAATATTATAGTCGCCAACTCGTCTGTAAGTAATATAATTAGTTTTCATAGTATTATCCTTTCTTTTCACTCTATTTAATCAAGGTGAGCAAAGTGAAGAATACTATGTTTGAAGCCGGTTTTACATATATTTTGAGTAAATCCCTTATGAACACTCGCACCAAAAAGGGAATCTACGCTTTTGTGTGGATTCTCTTTTTCGTATTGTATGAAAAAGCAGGACTTGAACCGCCTCGCCGAAGGCGAACAAAATCGGGTGTTCGCAAGGCACTTGCGAATGATGGGCAGAGCCCATCAAGTCCGGTCAGCGGCACCAAAAAGGGAATCTACACTTTTGTGTGGATTCTCTTTTTTTGTATTGTATGAAAAAGCAGGACTTGAACCGCCTCGCCTCAGTACGTGAAGACTTTTGTATTAATTACATATTTTTAAAATGTAATACACCCCCGAAGCTTCAAATGAGCTTCGGGGGTGTTCTTTTCTTTACTTAAAAGTATTTGGGAAGATAATCGCCATGGGCTTCGATAAGGTCGTCAACCATCTTTTTAATGGTGTCGATATCAAGCTCGCTGCCTGTGTGGGGGTCAAGCATTGCTGCCTGGTAAATATGCTCAAGCTTTCTTGTTTTCGCTGCTTCAATTGTGAGAAGCTGAACGTTGATGTTTGTCATATTCATTGCCGCACACTGCACGGGAAGAGCACCGACGTAAGTGCCGTGAACACCCTTGCCGTCAACAAGGCAGGGTACCTCAACGCATGCCTCAGCGGGCAGGTTTGTGATAAAGCCTCTGTTGAGCACGTTACCACCGATTTTGTAGGGGGTGTTGGTAACAACAGACTCCATAATGTGGGAAGCGTATTCATTTGAACGCTTATGTTCTTTAACACCGTTCTGAAGCAACTCCTGATATTCCTTTTTCCAGCCTGCAATCTGATTTACACAGCGACGGGGATATTCATCAAGAGGTATGTTGTATTTTTCAATAAGCTCGGGATATTTGCTTTTTATGTAGAACATATTGTATTCTGCATTATGCTCACTTGACTCTGTGCAATAATATCCGAAATGCTTGATGTAGTCGAGTCTGACTTTATTTGTGAATTCGGGGTCATCAAGCTTTTCTTGAACCTTGCTTTTAATTTCGGGGTAAAGGTCGTTACCGTCTTTATCTTGAATTTCAAGGAGCCAGCCCATATGGTTGATGCCGGCAATAAGCTCTCTTCTGCCCTCAAGCTTATCCTGCATACCTAACTGATTGAATAAATCCTCTGAGCAGGTCTGAACGCTGTGGCAAAGACCGACTGTATTTACACCGGTGTATCTCTGCATATAGCCCGAAAGCATTGCCATTGGGTTTGTATAGTTAAGGAAAAGTGCATCGGGGCAAACCTCTTCCATATCCTTTGCAAAATCATCCATTACGGGGATTGTACGGAGTGCACGCATAATACCGCCGATACCGAGTGTGTCGGCAATAGTCTGACGAAGACCGTATTTCTTGGGCACCTCAAAGTCGATTATTGTGCAGGGGTCATAAAGACCAACCTGAATTGCGTTAACAACAAAATTTGCACCACGCAGAGCAGCCTTGCGGTTTTCAACACCGAGATAGCATTCAACCTTGCCATAGCCACCCATTGTCTTCTGCATTGCTTCGATAATTGTTTTGCTTTCTTCGAGACGCTGACCGTCAATGTCATAGAGAGCAAAAACGCTGTCACGGAGCACCTCCGATGCCATACAGTCACCGATAACGTTTCTTGCGAAAACCGTGCTGCCTGCACCCATAAATGTTATTTTCATATTAATCCCACCTTTTTTTAAATAACAAATCCGCCGTTGACGGATATTATCTGCCCCGTTATAAAATCAGCTTTTGAAGAAGCCAGGAAAGAAACCATCCCGGCAATATCGTCAGGCTCACCCAACCTGTTAAGGGGTGTTTCTTCTTTTAAAGCTTCCTTGTCTTCTTCGCTGAAGGATGCCATCATATCGGTCATAATCACACCGGGAGACACCGCGTTTACGGTTACACCCGAAAGCCCGACTTCTTTAGCCAAAGCCTTTGTCAGACCGATCACACCCGCCTTTGTTGCAGAATAGTGCACCTCCATAGAAGCACCGACCTCACCCCACATTGAGGTGACGTTTATGATTTTTCCGTTTTTTTTGTTAACCATGGGCTTCAACGCTCTGCGGCAACAGTAAAAAACGCCTGACAAATTCACACCAAGCATTTTTTGCCACATATCATCCGAAATATCTGTGAAAAGGCTTTGCTGTGCAATGCCCGCATTGTTAACAAGAAGGTTAACCTCACCCAAGGTGCTTTCAACCGCCGAAAACATTTCTTCAACCTGCGCTGAATCGGAAACATCTGCTTTGAATATTTCAACCTCAGCAAACTGAGAAAGCTCTTCTTTGAGGCTCTGTGCCGCTGTTTCGGAGGAGTTATAATTTATAGCTAACGTGTAACCCTCGCGGGCTAATTCGCGGCATATAGCGGCGCCTATACCCTTTGCCCCGCCTGTTATAAGTGCAACTTTATTCTTCATGGCTGTGACTATGCTCCGTAGTGGTAAGTGCGGCTAAATCCTCAGCGGTTATTACAGTTTCGGTGTAACCCATCGGGGGAAGGAACAAGCCCGGGGTAACCTCGTTACTGATTTCGTCATAATAGGTTATTGCACCGCTTGGTGCTACGGTTTTTATCAATGTTTTGCCTCTGAGATAATCCTTGCTTCCGTCCTCGTAAACATAAACCTTATATTTCGCGCCGTACTCTTCCTCGGTGGTTTCGGAAACCTTGTTTCTTTCAATATTCAGTGCATCACCAGACATAATTGATTGAAAGGTTTCATCGCTGCCCAATTCCTGTTCCATAAGAGATATTGGAATTGTAATATACGTTTTTTCGCTGACGCTGACAAAGTACATATTATCGTCGCCGATTATAACGGCAGTTTCTTCGCCGTTGTAGTTCATAACGCCGGAATATTTTTTGCCGTCACGAGCAACTCTGAAGGACTCAATTCTGCCTTCAAATTCTGTTCTGCCCTCAATAACGTATTTGTCGGAATAAATAATATCGATTTCACTGGGCTTACCTGCCACAGGCTTTTCGGGCTCGGTCACTCTGTCAGGAGAAACACCTGTAGGAAGCTCCGCTTGTGTTTCATCCTTTTCAAAGAAATCCTGAACATCTTTAATCTCATCGGGTGTGAGAGTCACCTTTTCGGTAGCGATTACCTCACCCTTTTTGTCTGTAACTGCGACAGTAACAAAGGGAACGCCGTTGGGATCGGTTTCAATAGGCTTTTTCTCGCCATTCATAAGAATATCTAACGGATTGAGTGTTGTTTCATCACCCGCTTTTGTTGTATCGGGGTCTTTGGCTCTGTCTATGGATATTTCACAACCGTTGAAAACCATTACAACAGCAAGCAAAAGAACAAACATTGCTATTAACGGACTTTTTTTCATAGTATCCTCCGAGGATTTTTTTATATAGTTGAAGCACGTACGCCTAAAATTCAAATCTTTCTGCTATTCTAACACACAAAAAAACTAAAAACAACAACGTTACAAAATAAGTAAGCTTTATTTACACAATGTTAATTGTTTTTCTGTTTTTTGTCATTGGCAACCAGCACACGAAGATATCTGAAGGTTTCATCCTCACCCTTTTCGGCAAGCATACGCAAAAGGCTTTCGAGCAAATCCGAGGTTTCGGGGTGAATCACTCTTCTGTGCTTGGCTTTCATAAAATATTCCAGTGGCGAATCGTCTGTGTATTTGTCGCCGTTATAGATTTTACCGGCGGCAACCCTGTCACAAAACATTTCAGCCACGTATTTAACAGGCATTTTTACGGGCTCGATTTTCTTTGAAACGGGGCTGTAATCCGTCCAGTATTCAAAATGGTGCTTGTTTCTGCCCTTGTGGTGCATCCACGCTGTTGAAAAGCCGAAGTCAGCACGCTCACCCTCGTTAGGGCTACGCTGACCCGTGTAATATTTTATACCGGGCAAAAATTCCGTGAGAGAGTATTTTGACAAATCGTGTCGCAAACCCTGGCACAGAATACCCGCCTTTTTACAATGCTTTATAACCACATGCCTGTGCTTTGTTATTGTCTTGAAATGACCTATTATTTTATTCATATCGTTATTTTGAGATTTTGAAAACGTAAAGATGCTCGCAAGCAACGTCATCAGGTGCACAGATATCTGCCCTGAGAGAAAGCTTGCCATTGTTTGTAGAGGCAATCACCTTGCCATTTGAACCAAGAAGAGAAATCTTATAATTCTCATCAAAAGGTATCTCTTCAAAAACTGTTTCTTTTGAGGGGAATTTTTCAGTGATTGCATAAATATTGCCGTCGCGCTGTGTGTAATAAACGCCGTCGCCACTCTTTTTTGAATAAACTTCACTTTCATAAATAGCCTCGCCGTTTACCTCAAGCCACTTGCCCATACCGAGAAGGCGCTCCTCCATAAGGGGGGGGATTGTGCCGTCGCCATCGGGACCGATGTTAAGAAGGAAGTTGCCACCCTTTGAAACAAGGTCACAAAGCGTTGTGAGAAGCTCTTTAACTGAAAGATAGTTTTCACAGCCCTCTTCTTTATTGATACCGAAAGAACGACCGATACCACGGCATTCTTCAAAGGGTCTGTCAAGCTCAACGTCCTCAATGCGTCTTTCTGTGCCGAGATAAACGTCGATAATGCCGTATTCGGTAGTAAAGTTGCCACCCTTTCTGCCACGTGTTTCCTTACCCCAACGGTCATTGGGGACGATGAAATCTTTTACTGAGGATTCATTATAGAGCCACTGTAAGAATTCTGTTGAATGCCACACAGAGCTTTCGTGCTCCCACTCACCGTCTGTGAAAAGGGTGTTGGGCTGATATTTCTCAACAAGCTCCTTGAGCATAGGGTGAAGATGCTCCAAGGCATATTTCTCGGGGTCTTCAAGGTAATAGGGATGCCACCATTCATAAACAGAGTGATAAACACCAAACCTTACTCCTGTGCCCTCCATCGCATTTTTAAGCTCCATAAGAAAATCTCTCTTGGGAGCACACTCCACTGAGTTGAGCCCGGGAGCATATTTTGTTTCATAAAGGCAATATCCGTCGTGATGCTTTGAAACAAAGTTGATGTATTTTGCACCGGAGCGTTTAAAAAGCTCTGCCCATTTGTTGGCATCAAAGCGGTGACCCGTGAATTCATCCTTGAAATCATAGTAGGGTCTTGAGTTATAATGCTCCTCATGGAATGCTTTATATTTTTTTTGCGCATCTGTTTCCGGGTTTTCCATATTACAGGCGTAACCGTACCACTCAGCATAATCCTTGATAGGTGCATATGCAGGGATACTGTAAAGACCCCAATGTATGAAAATACCGAACTTGGCTTTGCCGAACCATTCGGGCACTTTTCTGGAATTTAATGATTCCCAATTATTTTCGAACATAGTATTACCTCTTCTCGTATATCTCAACCCCGAAATGAACCGTTGTTTCAAGAGTTGAAAGCGATAGCAGTTTTTCTGCATCGCTTCTGCCCGTTTTGTAATAATACGGTGTCATTTTGAAAAGATTCTCAATATCTTCTTTTTCGGTAAGAATAATTTTATATTTAATTTCCTCTTGTGAAACAAGTCTGAAAAGCTCATCATTTCTTTTTTCGGGCTTGTTTTTATACGGCTTTTCATACAGGGCACACTTCAGCTCCCAGAGGTGGTCCTCAAGCGGGATTGCTTTTATGAGCTTGCCGTTCTCACGGAGCACTCTGTGAAACTCCTCGTATGCTGATGGTGCAAAAACACTCAGAACACAGTCAGCACTCTCGTTTTCAAACGGTAACGAAAAAGCACTGGCAACGGCAAAGCTGCTTGTTTTGTCGCTACCCGAAGCGTATTTTAAAGCATCCTTCGAAATATCTATGCCAAATATTTCAAAACCGCTTTTTTCTGCAATTTTTGAGGTGTAATAACCCTCACCACAACCAACGTCAACAACTGTTGAATCCTCTGAGAGCGAACGACACACCACACGACAAAGCGATTCACGAAGCTCGTTATAGAACCCTTTACCCAGAAAGTCACGCCTCGCGCGGACCATCATTTTATCGTCACCGTGGCGTTTAAGTGAGGATTGCTGTGACATCAGAAGGTTGACGTAACCCGCCTTTGACAAGTCAAAGGTGTGGTTATTTGCGCAAACATATGATTTGCCGCAAAGAGAAAGCCTTTCACGGCAAACGGGACAAATAAAACCGGACATATATTACTCAGAACTTAATTTTTATCTTCAATAAGAAGCTTCTTTACCTCGTTCATAAAGGTGTTGATATCTTTAAATGAACGGTAAACAGAAGCAAAGCGGACATAGGCAACCTCGTCAATATCCTTGAGCTTATCCATAACAAGCTCGCCGATTTTTACAGAGGTAACCTCACGGTCAAGAGAATTCTGTATTTCTGCCTCAATTTCGTCAACAGCCCTTTCAACAACACTGACGGAAACGGGACGTTTTTCACAAGCACGCATAATACCGCTGAAAAGCTTATCACGGTCAAAGGGCTGACGTGATTTATCACGCTTGACAACCATTATCGGCACGCTTTCGATAATTTCATACGTTGTAAATCTTTTACCGCAACTGATACACTCTCTGCGGCGGCGGATACGTTCACCCTCGTCAGTGGGTCTTGAATCGATAACCTTGCTTTCTTCAAAACTGCAAAAAGGACATTTCATTTTCGGCACCTCCGAATTTATATATGGTGAAATTATACCAAATATAGTGCTGTAATTCAAGTGTTTTCGCAACATTTCGTGGTTGCATTTACCATTGAAACACAATGTAAATCAATGTATTATTGTGTTGGTGACGAAAATGAACAAAACACTAAAAACATTTCTTGAATTTTACGGCACATTATGCCCAAAAACACAATTTTTTATTAAAACATCCGTAATCACTTTTCTGACGTTATTGGTTACGGTAATAGTTATACCCTTCACCCAAAACTATTATCTTCTTTTGCTTTTTGAAGACGTTCTTCTGGCATCACGAAGCCTTTTAGCCTGTGGCATCACTCTGGCAATATTTTTTGAGTATTTGGGAAAAAAATAAAGCAAGTCAAAGACCTGCTTCGCCGAGTGGGGTTCGAATCCCCTATTCAAAGACAAAAAAGAAGAAGCTACACCAATGTGTAACTTCTTCTTTGGTGAGTTATCGGGGATTCGAAGGGCTCTGCCCTTCGCACTCGCTACGCTCGTTGACCCGATTATGTTCGGCTTCGCCGAGTGGGGTTAGAATCCCCGAATTCAACATTCAAAAAAAGAAGAAGCTACACCAATGTGTAACTTCTTCTTTGGTGAGTTATCGGGGATTCGAAGGGCTCTGCCCTTCGCACTCGCTACGCTCGTTGACCCGATTGTGTTCGGCTTCGCCGAGTGGGGTTCGAATCCCCTATTCAAAGACAAAAAAGAAGAAGCTACACCAATGTGTAACTTCTTCTTTGGTGAGTTATCGGGGATTCGAACCCCGGACACCCTGCTTAAAAGGCAGGTGCTCTGCCTACTGAGCTAATAACTCATATATAACCCTGAAATTCAGGGTTTATTTACTTAAAAATGTGAAAACCACGCCGGCTACAAGAGCTAATACAAAGAAAATGCCTGCAAAGATTTTTGTGATTTTAGCAAGCTTTGCCTCTGTTGTTCTGCCCTTATTCTTATCAAAGAAAGAATCGGAGCCACCGGCGATTGCACCGGAAAGACCCTGTTGCTGACTCTGCTGAAGCATAACAGTAACGATGATTACGATTGAAGATATGATAAGAATTGCACCAACAAGGTAGTGATACCATTCGAAACTCATAAGTAACTTTCCTTTCATCTCTGAACATATTTCGTTCACGACGCCCGAATATAGTAACATATACATTCAAAAAAAGCAAGTGTTTTTTTGATTTTTTCTTAAAAATTTTTATGTGTGTGAATTTTAGACAATTTCGTGCATATAATACTGTCAGCGGATGAACAATTTTACGCGTTTGTACCGTATCGGAGGTCTCGTGTTAACGGTCGCTTCTGCGATTATTCATCCTTTACGGTTTTTCATCCGCCTGCCCACCTTTCGGTGGGCAGTTGTTTTTTTATTCGAGTGTTAATTGCTCCGCTGTATCCTCTGCGCTGAGAAGTGCACCTGCGGCAGGCAACGTCTTTGTTCTGTATCTGTGGGGCTTCTGAAACTCCCCTTCTTTGTAAAGAGTTGCACTTTGGAGCTTATGATATTTTTTCAGTGTCATAACATTGACACCTGCAGTATCCTTAGCGGCTTTTGCAGAAATTGCACCTGTGTTTACGAGAAGCTTTCTTCCCGCTGTTGAGGTCAACACAATCTCTGTATCCTCCGCAATATACATAACATCAACAATGGGGGCTTTATCGCTATAGGCTTTAATGAGCTTTTTGCGGTTGGTTTTTGTTTCATAACCACTCATATTGACCTTTGCAACCTTGCCGTTTTCAAAGAAGAAAAGCATATACCCCTTATAATCTGATGTAACCGCCATATAAATGGGCTTTTCATCCTTTTCAAATTCAAGCTTAGCGGGTATAAAGTCACCAAGCACACTTGCCTTGTGATCTTCAAAATCAGAAGCCTTTGCTTTATAGACCTGACATTTATCGGTAAAAAACAGAAGCTCTGCCGAGTTTTTGGAGTTGATAGAAGCAACTATTTCGTCACCCTCCTTGAGCTTATGCTCGCCACCCATACGAAGTGACAGGGGTGTTATCTTTTTGAAATAGCCATCTCTTGTAAAGAAGAGATTTGCCTCGTAATCGGGAATTTCCTCTTCAATTGTTTCTTCAGAATCGGTATCGTAGATAATCTCACTGCGTCTGTCTTTGCCGTATTTTGCGGCAATTTTTGTGAGCTCTTCAACGATAATCTTCTTGACCTTTGCCTTGCTCGAAAGAATATCCTCCATTTCGGCAATATTCTTCTTCAGCTCTTCAATATCGGCAATTCGTTTAAGAATATATTCACGGTTAAGGTGTCTGAGCTTGATTTCCGCAACGTATTCAGCCTGAATTTCATCAATGCCGAAGCCAATCATCAAGTTGGGAACAACCTCGGATTCCTCCTCAGTTTCTCTGACTATTTTAATAGCCTTGTCAATATCAAGAAGAATCTTTTTAAGACCGAGAAGAAGGTGGAGCTTTTCTTTGGATTTTGCTAAATCATAGCCAACCCTTCTGCTGACGGATTCGACTCTGAAGGCAATCCACTCGTCGAGAATTTCGGCAACGCCCATAACCATAGGAGTGCTGCCAACAAGAATATTGAAGTTTGCACCGAAGGAATCCTCAAGAGGCGTCATTTTATAAAGGCGCTTCATTAACTTCTCAGCATCAGTGCCACGCTTGAGGTCGATTGTGATTTTAAGACCGGACTTGTCTGTTTCGTCGCGGATATCGCTGATTTCTTTAAGAGAGCCCGCTTTTACCTTTTCGATTATTTTGTCAATAATCGCTTCGCAGGTTGTGGTGGGCGGAATTTCTGTTATATCAATACAGTTATTCTTTTTGTCATAGGTATATCTTGCACGGATTTTTATTGAACCCCTGCCGGTATTATAAACCTCTTCAAGCGCCGCCCTGTCATAAACGATAAGACCGCCGCCGATGAAATCGGGGGCTTTGAGAGTTTCAAAAACGTCAAAATCGGGATTTTTAATCAGACCGATAGTTGTTTCACAAATCTCTCTGAGGTTAAATGAGCAGATATTGCTTGCCATACCGACAGCGATACCGCTGTTCATATTGATAAGAATGCTGGGGAATGAAACAGGGAGAAGCTTGGGCTCCTTCATTGTGCTGTCGTAGTTGTCAACAAAATCGACCGTATCTTTATCGATATCGCCGAAAAGCTCTGCACAGATGCCCTCGAGCTTCGCTTCCGTATAACGGGATGCCGCATAAACCATATTTTTGGAGTATGCTTTACCGAAGTTGCCCTTGCTGTCAACGTAGGGATGAAGAAGTGTTTCGTTACCCTTTGAAAGACGCACCATTGTTTCATATATTGCAGCATCACCGTGGGGGTTAAGCTGCATTGTTCTGCCCACTATGTTGGCTGATTTTATTCTGCCGCCGTTAAGCAAACCCATTTTATACATTGTATAAAGAAGCTTTCTGTGAGAGGGCTTGAAGCCGTCGATTTCGGGAATAGCACGTGAAACTATAACGCTCATTGCATAGGGCATAAAGTTTGTTTCAAGAGTGCTTGTGATTTGCTGTGAAACCACCTCACCTGCACCGATAATATTGGCTTTTACGTCATCCTCTTTTATAATCTCGGGATTATCTTTTTTCTTTCTTGCCATTTTCTATCCTCACGAAATATCTGCAAGGTCAATATACAAATGACCATTTTCTGCAATAAAATCTTTTCTGTCCTGCAAATTGTCGCCCAAGAAAAGCTCAAACTTTTCAGCAATCAATTCCTCGATATTATCGGGCTCAACCTTTATGAGTCTGCGTGTTTTGGGGTTCATTGTTGTCAGCCACATCATATCGGCATCGTTTTCACCAAGACCCTTCGAACGCTGGATTGTGTATTTTGCGTTACCGATTTGTTCAAGTGCATCTGCCTTTTCTTTTTCAGTATATGCAAACCACGTTTCACCCTTTGATGTTATTTCATACAGGGGTGACTCCGCAATAAACACCTTGCCCTCTTTAATAAGTGTGGGCATCAACCTGTAAATCATAGTAAGAATCAAGGTTCTGATATGGAAGCCGTCAACGTCGGCGTCGGTACAGATAATAACCTTGTTCCAACGAAGATTTTCAAGGCTGAAAAGCGAAAGCTCCTTGTGGGATTTAGAAGAAACTTCAACACCGCAACCAAGAACCTTTATAAGGTCAACAATTATTTCACTTTTGAAAATTCGGTTATAGTCACATTTCAGACAGTTGAGTATTTTACCCCTTACGGGGATAACAGCCTGGAAGGCGGAATCTCTCGCCTGCTTGCAAGCACCTAAAGCCGAATCACCCTCAACTATAAATATTTCACGTTCATTCTTATCCTTACTGCGACAATCAACGAATTTTTCAACACGACTTGTCATATCATTGGATGAGGTAAGAGTCTTTTTAAGGTTCAGCCTTGTTGTTTCTGCCTTGACCCTTGAACGCATATTTATAAGAACCTGTTCGCAAAGCTTATCGGCATCAAGTTTATTTTCAATAAAATAAATCTCAAGCTGATGCTTTATGAACTCTGTCATTGCATCCTGAATAAACTTGTTTGTGATGGCTTTCTTTGTCTGGTTTTCATAAGAGGTTTGCGTTGAAAACGAAGAAATAACAAGAACAAGGCAATCCTCAATATCCTGAAAGCTGATTTTCGAGTCTGACTTTGTATATTTACCGTTTTGCTTGAGATATGCGTCTATCTGCGAAACAAAAGCACTTCTTGTGGCTTTATCGGGAGCGCCGCCGTATTCAAGAAAGCTTGAGTTATGATAATACTCTTTAAGCTGTTTTTTGTTAGAAAAGCAAAGGGCGACGTTCATCTTTACTTTGTAATCGTCCTTGTCTGCTCTGTCCCTGCCCTTTCTTTCTGCCTGCCAGAACTGAACGGTTGTGAGACCGTCATCACCGATAAACTCGTTTACGTAGTCAACAATACCGTTTTCATACATAAACTCAAAGGTTTCGAACCTTGTCTCGGTAAGCTGATTTTTAAGAATGAATTTTATACCCGGGTTAACAACCGACTGCCTTTTTAATGTCTCCTGAAAATATTCAAGAGAAACGTCGATATCTGTAAACACCTCAAGATCGGGGCGCCATTTAATACGTGTGCCTGTATCCTTTTTATCGTAGGGCGTTTTTTTCATTGAACCGTCAATTTCACCCTTTTTGAAATGAAGCTCATAACAGAAGCCTCCGGAGTGAATCTCCGCCTCCATATACTCTGAAGCGTATTGTGTAGCGCACAAGCCGAGACCGTTAAGACCGAGAGAATATTCATAGTTTCCGCCATTATTGGTGTCGTATTTACCGCCGGCATACAAATCACAGAAAACAAGCTCCCAGTTGTAGCACTTTTCGTTGTTGTTATAGTCAACGGGAAGACCACGGCCAAAGTCCTGCACTTCAACAGATTTGTCGAGAAAACGTGTAATTACAATCTTTTTACCGTAGCCTTCACGAGCCTCGTCAATGGAGTTTGAAATGATTTCAAAAACTGAATGCTCGCAACCGTCAAGACCATCGGAACCGAAAATAACCGCAGGGCGCTTACGTACTCTGTCCGCACCCTCCAGCTTTTTTATGCTTTCGTTACCATACTCTTTCGGTGTTGTGGTTTTTGCTTTAGCCATTTATTTACCTATCCTTTCGGGATTTGAAAAAATACAAATGTTGGGGATTTTACTCAATATATTATACAATATATTGTGATTTAGTCAAGAATTTTATTTTCGATAAAGGGGTGTTCTTGGTACTATGATGAATTATATATGGCCCCTTATGCTGGTTTTTTCATTTTTTTGTGCTTTGGCAACGGGCAAAATCAGCTCACTATCCTCTGCAATCATTACAAGCGGGAACGACACAATAGCTCTCCTGCTGAAGCTTGCGGGGATAATCTGTTTGTGGAACGGACTTTCTGCCGTTGCGGAAAAGAGCGGGTTAACAAACAAGCTTTGCAGATTGTTGTCACCCGTTTTGAATCTGCTTTTTCCAAGCCTCAAGGACAAAAGAACCAAAGAAGCAATTTCAATGAACATAACGGCAAATCTGCTGGGGCTGGGAAACGCGGCAACACCTTTGGGTCTGGAGGCAATGCAGCGCCTTCAAAAAAACAACCCGCATCCCGACAAAGCAACAAACGATATGGTTCGGTTTGTGGTTATCAACTCCGCAGCCTTGCGGATTATTCCAACGAGCATTGCCATGCTCAGAAGCGAGCACGGCTCAGAAGCACCTATGGAAATACTTTTGCCTGCACTTTCAACCTCAGTTTGTGCGTTATGTGCAGGATTATTTATGACTTGGTTTTTAAAGAGGTTTTTTAAATGAACGTGACAGATTTGTTTTTGCCCCTGATTGTTATATCAATAGTTCTGTTCGGTGCACTCAAGGGCATAGACGTTTTCACCGTATTTCTCGACGGTGCAAAAGGCGGCTTCAAAAACATTCTGAGCATTGCGCCCTCTCTGATTGCGCTGATGCTTGCTGTTTCTATGCTCCGCGAATCGGGAGCTTTAAAAATCCTTTGCGATACACTTTCACCCGTTGCTTCGTTTCTGGGAATCCCCTCGGATATTGTGCCGCTCACAATACTTTCCCCCATTTCGGGAAGCGGGTCACTGAGCATATTTGAAGCTGTAATGAAAGAACACGGCCCCGATAGCTTTGTAGGGCAATGCGCCTCGGTAATAATGGGGTCAACCGAAACAACCTTTTACGCAATAACCCTATATTACGGCTCTATCGGAATAAAAAAAAGCCGGCACACATTGCCGAGCGCATTGTGTGCCGATTTTACAAGCTTTATTATTTCACCGAAAATGGTTCGCCTTTTCCTCAGAAAATAATATACGAAAAATTTACATAAACAGTTGTTTGAATCTGGGGTCTGAGCGCATTGAATAAACGGCGCTGTCCTTCCCGACAATAACGTGGTCAACGAGAGCATAGCCGAGATTCCTCAACATAACGCATACCGCCCTGGTGGCGTCAATGTCGCTGCCTGACGGCGACGCTTCTCCAACCGGATGATTGTGGGCAATAACCGCAAAAGAGGAATCGCTTTCCATTATGCATGCAACAATTTTGCGTGTTTCAAAATTAGCAGAAAACTCGTCGCCCTCACAAAGAACAATATGCTTTTTCAGGCGATAATCACCGCTGAAGCAAAAAAGCATTGCTTTTTCTTTGTTTTCATTTTTAAGAAACGAAACCGCAAGCTCACAAATAGCGTCCTTGCTTTTATAAAACCTTCGTTTGACGGATGACGTATCCGCCTTTTTGTGTGCCTCTCCGATTGCTGAAAGCAGAATAGCCGTGTTCTCGCCCACACCCTGAACGTGTTGAAGCTGTTTTATATCCGCAGAAAAAACTCCGTTTAATGAACCAAACTCCCCGATAAGTCGGTGTGCCAGTTCATTTGTGTCGTTACGGGGAATGGAGTAATAAAGAATCAGTTCAAGAAGCCTGTAATCCTCAAGATGAGAAAAGCCATGCTCAACAACACTGCTCTTCACGCGCTTTCTGTGCCCCGCGTGAAGGTTTTTAGAATCTGCATTGCTGCTACTCATAAACCACTCTTATAAAGACACTGCATTTCTGAGCGTGTCTGCCATATCTGTTTTTTCCCACTTGACGTCAAGGTCAATTCTGCCCATATGGCCGTATGCGGCAAGAGCTCTGTACTGAGGCTTTCTCAATTCAAGCTTTTCGATAATTGCGGCAGGTCTGAGGTCAAAGTATTTATTTACAAGCTCATCAAGCTGAGCATCTGCAATTTTACCGGTGCCGAAGGTGTCAACACGAACGGAAAGCGGACGCGCAACACCGATAGCATAAGCAAGCTGAACCTCGCACTTGGAAGCAAGACCTGCAGCAACAATGTTTTTTGCAACGTATCTTGCGGCATAAGCGGCGCTTCTGTCAACCTTTGTGGGGTCTTTACCGGAGAATGCTCCGCCGCCGTGACGAGAATAACCGCCGTATGTATCAACAATTATCTTTCTGCCCGTAAGACCACTGTCGCCAACGGGACCGCCAACTACGAAGTTGCCTGTGGGGTTAACATAAATGTGGGTGTTTTCATCAAGATATTTTTCGGGAATAACGGGTTTTATAACGTGTTCGAAAATATCCTTACGAAGAACATCAATGTCCATAGGGTCGTGCTGTGACGAAACAACGACAGCTTCAACCCTTACAGGCTTGTCATTATCATCATATTCTATCGTAACCTGGCTTTTGCCGTCGGGGCGAAGATAGGAAAGAGTGCCGTTTTTTCTGACCTCTGTAAGGCGCAAAGCAAGCTTATGAGCCAATGAAATGGGCAAGGGCATAAGCTCCTCTGTATCGTCACAGGCAAAGCCGAACATCATACCCTGATCGCCTGCGCCGTGAAGATTGTATTCATCGTCAGCGCCGCCTTTGAGCTCAAAAGACTTATCAACACCCATTGCAATATCGGGTGATTGTTTATCAAGAGTGGTGAAAACAGCACAGGAATTGCCATCGAAACCGCATTCGGGATTATCGAAGCCGATATCACAAACCACTTCCCTGACAATTTTGGGAATATCCACCTGAGCAGTTGTGGTAATTTCACCCATTACCATAACCATACCTGTTGTGCAGGTTGTTTCGCAAGCAACACGTGACATAGAATCCTGCTCAAGCATAGCATCAAGAATCGCATCGGACACCTGGTCACACACCTTATCGGGATGGCCCTCGGTAACAGATTCAGATGTAAAAAATCTTTTAGACATAAAAAAAGCCTCCGTAGAGTTGTATAATAAATCGATATAAATATTACACCACATTCGGTCAATTGTCAAGTTTTGTCGATGCTCGAATCTATTTTTAACAATACTTTAACAACACCTTAACAACTCTTTATATTTCGCGGTCTGACCACAAAAAAAGAGTGCACCGTAAGGTACACTCAAAAGCAGGTTAATACGTTTGCTTTGGTTCTTTTTCAAGACCAATACTCAAGGATAACGCGCCGTTGATTCTGCTCATATCCGCTTCGGGCAGATTACCCATTTTTTCTCGCAGACGTTGCTTATCAAGGGTGCGTATTTGTTCAAGCAAAACCACCGAATCCTTTGAAAGACCGCAAACAGCCGCATCCACGCTTATATGGGTCGGAAGCTTGGTTTTAAACTGTTGGCTTGTTATAGCCGCCGCAATAACAGTGGGGCTGTATTTATTACCCACGTCATTCTGAACTATAAGTACAGGTCTCACACCACCCTGCTCAGAACCAACAACAGGGCTCAAATCGGCATAGTATATATCGCCTCTTTTAATATTCAAGCTATCACTCTCCGGCATAAGTTTTTCATACTTATTTTTGCCCGTTTTAATTAAAAATAATCACATTGAAAACTTTTTACTACCCTTTATTATTATATACAAGCAACCCTCTGAAGTTAAAAACCCGCCTCCGATTTTTATCGGAAGCGGGTTCAAGATTATTATTCTTCTATAATTTCAATTTTTGCATTATATTGCGTTGCTTTTTGGTAAGCGACAGAATCTTTATCGCATTTAACAACAATGTTACTTGAATCACCGTCTTTACCTGCGCCTGAGAAAATGCCCGTACCTATTGTTTCAACGCTTTTGGGTATAGTAACTGTTTTAAGGCTTGTGCAGAACTGGAAGATCTCGCTTCCCATAGCTTTTGTTCCGTCGGTAATGGTTATTTCCTCAAGTGAAGTACAGCTTCTGAAAACACCCGAGCCCATACTATCAACAGGGGGAAGACCGATATACGCAAGGCTTGTGCAACCTTCAAAGACGTCGTCACCCATTACCACCGCGTGGGGAACACCTTTATATGTAAAGCTCTTGAGCTTTGTGCAATCTTTAAATGCCTTGCTGCCAATATTTTTTATGTTTTCGCCAAGAATAACAGAAGTCATCTTTTTACCCAAAAAGCATTTGTCGGCAATTGCTGTAACAGGGTTGCCGTTTATTTCATTGGGAACTTCAACCAAAGATGTGCTTGTGCCGTAATATTTGGTAAGAGTAACCTCGCTTGTTTCTTCGTTAACAGAGTATTTGTACTCTGAAAATTCAGGTTCTTTGTTATTATTGCCGTTGCCGTTCTGGGTGTTATTATTGCTACCGCTGTTTTGTGTGGTTGGCTCGTCACCTGTAATGTAGATATAGCTCACGATTACGTGGGTAACGCTGGCAGAAACAGATTCGGTTACCGTAGTGTCTGTTGAGGTATCACTTTCGGTGGCAGTTGCAAGATCGTTTGCAATCTGATCCATATTCACCCAAGCCTCAGTATCGGGAACCACAACAACACTGGGAGCTGTTGTTGACTGGCGTGAATAACCGGGCTTTGTAGATTCGGCATCCTTATTTGCTTTATCTATGAGGCTGACTGTAAGAACAGAAGCCGCAATAACAATCACAGCCGCAAGTGCTATTATTATCTTAACGCTTTTTTTCATCAATAAAATCCTCTCAAGGGTTCATAACATTTAAAGCTATTATACAATACAAAACCCGAAAAGTACATAGTAAAATTTAACATAACTATGAATTTTTTGTGATTTTTCTGTTTCATAGTTAACAAAACAATAATATTTAACAAAACAACACCCCCACAATTCAACAATGTTACCATATTTTGGCAGAGATATTGTATTCGTGAAAAGTCTGTGCTAAACTTATAAAGATAAAACATTAAAAGTGAGGTTTTGTTATGCAAAAATCCTGGTACAAAGAAATGGCGGTATACCAAGTATGGCCCCGCTCATTCTGCGACGGCAACGGTGACGGAATCGGCGACCTTAAAGGTGTTCTCGGCAAGCTTGACTACATAAAGAGCCTTGGCGTTGATGCTATATGGTTCTCCCCCCTTTATAAATCCCCGCAGAAGGACTACGGCTACGACATAGCCGATTACAGAAGCATTCAGCCCGAATACGGCACAATGGAGGATTTCAAGGCAGTTCTTGACGGTGCTCACGAAAGAGGGCTTCGTGTTATTATGGACCTTGTTGTTAACCACACCTCAGACCAGCACGAGTGGTTCCTCAAGGGTATTGAAGACCCCACAAGCAAATACCACAGCTATTATCACTGGTACAAGGGCAAGGGCAAACGCAGACCCAACAACTGGATGTCTACCTTTGCAGGCCCCGCTTGGGAATACAATGAAAAGAACGATGAATATTATCTCCACCTTTTCGCTGTTGAGCAGCCCGACCTTAATATGGATAACCCCGAGGTCCGCCGGGAAGTTAAAGATATTATGAAATTCTGGCTTGATATGGGTGTTGACGGCTTCCGAGAAGACGTTATCACGTTCATTTCCAAAAAAGAAGGACTTCCCTCAAGCCCCTATTGGTTCCCCGTTGCAACAGGTATCGAAAACTATATGCACGGCCCTCACCTTGACGAATACCTTCTTGAATTTAAAAATGACGTGCTTTCAAAATACGACTGTATGACAGTTGGCGAAGCACCTATGATGACAACTAAAAAAGCACTCAAGCACATCACGGAAGGTCCCAATCAGCACCTTAATATGATGTTCCATTTCGAGCATATGGCGGCTGACTGCCTCTTCTACAGCTGGTTCAAAACAAAATTCAGCCTCAAGAGACTCAAAAAGGTTTTCACAAGATGGCAGAATGACCTTTACGGCAAAGCGTGGAATGCCCTTTATATGGAAAACCACGACCAGCCCCGTGTTATCAACCGCTACGGCAGTCTCAAATACAGAGTTGAAAGTGCAAAAATGCTTGCTGTTACCTACATTTGCCAGAGCGGTACGCCCTTTATCTATCAGGGTCAGGAAATAGGTATGGTTAACTACCCATTCACAAGCATCGACCAATACACAGATGTTTCAACCGTCAACAACTATGGTGTTGCAAAATCTCTTTTGGGTGCAGAAAAAGCATTGAATCTTGCAAACTATGCTTCTCGTGATAACGCAAGAACTTGTGTGCAATGGAATGCCGAGAAAAACGCAGGCTTTACAACTGCTGACGAGCCCTGGTTCTGGGTCAACCCCAACTACACCGAAATCAACGTTGAAGCTGCAGAAAAAGATCCCAACAGTATTCTTAACTTCTACAGAAAGCTTCTTAAATTCAGAAAAGAAAACGAAATTGTTATCTACGGTGACTATAAAGAACACCTCAAAAGAAGCAAGGACCTTTATGTTTACGAAAGAAACTATGAGGGTCAGAGACTTCTTGTAATCTGTTCATACACAGAAAAACCCGTTCAGTTCACCGCACCCGCAGGCTTCGACCTTACAAAAGGCGAATGCGTTCTTTCAAACTATGACGACACATCTGTTTGCACTAACGGCTTTACAACAAAGCCCTATGAAACAAGAGTTTATCTTTTTAAATAAAGCCTAAATAAAGGAGCTGTAAAAAATGAACTGCCCCAGATTGTGCAGACAGTACAAAAAGAGCTCCTATGGTAGGCAAGATTAAATTTTAGCAACAAACTGATTTCGTTTTTCAAGCGGAGTCAGTTTTGTTTTT
>SVOT01000018.1 GCA_015066225.1 Oscillospiraceae bacterium
TACAATGATAAAAGTTAATTTATTGACTTATTACCCCAAATGTGATAGTATCATTTCAAACTCATATTAAAGGAGACAATACTATGGCAAAATTAAAAGATATTGACAAGGCTGCTGAAGCTAAGGGTTCATTCCTTGTTACAGTTTGGCAGTTCGTAAAATTCATCGTTGTAAGCCTTCTTGCAATGCTTGTTCAGGTTGCTTTAACAAACCTGATTCCCCTTATCCCCGCTATCCAGGAAATGTACGCAACAGAGTTTTCAATATTGGGCATTTTGAACTACCCTGTTAACTTTAACGAAGCCGGCGCAATTATTTCCGGCGGTCTCGGTTACTGCATCGCATTTAACGTTGCAAACATCGTTGCTCAGATTGTTGCTTTCTTTGTTAACAAAGAAAAAACCTTCAACTCCGGTGCAAACGTTGCCGTTACACTTCCCATCTACATTGTGTTCACAATCGCCCTTATTTTCTTCTCAGCTTGGCTTTCACCCACACTCAACACTCTCTTCCTTGGTTTCGGTTGGGGTGATGCACTTGCCCGTAATGCAGCAATGATGATTTGCTCTGCACTTCAGTTCTTCCTTTACTTCCCTGTTGACAAGATTCTTTTCCACAAGAAAAAAGAAGAAAAATAATTCAAACTTCAGGCGGCTCTTCGGAGCCGTCTTTGTTAATAGTTTGTTAAAACACCAGACTTGATTTTTAGTATTTACGTAGTATAATCATTACGATAATGTCAAACCAAGGTGATTATTTATGAAAAGAACTAAATTATCTGAACGTCTGTTACCTGAGTATACAAAAGGCGAAGAGATTTTTAATACAGTTTCACATATTATCGGCGGAGTTTTAGGTATAGTGACAACGGTGCTATGTGTAATTTTTGCAGCAATTCATAAAAATGTTTTCGGCATCGTTAGCGGAGCCCTATTCGGTTCAGCCATGATTATTCTTTACACTATATCGAGCATTTATCATGGTTTGCGTCGAAATTTGGCAAAAAAGGTTTTTCAAATTATAGATCATTGCTCGATTTTCATTTTAATTGCAGGAACATATACGCCCTTTGCACTTTGTGTTTTAAGAGAATACAATTCTGCTTTGGGGTGGTCTGTTTTCGGTTTAATTTGGGCTCTGTCCACTTTAGGAATAACACTAAACGCTATTGATCTCAAGCGATTTAATGTTATTTCAATGATCCTTTACTTAGGCATGGGCTGGTGTATAATCTTCACCTCAAAAGCCGTTTTTAATTTTATCGGTTCAACCGGATTTATTTTATTGCTTAGCGGCGGCGTTTCATACACTGTCGGCGCAATTTTATATGGACTCGGAAGAAAACACCGTTATATGCATTCGATTTTCCATGTTTTTGTGGTTTTGGGCAGTCTTCTTCATTTTTTATGCGTTTTGCTTTATATAATGTGAAAAGATGCAGAACGAACAAACCGAACAAAAACAAGATTTTTTGATTTGTTTTTGCTTGCACGGCGGCATATAAATGTACATGTGCATAAAACAATATAATTTTCTGATTTTACAAAACAGGGGACTTTTATAGGCTTTCAAACCTACAAAAGTCCCCTGTTATATAGTTTTTGTGGTCTGCGATTTTCTCACAGTACCTTTTCAATTAAAAATTTCCGCCGTTCCAGCCCCAATTTTTATATCCCGTGTATTTTACATAAACCCTGTCCGACGAAATGCCGATTTCATTTTTGAGTATATCGCAAATAACTCCTGTCATTTTTTCGCTTGCCCCAGGGTTAACGTCACCCAACAAATCAACGTCTACAATAGCGCTGTCAGCAGAGGCGTCGCCCTTGAACCAGAGCTTCTGAGAATCCTCAATGCCAACCATAAGCCAGGCTTCTGTTTTTCCCGGGAAAACTTCAATGGCCTTGCCGAAAGCTGTTTTTAATGCTTCGCATTTTTCATTATCAAGGTTTTTTGTTGTTTTAAGGTTAATATAAGGCATTTGTGCAACCTCCGTTTTTCTTTTATATTAACACAAGCCGAACAAAAAATAAAGATTTATTTATTATCCTGCAGCCATCTGAATGCACTATATGCATAAACAGCACTACCAACCGTCAAAACACTTTCGTCAAACATCACCTTGGGATGGTGCTGTGCGTAAGCATAGCCCTCCTCGCTGTTACCGGCGGCTATTGCAAGCATAACAGAGGGAACCTCACGGCTGATATACGAAAAATCCTCGCTGCCGCCTTTTTTTGAAGAATCCTCACCGAAATCGTCAGATGAAAACACAGACTTTTCGCCCAACAAATCCTCTATATATTTTTTCACGCTTTCAGAAAGCTTTTCATCATTAACAAGTGACGGACAGCCGTTGCCGAAAACCACCTCCGCTTTTGCTCTGAAGGTTGAAGCAATTCCCACAGATATTTCTTCAAGCCGTTTTTTCAGACGCAAACGCACCTCGTCGCTGAATGAACGGAGCGTTCCTTCGAAAACAGCGGTATCGGCAATTACGTTACCCGCCGTGCCGGCTCTCAACGACCCTATCGTCAACAATGCCGCCTCCGAAACACCGAGCTCCCTTGCTGATATTTCCTGCAAGGCGACAACTGTGTGCGATGCAACACTCAAAGCATCAACGCCATCCTGTGGCATTGAGCCATGACAGCCCCTCCCCTTAATATTTACCGTAAAATAATCTGCGGCAGGTGCGCTGATACCACCCGCAGAGACAATAACACTCCCTGTTTTCATCGGGAGCCCCGCCATAACGTGAAGCATCATTGCGCCATCGGGCTTTGGTGAATCCATCAAGCCGTTTTCAATCATATTTTTTGCACCCGACAAAATCTCCTCGGCAGGTTGAAACATAAGCTTAACGGTGCCGTTAAGCTCCGCCTCAACCGCTTTGAGAATACGAGCCGCTCCGAGAAGCATTGCTGTGTGCATATCGTGACCGCAACCGTGAAAGCATCCGTTTTTGCAAGCGAATTCAACGTCGCTTTCTTCTTTTACGGGAAGAGCATCCATATCTGCACGAAGAAGAAAGGTTTTTCCCGCACCGTTTCCGATTGTGGTAACTATGCCGTTTTTTCCGCACCTTTTGACACGGTAGCCCATCTCAGTAAGCTTTCTTTCAACAAATTCAACCGTCTTAGGGAGCTCAAAGCCCACCTCGGCATTACTGTGAAGATAGCGACGCTCAGCTATTATTTCTTCCTCAAACTTTTTTGATAACTCAACAAAATTCATCAGTAAGAATCACAAAAACCTTCTGATATCAACAGCAAGATTTTCTTCAAGCTGAATAAGTCTTTTTGTGATATCCTTTGTTTTTTCGTCCGCGGCAACATATTGATTTAGATACTGATTAAGTGATTTAACGCCCATATTGCAACCGTCCGTAATAAGGTCTGCAATAACCTCGTCAGACTCATTCATTGTCAGCTTCATATTGGTTTTAAGCCACGACATACCCTTTGCAATTGGGTTGGGCTCCTTGCCCTCGTCGTGATATTTATTGAGAAGCTCCTGAAGCTCTACATCGAGCTTCATATGGTCATTTTTGCAATCCGTAAGAAATTTTTTCAAGGAGTCTGATTTGACGTAATCAAGAACGGTTTCTATTGAAGAAATACCCATTTTTACGCCTGCGTCACATTCTCTCAAAAGCTTTATTGTATCTTGTTCAACCATATATACCAATCCTTTCTTTTTTACTATTGTTATCCGTCAATTAAAAAATATTACATAATCGTTGTAATAAGAAAATTTCTTTGCTATAATATTTGCGGTAAAAATCTGAATTCAGGTGAAATGATGTTTAATTTCTTTGTTAACGAAACCGACAAGCACGGCGACAGATATTATATAATCGGCTCTGATTTCAACCACATCGCCAATGTTCTCAGAATGAAGCAGGGAGAGGTGCTGTTAGTAAGCTGTGGCGGAAAAAGTGATTTGTGTGAAATAGAAGCATTTGAAACAAATTGTGTTGTTGTAAAGATTACACAGGAAAATTTTCAAGACACCTCTCTGCCCATTAAAATGCATTTGCTTCAAGGGCTTCCCAAAAGCGACAAGATGGAGCTCATTATTCAAAAAGCAGTTGAGCTTGGTGTTGAAGAAATCACACCAATTGAAATGAGCCGTTGCGTAGTGAAGCTCGATGATAAAAAGAAAAAAAACAAAACCGCACGCTGGCAAAGCATCGCAGAAAGTGCGGCAAAGCAGAGTAAAAGAACAATTATCCCTGAAGTTCACGATGCAATAACAATTAACCAATTAAAAAACCGTTATTCAGACTTTGATATTTTGCTTGTTCCATACGAAAGCAAAAATGGTATGCAGGACACAAAAACAGCCCTTGAAAAAATAAAAAGCGGTATGACTGTGGGCATATTAATCGGCCCCGAGGGTGGCTTTGATGAAAGTGAAATAAGGTCTGTTACCGATATGGGCGCCCACGTTATTTCTCTTGGCAAGCGGATTCTCAGAACAGAAACAGCAGCAATAACCGCCCTTTCCATGTGTATGCTTTATGCAGAAATGAATTTAGGTGAATAAATATGCTACAGCTTCCCCTTGATTTTTCAAACAGAATGAAAAAGCTGTTGGGTAAAGATTACGAAAGCTACGAGAATGTGCTTAAAGAAGCACCCGTTAAAGGCTTTCGTGTAAACACAAATAAAATATCAACAGAGGATTTTGAAAAAATAAACGTTTTCGGGAACGAAAAAATCCCATACGTTGAAAACGGCTTTTATCTTGACTATGAAAAAATCGGCAATCACCCTTATCACCACGCAGGTATGATATACGTACAGGAGCCGGGCGCTATGGCTCCCGCCGAATGCATTGACATTGAGCCCGATTGGAAAATTCTTGATATGTGCGCCGCCCCCGGTGGCAAGAGCACGCAATTAAAAAGCAAGCTTGGTAAAAGTGGCGTGCTTGTTTCAAACGAGATTATTCCCTCACGCTGTAAAATCCTCACGGGTAATATAGAAAGGCTTGGGTTGAGAAACACGGTTACAACCTGTATGGATTCAAAGAAAATTGCAAAAGCCTTTCCCGAAGCCTTTGATTTGATTATGGTGGATGCACCCTGTTCGGGTGAAGGTATGTTCAGAAAAGAGGATGCCGCAATCGAGGAATGGTCGCAAGAAAACGTTCTGATGTGCGCCCGCCGCCAATATGATATCCTTGAAAATGCCGCCCAATGCTTAAAAAACGGCGGATATATAATCTATGCCACGTGTACCTTTTCTTTGGAAGAAAACGAGATGGTAATTGACCGTTTTCTTGAAAATCATCCCGAATTTGAAATTCTCCCCGTTAGCGAAAGGGTGCAAAATGCAACCTGTAACGGCATATATTTTGATGGCTGCAAATGTGAAAGCATAGGTTTTGCAAGGCGATTTTATCCTCACAAATCACCGGGCGAGGGTCAGTTTATGGCTTTGCTTCACAACACTGACACCCGCCGAGAAGCAAAAAACAATATAAAAGCCAACACACAAAAAATCGATAAAGCAGTTTTTGATTTTCTTGACGATGTTCTTATTGATTACGACAAAGACGACGTTCAAATATATAACGACAATCCCGTTTATTTCACCGCCGATTTTCCTGTTAAAAAGGGAATGGCGTTTGCCTGCGGCGTAACAATCGGTGAATTGAGAAAAAGCTACATTCTCCCCCACCATCAGTTTTTTATGGCAATGGGCGACAGCTTTAAAAGGAAAATAGCCCTCTCTGCCGACAGCGAGGAGCTGAAAAAATATCTGCACGGCGAGGAATTCACAACAGATTGTGAAAACGGTTGGGCAGTTGTAACGGTTGAGGGCTGCACCGTTGGCGGAGTTAAGGTTGTTAACAATACCGCAAAAAACCACTATCCCAAAGGTTTAAGAACAAAATAAAAAGGAGCTGTAAAAAATGAACTGCCCCAGATTGTGCAGACAGTACAAAAAGAGCTCCTATGGTAGGCAAGATTAAATTTTAGCAACAAACTGATTTCGTTTTTCAAGCGGAGTCAGTTTTGTTTTT
>SVOT01000005.1:0-73599 GCA_015066225.1 Oscillospiraceae bacterium
GAGCCTCTGCTGCGTCAAGAGCATCCTGTGCTGCTTTTAAACTTTCTTCTGTATATGTTCCTTCGGGAGCATCTACGATATCCTGTGCATTCTGGATTGCTTCATCAAGACCGCTGTAGTCTGCTTTTTCTTTTGCATTGTCAACTACATCCTTGAGACCGTTTGTGATTTCGTTAAGAGCATCCTGCTCTGTTGAAGGATAGTCCTTATTTACATCTTTAGCATCCTCAAGTGCAGTTTTTGCATTTTCTACTGTTTCGGATGTAAATTTATCAGGATTGTTCACAATGAACTCAAGGTCTTCTACAACCTTATCAAACTCTGTGTAATCTGCCTTTTCTGTTGCATTGTTGATTGCTGACTGAAGGGCATTTACAACATCCTGAATAGCTGCATTGTTTGCATCGTTTGCTTCAAGATCCTTGTTAAGGGCTGCTGCGCTGTGAAGTGCGCTGTTAAGAGCATCAACAGTTGTCTGTGTATATGTGATTTCAGAATTGTTGAGCATTCCCTGTGCCTGTTCAACAAGAGAATTAACCTGTGAATAATCAGCTTTTACTTTAAGTGCGCCAAGAGCATTTGCAAGCTTTGCACTTTCTGCATCGATCTGGTCCTGTGTATAGTAGCCGTTACCGCTGACAATGTCTGTGTTTACAGAATTCATAATATCAGCCGCTGCCTGGAAGGAAGCGTTTGTATATGTTCCGTCGTTACCTGCATTGATGAAATCCATATATGCATAGTATGTTGAGTGCAAATATCTTGCGTCAGAAATGTTAAGAGTTACGGGAATGTGTGCGTGATGCTCAACACCATCCTCTGTCCAAGCAAGTCTGAGAACATATATGTGAGTTCTTGTTTTTGTTTCTGTGTCACCGCCACCTGCAGAAGCAAATGTGAACTCTGCAGTAGCAGAAGAAGCTTCTGTTGTGAGAGTTGTTGAATCGTTAATAAGACCATTTGTTGAAAGCGGTACACCTGCTGTGTTTTGCCATGTGTTGAACCATGCAAGGTCACCGTTTGTATCTGCATACTGGTTACCGTTTGCATCAAGAAGAAGCTCTACACCCTGAACAACGTTATATTCAAGGTTAGGCTTGATAAACAGGTTTTCAGCATTGTTTACAGTAACGCTGTCACTATTGTAGCAGTTACCTGATGTATCCATTGCTGAAAGCTCGTTACCATCAAGAGAAGAAATTTTGAGAGACTTTAAAGTAACTACCTTACTTGAATCAGCACTGCTGATTGTAAGATTTGTTGTGATTGAAAGCTTTTCATCGTTAAGTGTCTGTGTGAAATTATATTCAGGTGAAGTAATGGTAAATTTGATTACACCGTTTGTATATTCACCTGTGATAGAATCCTGAGTAAAAGGTGAGCCTACACTATCGGGTTCTGTAATGGTGCCGCCTGTAAGCTTAAGGTATGCATTAAGAAGTGTGTCACAAGCCTCATTAACAGTCGCCTGCTGGCTTGCGGGAAGGTCGAGTGCAAGTGATGACTCAACAGAGTTTACAACACTCATAAACTCTCTGTAAGCATCACCTGTGTACTGAGCAGGGTTCATTGAATGGCAGATATCAATATACTGTTTGTATGTTGTATAATCTGCTCTTGCTTCTGCACCGTCTGCAACTGCGTTGAGGCTTGCTGCCTTTTCTGCAATAAGTGCACGGTTAGAAACACTGTCAACAAGGTTCTTATCAAATGCATCTGCCTGTTCTTTAGCAGCCTTTGCTGCTGCAATAGTGGCGCCTGAATATGCATCGGGGTTTGCAAGAATTGCTTCAATTCTCTGGTATGCTGTTTCAAACGCTGTGTAATCAGCTTTATCCTCGGACAAAACTGCAAATTCTTCGTAGTATTTGTCTACCTCTGCCTGTGTATAGTACTTTGTACCATTTACCATATCCTGGGGAACAGTGTCAACAATTTTTTGAAGCTCGGTAATATATGAAGAGCTATGCGATCCGGGATTCTGAAGTGACTGTAATGCATTGTTGTATTCTTCAACAAGAGCACGTGCGTCGGTAATGTTAAGAGTTGTTGTATATGTTGTGCTGTTATAGTGGTTTACAGTACCGAAAGACCAGCTGGTCCAGTTAACATAAAACCGCTGAACATATGTATACGTTTTTGCCCCTGATTCGTTTGCAGACAAACCTGTAAACGAAAGTCTGTTTCTGAAGTAATATTTTACTTCGCTTTTGAAACCATCATACAACGGGTCAATGCAACCATCTTTGATTGCGTCAACTTCTGCCTTAGGTGCACCGTTTTCATCAACCTCTTGCCAGTTTGTGAAGATTGTCTGGTTAGTTAATGTGCCTTCAAAACCACCGGACACTATTGAATCAACTGTTTCAACACATCCGTCAGTGAATTTCGGTGCAAAAGCAGCAGTGTTTGCATCGGTTGTATCCAATGTGATGTAGAACATTCTGTTGGATGATTTGCTGCCACGGTGAATTGTCCAAGGCTGTGTAAATGCAAGCACCTGGTCATCTTTAATCTGAATGAAATTGAACTCATTCCCTACAACAGGGGTAACGTCTTCAATATCAGACTGAGTGGTTGAGCCTGTTCCATCAAACTCAATTACAAGAAGCTCCTCAGCATCTTTCATTGCCTGAACTGCGGCATTAACAACTTCCTGCTGTGATGCTTCAAGGTTTTTGGGGAGATTTGCGTTGATGGATTCAATTTCAGCAAGGTATGCCTGGTGGCTTTGCTCTGAATAAATACCGTCACTGTTTGCAAATGCCCTGGATTCTGCATAAACTCTGTTGAATTCTGTGTAGTTTGCTGCGTTTTCGGGAATACCTGCAAGAAGCTCTGTGTAGCTGTTTATGATGCTTTGGCTGTAAACAGCAGAAAGATTCTTAAGTGTTTCGGGCATATCGTTAAGTGTTGCCTTAACTGCAGAAACGTATGCTTCTGAATAATCGCCGGGATTTGCAACAACTGCCTGTGCCCTTGCAAGCTCTGCTACAAAGTCACGAGCATCAATAACAGTAACCTTTGTAGTAATCTGTGTGCTGAAGGAATTATCAGACTCAGTTACACTATTGGAGTTAATAATAACAACTCTGTGTGCCAAAAGCTGTGTATAGCTATAGTTCTGAACACCCTTCTGGCCGGCAGGAGCACCTTTAAAGGTTGTTGTTTTCACCCAACTGTACTCTGTGGTACCCCAATAACTACCCGCTAAAGCGGAGCTTGCAGGGAAAGGAAGGTTTGAAGAAGCGCTGCTATTACCTGTATATGTAATCGAAACGCCCTGATTATTTATAAATGATGTGGTTGCAGCATCATCTGCAAGCGCAAAGCTGAGATCTACGTTTACGGTCTTATTTATATTGGCGGAACCGCAATATTTATCAGCTTCGACAGCCTGTGTGAATTTGAAATATTCATCATCTACAGTCTGATAGAAGGTGAAATTCAAGCTTTTTTGCGAAAATGTAAGGTTATTTGTTTCACTTTGACTATACTCCCCGCTTTCGCCCACAGGAAGTGTCGGATTATCAATTGTTCCGGCCGCTGCTGTTCCTGTGTAAACAAGGGGTAAGCTGCCGATTGCAACAAGAAGAGAAAGAACAATTGATAAAACTTTTCTTGTTTTCTTCATACAATCACCTTTCTTTGCATTAAAGCATCCGCAATAAAAACGGATACAGTAATACATATTATATTACCGTGGAATTATATCATTTGAAATTCAACTAGTCAATACGCACAAAAAACTTTGTCAATAGTTAACAAATCGTTCAATTTTCTGCAACATTATTGTAAACATTGCCAGTACTCCGCCTGAGAACTTGTGCACAATTCAAACACACCGGTATGCTTTTGTTGCTTTTATATAACAAGAGGTTACTGTAATTCTTTCCGAATCCGCACTAAAAAAAGACTTGCCAACGAGCAAGTCCTTTTATTTATGGTCTCTGTAATATTGTGTATGTGTTTTGGGATGTGGATTATTCTCCCAAATTTCGGTTGCCACGGGCTTCCACTCTTTGCTGAAATCATCACATTTTGAGCAAAGCTCCTCGACAGTTTCCTGCGAAACGAAATCTGTACTTTTCGCACCTGTATCGTTTATGATTTTTCTCAAAATATCGGGGTTTTCAAGCATGGGGCAAGGCATCAGATGGTTGTCGTTAAAGGGCTGACCCTTTCTGTATGCCATAAAAAGGGGCTTTTGGAGTGCCTCAAGAAGCGTGTCGGTCTTGATGTTTGAGTCGGAGTAGTGAACAAAAACACACGGCTCCATATCGCCCTTTGAGTTGATGTGGAAGTAGTTTCTGCCACCTGCAATACAGCCGCCCACATATTCGCCGTCGTCCTGAAAATCCATAACAAACAACGGCTTACCCGTTTTGCCGTTACGCATCTTTTTCAGCCAGAAATACATATATTTTCTTTGTGACGGTGTGGGTATCAAATCCTTATCTGCACCCTTTCCCACGGGCATAAAGTTGAAATAAAATGCGTATTTGACGCCCAAATCAACCATTTTATCAAGAAAATCGTCGCTTGTGACCTGGCTGACATTTTTACTGGTGTAGCAAACAGAGATACCGAAAAGAATTTTTTCTTTTTTGAGAAGCTCCATCGCCTCAACTGTTTTTTCGTACGCACCCTCACCACGGCGGTCATCGTTAACACATTCATCACCCTCAATAGAAAGTGCAAGTGTTATGTTGCCGCATTTTTTAATGTCGTCACACAGCTTTTTATCTATAAGCGTTGCGTTTGTATAAATAAGAAATGTGCACTCGGGGTTTTCAGAGGCAAGCGTTATTACATCGTCTTTTCTGATAAGGGGCTCACCGCCCGTCAGCATATAAAAGTGTGTACCAAGCTCCTTGCCCTGGGAAACAATTCTGCGCATATCGTCAAGAGAAAGCTGGAAGCTGTGACCATACTCCGCCGCCCAACAGCCCTTACATTTCAGGTTACAGGCACTTGTGGGGTCAAAAAGAATGATAAAAGGAATATTGCAATTATACTTGTCACGCTTTGCACGGACTGTTTTTGTGCCGAAATAGCCGGCGTGAATGCCGAGGGAAATAAGAAGACTTTTCACCAAATCACGGTCAACATCCCACAGAATGTTTTTCGCAAGCTTGGTGTAAGCGTTATTCTCATCGCCAATTACGTTGCGCATTTTTTGGTAATTCTCTTTGGGGTACATTGTGAAGTATTTTTCAGCAACCCGTAAAATTTTCAAAAGATTCTTTTCAGGTGCTTTGTCAACATACCTGAGAATTCTTGACAGCGCTTTATCTGCCGCAAAATGAACCAGTCTGTGTTCCAATTGCAATACCTCCTTTCAAAAAAATATAACTGCATAATTGTATCACAAATGACATTATTTGTAAACCTTTGAAAAATATATCGGCAAAAAAAATTATTGGTTTTATCCTTCTGTTTTATACATTCTCAAATTTCTTGACACTCATCGTATTTATATCTATAATGGGTTTATCAATATTTAGGAGTGTTTTTATGAGCAAAAACAAAGTAAAAGCCCCGTCTGAAAGCAAGCTTCCGGGCAGAACCTGGTTTAACCTTTGTCTTTTCGGGCTTGTGGGTCAGATAGCATGGAACCTTGAGAATATGTACTACAACACCTTTATGTACAACACAGTTTACGAGGGTGGCACCGTTACGGGTACCCTTTCTTCTATGACGGCCATCCGTCTTATGGTTGCACTCAGCGCAATCACCGCAGTTGTTACCACCTTTATTATGGGTAACCTTTCCGACAAAATGAACAAGCGTAAGGTTTTCATCTCTGTCGGTTACCTTATCTGGGGTGTTATTACCGCTGCTTTCGGTTTTCTCACAAAAGAGAACATCGGCGGTCTTTTAGGCCTCAGCGACACAGCGCAAATTGTCACAGCAACCGCAATTTCAATTATTGCTATGGACTGCATTATGACCTTTGTGGGCTCAACAAGCAACGACTCTGCATTTAACGCATGGGTAACGGATATCACCACCACCAAAAACCGCGCAACTGCAGAAAGCGTTCTTTCAATTCTTCCCATTGTCGCAACTGTAGTAGTTGTTATTCTCGGCGGTATGATTGAGCCCCTCGGCGGTTATTCTAACTTCTTCTTTATACTTGGCGGTTTTGTTATTCTTTGCGGCGTTATTGGTCTTTTCACTCTTAAAGATTCAAGAAACGGCGAAAGAAACCCCAATGCAAGCTATTGGAAAGACCTTGTTTACGGCTTCAAGCCCTCTGTTATAAAAGAAAACAGCAAGCTTTACATTGCACTTGCGGCAGTCGGAATTTATTCTGTTGCCGTGCAGATTTTCTTCCCCTATCTTCTTATTTATCTCGGCAAGCTCGGCCTCAAGGTTGAAGACCTTGGTCAGTATCTTACAACACCCGTTCTTATTGCCGCACCCTTCATTCTTGTTGGTGCAGGTGCACTCATAATCGGTGCAGGTAAATTAATTGACAAAATCGGTAAAAAGAACTTCGTTTTAATTGCTACTGTTCTTTTCGTTGCCGGCCTTATTATCGCAGGCTTTGCAGACACTCTCGGCTTGTTCGGCATTGCTGCAGTTCCTCTTCTTACCGGCTATGCGCTTCTTGGTATTATGCTCAACTCTACCGTGCGCGACTACACGCCCGATGACAAGGTTGGTCTTTTCCAGGGTATCAGAATGATTTTCTTTGTTCTTATTCCCATGGTTGTGGGTCCTGCCATCGGCGATGCTGTTTGTAAAGCAGCCGCTTCCGGCACATATTTTGAAAACGGTATGGAAAAATACGAGCCTTGTGCAGAAATGTTCCTTGCAGCGGGTGCAGTTGCTGTATTTATGCTCATTCCCCTCATCATTCTTCGTAAAAAAGGAATTGACAAAAAAGAGGATTAATTATGAAAACGTTATTACTTTCTTCGCTTACTAAAGTTTTTAAAGAAAAAGAGCCCAACTTTAACGAATTGTGTTCCTTTTCGTGTTTGAAAAACGAAAAATTCTCTTTTCAGCTCGGCTTTATGGCTGAAAACAAAGATGAAACAAAGCTTTCTGTTTCGGTGAGTTCACCGTTAAAGGAGGATTTGAAGCTTTATCTTGTTAAAGATATCCCCGCAGGGAAAAACGGATACGATAATTCCGATTCCTTCCACTATGACCTTTCAAGAAAATCGTTCCCCGATTTACTCCAGCCGATTGACGGTGAAATAGTCGTAAAAAAAGGCGATTGGAACTCAATCTGGGTAGAGTATTCGCCCACAAAAGGTGCAACGGGTAAAAAGAAAATCACGTTGAAGCTCAATGCGGGTGAAGAGGCTTTTGAGAGAGCTTTTACGCTTAATATAATTGACAAAGAGCTTCCCAAGCAGGATATTCTTTTTACAAACTGGTTCCATAACGATTGCCTTTGCACATACTACAACGTTGAGGTTTTCTCTGATAAATACTGGGAAATAGTGGAGAATTACATAAGAAATGCCGCAGAACACGGCGTTAATATGCTTCTCACACCTGTTTTTACCCCTCCCCTTGACACGGCAGTTGGCGGTGAACGCCCCACAGTTCAGCTTGTGAAGGTCACAAAAGAAAACAATAAATATTCTTTTGATTTCGAAAATTTCAGAAAATACGTTAAGCTTTGCCTTGATTGCGGTATTGAAGCCTTTGAAATATCCCATTTCTTCACACAGTGGGGCGCAAAGCACGCACCAAAAATCATCGCCACCGTAAACGGCAAGGAGAAGCAGATTTTCGGTTGGAACACCGCCGCCGGCGGCAAGCCCTACACTGAATTTCTTGAAGCATTCTCAAAAGCATTCACAAAAGAGGTGAAATCTCTCGGCATCAAAAACCGTTGTTGGTTACACGTTTCGGATGAACCAAACCAAGAACAATTCAAAGACTACAAAAAGGCTGCAGACACCCTCCACAGGCTATTCCCCGGATTTAACACCTTTGACGCCCTTTCGGATATCGAGTATTACAGAAAGGGACTCATTAAAACCCCCGTTTGCACCGAGGGTGAGGCTGACCTGTTCAAGGGCGAGGTCAAAAATTTCTGGACCTATTATTGCTGCTGTCAGGTTGACAACTTCTTACCAAACAGAATGTTCTCCCAGCCATCACAGCGAAACAGAGTTCTGGGCATTCTTCTCTATAAATACGAGGCAAAGGGCTTCTTACAATGGGGTCACAATTTCTGGTATTCACAATATTCAAAATACCCCATCGACCCGTATAAGGTAACGGATGCCGGCAACGCCTTCCCCTCCGGTGATGCATTTGTTGTTTACCCCGGCAAGGACGGCAAGCCCCTGAATTCTCTCAGACACCTTGTTTTCAACGAAGCATTCCAGGATTTGAGAGCTTTGAAGCTTCTTGAAACACTCACCTCAAGAAAACACGTAATGAGCATTCTTGAGTTCGGGCTTGATACCCCGCTTTCATTCAGCACTTATCCGCATGAGCAGCAGTGGCTGTTGGAGCTCAGAGAAAGAATAAACAAGGAAATAGCACTCAACATATAAAATCAGCCATCGTCGGAATACCGACGATGGCTGTTTTTTATTTTGCTGCAGCAGCTTTCTTTTCTGCTTTTCTTTTTTTGTTTTTATAGGTATTGAGCTCTTTAACGCATTCATCGGGCAAATCGCAATCGCCGATTGAAACAACGTTTTTATTGTAGAGACCCTTGAAGTTTGAACCGCCTGTAGTGAGAATTTTGTTTTTCTTTGCGAATTTTATGTATTCCGCCTTTTTATCCTCGGGCATATCAGGTGTGTAAACCTCAATACCGTCAAGCCCTGCGGCTACAAGAGCATCAACAAGCTTTTCATTTTTGACCTCGTTAGGCTTTATAAGAACAGCTATGCCACCTGCATCGTGAATTTCCTGAAGAACGTTGAAAATATCTTCGTATTCAACGGGGCTGAGCACGTTACCCTCGTTTTCAGGGCTAAAGAGCTCGTCCCAAAGGTCGCCGTGTATTTTATCTGTGAAGCCATTTTCCATCAACGCCTGCATAATGTGAACGTCGAAAACATTTGTAGAGCCTGCGGCACACTTTGTTTCAACAAACTCGGGAGTCACAGCGAATTTTCTCGCAGCCTTGAGCACCATTTTTTTAGCGGCAAGCTTTCTTGTTATTGAATTGCGGCGGCAAAGGCCCTCAAGCCTGTCGGGAAAATCGGGCTTGTAGCAAATGAGGTGAACTTCCTGACCGTTTTCTTTATCGGTTGCAGAAATTTCAACACCCGCAATAACATTAACGCCAAATCTTTCACCGATAACCTTGCCCCTTACAGTACCTGCAAGGCAATCATGGTCGGTGATTGCGATAGTTTCCACGCCACGTTTTTTGGCAAGTGTAATTAAATCTTCTATGCCGAGAGAGCCGTTTGATAATCTTGTGTGGCAATGTAAATCCGCTGACAAAATAATTCATCCTTCCTGTTCTCTTTATTAATCCCATACCCCATATCCGGTTTTTCAGGCGTGCTCTGAAAAGTTCGCAGAAACACAAAAAACAGTTTCTTTTAAAAAAATGCAAACATACCCCGAATATATTAATACTTGTATTTTACATTATTTTACACAAAAAAGCAAGTAAAAATTTTACACATACCCCATATTTTTTTGAAAAATTGTAACAACTCTTTGATTTTTTATACCTACTGTGTTATCATAATTCAGGTATATTATTTTTTAAGGTGATTACTATAAAAAACATCTACGTTGCCTTGAGCGGAGGCGTTGATTCCGCTGTTGCGGCAATTCTTCTTAAAGAGCAGGGCTACAACGTTATCGGCGTTACCCTGAGGCTGAAGCCCGGTAACCTTGCAGACGGCGATATTGCTGATGCAAAGGCTGTTGCAGACAAGCTTGGTATCCCCCTTGAAATTGTGGATTTACGCAACGAATTCAAAGCTGTTACCGACTATTTTTGTCGCGAATATCTTGAGGGAAAAACCCCTAACCCCTGTGTGCTTTGCAACCCCACCGTAAAGCTGGGGAAATTGGTTGAGCACGCTTTAAAAAACGGGGTCGACTGTGTAGCAACAGGGCACTATGCCGAAATCATCAAAGACTCCGAAGGTAAATTTTTAATAAAAAGAAACCCCTCGGGCAAAGACCAGAGCTATTTTTTGTGCCGTCTTAACCAACACATTCTCTCACACGTAATTTTCCCCATAGCAGAGCTGACGAAGCCCGAAATCCGCGAGATTGCCGAAAGGCACGGCATCCCTGTGGCACAGAAGAAGGATTCGCAGGAGGTTTGCTTCATCCCTGATAATGACTATATTTCATTTATAGAGCGTGAATTCTCACCCGAAGCAATTCCCGGTGACTTTGTTTCTTCAAGCGGTGAAAAGCTTGGCACACACGCAGGAATTTACAAATACACCATAGGTCAGCGAAAGGGTCTCGGTGCATTCGGTAAGCCTATGTACGTTCTTGGTATAGATGCCAAAAACAACAAGGTCATAATCGGCGACAACGAGGAGCTTTTTAAAACAGAAATAAGCGTTGAAAATCTGAATTTTCTCAGCAAAAAGCCCACAGAAGACCGCTTGAGGTGCTCAATTAAAATCCGTTGCGCCGCAAAGCCGGCAGATGCGGTTATCGAAATTTCACACAACAGCGCAAAAATCACCTTTGACTCACCTCAGCGAGCCGCCGCACCCGGTCAGACAGCGGCAATTTACATTGACGATATATTAATCGGAGGAGGCACTATATGCAATCCCTGAAAAAACTCTATAAAATCGGCAAGGGTCCCTCAAGCTCCCATACAATGGGCCCCCAGTATGCCGCTGAATACATCAACGAGCAATTCCCCGATGCCGCATTTGTAAAGGTTATTCTTTACGGATCACTTGCTTTAACGGGCGAGGGTCACGGCACAGACAAGGTGCTCAAGGACACCCTGATAAAGCCCAACGAGATTATTCTCAACACAACCGAAACTGACCTGCCCCACCCCAACACCCTTGATTTTATAATCTGCGACGAAAATAAAGCAGAAATAAAAACCGTAAGAGCGATGAGCATTGGTGGTGGCGAAATACGAATCGAGGGCGTACCCGCAATAATAGCCCCCGAAATTTATCCTCAGAAAAACTTTGAAGAGGTAAAAGAATATTGCCTTATGCACCATCTCAGGCTCAGCGACTATGTTGCCCAGTATGAGGGTCAGGAAATTTTCCTTTTCCTTAAATCAATCTGGGAGCAAATGAAAGCAACCGTAAGAGAGGGGCTTGCCGTTGAAGGCATTTTGCCCGGCGGTCTCGAGGTTGAAAGAAAGGCAAAATTTCTCTATGCACAGCGCCATATGGACGAAACCCCCGAAACCAGAGAAAACAGGCTTGTGTGCGCCTACGCTTTCGCCGCAAGCGAGCAGAATGCAGGCGGCGGTATGATAACAACAGCCCCCACCTGTGGCGCATCAGGTGTTTTGCCCGCAGTTCTCTTTTATATGCAGGAGAAAAAGGGCTTCACCGATTTTGAAATTGCAAAGGCTCTTGCCGTTGCGGGAATCATCGGCAGCATAGTTAAGCAAAACGCCTCAATCAGCGGTGCAGAAGCAGGCTGTCAGGCAGAAATCGGCACAGCCTGTTCGATGGCTGCCGCCGCACTTGCAGAGCTCCACTTTATGGACCTTGACCAGATAGAGTACGCCGCAGAAAATGCAATGGAGCATTATCTCGGCCTTACCTGTGACCCCGTTTGCGGTCTTGTGCAGATTCCCTGTATTGAGAGAAACGCCGTTGCGGCGATGAGGGCAATCAACTCCCTTTCTCTTGCAAACTTCCTCACCTCAACAAGAAAGGTTAAATTTGACACGGTGGTTGAAACGATGTACCAGACAGGCAAAGACCTGAAGCATAACTACCGTGAAACAAGCGAGGGCGGTCTTGCCGCCAACTACGAAGCATTGGATTAAGGAGGTAGCTATGGCTAACGAAGTAATCGAGAAAAAAGAGCATCCAAACAAAATCGGTGTGCGTGAGGGCATCGGCTATATGCTGGGCGACGGCGGCAACCTTTTTGTGCTCACTTACGTTTCATCTTATCTAAAGGTTTTTTACACCGACATTTTAAAAATCCCCACAACACAGGTTGCGAACCTGTTTCTTTTCACCCGCTTGTGGGATGCGATAAACGACCCTATGTGGGGTGCGATTGTTGCTAAAAAACGCCCCAATAAAGATGGTAAATACCGACCCTATCTCAAATGGCTGGCAATTCCCCTTGCCATTACCCAGATACTTTGCTTTATAAATGTAACGGAATACACACAAAATCCCGTTCTGATTCTTATTTTTGCATACATTACATATATCGCATTCGGTATGCTTTACACGGGGATGAACGTGCCCTTCGGCTCCCTTGCATCGGTTATCACCGATGACCCCGACGGCAGAACACTTCTTTCCACCTTCCGCACAATCGGCAGCGGTGTTGGCGGTGCCGCACCTGCACTTCTTGCGCCATTCCTCATTTATGCCACAAAAACTGCGGCAGACGGCAGCAAATATAACGTTGCAGATGCAAGCGGTATGTTCAACTTCGCTCTTGTAATGGGCGGCCTCGCAATCGTATTTTATTACGCCTGCTACGGCATGACAAAGGAGCGGGTTCCCTCAGAGGCTGAGCCAAAGGTAGATATGAAGAAAATCTATGGCGGAATGTTTAAAAGCAAGCCCTTTGTTGTGCTTGCTCTGACAGGCATTCTCATCAGCGGTCAGCTTCAGTTCAACTCTCTCAACCAATATCTTTACAAAAACTATTTCTGTGACACCTCGCTTTCTGTTATGGGAACAATCGCACAGTATGCCCCCCTTGTTCTTATGCTACCATTCTCCGGAAAGCTTGTTAAAAAGTTCGGCAAAAAAGAAATCTGCGGCGTAACTTCGTTTGTTGCGGCGGCGGCAGCGGTTGCCACATTCTTTATAAAGCCCGCTCCCGACCAGGCATGGCTTTTCCTTGTGCTTCAGTTCATTATCGGCTTTGGCTATTCTTTCGTTTCAATCACAAACTGGGCTATTGTTGCCGACGTTATCGACTACCAGTTCTATAAAACCGGCTTCAGAAACGAAAGTGCGGTTTATGCCGTTTACACATTCTGCAGAAAGCTTGGCCAGACTGCCGCAGACTACGGCGGACTTATTCTTCTCGGTAAAATCGGCTACGATGCAGCAACTATGGCAGATGCAGGCTTCGTGCCCGGCATAAGTGAGGGCATCCTCACGGTTTGCACCCTGATCCCCGCAATCACATACACACTCGTTTTCATTCTCTACAAATTCTTCTATCCCCTCACAAAGGAGAAGCTGGAGCCCGTTTACGAATACGTGAGAGAATCAAACACAGTTGCAGAAAACTAAATTCAAAAAGCAGACAGTTTCGACTGTCTGCTTTTTTTAGTTGGAAGTTGCAGGTGGCTGGTGGCAAGTTTCGGGGCGCAAGCGCCGATTTTATTAATATGTAAAATTGTTGCGAAGCCTATCATCCCTGTGCACGCAAGTGCATAGGGAGGGGGACCGCGCCTAAGTGTAACGAAGGCGGGGTGGTGGGTCGCCACCTTATTGTTTTCCTTCGCAGATGAAACGGAAAATCTCACCTCTCATTTACCTCCCTTCGAAGAGAGGTAAAACACCACCAAAACAAATTATTACAATCGGCACGTAGTGCCCCGAAACTGGAGGCTGGCGACCGGTGGCTGGTAGCTAAACACCTTGCGCCCCGAAACTTGCCACCTGCCACTCTCAACTTGCAACTAAAAAAGCGGCTTGGATTTAACCAAACCGCCTTTGTAATATTAAATTGAGTTAATCCGGGTCAATCACAGAACCGTCCTCTGTCTTACTCCCCTGTCTTATCCCTACCTTATGTCTTATGTGTTTGTCCTTTTATCAATGGAATAACAAATACGGCACCGCAAAAGCTGAACGCAATTAACGCTAACATAAGACCTATTTTATCACCAAGCAAACGATCCACAAGAAAAAGCATAACGATAGAAATAATGGTTATCAGTTTAATGTTTGTTGTTATTATTGATATAAATCTCTTGGGAAAGCGAACTCTTTTCAAAAATGCAAATGCGACAACAAAAACTAAAACTACCAAACATAATATTATAAATGCTATAACTCTTTCCGCAGTTGTAAGTTCAAAAATAGAAACACATTGAATTATTGATAAAACCGAATTGCACAATCCAAAAGCGCCAATATATTTATGGCTATTATTTTGTGTAATTACATTTTTTAAAAGCAGAAAAGCAAAAAACAGAGCCATAACCGCAACAAAAATGGCTGTGCCTATCAACGCGGGTGATTTACGTGTTAAAAATACCAGAAAACCAAACATTATATCCGCCAACAAGTAAACCGAAAGGATTATAGCAACATTTTTCTTTACATCTTTTTTTTGCTTCATTGATACAACTCCTTTGTGTCACGTCAAAAAACCGAGAAAAATCAGAGATTTAGTTTATTATTTGATTGGCTTAAATGATTGATTCTTCCTAAAACGAATACAAACAAATAAAACAGCCACAAAAATAAAAACTGAAAAAACAGTTATATAGAGTTTGACGCAATAGTCTGACAACGGCATCAAATAAACAACTTTATTACCATCGTCAGTTTCTTTTATAATTTTAGTTCTCCCAAAATTGAAAACCTGCTTATAAACTGTTCCATCTTTTTTTACAAATTCTGCTTTGTTTTCTCTATATTCATATAGAGAGCCTGTACTTTTAAGTTCTTCTAAAACATTGCCATTCAAATCTAACAAATAAACTTTACTGCTTATCAAATATATTGTATCATCTTCAAGAATAGTAAATTCATACCCTCTACTTGTCATTGCTGAGATTGTTTCAAAAGAAAAACCATCTTTATATTTTACAATTTTACCATTTGATAACCCAACATAAACATTATCATTACTATCAACTGCAAAACCATAAAAAGAAATATCAAACCAACCAACTGTCACGCCAAAAAAGGAAAACAGATAGCAGCCTAAAAGGACTCCGATTACTAGCATAAGAATAAAACTATCAATTTTTTTCATAAATCAACTCCGAAATAAAACAGAAGCCATCTCTCTGTCTTATTTTGTTTTCACCGTTATTAAAAACGGACACCTAAACTATCCTTTCCACAACGCCTTTCGGCGTGTAAAAATCTTTAATCTATCAATCCAAATATTAATCTTAACAAAACTAATATAACACTAATTTTCGTTTTCTTCAACACAGCGTAAAGAAGGCAACCACCCCCTGTCGTTTTAAGATCCCCTAGGTGGGTGAATTATTTAAATTCACCCTATATATTTTTAACCCTCATCCATATATGTTTTTTATCATCAAATTACTACAATTTTTTGCAAAATTTTTTTAGTTTTTCACACATTTGTAGGGTTGCACAGGTTCTGGTGGCGGGATTTGTTAAAAATGCAAAAGCGAGACGGTCAAGACCGTCCCCTACGTTGTTCGTTTCAGCAATAAAGAGCGTCCGCAAGGGGGCGACCCACCACCAAAAGCGCAGCTTTTGGTCCCCCTCCCTATTTTGCTACGCAAAACAGGGATGATAGGCTTCGCAACACTTTTATATATCAATACAATCGGCGCTTGCGCCCCTTAACTTGCCACTTGCCATTTGCCACTTGCAACTAATTTATTTAACTTTCCACTTGTTTTAGTTTTTTATCTCTGTTATACTGTATTATGTATTTTTATGATATAAAAACATCTGTTACGGAAGTGTGATATGAAAAATATTTTAAAGCGGGCAATCGCTCTTGTGACAACATTTTGCTGTGTAGCCTCTCTGCTTGTTTTCAGCGGATGCTCTACCCCCAAAAAGCAACCGGTTATGTCTATAAACGGCGTTGAAATCAGCAACGACGTTTTCACATATTTTTTAGACTGTGCAACAGTTGAGCTGGGTGTGGATGCACCCCTTGAATCGCTGAAGAAAAAGGCTTCGACTCTTGCGGGAACTTATTTTAAAATAAACTCCCTTGCAAACAAGCACGGGGTCACCCTCACAACGGGCGAGAAAAAGGCTGTTTCTGAAAAAGTGGATGCTCATTGGCACTTTTTCGGTGAGTATTATACAGAAATCGGCATAAGCCGTGAAACTCTCACAAAGGTTTTTACCGCCGATGCATACAGAGATGCTCTTCTGATGTTCTTTTACGGCACAGGCGGCGAGGAGGAAATCCCCGTTGCACGACTTTTTGGTGAATTTAAAACAAACTACATCGTTTTTCAGGCTATTACGGGTTATTTCACAAAAACCGACATAAACGGCAGACCCGTTAAAATACCCGAAACCGAAGCAGAGGCGCTTATTCTCAAGTTTCAGAATATTGCCGCTATGGTAAACGCCGGCGAGCAGACTATGGAGGAGGCCGCAGATTTCCTTGCTGAAACCGGCTACAAAAGCTCGGTGCAGACGGTTATTCTAAACAAGGATGACACGAGCTACCCTGCAGGCTTTTTTGAAAGGGTTAAAAAAATCGATGCTAAAAAAGCAACCGTCATCGGCACGGATGAGTACATTTTCCTTGTACTCAGGGGCGACGCAGGTGTAAACAGTGAATATTTCATTGAGAAAAAGACTGAAATGATTAAAATAATTGTCGGCGATGAAATTGACAACAAAATCGCAGACTCCATGGTGGTTGACGTTGTAATCTCAGATTCCGACGTAAACGGCTATTACGCCTTGATAAAGGATGCAAAAACCGAAAAATAAGAGGTGCATTATGAACAGCGCTATTGAAAATATAATGACACGGCAAACGATACGTGAATACACCGCCCAACAAATACCCGATTCTTTATTGCAGACGGTGCTTGATGCGGCTATCAGAGCCCCCAGCGGCAGAAACACCCAGCCCTGCCACCTCCGCATTTTATCAAACAAAGAAAAGCTTGACGAAATGAACACGGATTTTAAAAACATTGTTGGTTGGGACACTCCCGCCTACACCGGTTGGGATATTCGCCCCGTTTACCACAATGCGCCCACCTTTATTTTTATTTTCGCAAAAGACAAAAGCGATATGGCTGCCGGGCTTATGGCTGAAAATATTGCACTCGCTGCCCACGCTGTTGGCCTTGGTTCTTGCATGATTGGTTCACTCGGCGCACTTTTTGACGATGAAAACGGTGCAAGAAAATGGAAAAAATATCTTGAAATCCCCGAAGATTGGCACTTTCTTTTAGGGCTGACAATCGGCTACCCTAACGAAAAGCCCCCTATGAAGGACAGGGAAGACGGTCACATTAAATTTATAAAATAAGGACTTTTTATGAAATACTTTGCAGACAATTATGATGTTGCGGTTATCGGCGCAGGCCACGCAGGCATTGAAGCGGCTCTTGCCGCCGCAAGACTTGGAGCAAAAACCGTAATTTTCACGGTCAACCTTGATTGGATCGGAAATATGGCGTGCAACCCCTCCATCGGCGGCACGTCAAAGGGTCACCTTGTGCGCGAAATTGATGCCCTGGGCGGTGAGATGGGCAAGGCCGCTGACAAAACTCTTATACAGAGCAGAATTCTCAATCTCGGCAAAGGTCCCGCCGTGCATTCACTTAGGGCGCAGATAGACCGCCGTGACTACACACAATATATGAAGCATTGCCTTGAAAATCAAGCAAACCTTGATATGAAGCAGGGCGAAATTGTTTCGCTTGTCAAAAAAGATGACGGTCTGTGGGAGTTTGAAACACGTCTTGAGGCTGTTTACACCGCAAAATGCGTTGTTATTGCAACAGGCACCTTCCTGCGGGGCAGAGTTTACGTCGGCGACGTTTCTTATGAAAGCGGTCCCGACGGAATGTTCCCCTCAAACGAGCTTTCGGATTCACTTTTAAAGCTCAACATCCCTCTCAGACGCTTCAAAACGGGAACCCCCCCGCGAGTTAACAGAAACAGCGTCAACTTCGAGGGTCTTGAGGAACAGGTTGGCGATGAAGAAATCACTCCATTCTCATTTGAAACGCCCGAGGGGGTTCTCGAAAACAAGGCTATTTGCCACATCACATACACAAACGCAGACACTAAACAGGTTATTCTTGATAACCTTCACCGTTCCCCCCTTTATTCAAAAAAAATCGAGGGTGTTGGGCCCAGATATTGCCCCAGCATCGAGGATAAAATTGTGCGATTTGCAGAAAAAGGTCGCCACCAGGTTTTTATTGAGCCTTGCGGCCTTGATACCGAGGAGTTATATCTTCAGGGACTTTCTTCATCATTACCCGAGGATGTTCAATTGAAAATACTCAGAAGCATAAAGGGTCTTGAAAACGTTAAAGTTATGCGCACGGCGTACGCAATTGAATACGACTGTGTTGACCCCTTGGCGCTCAAATCAACCCTTGAATTCACAGAGCTTGACGGTCTTTTCGGTGCGGGTCAGTTCAACGGCTCCTCCGGCTATGAGGAAGCCGCCGCACAGGGTCTTGTTGCGGGTGTCAATGCCGCACACAAAGCCCTCGGCAAAGAGCCCTTTACCCTGGACAGAAGCACATCATACATCGGCACACTTATAGACGACCTTGTAACAAAGGGTTGCCGTGACCCGTACAGAATGATGACTTCACGAAGTGAATACCGCCTGATTTTAAGAGAGGATAACGCCGATTTACGCCTTACCGAAACAGGCTACAAGCTTGGTCTTATAAGCGAAGAGCGTTACAATGCGCTTCTTGAAAAAATAAAGCTTATTGAAGAAGAAACGGCAAGAGTTGAGAAAATCACAATTGCCCCGTCAAAGGAATTGTCTGCCGTTCTTGAAGAAGCAGGCACAGCCCCAACAATTACAGGTTGCCGACTTTCAGAGCTTCTCAAGCGTCCTCAACTTTCCTACAAGCTACTGACCCCCTTTGACAAAAAACGTCCCGATCTGCCCCGCGAGGTGTTTGAGCAGGTTGAAATAAACCTGAAATATGCGGGCTACATAAAGCGCCAGCTTGCACAGGTTGAGGAGCAAAAAAGGCTTGAGGTTAAAAAGATTCCCGAAAGCATCAACTATGATGAAATCACAAATCTTCGCCTTGAAGCCATTGAAAAACTAAAAAAAATCCGCCCCGAAACAATCGGTCAGGCATCACGAATCAGCGGTGTTTCCCCTGCCGATATCGCGGTTTTGTTAATTTATCTCAAAAAATAAGGAGTGCTGAAAATGATACCAAGAAACGAACACCCCAATCCTAACTTTAAAAGAAGCGATTACATCATTCTCAATGGCGAATGGGATTTTGAATTTGATTTCGGCAACAGCGGCAAGGAAAGAAAGCTTTTCGACGTTGATGCTAAGTTTTCCAAGAAAATCAGTGTGCCCTTCTGCCCCGAAAGCGAGCTTTCAGGCATCGGCTACAAGGATTTTATGGCGGCTGTGTGGTACAAAAGAACAGTTGAAGTTACAAAAGAGCAGTTAAAGGGCAAGGCATTCATCGTTTTCGGCGCTGTTGATTTCCACGCAAGCGTTTACGTTAACGGCGAATTTGCAGGCGAGCACTTCGGTGGCTACACCTCATTCAGAATTGACGCAACAAAGCTCCTCAATGCCGGTGAGAACGTTATAACAGTCTGCGCTGAGGACGACACCCGTTCACCCTTGCAGGCACGCGGTAAACAAAGCGAGCTTGTTTACTCCCACGATTGTGACTACACAAGAACAACAGGCATCTGGCAGACAGTTTACATGGAATTCTGCCCTGAAAATTACATTAAATCGGTTAAATATTTCCCCAACATTGCAGACGGCAACGTAACAATCACTGCTGAGGTTTGCGGCGACGCTCTTTTCTCAGCTACAGCTTTCTGGGATGGCGAAGAGGTCGGCAGCAAGCACGTTATGGCATACGGTCAAACAGTAACCTTGACTATTGACCTTGCAGAAAAGCACCTCTGGGAGGTCGGCAAGGGTGGCCTTTACTCCCTCGAGCTTCGCTTCGGTGACGATTGCGTAACAAGCTATTTCGGTCTTCGTGAGGTCAAGCTCACAGATAACGCCGTTGAAATCAACGGTAAACCTGTTTTTCAGCGACTTATTCTTGACCAGGGCTTCTACCCCGACGGCATCTACACCGCACCCTCTGCAGAAGCTCTTAAAAATGACATTCTTCTTTCAATGAAGGTGGGCTTTAACGGCGCAAGACTTCACCAAAAAATTTTCGAGCCCCTTTTCCTGCACTATTGCGATGAGCTCGGCTACATTGTGTGGGGCGAGCACGGCAACTGGGGCGCAGACCACACAAACTTTGAATCCCTAAGATATTTCCTTCTTGAAATCGAGGAAGAAATTGAAAGAGATTTCAATCATCCTGCACTTATCGGCTGGTGTCCCTACAACGAAACATGGGATATTGCAGGCAGAAAGCAGGATGATGACATTATCAAAATCGTTTACAGAACCGTAAAAGCTCTTGACAAAACACGTCCCTGTATCGACACAAGTGGCAACTTCCATGTTGAAACAGATATTTATGACGTTCACGATTACGACCAGGATTGCGACGTTTTCTGCAAGCATTATGAAGAGCTTGCAACAAAGAATGTTCTTTTTGAACACCAAGCTCACCGCCAGACGTGGAAGGGCGAGCCCGTGTTTATGAGCGAATACGGCGGAATTCGTGTTGAGCTCAATGAATTTCAGGAAAATGACAAGGAAAAGGCCTGGGGCTACGGCAATGCCGCAACAAGTCTTGAGGAATTCTATAACCGTTATGACAGGCTCACAACTTCCTTGATTGACTGCCCGAAAATGATTGGCTTCTGCTACACTCAGCTCACAGACGTCGAACAGGAATTGAACGGCATTTACAGATATGACCGTTCGGAAAAATTCGATTCCGATATTCTTTACAAAATCAACACAAAAAAGGCTGCTATTGAAAAGTAACCATAAAAAACACAGCTCTCAGAATTATTCTGAGAGCTGATTTTTTTATTTTAAAAATATTGGGTTTGCCCAGGCTTTTCTGCCGTTTTTATCAACTACTGTTGCACGAATATATTCATAGTTGTTTTTTAAATCCGCCGCAGCACAAACAAGAGGCTCACCTTCTGCAACAAACATTTTAGAGGGGTGCTTGTCGCACTGGAAAATAATTTTTTCACATTCGCTTGTTTCAATGTGAACAACGTTCTTGTCATCCACATAAAAATCCTTGATTTCAGGCCCGCATGAGGAATAAAATGCGCCGTCATTTAAGGCTTCAAGTATTGATTTTACGTTGTCCTCAGCGTTTACCATAACCCAACCCTTGCAATGCTGGTACATCTCGTGGCCGTCGTCGGTTGCAACGGCAAAAATTCTTTTGCCCATACCGAGAAGCTCATCCCAGCAATAGCCGTTATCGGTATCCATATCGTCCTCAATAGCACATCCGCTATTCCACACCTCAATGGCAAAATTGCCGATCATTTCATCAAAATATCTTGTGGGTGTTGAGCTCCACTGTGGGTGACAATATATTGTAAGGTTGTTTTTTTCGTGGGCGTCGTCAAGATATTTTTGGAATTCTTGTTGATTTTTAGCTTCGCCTCTGTCCACCTTTTCATCCTGAGAAAAGCCGTTTGTTCCGTCATCGGGGCCGATAAACACTGTGTGGAACGTTCTGAAGCCGCTTTCTCTTTCAAAGGTGTTGTCAAATTCCATACCGGGGATAATTGTAATTTTCGTTTCCTCGGCAAAATTTTTATAATTATATATTCTGTGGTCTGTAAGTGCAAGAAAGTCGTAGCCGTTTTCTTTATGAAGTTTTATAACCTCATCCGGTGTGCCCTTGCCGTCAGAGCGTGTCGTGTGACAATGAAGACCACCCTTGAGCATTTTATTATTATCGATGAATGCTCTCTGCCTTTTCATATCCATCACCTTATTGTGTTTCGGTTGTTTCTGTTTTTTCGGTTGTTTTTCTTTCTACAATCCACGCATTGGGGAGATATCTGCCCGTTGGCATATTTCTTGCAGAGGGCTTATTTATAACCTCACCGTTATAACCGATAACCGATGATGAACCGCCGTCACAGGCACCCGCCGTAACTGCACCGTATTGAAGAAGAATGTCTGCACAATCCTCCATTGTGGCGCCGAGAGAATAGCCAACCTGCCTGCCGTCTGCAACAAGGAAAAGAACTACGCCGTTTTCGCATTGACCCACAACAGTTCTTGGCTGAAGTCCCCAGCCTGCAGAATCCTCAACAACCTTTTCGCCGTTGAGAATAAGCGATGGGCGGTACTGGAAGCCGTCTCTGATATTGTATTCATCCCAATCCTCTATTCCGCCGACCACAAGCCTGTCCTTATCATCAAAGCCGACGAGGGTGTATTTTGAGCTGTAGGTTCCCCAATATTCGCCGCCTGACACACACAAGCCAACAAGGGTGCCGCCAAGACTGACACCGCCCTTATCCTGAAAGCCCGATGCGTTAATACCAACAACGGCATTTTCTTTTTCAAGATAATCACAAACAAACTCACCGCGGGAGCCTTTGTAGTCTGTAGTGGCAAGACGTACTCTTGACGGATCATCAATAAGAACAAGCTTACCGACAAAGTTTGTTTCTTTGATTTCGAGAATAACTACGCCTTCCTCAATATCGTTTGCAAAAACCACATTGCCGAATTTATCTTTTTCGCCAACAACAAGCTTTGACTGACCTAAAATATCTTCACTTTGCTCACCGTAAATATCAGTAACGGTTATATCCTTTATGTCAACCTGTCTGCTCATAACGTCGTCTATGAGCCAGTCGGGGAAAAAGCTTGTGGCAAGCCATTTATGCTGGTCTGTTGTCATTGCAGTTTCAATCCAGATGTTGCGCCATTTCACAACAAATGGAATATTGCCGAAAACAACGGTAACGTAACCGAGAACACCTATTGCCGCCACAAGAGCAACAATGAAAATTGCCACAACTGCTTTATGCACCTTGCTTTTTTTCTGTTTGGGTTTTTCGTTGCTTTCTTTTTTTATTTCTTTTTTGTTATCCTTTTTATTTGGCGCGTGTCTTTTCACTTCGCTCATACCGTCAGCCATATCTTCCAGGCTGACAACCTCTTCTTCGCCGATTTCTACCATAATCAAACCTCCCACGAACACCATTGTAGCACAAAAAGACAACGTTTTTTCTCAACCGTTGTCTTTTTACATATTCTTTACATTTAATTCAAATTATCGATATATTTACAAGCGGCAAGAGCGGCTGTAGCACCGTCTGCTGTTGCGGTAGTAATCTGTCTTACTGTTTTTTTACGGCAATCGCCTGCAACAAAAACACCGTTTGTTTTTGTCACACAGCTTTCGTCAGCATCAAAGTAGCCGTATTCATCAAGTGTGGCATTTTCTGAGAAAGCTGAGTTCTTGGGCTCAAGACCGATAGCAACGAAAACTCCGTCAACCTCAACGGTTTTTTCACCGTCCCTTGTATTAAGAACAACAGCCTCAAGCTCGTCCTCTCCACGAAGACCGGCAACTGTAACCTCAGTCATAAACTCAACGTTTGGCTTGTTTTCAAGAATGTCAATGAGCTTCTTCTCACCTGTGAAGAAAGGAAGATTCTGGAAAAGATAAACCTTTTCGCAAATATCAGAGAGAAGAACAGCCTCCTGAAGAGCAGAGTTACCGCCGCCCACAACACCGACTGTCTGGCCCTTGAAAAATGCGCCGTCACAAACAGCACAATATGAAACACCTTTGCCCACAAGCTCGTTTTCTCTTTCAACGCCAAGCTGCCTGTGACGAACACCCACAGCGATAATAACCGCTTTTGCTTCATAAGCCTTGTTGCCCGCAAAAACAGTTTTATGAGTTCCGAAATCCGAAATACCTGTAACTGCTTCCATTTCAACCTCGGCGCCCATTGTAAGAACCTGGTCAAGAAGCTTGTCTGCAAACTCGTTACCGCTCATTTCAGCAAAGCCGGGGTAATTTTCAATTTTGGGAGAAAAGGTCACCTGACCCCCAAAGGTTGATTTTTCTATAACAAGCACACTTTTTGATGCTCTGAGAGCATAGAGTGCGGCGGTGAGCCCCGCAGGACCTGCACCGACAATTATAATATCGTACATAAATATTGCTCCGTTTATGCAAATGGGCTGTAAAAAACTTGTTTTTCACAGCCCATTTCATTATTTATTAAAGAGATTCTATGAAATCCTTGATTGCAGGAAGGTCTGCGATTTTTTCAGCAACATCACCCTTCTGAACAACAAGGGTGGGTGCCTGTTTGAGCTCAAGCTCCTTTGCAAGCTCAACATTTTCTTCTACGAAAAGCTTTTCGTATGCAATGCCTTTTTTCTCAAGAAGCTGTGCCGCTATCTTGCATTTGGGGCAGGTTTTTGTTGCAAAAAGGATGAATTTTGCGTCGCTGTCAACAACTACCTTTTCTTTTTTGCAGCCGCAATCACAATGAGCATGGTCAATTGTTCTTTCGGATTTTTCAAACCTTGAGTTTGCAACGTCATAAACTTTTCTGTCCTTGAATTCCTGAGCTTTACCGTCGTTGAAGTTCTGAACGGGACGATAGTAGCCTGTGATACGGCTGTAAACCTCTGTGGTGTTGCCGCAATCGGGACACTCATATTCTTCACCTGCAATATAACCGTGGTTGCAGCAAACTGAATATGTGGGTGAAATTGAATAATAAGGAAGCCTGTAGTTATCGGCAATTTTCTTGACAATATCTGCAGCGGCTTTCCAATCGGGGAGCTTCTCGCCAAGGAATGCGTGGAAAACAGTACCCGAAGTGTAAAGTGTGTGAAGCTCATCCTGAGCATCAAGAGCCTCGAAAATGTCTGCTGTGTAGCCAACGGGAAGGTGTGAAGAGTTGGTGTAGTAGGGTGTGCCGTTTTCATTTGCTGTGATAATTGCGGGATAGTGCTTTTTATCGTGCTTTGCAAAACGGTAGGTTGTGGACTCTGCGGGAGTAGCCTCAAGGTTATAGAGGTCGCCGTAAAGCTCCTGGTAGTCTGAAAGTCTTTCTCTCATATGGTTGAGAACGTTCTTTGCAAACTCCTGAGTCTCTTTATGTGTCATATCCTTACGGAGCCATTTTGCGTTGAGACCAACCTCGTTCATGCCGATAAGACCGATTGTTGAGAAGTGGTTGTTGAATGTGCCGAGGTATCTCTTTGTGTAGGGATAAAGACCTTCGTCAAGAAGCTTTGTGATAATCTCTCTCTTAACCTTGAGAGAACGTGCAGAGATATCCATAAGCTTATCGAGTCTTCTGTAGAAATCCTCAACATCTTCTGAAAGGTATGCGATTCTGGGAAGGTTAATTGTTACAACACCGATTGAACCTGTGCTTTCGCCGCTACCGAAGAAGCCACCGCTCTTTTTACGGAGCTCACGAAGGTCAAGACGAAGTCTGCAGCACATTGAACGTACGTCGCTGGGCTCCATATCGGAGTTAACATAGTTTGAGAAATATGGTGTGCCGTATTTTGCGGTCATTTCAAAGAGAAGCTTGTTGTTCTCTGTCTCTGACCAGTCAAAATCTCTTGTGATTGAATATGTGGGGATGGGATACTGGAAGCCTCTGCCGTGAGCATCGCCCTCGATCATTGTTTCAATGAAGGCTCTGTTGACCATATCCATCTCTTTTTTACAGTCGCCGTATGTGAAATCCATCTCTTTGCCGCCGACGATAGCAGGCATATCCTTGAGGTCTGCGGGAACAGTCCAGTCAAGAGTGATGTTTGAGAAGGGTGCCTGTGTACCCCAGCGAGAAGGTGTATTTACACCGAAGATGAAGGATTCGATGCATTTTTTAACCTGCTTGTAGTCAAGATTATCAACCTTAACAAAGGGTGCAAGATATGTGTCAAAGGATGAGAAAGCCTGAGCACCTGCCCACTCATTCTGCATAATACCAAGGAAGTTTACCATCTGGTTGCAAAGAGTTGCAAGGTGGCTTGCGGGAGCAGAGGTAATCTTGCCGGGAACGCCGCCGAGACCCTCCTGAATAAGCTGTTTAAGAGACCAACCTGCACAGTAACCTGTAAGCATTGAAAGGTCGTGGATGTGAATGTCACCGCTACGGTGTGCATTTGCAACCTCTTCGTCATAAACCTCAGAGAGCCAGTAGTTGGCAGTGATTGCACCGGAGTTTGAAAGGATAAGACCACCAACAGAATATGTTACTGTTGAGTTTTCTTTAACACGCCAGTCTGTAACCTTAACGTAGCTGTCAACAAGATCCTTATAGTCAAGGATTGTTGATTTCATATTACGGATCTTTTCACGGTTTTTTCTGTAAAGAATGTACGCCTTCGCAACATCTGCATAACCCGCCTGAACAAGAACAGACTCAACGCTGTCCTGAACGTCCTCAACAGCAATGAGATTGTTGCTGATTTTGGGCTCGAAGTTCGCTGTAACTTTAAGTGCAAGGAAATCAATGATGTTGTCGTTATACTGTTTGTTGCATGCTTCAAATGCTTTTTTGATGGCTACGGCAATTTTGGATATGTCAAAATCCGCAACGTCGCCGTCTCTTTTAATTACCTGATACATAGACTTTCTCCTTCTTTTTATTTCTTTATTTTTTCTGGCATTGTCGAAATGCCGACCGATAGAAATAATAGCAGATATGCACACCATTGTCAATAGCAAAACACAATATATTGTGTCTGTATTTGAATTATTTTTCTTGCAAACACAAGATATTGGTGGTTTTTGTGCAAAATATAGCAAATTTGCACATATCTCCACTCGTCTTTTTGTGTATTATTTTGTCGATTGTGAAAAACGCAAAAAACATACCACAAGATATAGTGGTCAAATACACTATATCTTGTGGTTAACAACAAAATATCACTCATATTTTTCTATATGCGAGTGTGCAGAAATCTCAGATTCCGCGGAGCTCAGCAGTGGGAATATGCTTTCTTGCCGCCTCCAGCATAAGATGCATTTCAGCCTTGCTCACACCCTTGCAGGCGCTGTCAATAAGGTTGCCTGAATCAACAAAATTCTGCAAAAAATATTTTTTCGTGCCCTTTATCCACTCCGCCGCCTTTTCGATGCTTTCAACCGTGTGAAAATCGGCAGTTACGGTGGTTCTGAATTCGTAGTCAACACCGCTGTTCTGAAGAAGCCTTATGCTTTCCTCAACAGGGACAATATCAAAGCTCTCAACACCTACTGTACGGGCATATTTTTCAGGGCTGTTTTTTATATCCATTGCCACATAATCTGCAAGGCCAAGCTGAAGAATACCGTCGAGCTTTTCGGGGTAGCAGCCGTTTGTGTCAAGCTTGACAAGAAAGCCCTTGTCCTTTATCTCGTAAAGAAATCGCTCAATATCCTTTTGCAAAAGAGGCTCGCCGCCTGTTACCGCAACACCGTCTAAAACGTTTTTTCGCCTATCAAGATGCTCAAAAATCTCTTCCTCGCTGAAAAAAACATCGTTCTGCTCCGTTACAAGCAGAGCATTGTGGCAGAAGGGACAGCGAAGATTGCAACCCGCCGTAAAAACCGTGCAGGCGGTCTTACCCGGGAAATCTAAAAGAGTCAGCTTCTGAAATCCTTTGATTATCATTTTTATCACCTATGGGAATTATATATCCACCTCCGGCATTAGTCAACAAAAAACCGTTTTTTTCTTAAAAACAACAATATTCGCAAAAATCACAATATCTATACAATAATGGTTTATTAAAACTGTATTTTGTGTATTTACATTTGAAAACATTTGTGTTATAATGCTCTTACATATATTAGACATTTTGGAGGAATTTATCATGAAAACAAGAAAAGCTCTTGCTGTTATGCTTGCAGTTGTTATGCTTGTTGTGCCTATGGCAGTTTCATCAATGGCTGCTGTTACAATAGCTGACCCTGCTGTCAAAACAGCTTACACAGACGCTGAGTGCTTCAATCCCCAGGGCTTGGTCGTTAACGTTGACGGTGTTAGAGTTGAATACTCCGCAACAGACGTAAACTTCCGTTTTGTTCCCTCTCTCAACGAGTTCCTTTCCGTTGACGACACAGAAGTTTTCGTTTATTACAAAAACGAGCTTGTAGGTAGCGTTGCCATCACTGTTGAGCACACTCTCGGTGAGCTCACAAGCATCGACAACGGTCACGGCAGATATTGCCTCGGCTGTGGCGAGCTTCACGAATTTGAAGAGCATGTTATCAACGAGTGGATCCCTAACGATGACGGTGGCGTTTTCGTACCCCAGACTCAGACAGGTACCTGCGAAATCTGTGGCGGTACTTTCACACAGAGCATCCCCGGCTCCGAGCACTTCGCAAACCTCTTCGACTTCGATAATATGACATCTCTTGAAAGCACAATCGTTGGTTACATTTACCAGATCGCTGTTTCTCTCATCCAGATGCTTGTCGGCATTTATTAATCCAAGGAGGCACTAAACAATGAAAGCAAAAAAACTTATTTCCGCAGTTCTTGTTGTTGCTATGCTTTTCACAATAATGAGCATCAGCGTAAGTGCTGCTTCCCTTACTTTTACCAATACGGTAACATACGACATCACCAGCTTGGCTGAGCTTAACCCTGATAACTTTGACATTTCTGTTAAAGTTGACGAAAGCAAATACGTTGCCGGTGAAGGTGGTTCAAAAGCATACACAACAGAGGTTACTTCTGCAGTTGTTGACGGTGTTGACTACTTTGTTGAGCCCGAAGCATTCTTTGAAATTTTTGCACAGAATGTTGGCGAAGGAGCAAAAAGTAAAACAATTGAAATAACCTTCTCTATCGTTTTTGAAGACGACTCTGTTTTCGGTGAGCTTGATTACGAAGTTATCATCAAGGGCTTCTCACTCCCCTCAACATCAGGCGGAGATGACCTTATCGGTGGCGCTCTTGAAAACATCAAGGTTGCTACAGACCTCAAAATTCCCGGCACATTTGCTGACTTCCCCGCAATTGTTGCAAGCTCTATCGTTACAGTTTCAAAACCCGAGAAAACTGATTTCTTCGATACAGAAAAATACTCTTTGGAAGGCACAGTAATTGAATTCCGGTTGTCAACAGGTGTGAATGCATCTCTTGAATACAACGAAAATACCAAGAATATGTTCTCAACTGTTCCCTCAACATCAGGTAACCTTTCGGTTAACGATTCTGAGGTTGCTGTATTCTTCAACAACACTCTTATCTTCTACTCTCCCATTTCTGTTCAGCACAAATGGTCAGATGGTTATGTAAACATCACAACAGGTAAATACACAGCTACAAAACCCGGTTACCACGCTGTCGTTTGTGAAGGCTGCGGCGAAACACACGATGCTCAGCCCCACGTTGTTGACGACAACGCCTGGACTTACAACAACGACCAGACCTTCGTTGCTAACGGAACTGAATCTACAAAATGCCTTGATTGTGGCACAGTTCTCACAAGAGACACTTTCCACACTGCTGATTACAACACAGCATTTGGCGATCTTCACTTCCTTCTTGTAATCTTTGACTACATCAACGTTCTTCTCAGATTCATCGGTGCAGCAATCGGCTGATAGATAAATTCCTAATATATATTAACCGCTACTCAAATGAGTAGCGGTTTTCTTTTTTTGTGTTGACAAATGGAAAAATATATGTTACTGTGTAACTGTGATAGCACACATATCACAGTTACGAAGGAGGTGACGAAGTGATAAACATTGACCCTTACAGTCGCACACCGATTTTTGAGCAAATTAAGGAGCAAATCCTTAACCTTATTAATATAGGGGAGCTCAAGCCCGGTGACAAGCTGCCCTCGATACGTCAGCTGGCTTCAGACCTGGAACTGAATGTCAACACCGTTAAAAGGGCTTTTCAGGAGCTTGAAACCGAGCAGGTAACCTATTCCGTGCCGGGAAAAGGTGTTTTCATCAGCAATTCCGCTATCGCAAACACAATTGTTCTCGACAGCGCGCAAAAGGAATTATTGCGTATTCTCACTTCTTCAAAAGCAAAAGGAATGACTTATGATATGGTTATTTCTTTGGCAAAAACAATATACGAAAAGGGTGATACAGATGATTGAAATCAAATCCGTAACGAAGAAATACGGCGATTTTACCGCAATAGAAAACATTTCGCTGACGGTTGAGGATTCCTCCGTGTTGGGTCTTGCGGGCTTCAACGGCAGCGGCAAAACAACCCTGCTTAATGTTTGTGCCGGTATTTACAGAGCAGAAAACGGTTGCGTGCTCCTTGACGGAAAAGATGCATTTGACAACAACAATGAGCGCCTTTCCCTTTTTTATCTGCCGGATAATCTTTGGTTTCCCAAAGGTTCAACAATAAAATCTGCCGCAAAGCGCTATGCAAGCTACTTCCCCGATTTCGATTTTAATATCCTTAACAAAATATGCGATATTTTCGGTCTTGACCCGAAAAAAAGCATCAGAAGCCTTTCAAAGGGTATGGCAAGACAGGCAAGCCTGGCTATTGCGTTTGCCGCAAAGCCTAAATACCTTTTGATTGACGAAACCTTCGACGGGCTTGACCCCCACAAAAAAGAGCTTGTGAGAAAGCTTCTCACAGAATACATAAACGACACAGAGGCTTCGGTCATAATCAGCTCACACGACCTGAGAGAAATTGCCGGCGTTTGCGACCAAGTAGCAATCATCAACGGCAAAAGCGTTATTCTCTCCTGCCCGTTGGGGGATGTCAGCCAACATTACAGAAAGGTTGAAATGACCTTTAATATGCCTGTAACCGAGCTTCAGTTTTCCGCAATCAATTACAGAAAACTGAAATTATCGGGTAAAAAGGCATACTTGACCATATGTGGTGATGTTGAAGCTGAGCTTCAGAAGCTCAATAGTCTTGGTGCGGTGGAAATCAATACTACGCTCCTTACACTCGACGAAGTATTTTCAGAAGAAACGGAGGCTGTGACAGATAATGAAAAAATCAAATCTCTCTTTAAATAAACATGTTGCGAGAAAAGATGTTTTTGAGGGTTTGAGTATTTTTACCGCCCTTGTGATTATCGCAACGTCTATAACGCTTTTTATATACACCTTCGGCACGACTTACAAGGTTGGCGATACGCTCGTTTGCGAGCTGAGTGAGAGTTTACGTATAGAATATGTTTCCCCAAGCTATAATTTTAGTGTTTCTGAAGCTGAAAGCTATACGCTTCTTGCCTTGGCGGGTGCCGTCACCTCTTTGCTGCAATTCTCATTTGCACAAAGGAAGGATTATTGCCTGGCTCTTTTCAGCCATGCGGTTAAACGCAAAACCGTATTTTTAAACAGAATAAACATCCCCATAGCTTGTTTTTTTACAACGATCACAGCTTGTATGGTGGGTGCACTTGCCATCAACATTAATAAATTCGGCTTGTCACAAAAACTTATTTTGCTATTTTTTGAAGAATATCTTTCTTTGCTTGCCGTTTTCATCTTTTCTTTCACCGCAGGTGTTTTCGGAAGCCTTTTAACAGGTAAAAGAATCGAAGCTGTTGCGGGTACACTGAGTATTGGATTGCTGCCGTTGGCTGTGGGATTCCTCACAGTAGCCGTACCCACCAACTTCCTTTACGGTTATACCCCAAATTATTACACCGAAAGCTTTGAATATACTATAGGCAAAGCAGACCCCACAAGAATACTTTTATCGCAATTGGGTTATGGCGATTGGCACGAGCAATATTTTGTAGATGCAGAAATAGGTTACCTTCCGATTCTTGGTGTTATTTTCGCTGTTTTTTGGATAACTGTCAGCGTGGCAACGCTCGCTTTTCTGCGCAGATATTTTGCAAAAAGCTTCAAGGTTGAGGAAATCGGTGCAAAAGGCAAAAACAAATTTATGGTCTTTGTAACCTCGCTCACCCTCCCCTTGGGCTTAGCCGCATATTTCACGGCATACGCAGGAACATATCACGTTTTTTCCCCCGTGAAAAAGCTGCTTATTTTCACCATAATCGGCACAGTTATTGCAATGCTGAGCGCACTTGGCTGCAACATTATTATTCACTTTTCTTTCAAAAAGCTAAAAACAGGGCTTTTGGCCGCCGTTACGGTGTTGTGTGCCGTTGCCGTTGCTACCGTTATTTCTCTAACCGGTGTTTTCGGAACATACTACACGCCCCCTGCAACAGAGGATATTGAGGAAGTTTATCTGACTATTCCATTTAATGAGTTTTTGAACGATCCCGACGGCAGTCTTTTTGAAAACCAGGTTGCCTCACAGTGGCTTAACGGAATACCGGTTACAGACCCAAAGGATATTCAGACAATTTGTGACATACAAAAAACAATCGCAAAGAGCGGACCCGGTACCGTTGCAGGTGTTTTTGAGGTAAGATATACCTTAAAAAACGGCAACACAAAATACAGATCATTCAATTATTTAGACGAGAAATGCTTGGATAAACTTTTTTCTCTTTGGGAGCTTGATACTGTTAAGGAATATTATAAAACCCTACTCTTGCCGGAAGAGAACAGCAACAAGGACGAATACACCCACGATGTTTGTGAATACACCGATGCGGGTGCAAATTTAACCATCATATCAAAATATGGTGTTGAAAATGTCGTTCTCGAAAAAATAACGGAAGCAGACTATCTGACTCTGAGAAAAGCGATATACAAAGACATTTGCGAAACATCAGGTGAAAAGTGGTTCAAGCCCGAAAAGAGCCAGCTTGGCACATTATCATTTTTGATATACATTGATGAGGATTACTCGTCGGGCTGCTACTTCTACATTTCGGGTGATATGAAAAACACTATAAAGGTGCTAAAGGATACCGGTCTTTATGAATATTTTGAAAAAGGCAAGGAAATCAAAGAGATTTTCACAATCTCCACAAAGGATTGGTTTGAATATTCATTAAACAACTACCCCGAAACACATTCGCCATATTTCACCTATGCCTCCTCGCTTTCAACAGTCTCGTTTTTCGATTATCAACCTGAATACAAAGATCCGCCGCCCATTAAAGAAATCAAAGGCTCTGATGAAATAAAAAAAGTTTTCGATTCCTGCTATAACGCATATTGCGTTCATAACGACGGCGACCTTGTATTTGTTAAATTTGCAGACGATACAACAATCGCTTACGTTATCCCGAACAAATAACAAGCGAATAACTCCTTTTCAAAAGAGGGAGCCCAACCAAAATTGGTTGGGCTCCCTCACTTTTTATTTTTATTCTGCTGAGGTTATATCCGGAATTTCAAGTATCCCGTCGGCTATGCCTGTTTCAAGCTCCTCCACGCCTTTGAGCTTTTTCTGAATAATATCATTTCTGTGGCGTGCTTCGTCAAGGCTCTTGCCTGCCTCATCGATTTTTTTGCGTGCCTTTTCAAGGACATTGCCAAAGGTTTCATACTGTGTCTTTGCCGCCGCAAGCAGCTTTCTTACCTCGTCGGCTTTTTCGTTGATTGCCATAGCCTTGAAGCCCATTGCAAAGGAGTTAAGAAGCGCCGTTATTGTTGACGGACCCGCCACCATAACGTTTTGCGCCTGAAGCTTTTCTGCAATGCCGGATTTTGAGGATGCTATTTCTGCATAAAGCCCCTCGGTTGCAAGGTAAAGAACTGCAAATGGAGTTGTTTTTGGAACAACGATATATTTCTTTATATCCTTTGCCTCTGCAAGAACTCTGTCTTCAAGGGCTTTTCTTGCCGCCTTGAGAGCGTCGGGGTCGGCTCTGTCTGCCGCCTCGCATACTCTGACATAATCCTCAAGGGGAAATTTGGAGTCGATTGGCAAATAGATATCCTCACCGCTTTTGTCACTATTGGGGAATCTTATTGCAAACTCAACGTGCTCACTGTTGTTTTTTGGTGAATAGTTTTTAACGTAGAGCCCCGGGATTGTCTGGTCAAGAATCGCCTCAAGCTGAACCTCTGCCCAGGTGCCTCGTGCCTTAACATTTGAAAGAATTCTGTTAAGAGAGGTTACGTTGGATGTAACTCCCTGTGAAAGCTCTTTCATTTCGCCGAGAGATTTATAAACGTTTTCGAGCTGTTCAGAAACAGTCTTGAATGAGGAGTTGAGCCTTGTTGTGAGAGTCTGTGTAAGCTTTTCGTCAACTGTAAGACGCATTTCTTCAAGCTTTTTCTCGTTGCTCTCCTGCATTTTCGAAATAGATTCGCTGACTGCTTTAGACTGCCTTTCTGCACTTTGAAAATTCTGCTCCTGAATTGACTTGAGGGAGGCAGAGATTTTCTCACTCATATCAATTCTGCTCTGGTAGTTTTCTTTCACCATTGTGCTGAGCTTTTCTTCAATTTTACCGAGGGCTGCATTTGTTTCTTCACGGGTTTCTCTGCCGGAGCGTGCCATTTCTTCACGGTTACGGCGAAATTCCTCATAAATTGCATCGTTATTTTTGCTTTTCTTCAAAGAAAGAACAAGAACAATGCAAACAATTGAAAGTGCAACAGTCAGCGCACCGAATAATATAATTAATGTTTCTGTATTCATGATACTCCTTTATTTAAGTGGCAAGTTAGAAGTTGCAAGTGGCAAGTTTCGGGGCGCTTTGCGCCGATTATAATTGGTATATTACAGGTTTGCGGAATTGTGAAGCAACGCTGTACAAAGGTACTGCAAGCTGAACAAAACACAAAGATTGCTTATTTTAAAAAACCATAAAGAATTTTCTTAGATTGCGTCAGGTTCGTGGCTTTGTGAAACGCAGGCGTACAAAGGTACATCAAGTTGAACAACCCACAAAATGCTGCAACGTATAGAATTTTCTTAGATTGTAGCAGGTTTGCGGAATTGTGAAGCGACGCTGTACAAAGGTACTGCGAGCTGAACAAAACGCAAAGATGCTGCAATATAAGGAAATTATTCCCAGTTGCGTGAACGGTCTACTGCTTTATGCCAACCATTTATCATCTTTTCTCTTGAATCGTTATCGATTGCGGGGACAAAAATGCGGTCAACCTCACGAACACGCTCGATTTCGTCAAAATCCTTCCAGAAGCCAACGGCAAGACCTGCCATATAGGCGGCACCGAGAGCGGTTGTTTCAACAAGCTTTGGTCTGTTGACCTTAGATGAAATAAGGTTTGATTGAATCTGAAGAAGAATGTTGCTGACAGATGCACCGCCGTCAACTCTCATTTCGCTGAGAAGAATGCCACTGTCTTTGGACATTGCGTCCACAAGGTCGGTTACCTGATAGGCGATGCTTTCAAGCACCGCTCTTGCAAAGTGGGCGCGGTTAACGCCTCTTGTAAGGCCAACAATACATCCCCTTGCGTACATATCCCAATAGGGTGCACCAAGACCCGTGAAGGCGGGCACAAGATATATACCGTTTGCATCCCTTACGCTTTCTGCAAGAAAATCACATTCGCTGGGCTCGGAAATAAGGCGGAGCTCGTCACGGAGCCATTTGATAACAGAGCCCGCATTGAATGCACTGCCCTCAAGGTCATAGGTAACCTTGCCGTTTATTCCCCAAGCGATGCCTTCAATAAGGTTATTTTTTGAGCGGATGCGCTTTTCACCCGTATTCATAAGAAGGAAACAGCCTGTGCCGTATGTATTTTTTGCCTGACCCGCATTGAAGCAAGCCTGACCGAAAAGAGCCGCCTGCTGGTCACCGATTGCACCCGAAATGGGAACACCGGCAAGCTCTTTGAGACCGGGTACATCGTCGGAAACGTAGCCGTAAACGGAGCTACATTCCCTCACCTCGGGGAGAATACTCATCGGTATGCCCAGCTCGTTGCAAAGATGCTCATCCCAGCAAAGCTTTTCAATATCGAAAAGCATTGTTCTTGCGGCGTTACTGTAATCTGTGACGTGAACCTGTTTGTTGGTGAGGTTCCAGATAAGCCACGTTTCAACAGTACCGAAAAGGAGCTTGCCATCAAGGGCAAGTGTTCTTGCCTCAGGAACATTGTCAAGAATCCATTTTATTTTTGTTGCGCTGAAATATGCATCAATAAGAAGACCTGTGTGCTCTTTTACATAGTCCTCAAGGCCATCTGCTTTGAGCTTTTCACAGATGGGTGCCGTTCTGCGACACTGCCACACAATAGCATTGTAAACAGGCTTGCCTGTGTCTTTATCCCAAAGAATGGTTGTTTCGCGCTGGTTTGTGATGCCGATTGCGGCAATTTCTTTGGGGTCAATTTTGCCGTTTATGAGTGCCATGGAAAGGGAGCGAAGCTGTGAATCAAGAATTTCATAGGGGTTGTGCTCCACCCAGCCTGTTTTAGGATAAATCTGTTCAAATTCAAACTGAGCCTTAGATACTATTCTGCCTTTTTTGTCAAAAACTATAGTTCTTGAGCTTGTTGTGCCCTGGTCAAGGGCGAGAACATATTTTTTCATTTTGATCCCCCTGTTTTATTGAGCTGTTTCCCATTGGAAATCGGTGTATTCTATCGCGTGTGTTTTTGAAAAGCACACATCCTTAACCTTTGCAAGACCGGAAAATGAATTTGTTTTTACAGTGGCATCTGAAACGTACATTTCTGACTCATACTCAATTTTATAAGAAATAACATCTCCGTTTGCACCGTCAAGAACAAGTGTAAGTACACAGTTTTTGAATTCACGAAGCATTTCTGCATCTACTGCGTCGCTGTCAAGAAGCTTAACAAGCGTGCTGTTTGTTTCATCAAGCATTATTTCGGTATTGAGAACCTTTGAATATGAGGACTGTGTTACACCCTCAATCTCAGTGTCGGCAAGTGCAACCTTGAGGGTAAGCTCACCCGATTCTTTATCGTAGCTTGCCTTGACACCGTGAAGGTCACTTACAGAAAGCTTTGATACATAAGGCGAGCCTTCAATAGACATAAGGCTGTAGTTCTGGCTACCGTTATTTATATTTGTTGTAACGAATTCATCGTCCTCTGAAATGATAATATCCTGTATCAAGCCGGCAACAGCACTTGATGCCGTGCCGAAGTTTATACCGATAAATTCAACCTCACCCATTTCGAAGCCTGTAAGCTGGTCATCCTCGGTCTTTATGAATGAAACAGCATAGCCGTTTTCTTCGGTTTTTATTCTGTTGAGGTAGGTGTTGAACATTGCAACAACAGTTTCTTCATCTAAATTAAGGTCGTCCTGACATTCGAATCCGTCAAACGCACCCGAGGGCTGAAGGCTCAGGGTGCCCGTTGCACCTCTGAGAATCTGGCGGGCATCGAAAAGTGTGATTTCGCCGTCGCCGTTGATATCTGCACGTTCAAAGGCTTCGCTGTCGTCGATTGTTTCAATGCCTGCAACAACGTTGAGAACAGCCTTTGCATCGTTTGTATCCACTTTTTTGTCGCCGTTGACGTCGCCGTAGAGAAAGCTCGCCTCATAAACCGCCGAGGCGGGAACACTCATTGACAAGGCAACAACAAGAAGAGAAAGAATAACAAGTGTTGATATAACCTTTTTTGCCATGAATCAAACCTCCTTTATGGCATTGTAAATATCTTTTACCGAATCAAGGATATAATCCGGTTTAACGTCGCTGTTTTTATAATCCTCCATTGTGGTTTCGCCCGACAAAACAAGCACAGACGTTACCCCTGCATTTATGCCTGTTTTAACATCGGTATAAATTCTGTCGCCCACCATAGCAATATTCTCATATGGAACATTCTCTGCTTTTGCGAGAATATCAATCATTGTGCGATCAGGCTTGCCGAGGAAAACGGGGCGCCTTTTCACCGCATTTTCAAACATATCGGCAAAGCTGCCGCAATCGGGCAAATATCTGCCACCCTCAATGGGGCAAACCATATCGATATTTGTTGCGTAATAGTCTGCGCCACCGTCAAGAAGGTCACACACTATACGGATTTTTTTGTAATCGAGCTCGGTGTCGTAGCCCAAAAGAACTGTATCGGCACCAACACCATCCTCACTTATATTCACACCGTATTTTTTAAGCTCCGCCCTGAGAGATTCTGTTCCGCAAACAAAAACGAGGGAATCCTTTTTTCTTTCCTGCAGGAACATTCCCGCCGCCATACCCGATGTGAAAACGTTTTCTTTTTCACAGGGAAAGCCCAGTGAACGCATCTTTTCAACGTAATCGTTGGCATTTCGTGAGGAGTTATTGGTAAGAAAAATATAATTTTTTCCCTGTTCCTTTAAGGTACAAAGAAACTCCTTTGCACCGTCAATAGTGTCGTAGCCTAGATTTACGGTTCCGTCCATATCCAATAAAAACAAAGTGATATTTTTTAAATCTGCCATAATATTACCTGCCGTAAAGTTCATTCAAATCCTTGAAATAGTTTTTGTCAATCAAATCAAGCTGGCTTTTTGTTATTCTGTAAAGCCAATTACCCTCTGCCCTGCCGGGAACGTTGAGTCGGGTGTCACTTCCGTAGCCCAACAAATCCTGAATAGGGAATATTGTAAGACCCGCCGCACTACCCATAATGGTTTTTATTATTGCACGGCAACCGTCCTCATTCCACCTGTCTTCGTTACAGGAGCAATAACGCATAATGCCCTTTTTAACATCCATTGGTGTTTCCCAAAGGTAACCGAGAAGCGTGTTATTGTCGTGGGTGCCGGAATATGCAACACAGTTATTTACGTAGTTATGAGGCTTGTGGGGTGTGTCACCGCCGAAAAAGCCGAATTGGAATACTCGCATACCGGGGAATCCGCTTTCCTCCACAAGCTCATAGACTTCTTTTGTTATATCGCCCAAATCCTCGGCAATAATGAGCTTGTCACCTGCTACAGCTTTGATTGCGTTAATAAGCTTCATACCCGGGCCCTTTATCCATCTGCCCTCTTTGGCTGTTTCGGCATCACCCTTTACCGCCCAAAAGCTCTCAAAAGCTCTGAAGTGGTCTATTCTGACACCATCGAAAAGGTTAAGTGCTAAAGAAATTCTGTCTTTCCACCAGGAATAATCGGTTCTTTCCATTTCAGCCCAATCATAAAGGGGATTACCCCAAAGCTGACCATCCTCTGCAAAATAATCCGGGGGAACGCCCGCAACATCGGTCATTTTGTTATTATCGTCAAGCATAAAAAGGCTTTTATCAAAATAGACATCGGCTGAATCATAGGAAACATAAATCGGTATATCGCCGATTATGCCAATACCCTTGGAGCTTGCATAGCTTTTAATTTCCGCCCATTGACTAAAGAACATATACTGAATAAAACGCCAACCAAACTCTGTTTCGCCGTCGTACTCTTCGCTTTGCCACATCGTCCATGGGAGGTCTTCGTTTTTTGTTTTAAGCGCCATAAAAACGCAGAAGTCTTTTAAATATTTATTGGAATCAATAAAGCGGTTGATTTTTTCACGGAGCTCGCCCCCCGCTCTTTTAGAGGCTTCAGTAAGAAGCTTTACCCTTTCTTCGACAAGCTTCGGAAATTCACAATAATAAGGTGTTGACTGGCGTGCACTGTTTAATTCGTCGGAAGTGATGAGTCCCTTTTCAAAAAGGTCTGTTAAATCGACAAAATAGGGGTTACCGCCGAAGGTTGAATATGATTTATACGGAGAATTACATTCATCTACCAAGCCGAAGGGCAAAACCTGCCAATATGAAAAGCCACAGGAAGAAAGAAAATCTATAAACTCCTTTGCTTCTTTACCAAAGCTGCCGCAGGAATACTCCCCCCATAAGGAGGAAATATGCATAAGCACTCCGCTTTTTCGTTCCATAAAAATCACCTTTCAGGGCATAATTACACATATACAATAGTATATCATATTTTCAACATTCTTGTAAATAGACAAAGAGCCAAAACACTTATTACATTTCTGTTTAGAATGACAAAATAAAAAGGTGCTTTCCATTCAGGAAAGCACCCAAAATACATATTAATTATGCGGCAGATTACAAGGAGTTGATGAGATCCATATAAGCATTTACAAATGCTGAACCGGCTGTATCGCAAATAACGTTGATTTCTTCGTTCTCTGTGAACATTGAGTGATACTCGTTATCTCTGAGAACGTAACCCGCCTGGTCATTTGTAAGACCGAATACCATTACGTTTTCGCAAGGTGTGAGGTCTTTGATGTCGGGATATTCCCACTCTGTGCCGGACCAAGAAGCACTGCCTGATTCAGGACCGCCGTAGAAGAGGATGGGGTCAAATTCACCGGGAGCAAGGAAGATAGCTACCTCGTTACCCAATTCCATATAACCGATTTCGGTAATCATCTGATAATCGTCATCAGTTTTAACGATAACGGGGTTAAGAACATCTTCACGGGCAGCAAGAGTGAGGATTTCGTTTGTTACGTCAAGACGAACCTCCTGCATTCTTACATTGAGAACGGGGTCAAGCTTAACGTCGTTATTAATAGCGATGACTCTGTTTGCAACTGTTTCGCCATAAATTCTCATTCTATCGATACCGTCGATATCTTCGGGGAGATTAAGTGTATCACAATCTGTTGTGATAGCAAGCTCTGCACCCTGAACGTAAACAACGTTTGCACCTACAGTTTCGCGAATGGTTTTTTCAATGTAGTAGGGGAAGTCTGCTGTGAGTTCATCGGGACCGGCACCAAGCATTGTGCAATGGATGCCTGCTTCAAGAATCCATGTTTCATTCAAGCCGTCTTCAGGAACAAAGCGAAGTCTGTTGATGTTGGGGTCAATCGCCTGAGGATCACGTTTGTCGTAAATTAATTCGCCGATGTCTGCTGTGCCGTAGTAAAGGTCACCCTTTTTCATATTAACGACAGCTTTTTTCATTGAATTAACTGTTTTCTGATAAAGATTCTCCATAAAGTGCTCGTTCTTCTGGATTTTAAGCTCATCAAGAAGACCGCCTGTTGCAGCGTTACCTGTGTTGAGGATAAGAGCGGGAGCAAGAGGAACGTTCATACCGAGAGTATCGATACAGGAATGCTGATGAAGAACGGAAACGTTAACAGCAACAATGCCGTATTTCTCAGCAAAATCTGCCAATCTCGAACGGATTTCCTGCACGTCGCCTCTGGAAAAGCCGAAGCCGTCGATAACTGCATGAAGAACAATACCGCTAAGACCGTCGCTGATTGCGAACACACGAACTCTCTGGTCGTCAAGAACCTTTGTGGGCACACGGCCAACGATGGGTTCAAGTGTACCTGCGAGATAGTAGTCGCCATCAAGGGGCTCAATGCCTTCAAGAAGAGATGCTCCTGCGTAGCCAACCTCCCAGTTTGCATCGGGGTTAACTTCTCTGTCGAACTCTGCTTCGCCCTCATAGAAGTTTTCGGGCACGTAGCCATCGTCAGTTACCCATTTATCCTCATAACCCGGCCAGAACTGGTTGAGATATGTGAGAACAAATGAAATAAGCTTATCAATTAATGTGTTGAAAATGTTTTCGATGTTGAAGCTCGCAACGTCAGCCGCGCTAACGGGAACTGCAACTGCCGAAAAGGCAATAATAAGTGATAAAACTATTGCCAATACCTTTTTTGACATAGGTACTCCTCCTATACATAATTATACGATTTGATTATATAACTTTTTTCACAGATAATCAACAATTAATTATACTGTTGCTTCTTCTTTGGCATTTTTAGCCAAATCAGCTTCAATAATTTTGTTAATATTGTTCTTACCTGTGTGTCTGTAAGGACGAATTCTGAGGATAACGTACATAATAACGGCACCAATAGCGTTGAGAATTGCATCGCCCATTGTATCCATAAGGGCAAATCTTGCTTCAAATCTTGCATCGTCAAGGGGTATAAGCATAAAGATGTTATCTCTGTTGCCGCCGGCCTCCTGTATTGCAAGCTCAAGATTCCAATGCTGGCAGTCGCCACCGAACCACTGATCGAAAACGAATTCGAAAAGCTCCCAACCGGAAGCAAAAACAAAAGCTATACCAAAAGCACAAAGTGCTGCGATTTTACCCGGAACAACAACTTTGTCACGGAGCTGCATTGCACAGATAAGCTCATAGCCGATAAAAACAGCCTCCATACAGCCGAGCATATGACAAACCTTGTCATATGCGGGAATGCTATAGTAAAAGTTTAAGAATGCGCCGCCGAAGGATGCTATAAAGAAGCACAAAGCGGTTATATTCTGAACGTATGCCGGAATGAGTCTCGGGAATGTGCCCTTAGGGAACATCTGGCAGATTTCAAGAGCAAACATACCGAGAAGGTTTGCCGCCATCTGCATAGGCTGATACATTCCCAATTTGTCAGATTCGATAAGACGAATTATGATTCCCACAATCATAGCGATACGAAGAGCCCACCAGAAAACGTATTCCCACGGCCTTCCCATGGTGCAAATTCTTTTGAAATAATCTTTAACCATAATCTTTTCTCCACAAAAATTTTAGCTGAAAAATCGTCAGTAATGAGATAATACCAAATACACGTGCAATTATTTTTCTTTTTTAGAATTTTATTTCCAATATTATATTAAATTTTCGAAAGTTACGTATAATAGCGGCAATTTTTATTATTTCTGTTGAAAAATTGTTTGTTTGATTGTATAATGTATTTTGGATTTTAGTGGAATAAGGAGAAATACTATGGCTAAACGAGAAGGTTACATTTCATGGGATGAGTTCTTTATGGGTGCGGCTGTTCTTTGTGCCGAAAGAAGCAAAGACCCAAATACTCAGGTTGGTGCTTGCATAGTCAACAACGAAAACAGAATCCTTTCGGTTGGCTACAACGGCTTCCCTGCCGGGTGCGACGACGATGTTTTCCCCTGGGAGCGCAGCGGTGACGACCCTTACGACACAAAATACCTTTACGTCTGCCACGCTGAGCTCAACGCAATCCTGAATTGCAGAGGTCAAAGCCTTGAAAACAGCAGAATTTACGTTGCGCTTTTCCCCTGCAACGAATGTGCAAAGGCAATCATTCAGAGCGGCATCAAAGAAGTTGTTTACCTTTCCGACAAATACAAGGACACGTCTGCCACAAGAGCATCAAAAAGAATGTTTGATGCCGCCGGCGTGAAATACACAAAGCTCGTGCCCGCAAGAAAAGAGCTTGTGCTTGATTTGAGGGAAGAAAACATATAAATCAGTTTTAAAAATTTTTATTATAGGAGTGTTAAAAATGGCTTTAGTTAACGCAAAAGACATGCTCACAAAAGCAAAAGCAGGCCACTATGCAGTCGGTCAGTTCAACATCAACAACCTTGAATGGACAAAATCCATTCTCCTCACAGCGCAGGAAATGAACTCACCCGTTATCCTCGGTGTTTCCGAAGGTGCAGGTAAGTATATGTGCGGCTTCAAAACAGTTGCAAGCATGGTTAAGGCTATGATTGATGACCTTGGCATCACAGTTCCCGTTGCTCTTCACCTTGACCACGGTTCATACGAAGGTGCAAAAGCTTGTATCGAAGCAGGCTTCTCTTCAATTATGTTCGACGGTTCACACTACCCCATCGACGAAAACATTGCAAAAACAAAAGAGCTCGTTGCTATCTGCGAAGAAAAAGGTCTTTCTATCGAGGCTGAGGTTGGCTCAATCGGTGGCGAAGAGGATGGCGTTGTTGGTGCAGGCGAATGTGCTGACCCCGACGAGTGTAAAATGATTGCTGACCTTGGCGTTACAATGCTCGCAGCAGGCATCGGCAACATCCACGGCAAATATCCCGAAAACTGGGCAGGTCTTTCTTTCGACACTCTTGCAGCAGTTCAGGAAAAAACAGGTACAATGCCCCTCGTTCTTCACGGTGGTACAGGTATCCCCGCTGATATGATTAAAAAGGCTATCGAGCTCGGCGTTTCAAAAATCAACGTTAACACAGAGTGCCAGCTTGCATTCCAGGATGCTACAAGAAAATACATCGAAGCAGGTAAAGACCTTCAGGGTAAAGGCTTCGACCCCAGAAAGCTTCTTGCACCCGGTTGCGAAGCTATCAAAGAAACAGTACGTGAAAAAATCGAGCTCTTCGGCTCAAAGGATAAGGCATAATCCCGCTTATGAACGAAAAGAAAAGGAAAATTCTTCACACCATATTCGGTGTGATAGCCGTTGCTTCTGCGATAGTGACTGTGTTGTTGACTCCTTTTGCTAAAAATCTTTTAAAAGGTGACGGCAAAGCGGAGCCCACCACGCAAGCACCGCCCACAACACAAGCGGCAGAGGAAGTAAAACGGATTTATACGATTTTTATTTATGAAAAAGAGTATAGCATAACGCGTGAAAACGGCGTTACAACTGCAATCGCCAACGATAACAGCAGCGTTACGATGGTTATTACTCAACACGAGGGCAAAGACTATGCAACTCTTTGCAACGAAACTGCACAATATCTTTCGTTCGAGGATGATATTGCAGCTCTCAACACAACCTCGCCATACTCGGCATATTCTGCAACTGAGGGCGCCGTTACCACAAAAGTTTACTGCGTTGACGGCGGGGACTACGGCTCGGTTGAAATAAAAATCCAGCTCCCCGAAAATACACAGAAGCATCAGAAAAACTTTGACATTTTCCTTTCTACATTCAAGCTACTGTAACAACAGCAAATCCCCTTACTTGTTCAAAACGAGTAAGGGGATTTTTTTCTTTATCTTACGATATTCTTACCGTCGAAGACGATAATTCCGTGACCGTGACCTGTTTTACCACCGCTGAGAACAAGCTGTTTGAATGCTCTGCGCATTGAGGTATCCTCAGGCCAATGCTTGGGTGATTTGTAGCCGTATTTGTCAAAAATTCTCCAGGCATCATCAAATTTATCCTTGGGCTCACTAGACACGATTTCAAAATCGTTAATGAATTTAATTGTATTTGAATTCTCCGGGAGAATATCCTTGTAGCCCTCGTAAATGAGCCAGGAACCGCACTCGAAAATCATCAGACCGTCTTCACGGCGATAATCTGTGAAGAATTCATACGCCTGTCTGAAGGAATCAAGTCTTACCTCGTCTGTGAGGGGGATTCCCGATGATGGAATGTGGAAGCCAAGGGTTTTATCGCCTTTTTTGATTGTTATGCCTGCGGATGTGGTGAAATCCTCGCCGCCGTATGTAGTCATATCAAACTGATATCTGCCAAGACAAAAACGTCGAAGTGCAAAAAACTCCGTATTCCAACCGGCAACGAAGGTTCCGTGAACCTCCTTGCATTTAACACACTCATCATATTTATATTTGAGATCCATAATCGTATTCCAGAAAAGGTCCTCGCTGAGACCTCTTTCTTTGTATTTATCGTGCATAAGCTCTGTTGCACGAATGAGGAAAACCATATCAAGTGTGTATTCCTTAATGCCATAGATTATCGAAAGGGGCTTTATTTTATCAAAGCATTTGCCGAAATCGTGAGCCTCGGGAAAAAGGAACTCATTAAAAATGGCTTCAAACTTTTTGTTGAGGCTTTTTGATTTTTCAATTTTCTCGGCACATTTCTCGAAAACTGCAACAGCCTCCGCCGGGAAGCCTAATTTTTTTTCTACTTCTTTGAAATGTTCGTTAAGTATTATCATATTCACACTACCTTTAATTTTTCAAACTGTTAAGAGGTGCAGGAATTCTACCGCCCCTGTTTATAAAATCCACACTACTCTCGCCGTGAACGGGCATAACCGGTGCTGTACCGAGAAGGCCGCCCATCTCAATCGAATCGCCCACCTTTTTACCGGGTGCGGGAATAATTCTGACAGCCGTTGTTTTGTTGTTTATCATACCGATTGCCGCTTCATCTGCAATGATTGCGGAAATGGTTTCTGCAGAGGTGTCGCCGGGAACGGCTATCATATCAAGACCAACAGAGCAGACACAGGTCATAGCCTCAAGCTTATCGAGAGTGAGAACACCCTGCTGTGCGGCGGCAATCATACCCTCATCCTCAGAAACGGGGATGAATGCACCTGAAAGACCACCAACGTGGGATGATGCCATAACTCCACCTTTTTTTACAGCATCATTGAGCATTGCAAGTGCGGCTGTTGTGCCGTGAGTTCCACAGACTCCAACACCGATTTCTTCAAGAATTCTTGCAACAGAATCGCCGATTGCGGGAGTGGGTGCAAGACTGAGGTCAACAATGCCGAACTCGGCACCCAACCTTTTTGAAGCCTCACAGGCAATAAGCTGACCCATTCTTGTGATTTTGAATGCTGTTTTCTTTATTGTTTCGGCTACAACGTCAAAGGGCTGACCCTTGACACCCTTGAGAGCGTGGTAAACAACGCCGGGGCCGGAAACACCCACATTTATTGCGCACTCCGGCTCGCCGACACCGTGGAAGGCGCCCGCCATAAAGGGGTTATCCTCAACAGCGTTGCAGAAAACAACAAGCTTTGCACAGCCGAAGCCGTCACGGTCCTTAGTTCTTTCGGCGGCTTGCTTTATTGTTTCGCCCATAAGCTTTACGGCATCCATATTGATACCCGCCCTTGTGGAGCCAACGTTAACCGAGGAGCAAACGTAGTCTGTCACCGCAAGAGCCTCGGGAATGGATTTTATCAGCTTTCTGTCGCCGATTGTGAGACCTTTCTGAACAAGTGCGGAGAAGCCGCCAATGAAATTGACGCCACATTCCTTTGCCGCTTTGTCGAGAGCCTTTGCAAAAATTGTATAATCCTCAGTTTCGCAGCTTTCAGCCGCAATAGCGATGGGGGTTACAGAAATTCTTTTGTTGATAATGGGGATACCCATTTCTTTTTCAATTTCCTCACCTGTTTTTACAAGGTTTTCGGCATATTTTGTGATTTTGTCATACATCTTTTCAGCACAGATTACGGGGTCGGGATGTGCGCAGGAGCGCAGAGAAATGCCCATTGTAATTGTGCGTATATCAAGATGCTGTTCATCTATCATATTGAGAGTTTCAAATATTTCGTGCTGGTTAAGCATATTCCACCTCAGATTCTGTGCATAGCATTAAAAATATCTTCTCTTTGAATGCGGATGCTCACACCAAGGCGCTCACCCTCAGCGTCGAGAGCCTCAACAATCTGAGGATAGCTGACATTAGCTTTTTCAACGTCAACAAGCATATTCATTGTGAACATATTCTGCATAACAGTCTGGCTGATGTCGAGAATGTTTACATTGATTTTTTGAAGAGCAACGCAAACGCCCGCCATAATACCGACCTTGTCTTTGCCGACAACGGTTATAATAGCATTCATTTTTCTACCTCATTCCGAACAATATTCAATTTATTTTATCATATCAATCCACGGAATACAACAAATTTTGAAAGAAAAATAGGCATGTTATTTTTCTTCACAGCGAGCGTGTGAACATCACTAGATCGAGTTGCAAGTGGCAGATGGCAAGTTTCGGGGCACAAGCGCCGATTGTATTGATGTGTTTTGGTGGTGTTTTACCTCTCTTCGAAGAGAGGTAAAAGAAAGGTGAGCTTTTCCGATTCATCTGCGAAGGAAAGAGGTAAGGGGGCGACCCACCACCAAAAGCATAGCTTTTGGTCCCCCTCCCTATTTGCCGTTGGCAAACAGGGATGATAGCTCTTCGCAACGCCGCAACACAAAAAAGCTCCGCAAGTTGCCTTGCGGAGCGGTTTTGATTATTCAATCAGTTGAGTGCATCCCAAATGATGCCGAAGATGTCGAGAGAACCGAGGAATCTTACAAGTGTATCGGGGATGATAGCGATAAGCTTCCAGAAATCCTTGAAATCTGCATCAACGTTTGAAGAAACCTCACCATCGTGGTCGAGGAGGAAAGCCTGTGTATAAACAATGCCGCCTTCACCGAAAACCTCTGCTCTTACGTAGCTGCCGATTTCGCCGCTGTAATCGTCAAGGTCGATTGTTTCACCGTAAGCGAGAGTTCTGCCGTTTGTTATCCAGCGAACACACATTCCGTCAGTAACGTCCAGAGAAATTGTATCAGCGTCGTCGTCAACAGCAATCTCGTTAATGCGGGGAGCTTCAACATCAAGGGGAGCTTCGTATTTTGCGTTGTAATCCTCTGCCTGTCTGTCGAGAATATCCTGACCGATTGCAGATGCTTTTTTGTTACCGCTTTCGATGAGGTAGTTTGCATAAAGCTCAAGCTCCTCGTGGTTGCCGAGGCATTTGCTTGCAGCAAAGAACTGACCGTTGCTCATAGCATATTTAAGATTATCAACAGTATTTTCGGGCATAAGCATCATTGTATAGCCTGTGTAAGCGGCTGAAACGCTGTGAGCGTCACTTGTTGCAATGCCGAGAACATTTCTTCCATCGGGAGCGAGATTCATAAGAAGAATATCCCAAAGCTTTCTGTCGAAACGTGTTCTGGAGTCACCCTTTGAGTTCACATCAATACCCATACATGAGGGATATTTTGAAAGAATGCTTGTGAATTTGTCGATATAGTATTTGTAAATGGGGTCGTTGTAATCGTATGCGTCCTCTGTGCAATCCTCGTCACGTGCATTTGTGTATTCGCCGGGGTGGTTGATAACAGAGAGACCGCCCAATTCATCAACAGCCTTGATGGGTGTTTCGTATTCGCTTGTGCCACCGAGGATACCGTGGCCGTAATCTACAAACCATGTGTTAACGTGAGCATTGTTGAGAGAAGTGGGGTTCTGCTCATTGGCGAAAGGTACTCTGAGCATTTTCTGACCCTCTGAGCCGTCTTCGTATGTCTGGTAGTAATAGTCGCCGCCGTTTTCGGTAACAACGTTATATTTGTCGCCGTCGAAGGTATAGCCGCCGTTGGGATCAAGAGAAACGAGCTCTGTGCCGGGATTTCTCATATCAAGGAAAACCTTAAGAGCCGGGATTACCTGCTGCTCTGTCCAGCTGTAGCTTGTCATACCGTGGTCGGAAACAGCATAAACATCAAAGCCGTATTTATAGTTGATTTCGAGCATCTCTTTAAGAGTGTTTCTTCCGTCGGATGCTGTTGTGTGGGTGTGGAGGTCTGCTTTATACTGATCCCATGACCAGTCAACACCCTCATAGGGGTTGGTAATTGCGAAATCTCGGTCATACGCCGCCACGGCTGCTACTGAAAGGGCACCGACAAGCATAGCGATAACGCAAATAACTGCAATAAGCTTTTTCATTTTTTTCATTGTCATCAACCTTTCTTTACAAAAGCTTCCTCTTTTATAAAATCTTTTTTATTATCAAGCTGTGCAATGGCTTCCTCACGTGTGATTTTACCGTTGTTTGCCTCAGTCATAAGCTGAACGTCGTGGTCGCTCAAGCGGTAGAAGAACCAGCAGATTGAAGCGATGGCAACACCGATTGCGGGAACCATAATGAAGATGAACCAAAGACCCTCAAGAGTTTCGGGGGTCTGAGTAATACCAAGCTTTTCGAGTTGCTCAAAGTTTTCTGCGGCTGAAATATCCTTCCACTTGATAACACCGAGAAGGAAGAGTGAAAGTGCAGAGGAAACGGCACCTGTGAGCTTAACCATAAAGGTCTGGATTGCGAAGGTGATACCCTTTGCCTCGATGCCTGTTTTGAATTTGCCGTATTCTGCGCAGTCGGGTGTGAACATAAAGAGCATAACGCCCTGAATACCCTGGGGAATTGCACGAAGAACACAAAGTGCAACGAATATCCACATATTTGCGTAGCCGATGACCCACATAACAACACTGAGAGCAACGGTGAGCACGGAGCAAGTGAGGAATATTTTGATTTTGTCGTATTTTTGAACCATCTTGGGAACAAGAAGTGCAAACACGAGCATGGGAAGAGCAGAAAGCACCATAACAACCATGCTGAATCTTGAATCGTGGAAGAGATAGAAGGATGCTGCAAGGTTAAGCGTCGACATAATGTTGAAAGCGCCATTGAAGAAATAGCCGAAATAATAAACAAGTAATTTCTTGTTTGAGAAAAGGTATTTGAACATTTTTCTTATAGTGAAGCTTTCGTCAATTTCGCCACCGCAACGCTCAACACCGTTTTTGCAGATGGGGAACATTGTGAGAAGGGCGCCAACAGCAACGACTATTGAAACAACGCTGTAGTTAAGGCCGATACCCTCACCAACGAGTATTGTCGCGATGATTGTCGAAAGACCCGAACCGATGCCGCCCCAGATGCTCTTATAGGACTGAAGGGCTGTTCTTTCATCAACTCGCTCGGTCATTGCGGTAACCATACCGTAAATCGGAACGTCGCAAAGTGTATATGCGGTATCCCAAAGCATATATGTGATTGCATACCACGCTAATTTAAACACATCGCTGCCGCCTTTGGGCATAGAGAAAAGAAGAACCGTTGTGAGAGGAATCGCAAAAAGAGAAACCTTCAACCAAGGGATAAATTTCTTGCCGCTTTTGAAGCGAACCTTGTCAAAAATGCAACCGAAGATTGCATCGTTAACAGCATCCCAGATTTTAATGGCAAGGGTAATTCCCGCCGCTTTACTTACATCAACACCCTGGAACAATAACGCCGTCATCAAAAAGGACGTTACAAGGGTGTAAATCATATTCTGGCCGCAAAAATAAACGTAATAGCTCATACGCTCCTTTTTGCTTGTTTGCCAGAGTGGATTTTTATTTGGTTTTGCCAAAAATATCACTCCATCCTGTGAAGACACTTAAAAAGATACCTCCACACATAATAAGTTATTCTATATTGTAATACTTTACCAAATATATTTCAAGCAACAACATTAATGAATTTTATCTGAAATTTATGTGCAAAACAACATTAAAAGGCACTCCGCAAAGGGAGTGCCTTGAATACTATTTTTGTTTTAGTCCTTTTTTTTGGGTGCGCCCGCTTTGTTAAGAAGCGACACGCTGAGAATGATGATGCCGACTACGATAAAAATACCAACCATACCGGCTGCAGAATCGAGTAGCGCATCACCTACATTTTCTGTATTGAATCCAACTTTTGCAACTTCTGAAGCAATTTCTGAAGCGACTTCTGTGGCTTCGGGCGAAAGTGCCTTTGAAAGTAAACTAAACATAAACTAATCCTCCTGTTTCTATAATATCAAATGATTTTCAGGTTATTATATGAAATCTTTGAAGAAATTCAAAATCATACCACCGGCAATAACCGATGCAACCTGACCCGAAACGTTAACACCTGTTGCGTGCATAAGAAGGAAGTTCTGGTTATCTTCTTCAAGACCAATTTTGTGAACAACACGTGAGCTCATAGGGAAGGCAGAGATACCTGCCGCACCAATCATGGGGTTGAACTTTTTGCCCTCGGGGAGGAAGATGTTGAGGAATTTTGCAAACATAATGCCACCGGCTGTGTCGAAAATGAAAGCAACAAGGCCAAGACCGAGAATGAGCGCGGTTTCCCATGAAAGGAACTTATCTGCACTCATATTCTTAGCAACTGTAATTCCAAGAAGAATTGTGATAAGATTTGCGAGAACCTTCTGCGCTGTTTCTGAAAGTGAATCAAGCACACCGCATTCTCTGATAAGGTTACCGAACATAAGGAAGCCGATAAGCACCGCAGACTGGGGTGAAACAACACCTGCAATAACAGAAACGACGATGGGGAAAAGGATTTTTGTTCTCTTGGATATTGCCTTACCCTCATATTTCATACGAATACGGCGTTCTTTCTTTGTTGTGAGAAGCTTGATAACAGGGGGCTGAACAACAGGAACAAGCGCCATATATGAATATGCGGCAACCATAATTGCACCCATATACTGAGAATTCAATTTATCAGCAACAATAATGGATGTAGGACCGTCTGCCGCACCGATGATAGCGATTGAAGCCGCCTCATTCAAGGGGAAGAAAAGTGATGCCATGGTATATGTGAAGAAAATACCAAACTGAGCCGCCGCACCGAAAATCATAAGCTTCGGATTTGATAAAACCGGACCGAAATCAATCATCGCACCGATACCGATAAACAAAAGCAACGGGAATAACTCATTCGCGATACCCGCATCAAACAATATTTTTATTGCACCCTCATCCGACGTGACTCCGACATCCGCAGCCAGAGGAAGGTTTACAAGAATTGTACCAAAGCCCATGGGCAAGAGAAGTGTGGGCTCCATATCCTTTGCAATTGCAAGGTAAATAAGCAAGCCGCCTATCGCCCACATAATAACCATAGGCAGCATTTCAGTTAATGGGTCCATATCTAACAAGGCTTCAAAAATAATACCAATTTTTGAACCTAATTCTGACAATGTTTCCATATTTTTCCTTCTTTCTTCTTTCTTCTTTCTTTTTTCTGTTATTCTACCGCAAAATTGACAAGGGTTTTTGCTTGTGCTATTCTATGCGGGGTGAAAAAAATTGAGTGACGCAAATAACAAAACTTCGTTTTCAAAAACAAAAATCAAAAACATTGCTTTAATATCTCTTTTTTCCGCAATTATCGCGGTTTGCGCCTTTATAAGTGTGCCCTTTGCCGTGCCGTTCACAATGCAGCTTTTCGGTATTTTTTGCGCCCTTTATCTTTTGGGTGGCAAAAACGCAACGCTGGCAATTTTGCTGTATGTTTTTCTGGGGGCGGTGGGCTTGCCTGTTTTTTCAGGCTTCACCGGCGGAATCGGAAGACTTCTTGACGCCACCGGCGGTTTTATTTGGGGTTTTCTTCTTTCCGGCATCAGCTTTTGGGCTGTTACCCACTTTTTGAAAAATAAAAAACACTCAAAAATAATCGCTTTGTTTGTTGCGCTTTTTGTTTGCTACATATCGGGTGGGCTGTGGTTCGCATTTTTTAGCGAAGCCCCGTTTTTTGAAAGCCTCAAAACCGCTTTGTTGACCTGCATTGTGCCATTTATTATTCCCGATATTTTAAAAATACTTCTGACTGTTCTTCTCTGTCGGAAGGTCGAAAAACACAAATTTTTTTAACTGTGCTTGCTCCCTCTCGGGAGCAAGCTTTTATTTATAAACAATGTTTTACCCTACTATACCTTCAAGGAAGTTAACTTCCTTAACGTTTGTGTCGCGATCAACACGGAAGGTTTTTATTTCGTGCTTGCCGATATCAAACCAGAAGCCGTTATCAAAGAGCTTTGACATAAGATAGCATCTTGTGTTATCCTCGCCCTTTGTTTCATAAAGGCGGATAATAAGGTCACCGCTGCCGTCCTCACAGCGTTTGAGGGCGGTGATAACAACATTATCTGCATTTGTGTACATAAAGCAATCCTTTTCAGGGAGCTCACCCTTATGATAGCTTTCGGGCACTGCTACAACATTGTTGTTGAAAAGATGTGCTTCTTTTACAACGTCGCTCTTCTCGGCTTCGCCGGAGTGAACGTAAATGCCGTATGAGAAACGGTTAAGCCCCTCGTCTGTGAAATCAAAATCTGCCGCAGGTCTGTATGAATAGTGGTCGGCAAAAATAACATTTCTGAGAGCTGTGAGTCTGAGCTCTGCACCGGGGCAATCGTAGCTGTATTTTGAATCACTCATAACAGCAACGCCCATACGCTTGCCATCCTTTGTAACGGTAAGGTCCGCCCAGTTAAGTGCAGGCTCCTCATCGCCATCGCATGGACGCTTGATGAAGCCGCAGGGGATTTCATAGGTGGATATTTCTTCGTTACCGCCAACGGGGAAAGCAAATTTAAGAAGCGAGAATTTTTCTTGCCAGAGTGCCTTGCAATCAACTCTTACGGTTTTTTGACCCTTTGCAAGTATGAAATCCTGTGTAAGATAGCTTTCACCGAACTTGTGCTTTGTGCGGATTACGGAACGAAGAGCGCCGTTTTCAACTCTTTCAATGCTCTGAAGCTCCATAAGACCTTTAATTTCGTGGAATTTAAAGACATTGTGTGCCCACGTGTCGGTTTTGTCGTCGTTGATAACCGTGGGGATTGCAAGGAAGTTTTCACCTGCAAGGTCATCGCCCGTTTCTTTGTTTACAAGCTTTTTGATGAAGCCTGTCTGATTGTCGATTTCAACGCAGACAAATTCATTTTCCATAAGGAAGTTTTCTTCGCCTGAAAGCTCTTTTTCTGCCTGAACATTGTCGCACTCGAGCCAATAGGTTGCATAGCCGAAGGGCTCAACCTCTGCCATAAAGAGTGTGTCGAGGTGCTCGTCGTTTGAGCGAGATGAACGAACATTCTGGAAAAGAACCTCGTTACCCTCAGAATCGGTAACCGCCTTTGAGGGGTGGTATGTTCTTACAGGCATTTTAATTTTATATGAATGGGGGTTAAAGACAACTACGGGTCTTGGGAAGCCGTTATCCGCACCTGTGTAGTGACGGGTGTGAAGCACAGCGTCGCTGACGCCCTCAACCCAGGTATCAATTCTTCTTGCTATGCGAAGAACTGCATTGTTGTAGCTCTCACCTGCTATTGTTGTTGCATAGCCCTGTGACTCAACAAAATCGTCATAAGCCTCTCTTATGGAGCAGCCGCAGAGAATATCGTGGAACTGATTGAAGCAGACCTTTTTCCATGCAGCCTCAAACTCTTTCGTCTGAGGTGCGCAATCTGTAACAACAGATGAAATTGTATCCCACTTTTCAGCCGCCGCAAGAACATTTTCCGCCTTGCGGTTGAGCTCCTTTACAAGTGATGTTGCGCTGTAGCAACCGCTTGCGTGGTGCTGAAGCTCGTCATTCCAAGAGGGAAGCTCAATAAACTGATTGAGCATATCCTCAAAATAATCGTCGGGAGAAGAGAATTCAAGCTCGTTATAGCCTTCTCTTTCAAGCATTGTTTCGAGATATTCGATATCGCCCTTTGTGGGGCCGCCGCCGTGGTTGCCCACGCCGTAGAACAGCATCATTCCGTGGCCTGTCTGCTCAGCTCTCTCGTTTGCATCCTCGATTTTTCTGTCGAGAGCCTCCTTGCCGTTTCCTGCATAGCTGTCGGGAAGACGGTATGTGAGAACTCTTGTGCCGTCGGCACTGTCCCACCAGAAGAGATTTTCGGGAATTTCGTCGTTTTCATGCATACCGGGACGCTGGAAAACATAGCTGTTCATTCCGCCCTTTTTAAGAAGCTGGGGAAGAGAGGCTGCGTGACCGAAGGAGTCAACATTATAGCCTGTTGAACAGATTTTGCCGAATTTCTCATAATAATAAAGCTGGCTGTAAAGTGCCTGGCGAGCAAAGCTCTCACCCGAAGGCATATTGCAATCGGGCTGAACCCACCAACCGTTGATGGGAACCCATCTGCCCCTTCTCACCATTGTTTTGATTTCTTCAAACATCTGAGGATCAATTTTTTCGACCCACTCATAATATGCGGCTGAAGAACAGGTGAAAACAAAGTCGTTATATTCTTTTAATCTGTCAAGAGCACTGCGGAACGTCTGCAGCACCTCGCCACAGCCCTCCTGCCAACGCCAGAGCCAGATAGGGTCAAGGTGAGCGTTGCCTATAAGTTTTATTGTTTTATCCATTATTCTTCGCCCTCCTCAATAAATCCGAAATATCTGCCTAACCAATAGGAGAAGGTGTAAACGTAACAGCTTTCGACACAGAAAACGCCGCCGCTGTCTTCATTTTTATATTCAAGGGGGTCTCTGTCAAGCTTTGCAATGAAGCGCTCATCATTGGGGGGGAGCGCAGAAACCTCACGGTAGTCGCCCATAAATAATTTCACAGGGTAATCACGTCTTGATGTGAGTGAAACTGCACTTGCCAGACGTGACACGTTGAAACGATAGAACCATGTTTTTACTCTTTCCTCATCGGGCTGAGCCTCAGGGTCGCTGAGGAAATAAGGGAAATCGTACGCAGGTGTGTATTCGGGAGCAAGAGAATATCTCCAGCTTCTGAAGGCTTTAATGAACATCTCTCTGCGCTCCTCGTCGGGCTCAAGAGTAACAAGGCCCCAAAGGGAAAGAACGGCAAGGTTGTGGTCACCGTACATAATATCCTCACGGTCATCTATGCCGCCCTGCAGACAAACCTTGTGAAATCTGTCGAAGTGACCCATTGTGAGCTTATCGTATCCTCTTTCGCAGAGCATATCGTAGGTTTCCTGCCATTTGCCGGCTTCCCCGGTGATGTGCATTGTAACACGAAGAAACATAAGAAGCTCGGCAGCGTTAAGGCAGGCATCTGCCCAACCCATAGCGGAGTTGAAATAATCCTCGTTCCACTTTGCCCAGGTGGTGGGGTTGCCGTCTGCCTCACGAAGCTGGAATCCGTTATCTATAATGTGGTTCATTGTATTTCTTGCGGCTGTTTTGAGAAGCTCGTCATATTCGGGGTCTTCACAGCCCAAAAACTCGTGGGCAACAAGAAGATGCATATAGTGGTGAGTGATTTCATCACTGCTTGTGTCACCCTTGTAGGTGATATCTGTATCCTCATAGCCCTCCTCGGTGTACATCTTGCGAAGTCTTTCGGGGATGGGGGCATCTGCTTTGACCTCAAGGCCCACAACCTTTTTGTGGCGGGCATCTGTTGTGTTGAGACAGGATGCTGTGGCACCGTTCTTTTTATAGAAAAGACCGTCATCGGGCACAGGCTCGTCTTTTGTGAGATATGTTCTTGCAACAAAACCGTTGCCTCTTCCTGCAATATACATTAAAAGAAGGTTTGCTTCGCTGGCACGCATTGCAACCTCTCTTGCTCTGAGAGTTTCTTCATCATAAGCACCCTTCTCTTTTTTGAGAGTTGCATAATGGAAAATTTCACCCATAGCATAAGCAGATGAAAAGCTGCCGTCGTTATCTGAATGCCCGTAAGGCAGAGCAGATTTAAGGTTGCCCGCCTCTGCAAGACGCTTCTGGCTGACCATTCCGTGACGCTGAACATAGGTGAGAGTTTCGTCAAGAAGCCTGTATGCCTTTTCTTCCATTGACATTTTCACCATTTCGATGTGGGTAACACCGTTTGCGGTGAGAACCCACACCCCGTCGCCATCTGCAAAAAGAGCCTGAACGTTGTTATCAAGAAGGTCACGGCTTGCACCGAAATACATAACAATGTCATAGATGCTTTTTGCGTTGGGGTCGTAACGTGTTACACCGCCGTTTGAGCCGTACCACATAACACCGTTTGCACCCTCGCAAAAGCAGGTGTAATCCTTCTTTTTCTGGGGAAGCGGATAGGGGAAATCGGTCAAATCGGGCTTTTTGGCTTTTGCTTCAAGCAAAGCCTTGGGCACTTCAATATCGAACTTTTTGAAGTGACTTACAACCCTCGTTAACTGAGGAAAGAGTTTAATAGGTTGTGCCATCTCTTTTTCTCCTTTTCGGGATATTTTTTACAATGAAACCAAATTTTCACATTCTATATTTTATCAAAACGCAGTTCAAAGTTCAATATATATTCAAAATATTATTTAAAATTTACAGATTAATATTGGCATATGCAAAACAAAGTGATATAATGCAATTTGGTATTTTAATTTTTTCCATTCTGAAAGGGAAATGTCTATGAACACATCTATTTTTGACAAGTATGAATCCGAGGTTCGCTCCTATTGCAGAAACTTCCCTGCTGTCTTCACCACAGCAAAGGATTCCTTCATTTTTGCTGAGGACGGCAAAAAATACATCGACTTTTTCTGCGGTGCAGGTGCCCTCAACTACGGCCACAATAACGACTACATCAAAAAGCAGATTATAAGCTACCTTGAAAGCGACGGTATAATCCATTCTCTTGATATGTTCACCTCTGCCAAAAGAGATTTTATTGAATATTTCGAGAAAAATATTCTTGAGCCCCGTGGCTTTGATTACAAAATTCAGTTCCCCGGCCCCACAGGCACTAATGCCGTTGAGGCGGCGCTCAAGCTTGCAAGAAAGGTCAAAAAAAGAAACAATATTTTCGCATTTATGGGTGCATTCCACGGTATGACTCTCGGCTCCCTTTCAATGACCACCGACCGTGACTCCCGCGAGGGTGCGGGCGTTGTGCTCACAGATGTTACGCATATGCCCTCCCCCTATATGTTCCCCGAGCTTGACGTTATAAAATATATGCAAACCCTTATTGACGACGACCATTCGGGCATTTCGAAGCCTGCGGCTGTTTTCATTGAACCCGTTCAGGCTGACGGCGGCATACACGTTTTCAGCGTGGAGTTCCTCAAGGGCTTGCGTGAGTTCTGCACAAGGAACGATATTCTTCTTGTCTGCGACGATATCCAGGTGGGCTCTGCAAGAACAGGCACATATTTCTCTTTCGAAAGAGCAGGCATCACCCCCGATATTGTTACACTTTCAAAATCCATCGGCGGCTACGGTATGCCCTTTGCCCTTGTTCTTTTCAAGCCCGAGCTTGACGTTTGGAAGCCCGGCGAGCACAACGGAACCTTCCGCGGAAGCCAGCTTTCAATAGTTGCGGCAAAAGCCGGTCTTGAAATAATGCTCAAGGAAAACGTTGAAAAAGAGGTTCAGCGCAAGGGCGAAATCATCAAAGAATACCTGGCAAGGGTTAAAGAAATCAACGAAAACTTTGATATCAGGGGCATCGGCTTTATGTGGGGCGTTGACTGCAACAAGGTCGCTCCCGACGCTGTTTCACGTGCAATAGTGAGAGAATGCTTCGACAACGGACTTATTGTTGAAAGAGCGGGCAGAAACAACGACGTTGTTAAATTGATGCCCTGCCTTCTCGCAGATGACGAAACTCTCAAGCAAGGTCTTGAAATATTCGTGAATGCTGTGAAAACAGTTGTTGAAAAAATGTGAGCTTGGTTACAGCTTTAAAGGATGGTCATAGGGACCATCCTTTTTTTATATTTCTCTTTAATTTGTAATAAATATATGCTAAAATGTATTTTGTATAAGTTTAATCTGTCTTGCGAGGAGAAAAAATGAAAAACAAATCTGAAAACAAAATGACCACTCCCAAGCTCTTAAAGCGTTTCCTTCCCTATTATAAATTACATATCCGAACGTTGGTTTTTGACCTTTTCTGTGCCTCTCTGACAACCGTTTGCGAGCTGGCGCTTCCGATGATAGTGCGCTTTATAACAGATGCTGTTACAACTGACATTTCCGTTTTGACCCCTGCCGTTATTTTGGGCGTGGGCGGAATTTATCTTGTTATGAGGATAATTGATGCGGTGGCAAACTACTATATGGCGTCTGTGGGTCATATAATGGGCACAAAAATGGAGACTAAAATGCGAAAGGATTTATTCGAGCATTTGCAGAAGCTCTCCAACAACTACTACGACAACACAAAGGTCGGCACAATTATGACCCGTATAACATCTGACCTTTTCGATGTTACGGAATTCGCCCACCACTGCCCCGAAGAATTTTTCATCGCAGGTATTAAAATTGCAGTCTCCTTTGCAATTCTCAGCTTTATCAATCTGCCGTTAACACTTCTCCTTTTTGCGGTTATCCCCGTTATGGCACTCTGCCTTAAAAAATTCAAAAAAAGAATGCATGAGGGCTTCCGCGAATCAAGAGTGGTTGTTGGTGAATTAAACTCACAGATTGAGGATTCACTCCTCGGTGTGCGTGTTGTAAAATCCTTTGCCAACGAAAATCTTGAAGAAAAGAAATTCAAAAAAGGCAATGAGAAATTCCTCACAATAAAATCCAAGGTCTATAAATATATGGGCTCTCACAGCTCTATTAACAGGGTTTTTGAGGGCGTGATGTATATCCTCATAGTTGTTGCAGGTGCTTTTGCTCTCGTTGGCGGCAAGATCACTGCGGCAGACTACATCGCATATCTTCTCTATATTTCAACGCTTCTTACCTCAATCAGAAAAATCATCGACTTTGCCGAGCAATTCCAACGAGGCATGACAGGTATCGAGCGATTTGCCGAGATTATGGACACCGAGCCCGACATAATTGATAAGCCCAACGCAGTTGAATTGAGCGTTACAAGCGGTGCAATTACCTTCGACAATGTTTCTTTCAGGTATTCCGACGCTTCTGATGATGTTCTTGACAACGTCAATATTGATATAAAAAGCGGCGAAAGCATTGCCCTCGTTGGCCCCTCGGGCGGTGGCAAAACCACAATATGCAACCTTATCCCCCGCTTTTATGAGCTCACCGACGGCAGTATTAAAATCGACGGAACGGATATCCGTGACGTTACCTTGAAAAGCCTTCGTGAAAACATCGGCATCGTTCAGCAGGATGTTTATCTTTTCTCGGGCACGGTGCGTGAAAATATTGAATACGGCAACCCCGGTGCTACGGATGAAGAAATTTTTGAAGCCGCCCGCCTTGCAGGTGCACAAGAATTCATTGAAAAGCTCCCCAACGGCTTTGATACCTATGTTGGCGAAAGGGGCGTCAAGCTTTCGGGCGGTCAGAAGCAGCGCATAAGCATTGCCCGTGTATTTCTTAAAAATCCGAAAATACTTATTCTTGACGAGGCAACAAGTGCCCTCGACAACGAAAGCGAATACCTTGTTCAGCAGTCCCTTGAAAGGCTGGCAAAGGGCAGAACAACAATAACCGTTGCCCACAGGCTCACAACTGTCAAAAACGCCGACAAAATCCTCGTTATCACAAAGGACGGCATCGCAGAAAGCGGCAACCACGACGAGCTCGTTGAGAAAAACGGCTTGTATGCAACGATGTATAAGATGTACAGGGTTTAACTTCGGCATCAAGCCTCACAACATTTTTATATAAGGAGGAAACACTATGAACTACCCTACCCCTCACATAAACGCAACACCTGAGGATTTTGCAAAAACCGTGCTTATGCCCGGCGACCCCCTCAGAGCAAAATTTATTGCGGAAAGCTTTCTTGAAAATGCAAGACTTGTTAACAACGTGCGCGGAATTCACGGCTACACGGGAACATACAAGGGAGTGCCCGTTTCGGTTATGGCATCAGGTATGGGTATGCCCTCTATCGGCATTTACAGCCACGAGCTTTTCAACTTTTTCGGAGTTGAAAACATTATCCGTGTAGGGTCTGCCGGAGGTATGTGTGAGAAAGTCAAGGTAAGGGACATTATTATCGCTCAGGGTGCCTGCACCGACTCAAGCTATGCCCACACCTTTAACCTGCCCGGCACCTTTGCCCCAATTGCAGATTACTCTCTTCTTAAAGCCTCTGCGGACATTGCTGAAGAAATGAACCTTTCATACGTGGTGGGCAACATTGTTTCATCCGACACCTTTTACAACGACAACGAAAACCTGCCCGAGGGCATGACATCTGCGGACTTGTGGCGAAAAATGGGTGTTCTCGGTGTTGAAATGGAGGCTGCGGCGCTTTATATGAATGCCGCAAGAAGCGGCAAAAGAGCCCTCGCAATTCTCACCGTTTCAGACCACCTTGTCACAGGGGAATCGCTTTCGTCTGACGAAAGACAGAATTCCTTCACAGATATGATGAAGCTTTCACTTGAAACGGCGGTAAAATTGGCAAATGAATAACATAAAAAGAGTGTTTCTCATTGTTCTCGACAGCTGCGGTATCGGCGACGCACCCGATGCCGAGCTCTTCGGTGATTATGGCGCAAACACAATAAAATCAATTTCAAAATCAAAAGAATTTAATATAAAAAATCTTCTCTCAATAGGCTTTTCTCGCATCGACGGTCTTTCTTATCTTGGCGGTGGCGAGCTGAAATGCACCGTTGCAAGACTTTGTGAAAAATCGAAGGGCAAGGACACAACAATCGGTCATTGGGAAATTACGGGTGTGGTTTCAGAAAAGCCTCTGCCCACCTTTCCACATGGCTTTCCCGAGGATTTCCTCAAGGATTTTTCGAAAAAAATCGGTAGAGGAGTTATCTGCAACAAGACCTACTCGGGCACAGAGGTTATCAAGGATTACGGCGAAGAGCATTTGAAAACAGGTGATTTGATTATTTACACCTCCGCCGACAGCGTTTTTCAGATTGCCGCCCACGAAAGCCTTGTGCCACCCGAAAAGCTGTATGAATATTGCAGAATTGCCCGTGAAATGCTGAAAGGCGATTTGGGCGTCGGCAGAGTTATTGCAAGACCCTTTGAGGATGATTACCCATTTAAAAGAACGCCCCGCCGCCACGATTTTTCTATTGAGCCCCCAAAAGATACGCTTCTTGACGAGCTGAATTCTTCGGGCTTTGACGTTATCGGCGTTGGCAAAATCCACGACATATTTGCAGGAAAGGGTCTTACCGAACACGTTTTCACCCAAAACAATCTTGACGGAATGACAAAAACAACAGAATACCAGAAAAAAGACTTCAACGGTCTTTGCTTTGTGAATCTCGTTGATTTCGATATGGTTTTCGGCCACAGGCGAGATGTTGACGGCTACGCAAATGCTCTTTCGGAGTTTGACGAATGGCTTGGCGGCTTCATTAATAATATGAAAAGCGACGATGCTCTCATAATCACCGCTGACCACGGCTGTGACCCCCTTTACAAGGGCACCGACCACACAAGAGAATGTGTGCCGTTTGTTCTTTACTCTAAAGACATTACACCCGAAAATCTCGGCACAACAGACGGCTTTGATTTTATCAGCCGAAAAATAAAACAAATACTTGTAAAAGAGTGATTTTATGACAGATAAAAAATTATATAACCTTGCAAAAGAGGCTATGAAAAACTCCTATTCACCTTATTCCGACTGCAAGGTAGGGGCGGCGTTTCTCACAGCAAGCGGAAAGGTTTTTACAGGCACAAATATCGAAAATGCCGCTTTCGGCCCCACAGTCTGCGCCGAAAGGGTTGCAATTTTTAAAGCCGTTTCCGAGGGCGAAAGAAGTTTTTCAAAAATCGCCGTTGTCGGCGGCAAGGGCGGGGTAATTGACGGTATTTTTGCCCCCTGCGGAGTGTGCCGACAGGTTCTCAGAGAATTCTGCGACGACGATTTCACACTTCTTCTGGGCGAAACCCCCGACAGCTTTAAAACTTTAACGTTAAAGGATTTATTGCCATTATCATTCAGCCCTGAAAACGTGAAATAAATTCAAACTTACGGGTAAGCCCCGAAGCTTGCAACTACGTTATTCGTTTCACCAACGAAGAGCGTCCGCAAGGGGGCGACCCACCACCCCGCCTGCGTTACACTACGGCGCGGTCCCCCTCCCTATTTGCCGTTGGCAAACAGGGATGATAGGCTTCACAACACTTTAACAATAGAGGTAATTATGAGAATATACGACATTATAAAAAAGAAACGTGACGGTTTTGCACTTTCAAAGGAAGAAATCGAATTTTTTATAAAGGGCTACATTGACGGCTCAATTCACGACTACCAGGCGTCTGCTCTTTGCATGGCAATATTTTTTCGTGGTATGAACGAAAAAGAAACTGCAGATTTGACCCTTGCCATGGCGCATTCAGGCGACACGGTTGATTTGTCACGCTTTGGTGAGCTCACCGTTGACAAACACAGCACAGGCGGCGTAGGTGACAAAACCACCTTGATTGTTGCCCCCATTGTTGCCTCCCTTGGCTGCGTTATTGCAAAAATGAGTGGCAGGGGGCTTGGCCACACAGGTGGCACGGTTGACAAGCTCGAATCTATTGAGGGCTTCAACACAGAGCTTTCAAATGAAGAATTTTTTCAACAGGTGGAAAAAATCGGTATCGCCGTTATCGGGCAAACGGGCAACCTTACACCTGCCGATAAAAAGCTTTATGCCCTGCGTGACGTTACCGCCACGGTTGATAATCTCTCGCTTATTGCTTCAAGCATAATGAGCAAGAAGCTTGCCGCAGGCTCGCACACAATAGTGCTTGATGTTAAATACGGCTCGGGGGCTTTTATGAAAACACCCGAGGCTGCAAAAGAGCTTGCAGAGGCTATGGTAAAAATCGGCAACAGCTGCGGCAGAAAAACGGCGGCCGTTATTACTAATATGGACATCCCCCTTGGTGCCAACATCGGCAACGCTTTAGAGGTTAAAGAGGCAATAGAAGTCCTCAAAGGCAACGGTGCAGATGACCTCAGAGAGGTTTGCCTCACTCTTGCGACACAGATTGTCTCACTTTCCAAAAACATCCCCGAAAACGAAGCGAGAGCTCTCACGGAGGATGCTCTTTATTCGGGCAAGGCATTCCTGAAATTCAAAGAATGGATTGAAACCCAGGGCGGAAACCCGAAAATGATTGAAAACCCCGAGCTTCTTCCCTCACCCGCATTCAGCCGTGAGGTGAAAGCCCCCGCAGACGGCTACGTTGAAAAAATTGATACGGAGGCCGTGGGAATAGCCTCGGTTATTCTCGGTGCAGGCAGAAAGACAAAAGAAGACAGCATTGATATGAGTGCAGGTATTATCATTTCCAAAAAAACAGGCGACAATATAAAAGCGGGCGACACCCTCGCCACACTTTACACATCAACCGAAAACACACTCGATTCAGCAGAAGAAAAATTTCTTTCCGCCCTCAGCTTTTGTGAAAACCCGCCTGAAATTTCACCCCTTATTTATGAGGTGTTAAAATAATCGTTAATGTAGAAAATAATTAAACAGAGAATAAGCAAACAAACCGAGAGTTTTTTGATACTCTCGGTTTGTTTTTTTGTTTTAAATATTCATAATCAGAATATTCCCTTGTTGTATTTGAACTGACCGTAGATAATTACGCCAATACCCGCAACAAGGCATACTATTGTGAGAATAAAGCTCTCTTTGAAAAATGAAATTATACCGTCGGTTAGCATGCCAATGCCTATAAGCCCTGTGCCAAGGCCAACCGTTCTGCCGTAGGGGATGCGTGTTTCCTCGGTTATTCTTTTTATGTGATAAGAATGCATCAGCTCAATATGCCCCTTTGAAAGGGCAATACCCATAGCCACAAAAACAACGCCCAAAAAGATAACAAGAATGTTCTTCTCCATAGCTATAACTCCAAAAAACGCCCGAATCAGCAGATTCGGGCGCACAATTAATCAGAATGCGATTTTTTCTTCAATGTAGCTTTCAAGCTCATTTATAGAAATGCGAACCTGCTCCATTGTATCTCTGTCACGTACTGTTACGCAACCGTCTTCAACGCTTTCAAAGTCGTATGTGATGCAGAAGGGTGTGCCGATTTCATCCTGACGGCGATATCTTTTACCGATTGAGCCTGCGTCATCATAATCAACGTTGAACTTTTTGGAAAGAGAGGTGAACACCTCTGTTGCCTGCTCGTTGAGCTTCTTTGAAAGGGGAAGAATTGCACATTTGAAGGGTGCAAGTGTGGGATGAAGACGAAGAACAACTCTTGTGTCGTTCTTTTCTGCGTCAACAACCTCTTCATCATAAGCCTCTGTGAGGATTGTGAGGAAAAGTCTTTCAACGCCGAGAGAGGGCTCGATAACGTAGGGAATGTATCTCTCGTTTGTTTCGGGGTCGAAATAATCAAGGCTCTTACCTGAGGTATTGATGTGCTGAGTGAGGTCATAGTCTGTTCTGTCGGCAACGCCCCAAAGCTCGCCCCAGCCGAAGGGGAAAAGGTATTCAAAGTCTGTTGTAGCCTTTGAATAGAAGCAAAGCTCCTCGGGGTCGTGGTCACGAAGACGAAGGTTTTCTTCTTTAATGCCCAGAGAATAGAGCCAGTCACGGCAGAAGCCACGCCAATATTCAAACCATTCAAGGTCTGTGCCGGGCTTGCAGAAAAATTCAAGCTCCATCTGTTCAAACTCACGAACACGGAAAATGAAGTTACCGGGTGTGATTTCGTTACGGAATGATTTACCGATCTGAGCAACACCGAAGGGAACCTTCTTTCTTGTTGTTCGCTGAATATTTGCAAAGTTTACAAAAATACCCTGTGCAGTTTCGGGGCGAAGATAAAGCTCGTTTTTGCTGTCCTCAGTAACACCCTGGAAGGTTTTGAACATAAGGTTAAACTGACGGATATCTGTAAAATTATGCTTGCCGCACTGGGGGCAGGCAATTTCTTTTTCTTTGATGTATTCCATCATCTGCTCATTTGACCAGCCTGCAACATTTGTGCCGTCGAAATCCTCAATGAGGTTGTCTGCTCTGTGGCGTGTTTTACATTCACGGCAATCCATAAGCGGGTCAGAGAAGCCGCCAAGGTGACCTGATGCAACCCATGTCTGGGGATTCATGAGAATTGCGCTGTCAAGACCAACGTTGTAGGGGTTCTCCTGAATAAACTTCTTTCTCCAAGCATTTTTGATGTTTGTTTTGAGCTCAACACCAAGGGGACCGTAGTCCCAAGTGTTTGCAAGACCGCCGTAGATTTCACTGCCGGCATACACGAAACCCCTGCCCTTGCAAAGAGCAACGAGTTTTTCCATCGACTTTTCTGTGTTTTTCATAGTGTTTATCCTTTCAGATTAAATAGTTGCAAGTGGCAAGTTGCAAGTGGCAAGTTTCGGGACCTGCGGTCGGCATTATAACTAACACCACTCTCACTTACTTTGCACCATTAAATTACTTTTGTAGGTTGTTTTTAGTTGTTCTGACTATTGCATACAGTGTTTTCTCTATCTCTACACATTCTGCCAAAATAGATTCCACTTCTCTCTCGGTCAATTTCCCTGTCGCTTTTAAAAGCCTCAACCAATATTTGGTTTCGCTGTTTTCTTTTAATGCAATATTCATTTTCGTCAAAAAATCTGCTTGACTTTGAGCCTGTTGTGCTTCCGCGACATTTGCGCCTATACTTGTTCCAGAACGCAAAATCTGGCTGCTGATATCATACTCGTTTGTGTGTTTAAGCAAGTAATCCTTCAAATTCACAATTCTGACAGCAAAGTCAAAAGTGCGTTTTTCAATATCAGCCATATATACGCCTTCATTCAAATATCTTTTTATTGTTTTACAATCGGCGCATAGCGCCCCTTAATTTGCCACTTGCCACTCTCAACTTGCAACTTGTTATCAGTTGTCTGTATCAAGCTTTTTATCTGATACCTTGCCGCCGAATTGACTGTAATACATATCTGCATAAAGACCGTCTGCTGCCATAAGCTGGTCGTGAGTTCCCCTTTCTTTTACGGCGCCGCCGTCGATAAAGAGGATTTCGTCTGCCTTTCTGATGGTTGAAAGACGGTGGGCGATAACAAAGTTTGTTCTGCCCTTCATAATTTCGCTCATAGCCGCCTGAACAAGAAGCTCTGTTCTTGTGTCAACGGAGCTTGTAGCCTCGTCAAGAATAAGAATTTGCGGGTCCTTGAGAAGTGCCCTTGCTATTGTAAGAAGCTGTCGCTGACCCTGTGAAAGGTTTGCGCCGTTTTCTTCGAGAATTGTTTCATAGCCGTCGGGCAATTCTTTTATGAATTCTTCGGCTCTTGCCGCCTTTGCCGCCGCAATAACCTCTTCATCTGTTGCACCGAGCCTGCTGTAACGGATGTTATCCTTAACAGAGCCGTTGAAAAGCCACGTATCCTGAAGAACCATACCGTAAAGCGACCTGAGCTCATCTCGGGGCACGTCTCTTATATCTGTTCCGTCAATGGTGATTTTGCCGCCGTTGACGTCGTAAAAACGCATTAACAGGTTAACAAAGGTTGTTTTGCCTGCACCCGTGGGGCCAACAAGGGCAACCAGGCCACCTCTTTTAACGGTGATGTCAAGGTGCTCCATAAGAGGCTTTTCGGGGTCGTATGAAAATGACACATCCTCAAACTTCAGTTCTTTTTCGAAGGTGAGCTTTGCTTTGTCGCTGTCTGCATCCTCCTCGGGCTCGTCTAAAAGAGCAAAAACTCTTTCGGATGAAGCCATGCTCGATTGAAGATTGTTTGCAATCTGCGCAAGCTGTGAAATTGGGGATGTAAACAATTTTGAGTATGTGATAAAGGTGAGAATGCCGCCAATAGTGAAGCTTTCACCCATATCGTAAATAACCGTTCCGCCAATTGCGAAAACGCCGTTGTTGACAATAAGGAAGCCACCCAACACCGCAATAATAATATAGCCGATGTTGTCAACAAGGTTAATAAACGGGGCAATTATGCCCGAAATAAACTGGGCTCTGCGTGAAACGTCGGTGAGCTCGTCGTTTATGTCGTTGAACTCGTCAACCGCCAACTGCTCCTGCCCGAAGAGGCGAACAATTTTGTGGCCTGTGTACATTTCTTCAACGTGGCCGTTAAGCTCGCCCATTCTGTCCCATTGCTTTTTAAACAGCTTCTTGGACACCCTCATAATGCTGAGCGCTATTGCCGCCGCGGGGGGCACAACAGCCACAACCGCAAGGGTAAGAAACCAGTTTGTTGCAAGCATCATTCCGAAAACGCCCACAATGGTCACTATGGAAGTGATGATTGAAACCATATTGTGCTGGAGGGTGTTGCTGATATTGTCAATATCGTTGATTATTCTCGAAAGAATATCACCCTTTGCGTTGGAGTCAAAATATTTAAGCGGAAGGTGTGAGAGCTTGTGGTTAATATCCTCTCGCAGACGGCGGACTATTTTCGCCGTTACGCCTGCCATTGTGTATTGCTGAATAAACGAGAAAACAGCCATACCTCCATAAGCCACAAGAATCAGCACTAAATACGGCACAAGAGCCTCCGCAGAAATCTGCTGACCGTGAATTTTAAGCTCAACCTGCTCACTGAGCACGTCGAGTGCTTCACCAATGTAGGTGGGGCCAACAACGTTGCCAATGGTGCTGAGAATGCAGGTGATAAGCACAATCACCATGCCCACCTTGTGTTCAAACAAATACTTTACAAGTCGTTTTGCCGTTGGCACAAAGCTCTGGGGCTTTTCGCCCGTTTCCTTGTTACTTCTGTATGAGGAATATCTCTGTTGGCGGGTTTTTCGCCTGTTTTCAAGAACCTTCTGCCTTTTTTCGTCAAGATTTCGTGCTTGGGGTTTCATTGGCTCACCTCCTGACTGCTCAACTGCGAGGTAACAATATCTTTGTAAACGTCGCAGCTTTCAAGGAGTTCCTCATGCTTGCCTATTCCGGCAACCTGCCCCTTATCAAGAACAATTATTTTATCTGCATCAATTATGGTGCCCACACGCTGGGCAACGATAAGGATTGATGCACCCTTGAGATTTTCCTTCAGTGCTCGTCTAAGTCTTGCGTCTGTTGCAAAGTCAAGAGCAGAGAAGCTGTCATCGAAAATATAAAATTCTGCCTTTTTAACAATGGCACGTGCTATGCAAAGACGTTGCTTCTGACCACCCGAAAAGTTTGTTCCGTTCTGGGCAACAATGCTGTCGAGCCCATCGGGAAGCCTTGCCACAAAGTCTTTAGCCTGGGCGATTTCAAGTGCCCGCCACAGCTCTTCATCGGTGGCATCCTCTTTACCGTAGCGCAGATTGTCTGCAATAGTTCCGCTGAAAAGGAAAGCCTGCTGCGGAATATAGCCCAGCTTTTTATAAAGTGATGCGAAATCCATCTGACGGACATCGTAGCCATCGATTCTGACAGCACCTGAGGTTACGTCATAAAAGCGGGGTATAAGGTTAAGAATAGTTGATTTACCGGAGCCCGTTGAGCCGATAATTGCCGTAACCTCACCGGGATTCGCTTTGAAGGTAACGTTTTTAAGAACCTCCGCAACGTCACCCTCCGGTGTTTTGTATGAGAAGCAGACGTCATCAAACTCGATAACCCCGTTGCCCTCATAAACAGAAGCGCCGGCAACAACCTCCATTTCGCTCTCAAGCTCAAGAACGGCGTTGATACGCTTTGCGGAAATCTTTGCTCTGGGAAGCATTATAAACATTGCCGCCGCATTTGAAAGAGCGATAACAACAAAAACAAGATAGATAATAAATGCCTGCAAATCGCCGATTGTGTTCTGAATTTCAACAGGGTCGGTAAGCCTGTTTATCTGCACGTAGCCAACACCAACAAGCAACGCAATAAGCAAAAATGCAAGAAGCGTTATTATTGGGATAAGGCCTGCGAAAATCCGCTGAACCTTAACGTTCATTTGTGTTAAATCATCGTTGGCAGCCTTGAAGCGGGCATCCTCGTGCTTTGTTCTGTTGAATGCACGAATAACTCTTATGCCGCTGATTTTCTCACGAATGATGAGATTGAGCTTGTCTACCCTTTTCTGAATTCTGTCAAAGAACGGCACAACCTTTTTTGCAACGATGAGAGCGATTACCGCAATCACCGGCAAAACAACAAGAAGAACAAGTGAAAGACCCGGGTCCATAGCCACAGCCATAATGGTGCCGCCAACGAGCATAATAGGCACGGAGATTATTGTTCTGAGCGTCATCAGAATAAAATCCTGAATCTGGCGAATGTCGTTTGTTGTTCTTGTAATAAGTGAGGGAACACCGATTTTGTCAATATCGGTCTGTGAGAAGCCCTCAACCTTATTGAAAATATCTGCCCTCAGCTCACCTGCAAAGCCTGTTGAAACCTTGCTGGAGCAATAGCTGTTTGCAATAGAGATGAACATTGCGATAACACAACAGATGAAGAGCACAAGGCCATCACTTTTAATAGATTCAAGGTCGCCCCTGTTTATACCGTCGTTTATTATATTTGACAGCAATAACGGGAACGCAAGAGTAAGCACGTTGTTCACAGCAGCTAAAAAAAGCGTAAACAACGCAAAATACTTATGCGGTTTCAGATATCGCAGCATCTTTAACATAATTTCCTCCAAAATGAAAGCTCTTGCCTTACGGCACATAAATATACATATTAACTATACCAAAAATCCCCTTTTTTATCAACACTTTTTTCGTCGATTTTTTGAAGTTTTTTATTAATATTTGTATTTTATTATATAAATTATTTGATTTTTACGACATTGCTTGACAGAAAAGCGTAATTATTGTAAAATGCTAAACTGTTATATTATGTATTCTTATAATTTTTGAAATGAGAGTGATGTTATGCATTGGTCAGAAATGATCGCAGACCGTATTATCAGGCGTAACCCCGACAAGGAGGAGTACGTTTGCGCCGCAGGTATCAGCCCCTCGGGCTCTATCCACATCGGCAACTTCCGTGATATTGCAACAAGCTATTTTGTTGTGCGCGCACTTATTAAAAAGGGTAAAAAGGCAAAGCTTCTTTTTTCATGGGACGAGTTTGACCGTATGAGAAAGGTGCCCGTTAACGTTGCGGCTATTGACGACGATATGGAAAAATTCATCGGCTGTCCCTACGTTGATGTCAGAAACCCCTTTGACACAGAGGAAAAAACATACGCCGAGTATTTTGAGCACGAATTCGAGCGCTCAATCGTTAAATTCGGCATTGATATGGATTATCGCCACCAGGCAGAAATGTACAGAAGCGGTAAATACACCGAGCACATTCTCCACTCACTTCGCAAGCGTGGCGAGATTTTCGATATTCTTGCCTCCCACCGCACACAGCCCGTTCAGGAGGGTGAGCGTGAAAACTACTACCCCGTGAGCATCTATTGCTCCGAATGCGGCAAGGATACAACAAAAATTGTTTCCCTGAGCGATGACTGCACAAAGGCTGAATACACCTGTGAATGCGGTCACAAGGGCTCATTTGATTTCACAACCGATTTCAACTGCAAGCTCGCCTGGAAGATTGACTGGCCCATGCGCTGGATGTATGAGGGCGTTGACTTCGAGCCCGGCGGAAAGGACCATGCAAGCCCCCACGGCAGCTACGACACAAGTAAAGATATTGCAAAGAAAATCTTCGGCTATGAGCCTCCCCTTTTCCAGGGCTACGAGTTCATCGGTATAAAGGGCACAACAGGCAAAATGTCAGGCTCCTCGGGTCTTAACCTCACCCCCGAAACCCTTCTCAAGATTTATGAGCCCGAGGTTATTCTCTGGCTCTACTCAAAAACAGAGCCCCTCAAGGCCTTCGATTTCTGCTTTGACGACGGCATTCTCAGACAGTATTTTGAGTTTGACAAAATGTACAATGCTATCAAGGACGGCACCGCAAACGATGCCCAGAAGGATATTATGTACAACACAACAGTCGGTGACAGAGTGCTTGACACAGTTCCCATGAGCCTTCTTGTTCAGCTCGGCAGCGTTGTTGACTTCAACGTTCCCATGCTTGAAACAGTTTTCGAAAAAATCGGCACTCCCTACAAGCACGAGCAGTTCGGCGCAAGACTTGACAAGGCAAAATACTGGCTTGAAAACTGTGCTCCCGAGCAGGTTAACCGCCTCAGAGAGCACCGCAACTGGGAGGTTTACGAAACTCTCGGCGAAACACAGAAGGCTGAAATCAAAGCTCTCTTTGATTATATTTCAAAGGGAGGCTACGACCTTGACGAGCTTAACAAAAAGCTCTACGCTATCCCGAAGGAAATTAACGGCGGCGAGCTTGACGAAAAAGAGCTCAAAACAATTCAGGGCTCATTCTTCAAGAATGTTTACAAGCTCCTTATAGACAAAGAAAAGGGCCCCCGTCTTTACCTTTTCCTGTATGCTATTGACCCCCGGAGATACGTTGGTCTTCTTGACTTCTCATACGAGAAAACAGCAGAAGAAAAAGCCGCTGAGGAGGCTGCAAAGGCTGCTGTTGAAGAGATTAACGAGGATAAACACGTTTACGGCGAGGCTGACGCATTCGTTCCGCTCAAGGAAAACACCGTTTCTATTGAAGATTTCGAAAAGCTTGATTTGAGAGTTTGCGAAATCCTCAAGGCACAGGAAATCAGAAAATCTCACAGCTGCCTTAAGCTCACTCTTGACGACGGCAGTGGCGAAAACAGAGTTATTGTTTCTTCAATCAAGAGCGAATACACCTGTGAGCAGCTTGTGGGCAAAAAGATTATCGTTATCGCAAACCTCGAGCCTGCAAGATTCTCCGGCGTGCAGAGCAACGGTATGCTTCTTGCGGCAACAAACGGCGCTTGCGGTTGCCAGGTTGTTTTCGTTCCCGATTGCGTACCCGCAGGCACACAGATTAAATAATTATGATCAGATTTGAGAATGTAACAGAAAAAACATTCCCCGCGGTCTATGAAAAAATGGAAGCGGCGTTCCCCATAGAGGAGCGCCGCACCTGTATTCACCAGCTGGAATGTTTAAAGGAAAAACACTTTAATTTCTGCGAAATTATGGACGGCGATACCGCCGTTGGCTTTGTTTCGTTGTGGATTTTTGACGATTTCGTTTTTGTGGAGCACCTTGCCATTGACGAGGACAAGCGCAGTGGCGGCTACGGCTCGAAAACAGTCGAAAAAATCAAAGACGCCTATAAGCTCCCGGTAATTCTGGAGGCAGAAGCCCCCGAAACCGAGCAACAAATAAAGCGCATACGCTTTTATGAGCGCTTGGGCTTTTTTGTGAACGATTTTTATTATGAGCAGCCCTCATACCACGGCGGCGAGGGCGTGCCCCTGAAAATACTCAGCTACCCTGAAAGCATATCACAAAATGAGTTCGAAAACTTTGTGAGGGTTACACGGGAGTGGGTGTATAAATAAGCGAAAAGGGGCTGTAAAAAAACGAACGTTTTTTCGAGTCGCACTCTAAAGGACAAAAAGAGTTAATGTAGCAAAAACTGCATTAACTCTTACTTTTTTACACTGTCACTAAAAGTGGTGAGTAAGTGCGCCTTTAATTTAAAGTGATATTCTTTCCTTCGGAAAGAGTGATATTATGCACTTTTCGGCATAGTGATATTGAAATCTTCGATTTCAGTGTTATTTTATTCGCATAAAACTGTCCGAAGGACAATAACACAATGCGTAGCATTATATAACTGCGAAGCAATATCACTCGCCGTAAGGCGAATAAAACTGCGTGAGTGTCCTTTGGACACCCACGCATTACAGCTCCTTTTTTTGTACGGGAAAAAGTCCTGAATTCACCTGAACCTGCATTCACACAAGCCCGGTAGAATCAAGGGTTCTCAGAATTACCATCTTCAAGCTTTGCTTTTACGGATTTTATAGCTTTATGTATCTCCAAAAGCTCCTTGCGGGTGGAAACACCCAGCTTGCCGTAAATATTACGGTTATGGTATTTCAATGTGGTCTCTTTGATATTCA
>SVOT01000005.1:73699-78963 GCA_015066225.1 Oscillospiraceae bacterium
TCTTCAAGCTTTGCTTTTACGGATTTTATAGCTTTATGTATCTCCAAAAGCTCCTTGCGGGTGGAAACACCCAGCTTGCCGTAAATATTACGGTTATGGTATTTCAATGTGGTCTCTTTGATATTCATACTTGCCATAATCTCCTTGGTCGTGGCTCTGGCAATATATGCATCATATATAGCTTTTTCTGTTGGGGTCAGCTCCTTGAGTCCCAACACATATATTTCAATTTGTTCGGGGGAAACGGTTTCGTTTTCAACGGGTGTTTCTGTTATGTTATCGGGTACAGGTGTTTCTTCCTCTGCATATTCCTGTGCCAATTCCACTTTATTAACAATCTCTCTGAGCTTTTGGTTTTCGATTACAACAAGATGAACACCTAAAAGGAATAATTCGCTGATAATGTATGATATGGAAAGAAACTCAAAATCAATAGCTACAAGCTGTTCTGTAAACCATACACCGATATTCACTAAAACGGCTATGGCAATTATAACAGCGTGAGCTGTTGAAGCAATAGTCTTTTTGGCTTTTGCACGTATAATAACAGCCACCATAGCGGAGAAATAGCCGAACAGATAAACAAGATATATTGGGTGAAGCGGCCCGTAAACCTTGACGAGTGTTGAAACACCGTTAACTACTGCAAAGGATACATCCTTGTAATAGATTGGTAAAATACCCGGACTTGCGGCAATGAGGAACACAACAACGGCAACACCGAAAAGAAAATACGGCAACCTCTTTTTATACGGTGTATTGGTTACATTCAAAATTATCATCAGCATAGCAAACGGTAAAAATACCGAGCCGAGATATGAAATTCGGTTTGCCCAAAGTGCCGTTTCCAAGCAAGAGGAATATGCTAAAAATGTGTAGCCGGTATTCACTACAAGCACCGATGAAAACAGCGTGATAAACCAAAATCTTTTTTTGCGCACAGAGAAGATACAACCCACTAAAAGAAAAAGTGAGAGAACTGCAGTAGCTCCGTAAATGACAGATAAACTGCTACTTTTATCGCCGACTGCATTGCATCCGGTTAAACTGAATATTAAAAACAGCAAGATAGGTACACCTGCAAAAAGCTTTTTCATTTTAATCTCCTCTGACCGTATTCTAAAGAGAATCTGTTTTTCACTGCAAAAAATTTTAAAAATCACCTTTTCCCATACTTTTAGTATGGGGTTAATAAGGATAGAGTATATTATAATTTATGGTGTAGTAGTGTAAATAAATGTATGATTACACATTTTACTGTAAATATTATATCACCATAGTAATGAATTTTTCAATAGTGGAATGTAACTCTTACTTGATTTATTACAATGGGAAAAGCAGTGGGCTATCAAGAAAATACTCCCAAAGGAGGAAGAAGCAATGACACATAAGCTTTCAAAACGAATGTTGAGCATCCTGCTCGCAATGGTAATGCTCGTAGGGCTATTGCCCACGGCGGCGCTCCCTACTTCTGCTGCAGAGCTCATAGGCAGGGACACGATCTCTTCCGTTGCCATCACGGTGGGGCGTCCCATTGTGGGGGAGCCCCTGGCGAATTGTGTTCCCACGACAACTCTTTGTGACATCACTTGTACATGGGCCGTTCGTGGACTTACAGGCACTACGGAAGTGCCTGCTTCCACCATCGCGGAAGCAGGAAAGACCTATTATCTGGCGATGGTACTGACTCCAAAGCTCGATCTTTACACTTTTGACACTAGCGTCACGGGTACCGTTAACGGTAATACTGTGACGGTAGAGAGGGTGAGCAGCACCAAAATCGCCTGCATGGTTTCCCTGAAACCGTTGACCCGGGAGACTGAGGTTTCCGTCAGCGTGCCCCAGCCGATCTATGGCGCCATCCCCGGCACCCCCACCGTTACCGGCGGACACACGGTGTCGGACTGCACGTGGTGGAAAAGCACCGAAAGTGCTACTTCTCCCGAAACACAGCTCGGGGAAAACGAAGCGTTTTCCCACGGTTATGACTATTATCTGGAGGCAACGGTGACGGCTGCGTCTGCCTCTCTGTTTGACGAAAGCACGGCGGTTACCGTCAATGGAAAAACTGCGGAGATTCTCGAACAGAGTACAAATACGATTCGCTTCCGCTACCATGTGGACAGCAGCGAGGTCATATATGGTACAGGCATAATTTTTGTGGCTGACGGCAACGGCGGATACTGGCAGCTGGGCTATGGCGATACCAAAACCAATGGCAGCGGCTATACCGCCTCCTATGATCAAAGCGGTGTTCTTACGCTGACCAATACCGGCGACAGTGTTATCGGCGGAACCTGCAAGATTCCGGACGAGAGCGGGTACACCGGCATTTATGCCGGCAGCGACCTGACCGTGCGCTTTGAGGGCGATTTCCACTTTGACCTTTCGGGAACGCCGAATACTGCTGCTTATGTCTATGGCATCTATGTTGACGGCGACCTGACCATCATCAACGGGTCTGCCGCTGACTGCACGGTCAGCTTCTCTCCTGCTGAGGGAATCCTTGCCTCCCGCGGTAGCGACGGTATTTACTGTTACGGTGACCTGACCGTCCTCAATGAGAGTAACAACGATTTTGTTCTGAACGCCGACGCCGTAGGCGTTCGTCCGGTGAACGGCGCGGTGAATGCTAACTTCACCAACAACGGCATTAATACTCCGGGCTTTATTACCATCGGTGACAACTGCACGGTGAACGCCACCGCCACCAACGTGGAGCTGTCCGCTGGGGGCACGACCATCAGCCGCGGCATCTACGCTTACCTCGGTCTTTCCATCGGGGAAAATGCTGCGGTGACTGCCACCGGCGGCAATATCAACCCCTCTGAGAGTGCCGAAACTCTGGATATGGGTAATTATCAGTACTGCTATGGCGTGCAGACTGAGACCGGCAATATAACGGTCAACGGCGGCACCCTGACCGCTACCGGCGGAAATATCGACTACGGCACACTCACCGGCACCGGCAACTTCGGCACGGCTTTAGGACAAGACAGCTACGGCATCTATGGTGCTAATATCACACTCAACGACGGCGCCATCACCGCCAAGGCAGGCTACAGCCGCTCCTCTACTTATGCGAGCAGCAGCCTCAGCCGTGGCGTTTTCTGCGGAAACATGACGGTCAGCGGCGGCACACTTACTGCCACTGCAGACGACGCCTGGTTGGAGAGCATCGGTATTCGGGTTCAGAACAGCCTGAATCAGACCGGTGGAACGGTCAACGGCAAAGGCGGTGTGGCTGTCTGCATCGCAGGCGCAGGTATAGGCTCAAAGGGCATTTATGTTCAAAATGTCCTGACCGCCAGCGGTGGCAGCCTGACCGGTACCGGCGGTACCATGGGTAACGAGCTCTCCAGTGTAGGCTTGCAGGCAGGTACAATCTCCCTCAGCGGTACGGCACAGGTCACCGGCATAGGCGGCCTGGTCACGACTGCAAATATCGACACCCCGGTGACAGTGGCTTCGTCCTTTGCCTCCTATCCCGGCGACAGCATCGGCGTGTGGATTTCCAAAAGCCTGTCGGTGGACGGTAGTGCTGTTCTGACAGCCACCGGCGGAACCGTGAAGGGAACCTACGAGAAGGCGGGTCAAGCCATGAGCGTGGGTCTCCAAGTTCGCTCGGCGGACGGTGTCACCATCAGCGGCAACGGCACAGTCGTTGCCTCCGGCGGCGAATCGGACTACGGCAACAAGGGCAACAGCACTAGCGACAGCAGCTGCGGCATTCATGGCAAAGTACCGTCTCTTACCATTGACGGCACCACGGTCATTGCCACCGGCGGCGACGTCTGCACGGAAGAAACGTCGAGCGACTATTACACAGGCGGCGTAAGCTACGGCATACATCTGCCCGGCGCCAGCCTGATACTGCAAAATGATGCAAAGCTCACCGCCACCGGTGGTGAGAATCCCAACTACTCCACGGATTCGTCGCGCCCCTCCTATGTCAACGACAGCTACGGCGCCTATATCAAGGGCGACATCACTGTGACGGATTCCGTACTTACCGCCACCGGCGGTCTCTCCACGAAAACCGTTGGTCTTTACAATGGCGGCACAGTGACGCTGAATGGCATGAGCAGCTGTCTCACCGCCTCGGCGGACGATTATCACCAAGACGCTTATTATTATAACGGTAGCCCATACAGCTATGGCGCCATGAACGGCGACGATAGCAATCCCGGCGGTGCTTACACAGTAAACGGCGGCATTCTGCTCCTGCAGGGACAGACCGGAGCTATGGGTTACAAGACGGACAATACAATGACGGCCGGCACGATCATGGCCGGCAGCAGTCGGGACGGCTCCGACGCGACAAGTATGAGCGGCTACGCCGATTTCTCTACACTTGCCGGCAGCAAATATGTGAAGGCGGACGGCAACGCTGTGTACGTCACCATCAAGGACTGGACCTACGGCGATGCCGCAAGCACGCCCACCTACACCGACTACGAGGGCGAGCCCACCTTCCTCTGGACCGGCACCACCCGCGCAGGTGTGTCTTATTCTTCCGACACAGCTCCCACAGATGCAGGTAGCTACACCGTGACCGTCACCTATCCCGGCGGTCAGACGGGTAGCGCCGACTTCACGGTGGCACCCAGACCGATCAGCTCCTGCGGCTGGAACTTCAAGAACTCGCTCACCTATAACGGCTTGGAGCAGACCCAGAGCGTGACCGTCAGCTACAACGGGACGAAGCAGGTAGAGGGCACCGATTATACCCTCTCCGACAACAAGCAAACCAATGCGGGTACCTATACGATGACGATAACCGGCACCGGCAACATTGAGGGAACCAAAACCGTCGACTTTACCATCAAGCAAAAGGAGCCCACGGTGGATGATTTCAACATCCCCGAAATCGGAGAATACGCCTACACCGGCAATCCGGTGGAGCTTCCCCTCCCCACCCTGAAGGAGGGCTACACGGGCGGCGGTGAGATTACCCTGTCCTATACCACAGGCTCAACGCAGCCTACCGAGATGGGTGAGCATACAGTGTGGTTTAAAATGACGGAAGGCGACAACTTCCTTAGCAGTTCCGGCCTCGAATACGGCACACTGGTGATCAAACCCGCCGGTTTCGCCGTCAACGTCAACATCGAAGACTGGACCTACGGCGATACGCCCAAAACGCCCACCTACACCGACTACGAGGGCGAGCCCACCTTCCTCTGGACCGGAACCACCCGCGCAGGCAAAGCATATTCCTCCGACACAGCTCCCACGGAAGCAGGTAGCTACACCGTGACCGT
>SVOT01000005.1:79063-134688 GCA_015066225.1 Oscillospiraceae bacterium
TCCTCTGGACCGGAACCACCCGCGCAGGCAAAGCATATTCCTCCGACACAGCTCCCACGGAAGCAGGTAGCTACACCGTGACCGTTACCTATCCCGGCGGTCAGACGGGTAGCGCCGACTTTACGGTGCATCCCCAGTCGATCAACTACTGCGCTGTGTGGCTCGATGACTCTGAGCTCACCTATAACGGCTTGGAGCAGACCAAGGGTGTAAACGTCAGCTACATCGGGATAACGCAGGTAGAGGGTGTTGATTATATTGTCACCGGCAACAAGCAAACCAATGCGGGCACCCATACGATAACAGTAACCGGCATCGGCAACGTTGAGGGAACCAAAACCGTCAACTTTACCATCTACGAAAAGCACCCCACAGTGGATGATTTCAACATCCCCGAAATCGCAGAATACGCCTATACAGGCAAGAAGGTGGAGCTGCCCCTTCCCACACTGAAGGAGCCTTACACGGGCGGCGGCACCATCACTGTTTACTATAACGGCGTCTCAACGCAGCCCACCAAGATGGGTGAGTATGAGGTGACATTCCGCATGGGGGATGGCACAAACTTCTACTCCAGTTCCTACTTCGAATACGGCACACTGGTGATTAAAGCTGCCGATATTTCCGACATCGTTCTCCATGATCTGGACGTACCCCAGGTGGGCAAGACCCCCGATACGAGTGTATATTCCGGTTATTCCGCCCTCTACACCGCGTTGGATGTATGTTGGCTGGATGAAGAGGACGCTGAGGTAAATAGCTTTGAAGAAGGAAAGTTCTATACCGTAGAGATCACCGTTTCCTCTAACTATATCGGCGACGGCAGCGGCAACAGATTTAACTTTGCAGATTCTGTCACCGCCTCCATTAACGGCAATGCGGTCAGTGGCGAAGGCAACAGTGTCACCGTGAACGACGACCATAAGGTGACCATTCGCTACAAGTTTGCGGCTGCTCCCGCAGGCGCTATTGTCAGCGGCACGGTAACCAGCTTCAACAGCGATACCGATGATGTGACCATCGAGCTTTTTGCCGAAGGTAGCACATCGGCAGACTACATCGATACCGTCAAAGGTAACACTGCAGAGTATTCCATTGTAGGCGTTGCCGAGGGTACTTATACTATGAGAGTCAGCAAAGCAAACCACGTCACCCGTGAATATACCATAGTTGTCGGTACGGACGATGTTACTCAGGACGTAGAATTGAATCTTTATGCCGACACTAATCTTGACGGTGAAATAGATGTTGAAGATTATCAGGCTCTTGTAAATGCTGTTCTCAAAGATGACCACGAGCAGATTGGAACTGCAGAATATGACGATTTGATTCATTATGATTTAGTAATGGACGGTTATCTTGATGTTCTTGATGTTGCTGTTATGGAGCTTGTCGTTAACGGTCACAGAACAATTAATGAAGTATATGACATTAAAAAAGGTGACTATGACTATGACGGTGAAGCATTCACCGAAAGCGATATTGTTGCAATGCAAACAGCGCTTTCGGATATTGAAACCAATGCTCCAAAAATGAACACTGCTCAAAAATTTGCGGCAGATGTGAACTACAACGGCAAAGTCGATTCCGATGACCTTGCATTTCTTATTAAAAGATACGGAAATTTAATTGTATAATTCAATTCTTTCCAAATATAAAAACAACAAGTCGGCTGAAAAGTCGGCTTGTTGTTTTTTACATATATTGTGTGTTGAATATTTACCGGACCTTTTTCATCGGTCACTAAACACCCTGTAAAGATTTTATATAGAAACAGAAGCTGGTTCCTATTTACGTTTCTTGCTAATATGCCCAATAATGCGCCGTAATTAAGCAAAGTAAAGAAAAGCAAAGCAACCTAAATTGCCTTTTTTAAGCCATGGCAACCACGGACAAAAGCCCGAACCTGCTTGAGTGATAACGGGCGGGTTCAAGTCCCGATTGCTTTGATTTTACATAAAAATAAAGAACTCACATAAAGTGAATTCTTTATTTTGGTGCAGAGAATGGGACTTGATGGGCTCTGCCCATCATTCGCTGCGTTTCACTTGCGAACACCCGATTGTGTTCGGCTTCGCCGAGGGGGTTCAAGTCCCGAATACTTTGATTTTACATAAAAATAAAGAACTCACATAAAGTGAATTCTTTATTTTGGTGCAGAGAATGGGACTTGAACCCACATGAACTTGCATTCACTAGAACCTGAATCTAGCGCGTCTGCCAATTCCGCCACCCCTGCATATTTAGTTAAGAAGTAAGAGTGAATAGTGAATAGGTGAGTCTTAATGATTCACTCATAAACTATATCTAAAAAAGAACTTTATGGGAAGGACTCTTGCGGTACCCAAAATTTTTGCTCGCTTTTCGCTTCGCATAATTTTGACCGCTGCGCCGTTTCGCCCTTACTGCATCCGCCACAGGCGGCGTGCGGGCTCGACGCTACCAATTCCGCCACCCCTGCATATTTAGTTATGAAGTAAGAGTGAATAGTGAATAGGTTTTTCTGTATCAATCAGTTTTTACATATAACTCTGCCGCTGCGTCTCGTTCCACAAACGGCAAGGGGTATTCTAACATATAAACTATTCTCTGTCAACAAATATATTCCACTTTATCCGTTTAATTCTGCCTCAAATTCGGGCATTATGTGGGTTGTGGTTGTGAGAAAAATCACCATCATTTCGCCGTATGGGTATTCGTTGAGCGAATTATCCTTGCTTGCTCGTTTACTATTGAGGTCTTTATCTATTGTATAGATTGCCACAAGCGTATCCTTATTTCTTATCGGCTTGCCGTTTTCGTCTGTTGTGCCGTTGAATTCAAGCACAATATTACCGTTGCCATCGGGCACGGTGTAAAAAACGACCATCTTCTTTGGGTCTGTGTCGTATTTTGAGACCACGGCGTTTATATATTTATTCTTCGGGCTGTCAGAAAATTCCATTTCTCCTGTTTTTTGTGGCTGCTTCTGCGTTGTGGGTGGCTCGGTGATCTCGCCAGTTTCCACTTCTGTTACGGGAGGTACTTGTGGTTCGGTTGTTGTGGGAGCTGTGGTGTTTGGGGTTGACGTGCTTTCACTCTCTCCGGGAGCAGTCACGTTAACCGTCGGCTTTTCACCCACAATGGCACTCTGGGTTTCGTGGGGTAGGGTTTTGTATTCTATAATGGTTGTAGACTCAGAGGACGGCTCATTTCGGTCTATTGTTGCCGTGCAGGAGCACAAACACACTATTGACAAAACAAGCACAAGTGAAATTATTGTTTTTTTCACGCTCTCATCTCCCAAAACTTTGTACTTTAAAATATACCACAAATAAGAACATTCTGCAACAGTATAATCACTTCTATTTTTCCATAACATAAAAGGAACAAACCCGAAACGGTTAAAACTGCGGCTTTCGGTGATTAAAATACGACACGTTATTAAACAAGTGTTTAATGTTTCGCTTTTGGTGAGTTTTTTTACAAATTTGCTTGACTTTGTCGGAAAAAACCGATATCATCAACATAGTTTCTATTTTTATAGCCACTAATTTTTTGCTGTTAAGCGCGGAGGATAAAATGGGTAAACCTTGCAATTATTTTTCTACTATGAAGCCTATAAAGCTCATAGATGTTCCCGAAAACGAGAAAACCTGGTTAAAGCATTACGGCACAATGCCCGAGCACGTTCAATACCTTGACGGCTCAATTTACGATATGTTTTCACAGGTTGCCAAAGAGCACCCCACCCTGCCCGCTCTTGAATTTTTTGATGTTGAATATTCTTTCAAGGAGTTTGACAAGCGTGTTAACATTGTGGCTCAGGCCCTTAAAAAACACGGTATAGTTGAAAACGAAAGCGTTACAATCTGCATGCCCAACATCCCCGAAGCAATTTTCCTTGTTTACGCTGTTAACAAAATCGGTGCTGTTTGCAACATCATCCACCCTCTCAGCGATATTCAGGAAATCAAAAATGCTGTTGCCGTTACAGAATCCTCAATAATTTTCACAACTGACGCTTCATACGCAAACGTTAAACAGGTTGGCGTTGAAACTGTTGTTGCTATTGACGTGAGCACAAGCATGAAGCCCCTGCTCAGAATGGCATACAACCTCAAAAGCAGAAAACAAATGAAGTATGATTCCGACACTATCCGTTGGAAGGATTTCATCGCAGGCTTCAGCGGAAGCTGCCCAACTGCAAAAAGAAGCAAGGATGACCCCGCAGTTCTTATTTACAGCGGCGGCACAACAGGCAAGTCAAAGGGCATTGTTCTTTCTAACCTTTGCTTTAACGCTCTTGCCACACAGTGCTATTCCGTATGCCCCGAGGCAAGACCCGGTGCTTCAATGCTTTCTGCCCTCCCCATTTTCCACGGATTTGGTCTTTGCGTTGCAATCCATGCTCCCCTTATGCTTGGAATGAAATGCATTCTCATCCCGAAAATTGACGTTAAAAAACTTAACGAAACAATTCAGAAGAAGCAGCCCACAATTCTCCCCGCTGTTCCCACAATGCTCAAGGCTATTACAAACAACAAGAGCCTTGGTCCCGACAGCTTCAAAAGCGTTAAGGTTATTCTCAGCGGTGGCGACTACCTCCCCACAGACCTCAAAGAAAAGGTGCTTGAATATTTCAAAGCCTGCGGCTCTTCAACACACATAAGAATCGGCTACGGCCTTTCAGAGGCTACCGCATTCTTTACCGCCACAGCCTACGGCGCAGAGGATATTGACAACATCGGTATCCCCAACCCCGACACAATGATAAGAGTGTGTGACCCCGCAACAAACGAAGTGTTGCCCGATGGCGAAATCGGTGAAATCTGCGTTAACGGCCCCACGGTTATGCTTGGCTACGTCAACGAAAAAGAAGAAACCGAAAATGCCCTCAGAACGCACAGCGACGGCACACAATGGCTCCACACAGGTGACCTCGGTTACCTTGACGACGGTGTTCTTCACTTCACCTCAAGACTCAAGCGAATGATTATTTCAAATGGCTACAACATTTACCCCACAGAGCTTGAAAACATCATCAACAAATGCAAATACGTTGCATCAAGCGTTGTTGTCGGCATCAAGGACAAGGTTCGCCAGGAAGCGCCCAAGGCGGTTATCGTTCTTAAAAACGGTGTTCAGCGCTCCGCAGAAATTGAAAAAGAAATCAAGGATTTCTGCAAGGAGCACCTTGCCAAGAACGCTCAGCTCAAGGAAATTGAATACACCGATGCGTTGCCCACAACAAAAATCGGCAAAATCAACTACAGAAAGTTTGAGCGAAAAAAAGACAAGGACGAAGTCGAAGCTACAGAAAACGAAACAGTCAATAAATAATTAATGAAATCCCCCGATGAAAATCATCGGGGGATTAGTTTATGGATTTATTTTACTTTTATTGTTTTGCTGTTTCCCAAACAAGCCATACCATCGTCAGTATGATTTGCGTCACGCCATGCAGCAACTGCATAGGTGTATTTTTTCCCTGATTCCACGCTACTGTCTATGGTAGATGTTTTTCCGTCATCTATAAAACGAAAGCTTTTGAAATATTCGTCAACGCCTTCTACCTTTCTATAAACAGCATAGCACTCTGCATACTGAGATTTTTCCCATGAAATCTTTACACCGTCAGAGGTTTCTTTAACAGAAACAACGTCCACAGGAGCAAGTCTGAATATATATCTTTGAGTTGACCAATTCATATCACCAAAGGTTCCCTTATAGCTTGCTCTGAGATAGTATGCGTAGGTTTCGCCTTCTTTTGCCGTTTTATCAACGTACATAAACACGCCGTATTGATCTTTTTCTAAATCAGCGGGGTCAAGCACAGCAATCTGCTTTTTGGTATCTGTGCCTTTAACTTCTCTGTAAATGTAGTATTTATCGGCTTTTTTGGAGGGGTCAAAACGAAGGAGAATACCGTCCTTTTCGTTAGTAGGTGTATAGAGTGCATAGGTTTTAACATATCTGCGGCTGAGACCTGTTTTGTTATAGCTGCTACCGTAGCTGTCCTTATATGCTCTTACTGTGTATGTATAAACCTTACCCTCTGCTACAGAGGTATCTTCAAAAGATGTTTTTGTTGTATCAGCAAGCTTTGACCAGCTTGTTTCGCCTGATGCTTTTCTGTAAACTCTGTATTTTGTTGCACCGGAAACCTTGCCCCAAGAAATCTTGATACCGCCATCTGTGTTTTCTGCTTTTGAAAGCTTGGGTGTTGCAACAAACGCAGTTTTAACGTTTTTGGTTGCGCTGGCAGCTTTACCGTTAAGAGCTTTTACTGTATAGGTATATGTTTTGCCGTTTTTTGCAGTTTTATCTGTGTAAGATGTTCCTGTTGTTACCTTGAGAGCAGTCCAGCTCTTTTCGCCTGCGGCTTTTCTGTAAACCTTGTATTCCTTCGCACCGCTGACTTTGCCCCAGGAAATTTTAACTCCGGAAGCAGTATTTGATAACTTTGCGGTAGGTGCTGCAAGATACTTCACAGAAAGACCTGTTGAGTTAACGGCACTTGCCGAAGAATCCTTATATGCCTTTACTGTGTAAGAATAAGTCTTGCCGCTCTTTGCTGTTTTGTCTGTGTAAGCAAGCTTTGTTGTGTCTGCAAGCTTGGTCCAGCTCTTTTCGCCGGATGCTTTTCTGTAAACTCTGTATTTTGTTGCACCCGAAACAGCATTCCATTTAATCTCAACACCGTCTTTTACATTCTTTGCAGAAGCGAGCTTGGGTGTGGAAACAAATGTTATTTTTTCTGTGTCATAAGAGCTTGCGGCTTTACCCTTGAGAGCCTTTACGCCATAGGTATATGTTTTGCCGTTCTTTGCGGTTTTATCGGTAAAGGATGTGGAGGTTGTTGTTTTGAGAGCAGTCCATTTAGACTCGCCTGCGGCTTTTCTGTAAACCTTGTATTCGGTAGCACCTGCAACCTTTTTCCAGGAAACCTTAACGCCGCTTGTTGTTGCCTTTACATCAAAGTCAGGCTCCTCAACGTATGTTTTTGTGAGACCTGTTTTGTCATATGAGCCCCAACCGACAATGTTGCAGGCTCTGACGGTGTATGTATATTTAACTCCGCTCTTTGCAGATTCGTCAACGTAAGAGGTCTTTGAGCCGTCAACTGTATCAAGACCCACCCAGCTTTTATCATTGGGGCCTTTTCTGTAGATTTTGTATTTTGTAGCACGTGTTGAAGCCTGCCATTTGATTTCAACGCCATCTTCAACGTTTGTTGCACTGAGAAGCTTAACAGCCTTAGGAAGAACCGAGCCGCCGTTGTTCATTGTGAGCGTTTCAAGTGTGTAGGCATCCATATACTCTTTTTCGCCGATTTTCTGCGCTGTAAGACCGGCAAGGTCATATTTGTTGGGAACCTCTTTTGCAACGTAGCCGTATGTGGGATGCTCAATCAATTCATAGACCGTATACTCGTAATCTATCTCACCGGTCTCCTCGTTGTAATAGCCATATTCTTCAAAACCGTATTTCTTGCCGTTTTCATCTAGGGCGATATCATACGCCATTTTTTCTGTGGGGATGAAAACATTTTCCATATATGCGGGAATAGCGCCGTTCATTTTAACTGTGTAGCCCGCTTTTGCAGGGTCAATTGATTCTTCGGAAACAGGAGTACCCACGTATCTGCCGAGAGTTCCGTCGTAAACTACAGAGAAAAGGAAATACTTGCCGTTGGGCTCGTATGTTTCATAGTCGTAATCCTCAACGCCTGCGTATGTAACGCCGTCCTTTGTGAAAACAGCTTCAATGTATTCGTATGTGTCCCAGAAAAGGTCGTATGCTTCAACCTGCTCGTAAACATTTACTGTATAAGGCTCTGTAACAATAGCGCCACCGGCTTTAACCTTGCCTTCAAGCTGAATGAGCTTTGAAGGATCTGTGATGGTTGAGCCATAAACCGCAATAGCCGCACCACCGTATTCAACGTCTGAATAGAGCTTGAGGTTAACGTCTTTTTCTGCCTTGAAAAACGCTGCTGTGTCGTCTGCACTTATTTCAACCGCTGCGGGGTAATTTTTGAGCTTGTTTACAACAAGCTCACCGGAGCCTGTAAGGGTAACGGCACCGCCCCAGCCCATACCGCTGGAGGACAGGCACATTATTTCATTATAACCCGAGAGCTTGATTTTGAAATCATCGCCCATACTCAAAGCCGCGATAACAGCCTTCTGGTTTCTGAAATTTTTGAGTGTAAGGGTATTCTTCTCCTGATTATAGCTGATTGAGCCAAAGGAAGAAGGAACACCGAAGCCCTCCACCTCAGGATAGACAAAGTATATCTCAGGGAAGGGAAACTCATCACTGTTTAAAATATCCTCCTCAGTAGGCATTATCATAACGCCTATTGCAGACATTTTCAAACTGCCGTCTATGATTCCATCCTCAGGTAAATTTTCAAAATCATTAGGATACGGACCATTTTCAGCGAAAACAGTAACAGGCATCATTATCGAGCATAATAAAATGACCGATAAAATAATGCTTAAAAACTTTTTCATAGTATCACTCCTTATTATTTTTTGTGTACTGTATTAACAGAGTAACACAAACGATATGATTTTGCAATAGTTAACAAAAATTTGTAATATTTGGAGCCTGTTTTGTAACACTTGACGGTCAAATGACTGTATAATGCAGATTTCGGAATTATCCGGGCAATTCGTGCCACTTTCAATTTGCTACTTAAAAATGCGGGACGTTCAAGACCGTCCCCTACTGGCGGCTGGTGACCGGCAACTAAGCAATCGGCACGCCGTACTCCGAAGCGTGACACTAAAAAACCCGACGTCATTCTGACGTCGGGTTAAATCTCAAAAATTATTTATACAGGGGGTATTTTGCACAGATTCTTGCAACATTTTCGCGGATATAGTCTGCGCTGTTTTCAAAATCTGTTGCGGCAAGCTTGATATATTCTGCGATATCAATCATATCCTGTGCCTCGAAGCCTCTTGATGTGACGGCTGCCGTGCCGATTCTGACACCGCTTGTAACAAAGGGCTTTTCGGGGTCGTTGGGGATAGCGTTTTTGTTGACTGTTATGTGAACCTCGTCAAGTCTGCGCTCAAGCTCCTTGCCTGTGATACCGAGGCTTCTCAAATCGAGAAGCAGAAGGTGGTTATCGGAGCCGCCCGAAACGATGTCAACGCCCTGTGCAATAAGTGCATTTTCAAGCGCCTTGCAGTTTGAAATAACCTTTTTACCGTATTCCTTAAACTCGGGCTTGAGTGCCTCGCCAAAGCAGATTGCTTTTGCGGCGATAATGTGCATAAGGGGGCCGCCCTGTATGCCGGGGAAAATTGCTTTGTTGACTTTTTTTGCAATTTCTTCGTCGTTAGTGAGGATTATGCCGCCCCTGGGGCCTCTGAGGGTTTTGTGCGTTGTAGAAGTAACAACGTGTGCATAGGGCACGGGTGACGGATGCATTCCTGCGGCAACAAGACCCGCAATGTGTGCCATATCAACCATAAACAATGCGCCGACGCTGTCTGCAATTTTGCGGATTCTTTCAAAATCAATTATTCTTGAATATGCGGAAGCACCCGCAACAATAAGCTTGGGAGCACATTCCTTTGCTTTTTTCTCGAGAGCGTCATAATCAAGGTAGCCGTTTTCGTCAACGCCGTAGCTTTCAAAGTTGAAATAAGAACCGCTGACGTTAACGGGTGAGCCGTGGGTAAGGTGGCCGCCGTCTGCAAGGCTCATACCGAGAACTGTGTCACCCGGTGTGAGAAGTGCAAAATAAACGGCAAAGTTTGCCTGGGAGCCTGAGTGGGGCTGAACGTTGGCATATTCACAGCCGAAAAGCTTTTTAAGGCGTTCGATTGCAAGGCTTTCTGCGATATCAACGTATTCACAGCCACCATAGTATCTGCGTGCGGGGTATCCCTCAGCATATTTGTTTGTGAAGATGCTGCCGCTTGCCGCCATAACAGCGGTGCTTGCATAGTTTTCGCTGGCGATAAGCTCGATGTTATCTGCCTGGCGGTTGCTTTCTTTTTCGAATGCTTCAAAAAGCTCTGCATCCGCCGATTTGAGAAGATTAAAATTTTCGTTGAGATAAGCGTTCATTTTTTCTTCCTCCGCAATATTCGATATTCGTTGAAAATATAATACAATATTTCCCTTTTCTTTGCAACAAAAACCCGCTAAGTTTATTTTTTAACACAAAAGTTCTGTGTTATGAACAAAACGAGAGTTCCTTTGAGAGGTTTTTTGGAATTTTTTATATTGCGAAGTCACAAAATAGTGATATAATAAATACAGTTATGATTATGATTGGGTGATATTATGACTACACAGGAACTGAAAAACAAAATAATTGAGGCAAAAAAAGCAACCGATACGGTAATTCTTGCCCACACCTATCAGGAGCCTGATATAATTGACGTGGCAGATGTGACAGGCGACAGCTTCTTTCTCAGCAAAAAGGCGGCAGAGCTGAAGGCTAAAAGAGTTGTTATGTGCGGTGTACGCTTCATGGCGGAAAGTGTAAAGATTCTTTCCCCCGAAACCGAAACTCTTTTGCCCGTAGCGAGTGCCACCTGCCCCATGGCAGAGCAGATTCTTCCCGAAAGAGTCAGAAAATTCAAGGAAGAAAACCCCGACACCTGCGTTGTGGCATATATCAACACGACAGCGGCACTGAAAGCGGAATGTGACGTTTGTGTCACAAGCTCCTCCGCAATAAAAATAGTCAGAAATCTTCCCGAAAAGGATATTCTTTTCATCCCCGATCAGCACCTTGGCTCATTTGTTGCCCAAAAGGTACCCGAAAAAAACATTATTCTTTGGGACGGTTATTGCCCCGTTCACGCACAGCTTACGGCACAGGATGTTAAAAACTGCAAAGCACAGCACCCCGACGCAGTTTTCGCCGTGCACCCCGAATCCCCTGCCGAGGTTGTGGCACTTGCAGATATGGTTGGTGCAACAAGTGAAATTATAAAATACGCAAAAGAGCAACAGGGTAAGGTTATTATCGGCACAGAGCGTGGCGTTGTTGACTACCTCGCAATCAACGAGAAAAACGGTGAACGCTTTATTCAGCTCGCTCCCGAAAAGCTCTGCTGCGAGGATATGAAAAAAATCTCTCTTGAGGATGTTTACAATGCAATCGTCGGTGATGGCGGTGAAATCATCGAGCTTCCCGAGGATTTGAGAAAAAAAGCACTCAAAAGCATAAACAGGATGTTGGAATTGGGGTAATAAAATGAACCTTTCCTCTTTAAAAAAGCATTATAGTGTTGTTATTGTGGGCAGCGGTCTTGCGGGGCTTTACGCTTCGCTTAATTTCCCGCAGGAGGTTGATATCCTCATGCTCTCAAAAAAAGAACGGCACCAATCAAACAGCTCCCTTGCGCAAGGAGGCGTCGCTTGCGTGCTCGATCTTGAAGATGACAGCTACGATTTACACATTGAAGACACATTAATTGCAGGCGGCAGGGCAAACGATCTTGAAGCCGTGACACAGCTTGTGACGGAGGGCCCCGCCGACGTTTTAAAAACCATTGAATATGGCGTGGAATATGACCGCTATGAAAACGGCGAGCTTGTAAAAACTCTTGAGGGCGGCCATTGCAGACGAAGAATAGTTCACCACAAGGACACGTCAGGCAAGGAAATGGTTGACAAATTGATGATTGCCGTTGAAAAGCTCCCCAACGTGACGTTGGCGGACGAAACAATGGTGACCTCAATCAGCCGCATCAAAAACGGCTTTAAAATAAACGTTATGAGCGACGACTGCCACAAAGCCGTCTATGCAGATTTTTGCCTTCTTGCAGGCGGCGGAATAGGCAGAGTTTATAAATACACCACCAACCCCTCGGTTGCAACGGGCGACAGCATACGCTTTGCCTACGAAATGGGGGCGGCGATTAAAAATCTCAGCTACGTTCAGTTTCACCCCACTGCCTTTAACGGCGCAAACCGCGAGCAGTTTCTCATAAGCGAAGCCGTCAGGGGCGAGGGGGCATACCTTCTCAACTGCAACAAGGAGCGTTTTATGGACAGGTACGACAGCCGTCTTGAGCTGGCGCCCAGAGACGTTGTTTCACGCTCGATTATTATGGAATCACGCCGTCTTGGCAGTAACGATTTTTATCTTGACATACGCTACAAGGGTGAAGAGTATCTGAAAAAGCGCTTCCCCGGTATATATGCGGGGTGCCTGAAGCAGGGCGTTGACATTTCAAAGGATCTTATCCCTGTTTTCCCCTGTCAGCATTACCTTATGGGCGGTATTGAGGTTGACCTCAACGCAAGAACAACTCTTCCAAGGCTTTATGCGGCGGGCGAATGCTCCTGCACGGGTGTCCACGGCAAAAACAGGCTTGCAAGCAACTCGCTTCTTGAAGCCCTTGTTTTCGGCAGACGTGCCGCAGAGGATATTACACGGTGCATTAAAGCCGGCTTCTATAAGCTGAGCGTGCCCGAGGAAGAGGACATTCCCCAATCAGCGGGGGCACCGCTCCCCAAGGGCCTCAGAACAGAAATACGCGAAATAATGCAGCGGGCATATTTTGTTATCCCCGACGAGGGCGCAATCCACCAGGGCAAACGGCGGATTGAGAACATACTTAACAGGTTGAAAAACGGAAAATTCGCTGTAAACGCCGATTACTGCGAGGCTCTTTCCCTTGCAACGGTGGCATATATAATTCTTCAGGAGGTTGACAGATGATTTTACCCCAGTTTTACATTGATGATTTAATAAAAAACGCAATTACCGAGGATATAAACTACATTGACGTTGCAACAGACTACCTTTTAAGCGACGAGCAGGTAAGCGACGCATATTTTGTTGCAAAAGCCGAGGGTATTCTTTGCGGTGCAGAGGTTGCCATGAGGGTTTTTCAGCTTCTTGACGACAGCTTCAGCTATACACTTTTCAAGAAAGACGGCGACAAGGTTGAAAACGGCGACGTTATTGCCGAATTCAGCGGCAAAACCGTGAAGCTTTTAAAGGGCGAAAGAACGGCTCTTAACCTTATTCAGCACATGAGTGGCATCGCAACCCTCACACACGAATGTGTAAAGGGCACCGAGGGCACAAAGGCAACCATCGCCGACACAAGGAAAACCCTGCCCGGTCTTCGCTCAATACAGAAATACGCCGTAACCTGCGGCGGCGGCAGAAACCACCGCTACAACCTTTCTGATTGCGCAATGCTCAAGGATAATCACATCGACGCAAAGGGCGGCATAACCCCCGCGGTTAAAGCGCTTCGTGAGAAAATCGGCCACACGGTAAAAATCGAGGTTGAAACAAGAACTCTCGCCGAGGTTGAAGAGGCATTGAATGCGGGCGCAGACATAATTATGCTTGACAATATGGATAACGACACAATGAAAAAAGCCGTTGAAATTGTCGGTGGCAAGGCTCTTCTTGAAGCGTCGGGCAACCTGACACCCGAAAGAATCAAAAGCGTTTCACAGCTTGGTGTTGACATTCTCTCAATCGGTGCTCTCACCCACTCCGTTACCGCTTTTGACATTTCAATGAAAATGAAATAAACAGAATCCAAAAACAACAGCCGTAAGGAGTTAACCTTACGGCTGTTATTTTTAAAGCTGCCAGCCTATCATCCCTGTTAAGTTGCAAGTGGCAAGTTGGAAGTGGCAAGTTTCGGGGCGCAAGCGCCGATTGTATTTGATATGTTAAAGAGTTGCGAAGCCTATCATCCCTGTTCGGCTTGCCGAATAGGGAGGGGGACACCGCCTTATTTCGGGGTCCCCAAAAAGCGTAGCTTTTTAGGGGGAGAGGAAGCACAGTGTAGCGTTGAATATTTTGCGTAGCGAAAAAATGATAAGCGGAACTTAGTGCTGACGAGGTGGTGGGTCGCCCCCTAACCTCTCCTCTTCGTTGATGAGACGAACAACGTAGGGGACGGTCTTGACCGTCCCGCAAAAATCGAATACAAAAACGGGCGGGTCAAGACCCGCCCCTACATTATCTATCCCAATAACAAATCAATACAATCGGCACGAAGTGCCCATTAACTTGCCACTTGCCACTCTCAACTTACAACTTTAAAAGGCGGCTTGGAATTAAACAAACCGCCCTTTGAAATGTTAAATTGTAGTTAATCCGGGTCAATCACAGAACCGTCCCCTGATTGGTCAGATTGGTTTGATTGGCTTTTGGGTTGCCTCTTTTTCTCTGTTGTTTTATCTTCTGACAAACGCTTAGCTGTTATAATAACGTTAAACGACATAACTATAATTATTGCAATATGAAAAATTATATCACTATACACAATTACATTTCTCTTTAAATCAAAAACAATTGTAATCAACCAAGCCAAAATTACTACTGAAGAAAATACAATATATGTCTTCCTCATATATTCAACCCTCCTTATTAACTAATTTCAATATTGATTGCAAAAGAGTAAACGATGCTATCAACACACCAGCACAGAACCGTCCCCTGATTGGTCGTCCTTTTTACTATTGACTTTTAATAGTTAGTCTGATTGGTTATCGCCTGATTGGTTCTGGTCTGATTGGTGTTTCAGCATATACATTTTAGCATTTTTTATCAAATAAACGACTGTTAAGATGTTTGCAACTGGAACGCCTACCCTATAAAATATCTCAAACATATAGATACCTGTTTTGAGATATACCACATCACACAAAATTGACAAAATATGACACAATACACATGTAACCAAAAGTAACTTCATACCAAACCCTAACTTTCTTCAGTTATCAACTCAAAGTGGCGTAAAACACTCCAAGCGAGGCAAACAACTGATACACCTAGAGAAATCCCCAAAGGAACTGTTGGTGTAGCTACAAAAGAAACATGAACAATCAGGGGACGGTTCTGTGATTGACGATTTTTATTCAAAACCGCCCCCGATTGGTTTCTTGAAACTAATATAACACTAAATTTCATTTTCTTCAACCTAGCGTAAAAAAGGCAACCACCCCCTGTCGTTTTAAGATCCCCTAGGTGGGTGAATTTTTTAAATTCACCCAATATATTTTTAACCCTTCACCCATATATGAAAAAATTTTCAATATTACTACAATTTTTTTGAAAATATTTTTTATTTTTTGCAGATTTGTAGGGTTGCATAAATGCATACACCAAGAATTGTGCAAAACATAAAAGCTGGACGGTCAAGACCGTCCCCTACGTTGTTCGTTTCATCAGCGAAGAGTGTCCGCAAGGGGGCGACCCACCACCCCGCCTGCGTTACACTACGGCGGTGTCCCCCTCCCTATTTTGCTACGCAAAACAGGGATGATAGCTTCGCACCCAACAACATATCAATACAATTGGCACGCAGTGCCCCTTAACTTGCCACTTGCCACTATCAACTTGCAACTTAAAAAAGCGGGACGGTCAAGACCGTCCCCTACTGGCGGCTGGCGACTGATAGCTTTCCTGCTGACAGAAAATAGGTAAAAATTTTTGATTACAAAATATAAATTGCATAAACTTGTAATATAGGCTTGATTGTGATAAAATATTTTTCAATAAAGGTGGCGATAGAGTGAAAGTTTTCGGTTCGGTTGATGAATTAATCGGCAACACTCCCTTGTTGGAGTTAAAAAACACTCAAAAAAAAGAAAATCTTCAGGCTCGCATTTTTGCAAAGCTTGAATGCTTTAACCCTGCAGGCAGCGCAAAAGACAGACCTGCTCTTGAAATGATTAATGCGGCTGAAAAAAGCGGGCTTCTCAAGAAAAATTCCGTAATTATTGAGCCCACAAGCGGCAATACGGGAATTGCTCTGGCGGCTATCGGTGCCGCAAGGGGCTACAAGGTTATTATTGTTATGCCCGACACAATGAGCAAGGAGCGAATTTTGCTTATTAAAGCCTATGGTGCAGAGGTTATCCTCACCGACGGCAAAAAGGGTATGCAGGGCTCCATTGATGAAGCGTTGCGACTTTCGGCAGAATATGAAAATTCTTTTATTCCGTCGCAGTTTGACAACCCCGCAAACCCCCTTGCCCACTACAAAACCACCGGCCCAGAAATCTGGCAGGATACCGACGGCAAGGTTGATATCCTTGTTGCGGGCATAGGCACAGGCGGCACACTTTCGGGCACAGGCAAATTTCTTAAAGAGAAAAATCCCGACATCAAGGTTGTGGGCGCTGAGCCACTCTCCTCGCCGCTTCTCACACAGGGCTCCTTCGGCCCACACAAAATACAGGGCATCGGCGCAAATTTCATCCCCGAAAATCTCGACAAGGTAATTTATGACGAAATAATCGACGTGCCTGACGAGAGTGCATTTGAATACGCACGAAAAATGGCTGTTAACGAGGGAATCCTTGTGGGAATTTCGTCGGGTGCGGCTGTTTACGCCGCAGCGGAGCTTGCAAAGCGACCCGAAAACAGCGGTAAAATAATCGTTGCCGTTTTAACGGACACGGGCGAAAGATATTTATCATCGGGACTTTTTTCTGATTGAAAGGGTATTTTTATGGAAAAATTTTACAAATCTATTGAAAGCATCGCCAACACAGTAGGCGAGCTTGAAAGCGTAAATGAATCCTGCTTTCTTAAAAACAACAGGGATAACACTCTTATTCCCGACAGAAAAGAGGTTATAAAGGTCATAAAGGACCTGCAATCCCTTCTTTTCCCCAACTATTTCAAGCACAGCGAGGGTAGCGAAAACGTGCTTTCGCAAACTGAGCTTTTATTAAATATTTACAGCCGTCTTTCGGTGCAGATTAAGGGTGCATACGCATTTGGCGGCACACCTATGAGCAAAACCCCCGAGGAAATCTGCGATACTTTTGTTAAAAAGCTCCCCTACGTCAAGGAAATGCTCATAAAAGACATTGAAGCTCTTTATGAGGGTGACCCTGCTGCAAAATGCCGTGAAGAGGTGCTTATCTGCTACCCCGGCTTTTATGCAATTTCAATCTACCGTGTGGCTCACGAGCTTTACATATTGGGTGTTCCGCTTATTCCACGAATTATGACGGAGTTTGCCCACGAAAAAACAGGTATCGACATCCATGCAGGCGCAACAGTCGGCGAATATTTCTTTATTGACCACGGCACGGGTATCGTTATCGGTGAAACAACCACCATCGGCAGACACGTCAAGATTTATCAGGGTGTTACCCTTGGTGCAAAAAGCTTTGAGGTTGATGAAAACGGCAACCCCGTTAAAAACATCAAGCGCCACCCCGACATCGGCAATAATGTTGTTATTTACGCAAATGCAACAATTCTCGGCGGCAACACAAAAATCGGCGACAACTGCATAATCGGCGGTAACACGTGGCTCACCCACTCCGTTGAAGCGGGCAGCACCATATATTACTCTGAAAAAAACAAATAACATAAAAGCAGAAGCCCCTTGCCATTCGGCAGGGGGCTTCCGCTTGTGGATGTGGGGTGTGAAAGAGAAAGATATGGCTTATATAAACTCCTTTCGGAGATTATATCGAATTAAACCGCCTGTGTTGTAACCGTCACAACGGCTGTTTCTTCAGGCTTCGATATTCTTATGACGTATTCAAAATATTCGTCAGTTTCGCTTTTTGCCGTGTCGGCTTCAATGCCGGCTTTTCTTATAGTGTCAACGGCGTGGTTAAGGGTGTTGAGGAAAATCCGCATATCCTTATAGACCTTGGTGTGAGCCTTTTTGGGGCTTCGCTTTCGCCTGTGAACGTCGGCAATAAGCCTTTCTGTTTCGGCAACGCTCAGGTGCCGTTCAATTACAAGGTCAAGCACTCTGCCACGTGTGGAATTGTCGGGCAAGGTAAGAAGCGCTCTTGCGTGGCGCTCCGAAAGCCCCGAATAGGCTATTTTATCACGCATTTCCTCGGGCAGACGCAGAAGCCTCAGCTTGTTTGACAAGGTGGATTGGGCTTTGCCAAGCTTTCGTGATATTTCCTCCTGAGAGAGACCGTGTTCAGTCATCAACCTGTCAATCGCCACCGCCTCCTCGAAAAAATCAAGGTCCTGCCGCTGAACGTTTTCAATCACGGCAAAGAGCGCCGACTGTCTGTCGTCAACATTCATTATGACACAGGGGATTTTGGCAATGCCCACCATTCTTGCGGCTCGAAGGCGCCTTTCGCCCGATATCAGCTCATAATTGCCATCGTCAAGGGGTCTGACGTTAATCGGTTGAAGCATTCCGTTTGCCCTTATGGAGCAGGCAAGTCCCTCCAGCTCGTTGTAATCGAACCTGACTCTTGGTTGGTTGGGATTTGGTTTTATTGTTTCGTGGGGTAAAAGCTGAATCTGACAATTCGCCTTGCTTTTTGAAGATGTTTTCAACATTGGTATTCCTTTCCGGCTGAGCCGTTTGTTTTGCACATCTTGTCCCTCTCTGTGATTACACTATAACATCTATTTTCAAAAAAATAAAGCATTTTCGGTCGGGGTAAATCGACTGAAAATGCTTTGTTTTCTTATTTTTAAAGTGGCTTTTTCGCTATCTGTGCCGATGGTCTTGGGTATTTTGGCGAAGTTTGCGAAATCTTTTTTATTTTTATTATTGCTCTGTTGTCGCCACCGGGGAGAGTGAACTCCGTTACGCCCTCAACCTCACCGCCGAGAATACCCAGCGCCTTTTTAGCACCACCGATTTCTTCCTTGGCGGTAACGCTTTTAAGCGACAGGAACGAGCCACCCTTTTTCACAAAGGGCAAGGTGTATTCCGAAAGAATACGAAGCTCTGCAACTGCTCTCGCCGTTGCGTAATCGTATTTTTCACGAAATTCGGGGCTTTTGCCCGCTTCCTCTGCCCTTGCGTGGACTATTTTGACGTTCTCAACGCCCATAGCCGCCGCCATAGCTTCAACAGCTTTTAGCTTTTTGCCCGTTGAATCAAGAAGCGTTACTCTCACATCGGGGTGCGCCGCCGCAATAACAAGACCGGGGAAGCCCGCACCTGTACCAACGTCAATAACGCTCATACCCGCTTCAAACGATGCGGCTTTTGAAACGAGAAGACAGTCAAGAAAATGCTTGATTGCTATGCCCTCATCGTCAAGGATGGCGGTAAGGTTGATTTTTTCGTTCCACTCTCTGAGCTCTTTTGCATAAATACTCAGCTTCTCTGATAAATCGTCGCTGATTCCAATGCCGTAGGGTGTGGCTTTAGCTTTTAAAATATCAATTACTGACACAGTTTTTCACCAATTAATCAAAATTATAGTCGGGCTTAACGATTTTGCCTGTTGTTGCAGATTCAACAATAGCAATACAGGCGGCAACAGTTTTTGCGCCCTCTTCTGCACTAGTTGCAACAACGGTATCGTTAACAATAGCATCTGCAAAAACCTCAAACTCCTTAACAAAGTTGTGGTTGTTGATTTCAAGCTCAATGATTTCGGGTTTTTCGGGTGCTACGCCGTTTTCATCGGCAACGAAAAGCTGCATTGTGGGAGATGTGTTGTCACAGATAATTGTACCCTTCGTGCCGTAAATTACGGTTCTCATTGTGTAATCACGCTTGCAGCCCGTTGAAACGTAAACCTTACCTGCAATATCGCCGGGGAATTTCATAATAGCGATTGTTGAGTCGTCATAAGTAACTGTGGGGAGGCACTTGTGTGTTCCGTAAGCGAAAACCTCCTCGGGGTCGCCGACAAGCCAACGAAGAAGGTCAACTGCGTGACAGCCGCCGCCGATAACGCCGTGACGAGCATCGTCACTTCTCCAGTTCTGTTTGTTTGAAACGATGTTCATATAGTCGTGAGCATATTCGCTTTCAACGAAATAAATTTCACCGAGAGTGCCGTTGTCGATAAGCTCTTTTGTTTTAACAAATGAGGGTGTAAAGCGGCAAATCTGACCAACCATAAACTTGCGGTTTGATTTTTTTGCAGCTCTTACAATTTCTGTAACGTCCTCTTTTGTGAGGGCAAGGGGCTTTTCGCAAAGCACGTGCTTGCCTGCCTCAAGCATTTCAATGGCAACCTGCTTATGGAGCTGGTCGGGAATACCGATTGAAACGGCGTTGATTTCTTTATTGTTTATGATGTCGTGGTAATCAAGAGTCCATTTTTCTTCGGGAATATCGTATTTTTCACCTGCGAAGCGAAGAGATTTTTCATCACAGTCGCAAATAAGACCGATTTCTGCACCGTATGCGAGAGCACCCTCAAGGTGTGCTCTGCCGAATTCAAGGCCAATAATGCCTACAACAATTTTTTCACTCATTTTAAATTCTCCTTATCCTCTGTAAAGTGCAAGTATTTCTTCGATGGGGCCCGTGTAATTCTCTGCCATCGGGGGCAAGGGCTTTTCTGTTTTAAGGAAATCTGTAAACAGCAAGCCTTTTTTGTCGTTACCCATCTGATATTTTGCGATAGTTTCAATTAATGCCTGTTTTTTATCGCTGTTTGTAAGATATTCGCAATCCTTCATCACAACCTCAACCGTGTCGGCGGCTTTAATATCGCTGAGGGAAAGAGTGATGGTATCGCCCTTTTCTCTATTGATTTCTTTTTCTTCGCCGTTGATTTTAAGTGTGATTTCAGCGTTGACAATATCTTTAAAGAACAGTGTGTATGCTCTCTTTTCGGGGGCAACCGTTACGTCGCCCTCGCCCATACCGATTGTGAAGGTGACGCTTGAGCCATCCTCTTTAACGGTGTAGGGTGTTTTGAGATATGCACCGTTCTGATATGACAAGGTTTCGCCGTCATCCTCGTAGAGCGTGAAGGTGTTGTTGCCCCTGTAAATAAGAAGCTCAAGTGCTTCGGGGTTAGAGCAGTCGTTATCCGTGCCGTTTGCACTCATGGGGATTATTGAGCCCTCTTTTGCAAGCACGGGGATATTTTCGATATCGCGGTACATTTTAACAAAACGCTTACCGCTGTAAATTCTGCCTGTGAAAATATCGGTATATCTGCCCTCGGGAATCCACACGTTGACCCCCGCCATATTGTTGTCGGTTGAGGTGTGCTCTGTAATGGGTGCAACAATAAGCTCTGTGCCGAAGAAGAACTGATTTTTGCAGTTATACGCGCTCTTTCTTTCCGGATAGTGGTAATACATCGGTTCGCATATTGCACGGCATTCGGTGTGGGTGCGGTAGTTCATTGTGTAGATATAGGGAAGAAGCTTGTGACGCAGTCTGAGATAATCCTTTGCGATTCTCTCAACAGGGCCCGAATAGTTCCAGGGCTCCTTGCCCATAAACTCGTTGTTTGTTGAGTGCAGACGCATTATGGGGCTGAACACGCCAAGCTGCAACCAACGAAGATAAAGCTCATCATCCTTTTTACCCATACAATGGCCGCCGATGTCGTGACTCCACCAGGGGTAACCAACGTTGGAAGCCGTTGCGGTAAAGCCGGGCTGAAAATCAAGGCTCGCCCAGGTCTGGGTTGTGTCACCGCTGAAGCCCAAGGGGTAACGCTGTGAGCCTGCACCCGCAAAACGGGAAAGAATGAGGGGTCTGTTATTATTTTTTGCGTTGTCATAGAAGTGGTAGTGGTTCAATGCCCAGAGGGGGTCAAGACCGGGTACGGCTGACCTTGTGCCCTGCTGCCAATCTATCCACCAGAAATCAACGCCCATTTTCTCGTATGGGTGGTGAAGCACCTTGAAATAATGCTCCATAAACTTTTTATCGGTAATATCGAACTTGACGGGGGCTTTTTTTGAAGGGTCCTGCCCCATAGCCTTGCACATTTCATCATACTGGTCTTCATACCAGCGAACACCCTGCGAGGGGTGAAGATTGAAGGTTACCTTGTAGTTGTCGTCTTTAAGCTTTTTGAGGAAGCCCTCGGGGTCGGGGAACAAATCGGTGTTGAAGCTGTAACCCGTCCAGCCCGCCGACCACACGTCATAGACATATTCCATAAAATTCAGATGGGGGAAAACCTTGTGGCTGTCCTTGCCGAATTTATCTTTGATATCAACCCAGTGCCAATCCATATCAACCGTTGCAACGGTTATGGGAAGCTCCTCTTTTTTGAAGCGTTCAAGAAGTGAAAGGTATTCATCCTGTGAATATGCTTTGTAGCGGCTCCACCAGTTTGAAAGGGCATATCTGGGGATGAGGGGCACCTGACCTGTTAATTTATAAAGGTCGGTTGTGGCACCGATGTAATCGTTGCCATAGGCGAAGTAGTATTCATCCTTGCCCTTATATTTTCTGGGAAGAATTGCACCGTCATCCTTGAGAACGAGAGTGTCGCTGTCGTCAAGTATGGCTACGCCGTTTTTGGAGCATACGCCGTCGCCAAGCGTGATAACACCGGCTGTTATATCAAGTGTTCTGCAGGTACCCTTGAGGTTGCCCGCCTTGTAGTTGGTAACGACTCTGCCGTCACGCAGCTTGATTCTTACCATCTTTTTTGTTTTGTAGTTATAAAGGAAATTTGCTTTTGTTGTTTTGATTTCGAGTGTGTCGCTTGATTCGTTGAGCTTGAACTCGGGCTTGCAGAAATCACGATACCACACGCTCTGGGTGGGCTCGTCGCAGAATTTGCCCTTTGACTGCTCCTCTACCCTCAAAAGACAGGGTGTGAGCACGGTTATTCTCACGTTACCGCGCACTATTGTGTGGCTTTTTTCTGCCACAGGTGACCAATCGAGCTTGAATCTGTCAAAAAACTGTTCCATAATACTCTCCTTGCCGTCATAATATATCCATTATAATATACATCCTACAAGTATTAAAGTCAATTAAAACTCTTACACATAATTCAATTTTCGTTGACAAATCTATTGGTGAATGATAAAATTAGTATTTGTGAAAGGGTGATTATATGGATTTTCGTAAACCTGTCGGTTTCGACAACGATATGTATATCGAAAAACAGTCGGAACAAATTATGAAACGAATCGACGAATTCGGTGGCAAGCTCTACCTTGAATTCGGCGGCAAGCTTTTTGACGACTTCCACGCTTCCAGAGTTCTGCCCGGCTTCAAGCCCGACAGCAAGCTTCAGATGCTTCTCAAACTCAAGGACCACGCCGAAATTGTTATTGTTATCTCCGCTGGTGACATTGAAAGCAACAAAATCCGTGGTGACTACGGCATCACATACGACAGCGACGTTTTGCGCCTTATGGACTCCTTCGCAAACGCAGGTCTTTTTGTGGGAAGCGTTGTTATCACCCAATTTGACGGCCAGCCCTCTGCTATAAAATTCAAAGAAAAGCTTGAAAACCTTGGCATAAAGGCATTTATTCAGTATAAAATCGAGGGTTATCCCTACAACGTGAAAAAAATCGTCAGCGACGAGGGCTTCGGCAAAAACGACTATATCGAAACAACACGCCCCCTCGTTGTTATCACAGCGCCCGGTCCCGGCAGCGGCAAGATGTCTGCCTGCCTTTCACAGCTTTACCACGAAAATGCAAGAGGAATCAAAGCCGGCTATGCCAAATTTGAAACCTTCCCTATATGGAACCTCCCCTTAAAGCACCCTGTTAACCTTGCTTATGAAGCAGCAACTGCTGACCTTAACGATGTTAATATGATTGACCCCTATCACCTTGAGGCATACGGTAAAACCACCGTCAACTACAACCGTGATGTTGAGGTTTTCCCCGTTCTTAACGCTATGTTCGAGAAAATCGAAGGTGTTAGCCCCTATAAATCACCCACGGATATGGGTGTTAACATGGCGGGCTATTGCATAACGGATGACTACATCTGCCGCAAGGCTTCACACGATGAAATTATCCGACGTTATTTCAGCGCCCTTTGCGACAAAAAAAACGGTCAGAAAAACGATGCCGCAATCGCAAAAATCGAGAGCCTTATGAATCAGGCGGGCATTTCTGTTGAAAGTCAGCGCCCTGTTGTTAAGGCGGCTCTTCAAAGAAGCGAAGAAACAGGCAACAGACCCGCTGTTGCAATCGAGCTCCCCGACGGCACCATCGTTACGGGTAAGACAAGCGACCTTCTCGGCTCCGCATCTGCGGCGCTTCTCAACGCATTGAAGGCTGTTGCAGGCATAGACGAAAGCACCCTTCTTATTGAAAGAAAGGTTATTGAACCCATACAGCTTCTTAAAACAAGCATTCTCGGCAACCACAACCCCCGTCTGCACACAGATGAGGTTCTTATCGCTCTTACAATGAGTGCGGTTGAATCCACAGACGCTAAAAAAGCCTTTGATGCTCTCAAAAGCCTTGAGGGTAGCGAGGCTCACGCAACGGTTATCCTTTCGCAGGTTGACCGTGACACCTTCCGCAAGCTTGGAATTAATCTGACCTGCGAGCCCCACCACGAAAGCAAAAAGCTTTATCACAGATAAAATATAACGCATCGAAATTTGCCGAAAGCATTTTTTCGGTGCGTTTTTTTAAAGTATTTCAGACAAATCTAAAGGAATGATAATATGAAAGCGAAAATCACACTTGCAAAGGAATTCCGAATAGGCGAAATTGACAAGCGTGTTTACGGCTCATTTATTGAGCATCTGGGCAGAGCCGTCTATGGCGGTATTTACGAGCCCGGTCACCCCACGGCTGACGAAAACGGCTTCCGTCAGGACGTTATTGACCTTGTGAAAAAGCTGAACGTTCCCATTGTGCGTTACCCCGGCGGCAACTTTGTTTCGGGCTACAAGTGGGAGGATGGCGTTGGCCCCGTTGAAAGCAGACCAAAAAGGCTTGACCTTGCCTGGGGCACAACCGAGCCAAACCTTTTCGGCACAAACGAGTTTCTCTCTTGGTGCAAAAAAGCGGGCTCAGAGTGTATGATGGCTGTGAATCTTGGCACAAGGGGACCCGATGAGGCAAGAAACCTTGTTGAATATTGCAACCATCCCTCGGGCACGTATTGGTCAGACCTGAGAATAGCTCACGGTGTTAAAGAGCCCCACAAAATAAAGCTGTGGTGCCTCGGCAACGAGATGGACGGCGGCTGGCAGATGGGCGCAAAAACTGCCACCGAATACGGCAGAGCTGCCCTTGAAGCATCAAAGCTGATGAAGTGGACAGACAACTCCATTGAAACCGTGCTTTGCGGTTCATCAAGCAGGCATATGAACACCTTCGGCTCATGGGAGACAGAAACGCTGGACATTGCATACGACAGCATCGACTACGTTTCTTTGCACCAATACTACGGTAACCAGGCAGACGACACACCCTCATTCCTTGCAAAATCCCTTGAGCTTGATGAGTTTATTTACTCAGTCATCTGCGCCTGCGACTACGTTAAAGCAAAGCGCCGCTCAAAAAAGAAAATCAACCTTTCCTTTGACGAGTGGAATGTTTGGTACCATTCAAACAACACTCCCTTTGAAAAGTGGAGCGTTGCCCCAAAGCTTCTTGAGGACATTTACAATTTCGAGGACGCGCTTCTTGTGGGCTCAATGCTCATAACAATTCTTCGCCATTGTGACAGAATCAAAATTGCCTGCCTTGCACAGCTTGTTAACGTTATTGCCCCCATTTTCACACAGACGGGTGGCGGCGTTTTCCCGCAGACAATATTCTACCCCTTTATGCACCTTTCAAACTACGGCAGAGGCTCGGCGCTTCTACCCCTTGTTGATTGCCCGAAATACGATTGCAAGGAATTCACAGACGTTCCGTTTATTGAATCCATTGCAACCTATAATGAAGAAACAGAAGAAATGACTGTTTTCTGCGTAAACAAGAGCCTTGACGAAAGCGTCACTCTTGACATAAATCTTCTTGATTTTGACGGCTTCAGACCCGTTGAGTTTATTTCAATGGACGGCAAGGACAAAAACGACGTAAACTCCTTTGACTTAATCAAGGTTTCACCCCACACAAATGAGTTGCCCGAATTTGACGCTTCTACCCTTACCGCAGAGTTAAAGCCCTTTAGCTGGAACGTTTTGAGATTGAAAAAGATGTAATCTGCCGACGGACAATACCGCTCTGCCGCAAGGCAGAATATCACTGTGCGTAGCACAATATCACTGCGCAGCAATATCACTCGCCAACAGGCGAATATCACTAAAAAATAAATACATAAAAAAGAGAGAAACTTCACAGTAAACGAAGCTTCTCTCTTTTTTGTTATTGGTAAATTTCAATTATATTTCATCTTGTTTGTGTTTTACTGTATTAAGCGAAGCTATCAACATTCGCCTAATTGCACCGCAATCATTATGCATCTTGTTATATTTTTCTTGGCTCATACAACCAGTTTCAAAAAGAATATCTAACCAAAACTCTGTTTCATAGCATTCTTTTTGTGCTATTTCAAGTTTTGATATAAAATCCTTCGTACTTTGTGCATAATGTGCCTCGTATATATTTGCCCCTATAGATGTGCCGGAACGAAGCATTTGATTTATTATCGGTGCTTCTTTGATCTCGGCTTTCATTTCTCGGCAAAGAAAAATAATGTTTTTCGCAAACTCTTTTGATTTGTCTCTTAAAACACTGTCTGCCAAGAATATCCACTCTCCTCTTTATAAGTGATATTCTGCCTTACGGCAGAGTGATATTGCTGCGCAGTGATATTCGCCTTGCGGCGAGTGATATTGAAACTTGCAGTTTCAGTTGTATTTTCTTCGCAAGTTTTTTACCAAACAATAAACTTTATTTCTTCAACTCTTCTCTTTGCTGAAGAACACGTTGGTGAACAGCGTCCTTTGTTTCACCTGTGAGGTGATAGAACAAGAACGGGATACCCGCAAGAAGCATCATAATGCCGTGGAAAACAGTGTAGAAGAAAAGCATTGTGATTTTTGTGTATTCGCTTTGAACAGGGTCGGGATTTTCGTCGGTTGGCTGAATGTAGTGGATAATTGAATCGTCGCCATAGAGAATCTTTGGTGAAAGGCTTGAAGCAACAGTTCCGCTTATCATTGTGCCTACACCAATAACGAAGGGTAACGCCGCATCAAGACGCTTGCCCTTTGTCTGAACCTCGAGAGCTTCAAGCACGTCTGCCTGGAACATTGAGGGCAACAGGTTGGATGCACCAAACTGAAGACCGATAAGGAAAAGGCAGGCAATAAACAAAATCTGCATAGCAGAGCTACCTGTTTTAAAATATGAATAACCGACAGTAAAGGCAATTACGTTTGCGGTTATTGAATAAATACCTGACGCAATATAGAGCACCTTTGCATTGAATTTTTTGAGAAGCATATTGATAACGAGCATACCAACCGCTGTACCTATGCCTGTGGGAAGACCGAATAAAATAAATTTATCTGAGCCGCCGAGAAGCGCCGCCGCAAGGAAAACGCCCATATAGTTTGCAATCTGGCGGAAGTTTTTGAGAGTTTCGCTGACGATGATTATCCAGGCATACTTGTTCTTGATAACATCAACAAAGCCCTCAAGGGGATTTTTCTTTTCCTGTGTGTATTCAATTCGCTCTTTTACAAAGCGCATACCCATAAGGGTGATAAATGTGCCGACAACGCTGATAAGAGCGGCAGAAATGATGTAAAGAATCTGCTTATCTTTAACAAAAAGACCGATTACGAGAGTAACAACAAGGGGAGCTGAGTTACCAACAGCACTTGAAATACTCTTGAATGATATAACCTTGTCACGCTCACGGTTGTCAGGCGACATAACAAAAGAAACAAGGTTTATTGCGTTACCAAAGCTACAGCAAGCACCGTGAAGAAGACCGATTGTTATGAGGTAAATCAGAAGAAGTGTGCCTGTGAGACCCTTGGGTGTTATAAACATCAGAAGCGTTACAATACCCATAGGGATAGCAACCGCATTTATAATCGGCACAAATTTGCCCTTTTTCGTGATTTTATGGTTGTCGATAACCATCGCATAGAAAAAGCTGAGCACGAAGCCCGCAACGCTGAGGAAGCCGTTCATAAATGAAAGGCTGTCATCGCTGAGACGAATGATGTTGACAAGGTATTCCTGCCTGTAGGAGCCGACGATACCTGTCATCATTGTGTAGAAGAAAATAGCGGCAAGATAAAAGATAAATTCTTTATTTTGCACGTATTTCTGCTGATTGGGGAGTTTTGATTGAGCTTGTTTCATAAACACTCTCCTGTCTTTTTATTTTTTATATTTATCGGAGAACCTCTCCGGCAATATCTGCACTTTTTTTTGCGTCCTTAGCGTAATAATCGGCGCCGATTTTTATTGCGTATTCTTCGGTTAAAACTGCACCGCCCACCATTATGCGGCAATCTGCTCCCGCTACCTTCAATGCGTTTATGGTTTCAGCCATTGCGGGGAGCGTTGTTGTCATCAAAGCAGAAAGCCCGACAAGCCTTGCTCCGCTTTCTCTCTGAGCTTCAACAACAGCTTCAGGCGGCACGTCCTTTCCGAGGTCAATAACCTCGTAGCCATAGTTTTCAAGAACGGTTTTCACAATATTTTTGCCGATATCGTGAACGTCACCCTTGACGGTTGCAAGAATTATTTTGCCCTTGCTTTGCGAAGCGCCGTCACATTTCATAGCACTTTTTATCACATCAAAGCAAGCGCCCGCCGTGTCTGCGGCACGTATAAGCTGCGGAAGAAACAGCACGCCGCTTTCAAAGCCCTTGCCCACATTATCAAGCGCCGGGATGAGCATTGTGTTAATAACGCCTTGTGCATCCTGTTTTTTAAGCTCTTCCTCGGTGAGCTTTACCGCTACACTTGTAATGCCTTTTTCAACCGCTTCAGACAAGGTCAGTTCTTTTTTCAATGTGCTGTCCTGCTTTTCGCCTGACGTGTGTTTTATATATTCCGTTGCGCCCTTATCAATGTTGTGAAGCACCTTGAAGGACCTGACGGCTTTCGTCATAGAGTCGCTGTTGGGATTCATAATCGGTAAATCAAGACCGTTTTCAAGCGCCAATGTTACAAAAGCTGTGTTCACAGCCTCTCTGTCGGGCAAGCCGAAGGAAACATTGGAAACCCCAAGAGTTGTTTTTACGCCGAATTTTTCCTTGACCTCTCGCATAGCTCTGAGGGTGGTTTTTGCCGCATCCTGATTTGCGCTGACGGTCAACGTCAGACAGTCGATTATAATATCCTCACGGGGGATGCCCTCTTTTTCGGCACGCAGTATAATTTTTTCAGCTATTTTTACACGCTCATGCCAGGTGTCCGGAATACCGTTTTCATCGAGAGTAAGCCCGACAACCGCCGCACCGTATTTTTTTGCAAGCGGCAACACCGAAGAAAGTGATTTTTCCTCACCGTTTACGGAGTTTATTATTGCCTTACCCGTGTAGGTGCGAAGCGCTTTTTCGAGAACGTCCGTATTTGTGGAGTCAAGCTGTAACGGCACTCCGAGAGACCCTTGAAGGGAGGTTACCACCCTCTCCATCATTTCTTTTTCGTCAATTTCGCTGTGGCCAACATTAACATCAAGAATGTCTGCCCCCGCCTCCACCTGTGAAATACCTTGACCCAGAATATAATCAAGGTCGTTGTTTTCAAGCGCCTGCTTGAATAGCTTTTTGCCCGTGGGGTTTATTCTTTCGCCGATTATTCTCGGCTCGCTGAGCTTTACAACGTCACACAAGCCACATATAACATCGGTTTCGGGTGTCTGCTTTTCGCCTTTTTCGGTGTTCTCGAGAACCTTTTTCAATTCATTTATGTATTCCGGACTTGTTCCGCAACAGCCGCCGAGAATTTTAATACCCTTTTTGTAAAACTCTGCCATCAACAAAGCAAAGGTTTTTTCATCCATTGAATACTTCCCTGTTTCGGAATCGGGCAGGCCTGCATTGGGCTTTACGATTACAGGAAGATGGGAATATTTCAGAAATTCGTCAACAACAAATGTCAGCTTGTCGGGTCCCAACGAGCAGTTAAGACCGACTGCATCTGCCCCCGCACATTTAAGGGCGATTGCAGTAGCACCCGGGGTATTGCCACCCATTGTTTTACCGTTTTCATCAAATGAAAGCGTTACGAATACCGGCAAAGATGTGTTTTCTTTAACCGCAAGAAGTGCAATTCGTGCTTCTCTTAAATCTGTGAAGGTTTCAAGACAGACTAAATCTGCTCCCGCCTTTTCGCCGCAAAGGGCAACCTCTTTATAAACCTCGTAGGCTTGCGTAAGAGTCAGCTCACCTGTCGGCTCAAGAAGCTTTCCCGTTGTGCTGACATCGAGGGCAATAAGTGTATCGGTGCCCTCTGCCGCTTTTTTTGCAATAGAAATCGCTTTTTTTATTGATTCTTCTACTGTATAGGGCGAATTTTCAAGCTTTATTCTGTTTGCGCCGAAGGTATCGGCAAGAATAACGTTACTGCCCGCCGCAATATATTCGGAGTGTATCTGCTCTACCCAATCGGGGTGGGTGAAAACTGCAGAAGCAGTATCCTCATTGGGCAAAAGTCCTTTTTTTATAAGCTCCGTACCAAAGCCGCCGTCGAGAAGAATATAATCTTTTTTTAAAAGCTCTGTAAATGTCATTTAACCACTTCTTATACGTTATTGTTTTTAACTCTCTCTAAAAAGTCTGAGCAAGCGGGCACAACAAAGTTAATGCCCTTTTCAACAATTTCGAAGGTGCATTCCGTAACAAAATCACACTCGCCGTCAACGTTCATTGCGGCAGGCTTTTCGCTTTTTATTGTAATTTTTTTACCACGCTTGAAAATTGTTCTGTCCCAGTCGAGGTGCTGACCCTTTTTATAGGGATTGATAAGGGTAAGAAGTTTGATTCTCAGACAGTCTTTTTTAACAATGATAAAATCAAGAAGCCCGTCATAGGTCAATGCCTTGGGTGCCGCCATATAACCGCCGCCGTACCAACGGGAGTTACCCGCAACGCAGAAAAGCACGTCGCTTGTAAATGGCTCTTCATCATCAATCTGAATTGTGAAACGGCTTTTCATTCTGCCGATAAAGCAATAAAGCAGAGCCGCTGTGTATGCCGCCTCGCCCGAAAGAAGGGGGAGCTTTTTGAAGTCTGCTTGCTTTGCGCAAACCTCGGCATCAATACCCATTGAGCACTGGTTGATTGCATACTGGTCGCCGCATTTTATAAGGTCAAACTTCATAGGTGTGCCGTTGACGTGGTCGCTGACGTTTCTAAGGCTTCTTTTATCACCGAAAATACGGATAAAGTCGTTACCGCTGCCAAGGGGATATGCCGCAACCTCTGCATTATCGTGACAGGCACAGGCATTGACAACCTCATAAAGTGTGCCGTCGCCGCCACAGGCATAAACTCTGATTTTTTCGCCCTTGAGCACTTCTTTTTTTGCATATTCGTAGCCGTCACGAGGGCCTGTTGTTATATGAATTTCATAATCTGTTATTCCTGCGGCATTCATCGCCTCGATAATACCGTTGGAGCATCTTTCTTCAGAAAAGCCTTTACCGGAAACGGGGTTAACAATAAAAAGATGTTTCATAATTTTACCTGCCTTTATTTAAAATACATGTGAAGTCTGCATTTAATCATACCGTTGTAGAGCTTGCGGCTTTTATCCGCTTTTCTGCCGAAGCATTGCTCGAACTCCTCGTCGGGAGTGATAACATAGTAGCTCCAGCCGTGAGCTTTGTCGAAAACTCTGCCCATTTCTTTATAAATACGCTGAGCCTCCTGTAAATCAAGAAGCCTTTCGCCGTAGGGCGGGTTGCAGATTACAGTTCCACGCTCGCTGTATTTTTTGAAATCCTTTATATCCCGCTTTTCAAAATGGAGCTTTTTGCCTATGGGGAGTCTTGAAGCGTTTTCTACGGCAATTTTTATTGCCTCGGCATCAATATCCGAGCCGTAGCCAACAAAATCGGTGTCTATCTTTTCAAGGCTTATTGCCCTCTCCTTTTCTTCCTTCCAAATGTTTTTGGGAAGAACGTCGAAACGCTCCGCCGCAAAATGGCGGTTAAGACCCGGGGCAATATTGTGGGCATAGAGTGCACCCTCAATAAGAAGCGTTCCGCTGCCGCACATTGGGTCATAAAGCGTGTGGTAATGCCTGAGCTTTGCAAGAGCACATATTGAAGCGGCGAGAGTTTCCTTGATGGGGGCACCGTTCTGTGAAAGCCTGTATCCCCTTTTGTGAAGACCCGCGCCCGTTGTGTCAATAAGCATTGTTACTTCATCATTCATTATTGAAAACTGAATCTGATGAACAGGCCCGCTTTCGTCAAACCACGATATGCCGTATTTTGATTTGAGCCTTTCGACCACCGCTTTTTTTATTATTGCCTGGCAATCGCTGACGCTGAAAAGGGTGGATTTGAGAGAATAGCCCTTAACGGGGAATGCGTCATCCTTGCCGATCCATTCCTCCCAGGCGAGGGCTTTAACTCCCTGAAAAAGCTCCTCAAATGTCTTTGCGGTGAAGGAGCCCACAAGAATCTGCACACGCTCTGCAAAATGGGAGCAGAGGTTGACTCTTGCCAGCATATTTTCATCGCCGGAAAAAAGCACTCTGCCGTTTTGCGCCTGAACATTCTCTGCGCCGAGGAAGCGGAGCTCGTCGGCTATCAAGCCCTCAACACCGAGAAGACAGGGTATTACAAAATTAATATTCATCAGACTTCCCTTTCAAAACGGTGAACCAGAAGGTTACGCCGTTTTCTTTATTTTCAAAGCCACATTCGCAGCCGTGATTTTCTGTTATTGATTTTACAATTGCAAGCCCGAGACCAAACCTGCCCTCGGCTCTTGAGTGCGCCTTGTCTGCACGGTAGAAGGAGGTAAAAATGCCGTCCTTATCCTTTTCGTCAACAAAGCTACCTGTGTTAAAGACGTTTATTTTATAAAAGCTATCAAGCTCCTCAACGTCAATTAAAATCTTCTTTTCTCCCCGGGCATGTGAGCAGGCGTTGAGAACAATGTTTGAAAGCACCGTCGTCATCTGTGCTTTATCGGCAAACGCTGTTTTTCCGCCTGTTTTTTCATAATGAACGTCGGCGCCCTTTTCCTCAAAAATCGGAGTTACGGTTTTGAGGAAGCCTTCAACAAATTCATCAACAGAGAATTCTGTCATTTCGGGTTTTTTGCCGCCCGAGGTATATAGCGACTGTTCAAGCATATTGAGAACGAGATTATTCATTCTGTCTGACTCGTTCATTATAATATCGCAATATTCATTTGCTGCTTTATTTTCTTCATCCACCGACATTTTAAGACCCTCTGCATAGCCTCTTATTATAGCGATTGGGGTTTTCAACTCATGGGATGCGGCAGAAATAAAATCGGAGCGCATTTTTTCAATTTTTCGTTCTTTTTCAATATCCTCAAGAAGTTGAGCATTCTTTTCCCGAAGCTCGGTGAGTGCCGCACTCAAGGAATCCGAAACTGTGTTTATATTGTGAGCAAGAACACCGATTTCGTCATTTCTTTTAACGTCGCACCTGTCGGAAAAATCAAGGTCTGCAATGCGGTTTGTTACCTGACTCATTTCAACAAGGGGCTTTGTGAAGCGTTTTGAATAAAAAAGAATGAAGAGCAAAGCCACCACAAGTGCGGAAACTGTAACAATTGTTGTAACGCTTGTTGCGGTTTTAGCACTCTCCTGAATGGGATCCTTCTGGGTTGAAATTTCGATATGGTAGCCGTTGGCAAAATCCTTACCGAAAACAATATACTGTGTTGCACTGCCCTCAGCGCTGACAATATTGAAATAACTGCCGTCTTCATTTTCCGTTCGGCTGATTATGTTGATTCTGTTACCCGAAACAAAGTTGCCGCCGCCCTCATAAAGAAAATTATCCTGACTGTCGTACAGGTCAATACTGACACCCTTTGTGCGTTCAAACTCAGAAAGCAGGTAAAAATACCCGTCTCCCGCCTGCTCCGCCTGCTGAGCCATCTGGTTCATGCTTCTTTCAGCGTTCCAGATATACACGTTTTCAACAAGGCGGGAGTTTGCAACAGCGATACCGATAAGGCAAACCGCAATTATGGCTCCAACCTCGAGAAAGAGCCTTATTCTGATACCGAGACCTTTCTTTTTCATACGGTTTACCCCCTTTCAAAATGTATCCCAACCGAATTTTTGGATAATTTTTCACTTTCCAATCACGGCTTTTCTATCTTGTAGCCTGTGCCGTAAATTGTTTTTATGTTTTCGTTGCCCCACTCGCCAAGCTTCGTGCGAAGCCTCGCCACGTGGGAGTCCACCGTTCTTGTATCACCATAGTATTCGGGACCCCACAAATCATCAAGAAGCTTTTCTCTTGAAAAAACCCTGCCGGGTGACCGACAAAATTTGCAAAGCATTTTGAATTCCTTTAGTGTGAGGTTTATTCTTTCACCCTTCAGGCGTACCTCATGTGCATAGGGCCTTACAAGAAGTTCCCCGAGAATGATATCATCAGGGCTCACCTTCTTTTCAACGGGGCTGGCTCCACGTTTTAAGAGCGTGTCAATTCTTCGGGTAAGCACCGCCAATGAAAAAGGCTTTGTTACATAATCATCCGCACCGCTTTCAAAGCCCATTATCTGGTCAAAATCCTGCGAACGTGCGGAAACAAGAATAATGGGAACGCCGCTTGTTTCACGTATTCTGCGGCAAACCTCCCACCCGTCAACCTCGGGCATCATAATATCAAGAAGTGCAAGCTCGATATCGGAATTTTCAAAAAACAACTCCAGCGCCTGCGCCCCATTCTCGGCTTCCAGGACGGTGTGACCGTCCTTTTTAAGGCAATCGCCTATAAGCTTTCTGATAAGCTGTTCATCATCTGCAATTAAAATTTTTGACATTTTTTCCACTCCAACTTATTTAGTACGCCAATACGATAAGTTGTTTCGTTTTTCTTTGTTTATTTTTTACCCACAGGGCAAACCTTCATACATATTCCGCACACCGCACCTCTGCCGATTTTCTGGTATGCTTTTTTCATATGCTCGCTGCAAAGTGCGGCGCCGAACATCTCTTCACGGGTTATTCCCTCGTGATACATCGGGCCTAGAATTGCCCCCGCGGGGCAAGCCTTCACGCACAAATCACAGCTTGTGCAAGGGTTTTCTGCCATAACACCCTCACCCTCAAGGGGGCAATCGGTGAAAAGAGTTCCCAAGCGCACCCTTGCGCCATATCTTCTGTGAAGAAACAGGGAGTTTTTGCCGATGTTGCCAAGGCCCGCAAGGCAAGCCGCTTTTTTGTGAGAATACCTGCCGTTAAAGGGTGTGCCGGGCATACTCTGCGATGCGGCAACGGTAATATATTTGTAGCCCATACTCTGCAGAAGCATCCCTGTTTCAAGAAGGCAACGGTCAATGAATGCGTTAACTGTTCTGTAATGGTTAAAATAGGTGGCTGTGGGTGCACCGTCGATTTCGTCAACGATGGCATCCGAAAGGCGCACAACAATGCTGATTGCGTATTTCAGCCCGCCTGTGTCGGCATCGTGAACCTCTGAGAAGCCAACGTCCGCCACGCCCTTTGAGAGTAAAAATTCTCTGATTTCTCTTTCAATCATTTTTAACCCTCATTCTTTCCATACACAAAAGAACCTTTTCATTCATTTCGTGACATTCCTTTAAAAATTCCTTCGTTTTTTCGGGGTAAAGAATAAACTCAACGGCGTTTCTTGCCTCGTTGCCCATAAGGATTTTTTTATCCTCATCTGCCTTTATAAGAGTTTTTTCGCCCTTGTTATTGAAAAGATAAATTTCATCGGTCTGAGAAATGCTGCCGATTGTCACGGTGCCCTCGTCGCCCATTATCTGTGACGGGCTTCTGCTCTGACCCACCTTTGAATAGGTTATGGTCACCATTTTGTCGTTGTATTTAAAAACGGCACTTCCGCAACCGTCCGCCCCGGAAGAAAGAAAATGCTGAGCGGGGATTATTTTTTCGGGCAAACCGAACAAATCAATTACGGGGTAAACGCAATAAATACCCAAATCATTGAGAGCGCCAGTCTTCATTTCGGGGTTGAAAATATTCGGGAGCTCCCCTCTTTTAAGTGCGGGGTATTTTGAAGAAAGCTGTGAAAAGTCAATGCTCGCACTTCTCACGGTGCCGATTTTTTTAACCGCTTCTTTTAAAAGATTTCGTGCAGGATTATGCATATACATAATCGCTTCAAAATAAACGACGCCGTTTTCTTCTGAAAGCTGACAAAGCTCATTAAACTCCTGTGCTGTAACAGTTATGGGCTTCTCGCATATAACGTGCTTTTTCGCCGTCAGCAAGGCTTTGCATTGCTCATAGTGACAGCTGTTGGGGCTTGCAACGTAAACGAGCTGTGTGTCGGAGGAAATTAATTCTTCAAGAGAGGTGAAAACACGCTTCGCCCCAACTTCATTTGCAAACTCCTCGCCCCGCTCCCTTGTGCGTGAAAAAACGCCGTCGAGAGAAAGCTCATTAACAAGGCTTGCGCCGTCTATAAAGGATTTTGTTATCCACGATGTGCCGATAACGGAATATTTAATCATCTTGTGTTATTCCTCGATATGTAAAAATTGCTTGATTGCTTTTTTTGTAAGAGTGTTTTTGAAAAAACCTACTGTATCTGCAACCCTGTTGGCGGGTAAAACGTCCCAATCCTTTTTGGGGGCGGGATTTATGCCCATTCCCCTGAGAATGTCGCAGAAAAATTCCGCAGATTTCAAAAAGCTCTGATAGTTTTTATTTTTTGCACCGTTCCACCCTGTTTCGGCAACAGCCATCCAACGGGGGAAGCATTGGTAACACATTTTGTCAAAATCTCTGACGTATTCAGTCCATATAGGTGACTCAACACCCTTTATTGACGCCTTGCCGAGAGATGAAAGACCCTTGAAGCCCTCGGGGTCAAACATATAAACGCTTTTTAACGGATGCATTCCATAGGGATAATCCACGTAATATGGTGTGAAATTTTCTGCAATAACGGGGTTGCCGGAATTTGCCCATTCGGCGGTTTTGTTTGTTTTTTCAGACCAGAGTGCAACGGTAACGTTATCGTGGTCAACGTTGCCACCCCTTATTGCCTCGTTCCAGCAGATTACCTTTTTGCCCTTTTTCTTGAGATAATCGGCAAAGGTGTTCACCATGTAGCCCTGCAATTCATCCATTGTGTGAAGCCCCAAATCGGAGAGCTTCTTTTTACATTTTTCGCACTCTCTCCACCTTGATTTTGGTGCCTCGTCGCCACCGATGTGGAAATATTTACCCGTAAATATCTCGCAAAGTTCATCAATAACTGCTTCAATGAGCTTGTAGGTATCGTCATTGCCCGCACAAAGAATATCGTCAAATATGCCGGCACAGGTTTTTGGCTCGATTTTTTCACCCTTGCAGGAAAGCTCGGGGTATGCGGCAATTACAGACGTTGTGTGACCCGGTATATCAAACTCCGGTACAACCTCAATGTGACGCTCCTTGCAATATTCAACAATTTCACGAAGCTCTTTTTTCGTATAATAACCGCCATAGGGATTTTCGTCGTTTTCGCCCCTGCCGAAATTTGACGACGGTCTTACAGAGCCAACTGTTGTCAGAAGCGGATAGCTTTCAATCTCTGCTCTGAAGCCCTGGTCATCGGAAAGGTGAAAATGAAATTTATTAAATTTGAAATAAGCCGCACCGTCAATCATCCTTTTTATTTCATCAACGGTGAAAAAGTGACGGCAGGGATCAATCATAAAGCCACGGTATGAATACCTCGGCTCGTCATAAAGATATAAATACGGCAAACAACCACGGTAGTTGAGCATAATCTGCCTGAGAGTAAGCTCGCCGTAATAAAGGCCCGCATCATCTGCACCCTCAATAAGCACGCCGTTTTCATCGATAATTATGCGGTAGCTTTCTTTTTCAAAAAGCGTTGCAGGCTTTGTTTTTTTAACCTCCGGCATTTCGCCAACGGGGAAATACAGCATCCCTTTTTCAAGCTTCAGGGTTGTTGGTTGGGGGCAAAGATACATAAGCTCACCTCTTGTTATAACTAAATATAAATATACATAATAATCATACTATTTATGAGGGTAAAATGCAAGAAATTTTTTAGATGCCTGATGAGTGCACGGCGGATTTTTAATGGGTAATGCTTCATTCGTAATTGTAGGGGCGCAAGTGCTGATTGTGTTGATATGTAAAAGTGTTGCGAAGCCTATCATCCCTGTTTGCCAACGGCAAATAGGGAGGGGGACCAACACTTAACGGGGTCCCCAAAAAGCGGAGCTTTTTAGGGAAGAGGAAGCACAGTGTAGCGTTGAATTTTTTTGCGTAGCGAAAAAATGATAAGCGGAACTTCGTGCTGACGAGGTGGTGGGTCGCCCCGTTATTGTTTTCATTCGCTGATGAAACGGAAAATCTCACCTTTCTTTTACCTCTCTTCGAAGAGAGGGGGCAAGGAACACGACCGCCGCCTGTGGCGGATAAAGGGAGTGTGAGTTGGCGTAGCGGTCAAAATTCTGTGAAGCGAAAAGCGAACAAAGAATTTTGGGTACCGCAAGAGGACTTATTGTTATTTGCTACTTTAATAAATTTTCAAGCGACGATATAGCGTGGTGGAGAGTTCTTGACGCGAAAATCTGAGCGTCTTTTCACCGCAAGGTGAAACTGTAATGAGGTTATTGCTATTCGTTAGTCTGTTGCATTTGAATCTTGCGATTCAACGACGTTCGAGGGCTCACGTCGAGAATCCTCCACCATCGCAAGCGATGGTCCCCCTCCTTTCGAAAGGAGGTAAAAATTCAGCAAGTTGTTCGTTTCATCAGCGAAGAGTGTCCGCAAGGGGGCGACCCACCACCCACAAATTTGGTTTTAATCTACGCTTGAAAATTCATTAAAGCAGCAAATAACGATAAGTCCTCTTGCGGTGCCCAAAATTCTTTGTTCGCTGTTCGCTTCACAGAATTTTGACCGCTACGCCAACTCACACTCCCTTCATCCGCCACTGGCGGCGGTCGTGTTCCTTGCCCCCTCCCTATTTTGCTATGCAAAACAGGGATGATAGCTTCGCACCCAACAACATATCAATTCAATTGGCACGCAGTGCCCCTTAACTTGCCACTTCCAACTTGCCACTTGCCACTTAACAAAGTGATAGGCTTCGCAACACTACCACCAAACAAAAAATCCACGCACAAAATTGTGCGTGGAAAGGGAGCTTTTTAATTGTTTTCGCCCTGGCAATTATTTCTTTTTTTCAAAATAATCCGCAAGATATCTGCCTGTTTTTGCCATAAATTTAGCGCAATCCTCATAAAGCTCAACGGGCTTATCATCAAAGAAACAGTCTGCCTCAAAGGTTATTTCGCCGTCGTAGCCGATTTCTGCAAGGGCAGTCATAACCTTGTGCCAGTCAACAACACCAAAGAATGGCAAGGTGTGGCTGTCGTTAGTGCCGTCAACGTCGTGAACGTGCAAGCATTTCAGCCTTTTTGCGCCGAGCCTTCTGATGAATTGGTCGGGGTCCTCCCTCACAAGGGCGGCGTGGCCAATATCAAGACAGGCAACAAAGCAATCGTTGTTGAGCCTGTCAAGATATTTTATAAATTCATCGGGACGTGAGCAGGTTGAATGGTTTATCATCCCCGTGTGCTGCCACATATTCTCAAGGGCAACCCTTATACCGTATTCCTCACAATAGGGCACAAGCCTTGAATAGAAATCCATATTGTATTCAAAAAGCATTTCAGGGTTGCCGGGTATGTTATATTCCACGTGCTGACAGGGGTGTACAATAATGTTTCTAACCCCAAGAAGCGACGCCCTTTTCATAGCTTTCGTTATTTCGGTGAAGCGCTTTGCCGTGCGCTCCTCGTCAGCATAGGAGGAGCTGAAGGGGGCGTGTGACTGGTTGAAATAAACGCCCTTTGATTCTGCATACTTTCGCATTTCGGTATAGTAGCTGTCGGGAAAATCGGCGTCATAAACCTCTTTGTCGAACTGGGAAAAATCAAGGGCATCGTAGCCCGCTGCCGACAAAACGTCAACAGCCTTTTTCAGGTCGTATTTTACATTGAATCTGCCGGTGGTTGTTGAAATTTTCATGCTTACACCCTCGCAATTCCTTCCCATTCCTTTGCGGGCGGCACATCAAGAAGCTTTGCCACCGTCACCGCAACATCCTTTATTGATGCCTCGGGAAGCTCTTTATTTTCTTCGAATTTTCTGCCACAGAATACTATCGGAATCGTCATATCCTCAGGCATATCAGAGCCGTGGCTTCTTTCGTGTCCGCCGTGGTCGGCAAGAAGAATTATTGTGTAATCCTCAGAAATTGCGTTCTGCAGCTTTTCAACACAAGAAAGTGCCTTGCTGACGCTTTTCATATATTGCTCGCTCATCCAACCGCAGTCGTGGCCGCCGACCTCGTCGGTTTCACCAAGGTAAAGGAAAAGAAAATCGGGCTCCTCCTCGTTTATATATTTAATAGCCGCATCGGTGATTTTTATGTCTGTATCAGCCTGCTTGTGCTGATTTATGCAAAGGGCTGTGTGAAGATGATCGGGTCTGCCAAGGTCACGAAGCTCCTCCCAGGTGTAGAAGAATGCACACTTTTTGTCGTAGTCATCAAAGCGGTCGAACATACCCTTTATGGGGCGAACCTGGGGAACATAGCCGTTTGTTGTGATGCCGTGACGCTGTGGGTCAACGCTGTGAAAAAGTGACATATGGCAAGGAAGTGTAACAGAGGGCATTACCGTTCTTGCTTTAAGACAATATGTGCTTTTTTTGAGAAGCTCCCCTGCAAAGGGATTGCCGCATTGCATCATTCCGTCGGGGCGCATACCGTCAACTAAAATGAGAATTACTTTTTCAGACATAGAAATACCTCCCGTAGGATTTATTTTGATTCTGCAGGCACCTCTGCCGCAGAGCTGTCGTCATTCTTTTTTCTGTCGTGAATAATCATACCCACAACAGAGAAGCCCATCTGGACAATGTGTGTAACGAGCACGCTGTAGTTTTTTGACAAAAGGTCGTATGTGCACCAGAGAATCATATTGATAATGCTCCAGAAACGGTATTTTGCACCGTTTTTCTGACCGATGCACATAACAAAAGAAAGGGATGCAACTATTGCAAGGATGCAAAGCCCCGTGAAGCCGCCAACAGCGAGATTCACGCCGATGAATGAGAGGGCATAGATTGCAACAAGCCATTTGGGAAGAGGCTTATTTTTTGAATCAAAGAAATAGTTGATTATTGATTGCACCGCACCGATACAGCAGGAGGCCGCACCGTTAAGACCGCTGCCGCCCACAAAATAGCTTGCGGCAACAAAAGCGTTGCTGAGGAAGACAAGAATGAGAATTTTTTTCATATTCTTGCCCTTTAAAAGTGATGACGTAATAATGCAAAGCAAGCCGAGAAGGCTCAGAACAAATGATAATTTTTCCATATTTTCTCCTGTTTGTAATTATTATTATCAGCTCAAAAGCATTCCAACATCAAGGTCTGCATCTGCTTTCATAAACTGCGGGTAACGCTCAAACATTGTTACGGTGGGCTGCTCTTCACTTTCAAGAAGAGTAAATGTGAAATCGCTGAAGCCTGTGCCGTAATCCGCCGCAACGTGGGGTGCATCCTTTACAAACCAGGTGTTATCCTTGAAAAGTGCTGTTGAAGCATCGATAACGTGGTCGGGTGAAATGTATTTCGGGTCGGCGTTTGCAATATAATCATCGGAAAGCGTTTCTCTCAAGGGTGCGATTGTTGCGTGGTTTGAGGTGAGCTCGCTTTCAAGCACCATATCACCGTTGAGGTTTGCTCTTTCATAAACGGGCACAAGGCCGATGTTGTAGTTTGAAACGAAGCTGAGCTTCACACCCGCATTTTTTGCATCAATAAGAGTTGCCTCGGTAGCGAAAACGAAGCCCTGAGTTCCCCTTATTTTTTCAAGAAGAACGGGGTATTCATCCTCGTGAGAGCCGAAGATTGTTTCAACACCGCTTTCAAAATCCTCATCGGGGCAAAGAGCCCAGAAGCCGCAAAGAGTGCCGAAGCAATCACGAAGAACCCGGTCGTTTACCTTGTCGAAGCTGTCAGCAACAAGGTCGTTCACCAAATCAACAAGAAAATCAACCGCACCTAGAGCATCGAAAACGTTGAGTGCAATTTTCAAAAAGAAGTTGTCGTCTGTGAGGCTGTAAAGAAGATTAAAGAGAGTGTCTTTATCAAAAACAATTCTGCCGTTGAGGGCATCGCCGCAGACGTAGGTGCCGTTTTGCGCACCTGAAAGATAAACGGCGGAATTAACACTTTCGTAGCCGTAGTAATGGAGATATGCCGTTGTTACCATACCGCCCATTGAAGCACAGATTATGTTGACCTGCTCCTTGCCGCTGTTAGCTTTAGCTGTTTCAACAAAGCCGTTGAGCTCACCCGCCAATTCCTCGGGGGTTTTGCGCCAGTCATAGGTAAAGAAATATGTATTTTCTGCGCCGTAGCGTTCAATGGCGGTTTTAACTATACCGATTTCCGCACCGTCGGTTAACGCACTTGTGAATTCGGGATGCTCTGCCATAGAGCCGGGGTACTGCACCATAGAAACGGGCTCAACAGTGTTACCCTCGTTATCACAGGCGATGGGTGAGAGAATATCGTATGCAACGTCACACACGGAATCAATAAGATTTTCTTTATTCTGCCAGCCGAATCTTGTGAAAAACGACTGCAGAAGAAGAGGAATGATTTCACCAACGTCAAGCTGAAGCGCTTTTGTGCCGTCTTCATAGGTAAGGCCCGCAAAATCTATTCCACGCACAATAATAACAGGGTTGCCGTTATAGTCTGTAAATACGGGCGCACCCTCATTTGCCGCAAAGGACGGAACCGCGAGGCTGAAAACCAGAACAATCGCCATCAAAACAGATAATGTTTTCTTCATTTTCTTATCCCCTTTATTCAGGAATTATTTTTACACACCACAATATACCACACATATCCTCAAAACTCAACGATTTTGAAAACATCAACAAATAAATAATTTCAAATATATGAATTTTTAACCTTGTTTAAAGTGCCGGGGTTTGATAAACTTAAACCATATTATCGGGAATGAGGGTTTTCATTATGAAAAAATATAAAATTGGTATCTTCGGCGCAGGCAGAGGCATTGACCTTGCCGAAAATTTTATGCATCTCGGCTGTGAAATTTCGGCTGTTTGCGATTTTAACGAAAAAAGAAGACGTGAGGGCATTGAACGCCTTGGTGCAGAGGTTTCTGAATTCGCTGATTTCGATGAGTTTATCAAATGCGATATGGATGCTGTAGTTATTGCGAACTATTTTCACGAGCACACGCCATATATTATCAAATGCTTTGAAAAAGGGATTCACGTTTTGTGCGAGTGCATAACAAATGCCACCATGGCAGAGGGTGTTGAACTGACCCGCGCCTTTGAAAAAACGAGCTCAGTTTTTATGCTTGCTGAAAATTACCCTCAGATGATTTTTAACCGTGAAATGAAAAAGGTGTACGACGGCGGAACCTTGGGCAAAATTATTTATGCCGAGGGCGAATACAATCACCCATACAAGCCCGACGACCCCGAATTCAACAAATCCGCCGTGTATTTCACCGATCATTGGCGCAACTTTTTACCCCGCTCATATTACATAACCCACTCCCTTGCTCCCCTTATGTGGGCAACCGGCGCAACGCCGAAAAAAGTTGTTGCAATGCCTGTTTTTTCACCCATTAAAGAAGAAGTAACCGCCCGCCGCGTGGGTGACAGGGCGGCTATTATCACAACCCTTAATGACGACGACTCTGTTTTCAGGGTTACGGGCTGTGCCGCTTTCGGTGCACACCACAACTCCTACCGCATTTGCGGTGAAAACGGTCAGATTGAAAATCCCCGCGGTATGGGCGAAAAGGTGATGCTTCGCTACAGCGACTGGGCTATCCCCGAGGGTAAGCAGGAGGTTAACCTCTATGAACCCACGTGGGATGACAGCGACGAGGATCTCATCAGGGGTGCCGGTCACGGCGGCGGTGACTACATCGTTTCAAGGATGTTCATCGAATGTCTTGAAAAAGGCGAGCAACCCCCGCACCCTTACGACCTTCACTCGGCAATTGCCATGTCAAGCGTGGCGATTCTTTCCCACCGTTCAATTCTCAATGGTGGTGTTACATACGACATACCCGATTTCACAAAAGAGGAGTGTCGCAAGCAATATGAAGCCGACAGGCTTTCGCCTTTCGTTTACACTGATGGGACTAAGCCTGATATCCCCTGTTGCTCACACCCCGACTATTCCCCCACAGAGGAACAGATTGAAAAAATGCGTGAGCTTCTCAAGGATTAATTTGTGAAATCTTTACTTCTTTAAAAATAAGTAGTATAATTATCCGACAGAAAGGATATGGTAAAATGAAATACATCGGATTTGCGTTGCTTGCAATTCTTGCAATCATCGTGATTTTACTTGTTGTTGCCGCTTTGAAGGCTGTTAAAATCAAAGCTAAGCCCAACACAAACTCCCCTGCCATCAACCCCACCGAGGCTGAGGCGAATGACTACGCTCAGAAGCTTTCCGAAATGGTTAAGGTGCCCACCGTTTCTTTGCGAGGCAACACCGATTTAACCCAATTCTACAAGCTTCACGAGGTTATGAAAGCAAACTTCCCCCTTATTTTCTCAAAGCTTGAATGCACCGAAATAGAGGGTAACCTGCTTTTCCGCTGGGCGGGTAAGGACCCCAAAAGAAACGGTCTTCTTCTCATGGGTCACCAGGACGTTGTTACTGCAGACGAGCCCAACTGGGAAAAAGACCCGTTCTCGGGCGAAATTTCAGATGGCAACATCCACGGCAGAGGTGCTATGGATTGCAAATCAACTGTTTTTTCAGAGTTTCAGGCTATTGAAGAGCTCCTTCAAGAGGGCTTCGAGCCACCCTGCGACATTTATCTCGCAACAGCAGTTGACGAAGAAATATCCGGCGAGGGTGCACCAAAGCTTGTTAATTATTTAAAAGAAAAAGGCGTTCATCTTGATGTTGCGATGGATGAGGGCGGTGCAATTCTTAAAGACCAGCTTCCAACAATGAATGGCTGGTGTGCGGCAATAGGTCTTCTTGAAAAGGGCTACATTGACCTTAAGGTTATTGCCAAAGGCAAGGGCGGTCACTCATCAACTCCCAAGAGCAACACCCCTCTTGCAAGGCTTTCAAAATTTGTTGCAGATATTGAAAAAGACAAACCCTTTAAAGCGGAAATTTCGGGCGCCGTTTATGCAATGCTCGACGAAGCCGCACCGTATCTCGGCTTCCCTCTTCGAATGGTGCTCGGCAATATGTGGCTTTTCAAGGGTCTTCTCACAAAGGTTCTTCCCATGGTTTCACCTATGTGTAACGCATTCGTAAAAACAACCTTCTGTTGTACAATGGCTGAGGGATCACACACACCAAACGTTATCCCTTCCGAGGCTTACATAGTTTGCAACCTGAGAACATCTCCCCACCAGAATGTTGACGAATCCTTGGCGGTTCTTAAAAAATATGCCGACAAATACGACCTTGAGTTTGAAATTATCCACGCCAGAAACGCTTCAAACACCGTTGATTACAAGGGCGAAGAATTCGGCTACCTTAAAAAATGTCTTAACGAATGCTACCCCGATGCAGGCGTTATCCCCTATCTTATGACCGGCGGAACAGATTGCCGCCACTACGAAGAGGTTGCAGACAACTGCCTGCGCTTCTGCCCCATTAAAATGAGCAACGCTCAGCTTGCGGCAATGCACGCGGCTAACGAGAGCATTGGAGTCAAAGAGGTTGCAGACTGCGTAAAATTCTATAAATACTACATAAAAAATCACAAATAAAAATTTTTGGCTACCTGTAAAAATCAGGTAGCCGTTTTCTTTTATTTATTCACATCTTTTAAAATACAAGCACCGTCTCGGGTATATTGGACAACGGTCATTGAAATATTATCAAGAGAAAAGAAAAATTTTCGGGTTTCAAGCCCTAAAGCCGTTGGAATAAGGTATTCGAGCATTCCGTGATGGCTGAAAACCGCAACTCTGTTACCGTATGTATATTTTTCTTTTATATACTCAATCACCTTTTGTGCCCGACGGTTATTATCTTCAACCGCTTCACACCCGAACTCATATTCCTTTGTGCCAAAAAGCTTCTTGCACATTTTTGTGTTTTTATAATATTTCTGCAGATATTTTTCACTGCAACCGAAATATCCCGGAGTGCAACCGCATTCAATAAGCTCGGGACAAATATATAAAACAGGGCTATTTTTCTTTGCCTTGCAAACACCTGTTGCTGTTTTGAAGGCTCTGAGAAGTGAGCTTGTAATAAAGCCGTCTATCTCAACGTTTTTCAGCTTTTCTCCCAATATGCAACATTGCTTCTCACCAAATTCGGTAAGCTCGCCGTCGCAATTGTCGCGGTCACCAATATCTGTATAATTTGTTTCGGCGTGACGGATGAAAATTATTTCCAACACATCTTCATTCTTCAGATTTTCCATCTTTTTTCTTTCCCTCGCTGTCAAAATTTTGCTTCAATGCCTTTTCTGTTAAGAAAATGGAAAAAAGAACCGGCACAAGCTGTGCTGTTATAATTATCGAGCCTAACGTTCCGATGGTATCTTTATCCTTGTCAATTGCTGTTAATAATAACGGGATTGATATCATCAGCAATAGCCATCCCCATTTATACCATATTTTTCCGATATATTTGTGAGCAAATTCCCAGGTTTCTTCATTTTTCATTGAAAGATTTGTTCTGTAGCCGAAAAGATAATTTATATTATCGGGTGCTTTTTTTGCAAAATATCTGCCGCAAATAATCATTATGGCAGGTATAAACAAAACTGTTGAAAGCATAAAGAACCAAAAACCCATAAAATACCTCGCTTATATTTCGGCTTCGAAAATACCGATACTCTCCCTGCCGGTCAGGTTATTTGAAACGTTTCGGGCGTTGAAATACAGGCGAAGACGGTTGTCGTAGTATGTCAGACAACAGGCGTAAACATATTGCGCCATCCAATTACTTTTTCCGCATTTTTGCGGGACAAGAAAGGGCTTCACAAACTCAAATTTCTCACCATCATCACTTTTTAACAGCATTATTGCCGAATGACTTTTACCACCCTTTTCAAAAATGCCGTTCTGAAGCCCTATGTAGCAATCCTTCAGCCTGTAAACCTTAAGACAGCCCGAACACAAATTGAGCCATTCAATATTTTTGTCGGGGCTTATAATCGGCTTTGTTCTTGCAAGATAGCCATCTGTGATGTTTTTGCTTTCGGCAAAGCTTATATGTCTTGGCTCACAAAATCCACAATCCTTTATGAATGTCTGCCCACAGGAATAATAAAGCCGATAGTCGTCTTCCGTCTTAATCAGAAACGGATTTGAAAGGGCACTGCCGTTTTCATCCCTTTCAAAATCACGGGTCTGCCCGAGAACGAGCCTTGGCTTCGTCCACTCTTTAAAGTTCTCACTTTCGACGCAATAAATTTCACTTTTCCACTTTGCACCCAAAAGCGTCAACGCATTGCATATAACAGGCTTTGTTCTTTCGTAAAAAAGATAATATCTGCCGTCAATGCAGTTAATATTGGGGCGCATCGCTCTTTTTACTATTTTTCCGCAATTTTTAAAGCTGATTCCGTCGTCGCTCTCATAATGATAAACCCCGAAAAAGGTGTGGCAGAAAAGGTGCCACTTTTTGTCGTGGCTCTCATCAGGTGTCAGAACACAAGGGTCCGCAATAACAAAGCTCGAAAGCGGATTTTTTATTATTGGATTATTTTCGTAAAGACTGAATTTTGCCTCATTTATGTCATTAAAAGAGAGATTAAGCATTTTTCTCCTCCATCCTGTTGGGCTGTTGTGCTTGCTGTTCTTTATAGAACTTGTGAACGTTTATGAATGCACAGATTACACAATAAAGGGCATAAACACCATAAATCAGATATGTTGTTTCCTTGTAATCGTTTACAACCATCTGAACATTCAGAAAAACGCCCACAACACATTGGATAATCCAAAGATATGTATATTCAATATATGCAAGCATTGTGAGAACCTGCGTTAAAAGCCCAAACAAAAACGTGCAGCTGTCAAGAATTGCATATTCGTAACCAAAATGAATAAGAGCAACCGCCATCACGCCCCAAACAGCAAGAAAAGCTATGCTCCAGCCCACCCGCATTTTTGTGGTCATTTTTCTGAACACGGCAGTTTTTTTATAGGCTTTTTTCTTCCAACGAAAAAATGTCATAAGCTGCACAGGAAAGCTGAAAATAATTGCCGAAGCCGCTGAAACGTAGACGCCCATATAAACATATGCCGCTGTGTAAATCAGCGAATTTATTGAGCCGATTAAGGCACCTACCCTATTTGCCTCGGATTGAAATGCCATAACAAAAAGGGATATAAAAAGCGGAATCATAAGAAAGAATTCCTGTTTGCACAAAACCCCCGCAGCGAGAATGGCAACACCCGTTGCGACTATTATAATAATTTTGCTGTTTTTCATTTTATAAGCCGATATGCTCCATGGTTTTATTGACGGCTTTTTCAATATCGACAGTTTCCACGCCGAAAAGTGAAGTGTGGATTTTGTTGTTTATGGGCTTTTTCCAGCATTCGTCGATGCAATCAATGCCGCCACGCATACCGAGAATTGAGCCAACAGTTGCACCGTTGCAATCCGTATCAAAAGCGAAGCCCACCGCCGTGCAGACAGATTTGCCGAAATCGCCCTCACCGTAAAGAAGTGCCGCCACAACAATCATTGCATTTGAAATTGTGTGGCACCAGCCGTGGTCAGTGTGCTCGTCGTATGCAGAGTGAATATAGCTGAAGGCTTCGTCAAGGGTTACATCATTTTTGTAGTTGTTGTAAATTTTCATTACCGCCTCATAAAGCCTTGATGTTGCGGGAATCTGTGCAAGGCCGCCTAAAATAATATCTTCTATATTATCATTCACAGCGGCAACGGCTATCATCGCCGAAACAAACATTTCACCGTAAATGCCGTTTTTGATGTGTGAAATTCTTGCGTCGTTATAAGCCATTTTCGCCGCTTCCTCGGGCTTGCCGGGGCAGATATAGCCGAAATAGTCGCCCCTTATCTGTGCGCCGATCCACTCACGGCACACATTTTTATACATTGCAGATGCAGGCGGTTCAATGCAATTTATAAAATTGATATATGCGATTCTTTCCGCCGTGAAATATGAATGAACCGACTGATACTTCAGCCACGCATTCACAACATTCTCAGATTGAAAATTTCTGCCATATTGTTCAACAATTTTCTGTGCAAGCACAACGTAGTTTGTGTCGTCATCGACAGGCATACCGTCCACATTGTCGCCATAGGGCTTGTTTTTAAAATGAAATTTGTAGTGTGAGCAAACCTCATCTGTTATATCGGTTGAAAGAATATATCTGTGCAGCGGGTAGTTGCCGGTTTCTTTAAGAAACGGTATAAACTCATCGCTTCTTATACCCTCAACAGGCTTTCCGAGAAGGCAGCCGCAGGCTCTGCCTGTCCACGCACCGAGAAGCTTCCTGCGAAGCGCTTCCTCGTCAGGCATAACTGCTTTGTAATCATAGGCATTTCTAAGAGCCTTGATTTCTTCGAGCTTGCTTGGCTCGTTGTATTTATAATCGGGGCGAATTTTTGAGTTTATAACAAGCTCAAAAATGCTGTCGCTCATTTTTGTTTTGATTTCGCCGTTTTTAAGACCCGCAACAGCTTCAAAAAGGGCTTTCTGCTTTTCAATGTCAAGACCCTCTTCAACACTCTGTTGGTATTCTGCCATAATATCATCGGCATATCTGTTGAAGCCGTCGGCATTGTTGTAATCAATCTTTATTTCTGTGTCATAAATTTTTGCAAACATAGAATCACTCCTGAATGTTGTAAATTGTTGCAAAGACTATCATCATTCTTAATTGCCCTTATTTCTCAAAATAAATCGCACCGCTCTGGGCGAAAATCAACGGGGGCAAATCCATTCCCTTTTGCTCGGGTATTCTTGATGCAATTGCAAAATCATGTATTTTGCTGTATAAAAAATCGGGCTCAAATAACACGTGAGCGCACAAAAAGCCGTCCTTTTTAACGGGGAGTGTCACAGAATAATCCTTTGTGGTTTTTGCTGTGTATGTAAAGCACTCGCCATCCTTGTCAAACACAACGAGCTTGTGCTTTCTGAGAAGCTTTTTAACGCTTATGGTTACTGTTGTGTTCTCTTCCAATTTAACGGTGTCGCCCAATTTTGCATCACCGCTTGTGATGTCAATAAAGGTTGTGCCAACGTCAAAGCATATTGTTGTGTGCCCTTCAACAATGGCGTCAAGTATATCTTCTGCTGCATTCGATTTTGCATAAACATACGTTACAGGCCAGCAAAGCATATTTGTAACAACATAATCCTTGTGGTAGTCACTGCCACCAACAACGGGGAGCTTATGGCCGTTTCGCATCTGCTCGTGCCACCACTCGGTGCATTCAAGGTTGTCAAAATGTGTGGGGGCATTCCACACCTCGAGCACATCAACGTCTGCGGCATTTTTCTCCCATCGCCAGGGGCATTGCTTGCAGTGAGGGTGATTCATACAAATTACTGCACCACGCTCCTCTGCCTTTCCCTTAACACGCAGAAAATCCTCATAGGTTTCGCAGGTTTCATAATCTTCCCGGTCGATAACATCTTTTACTCCCCACATATTGCAATGACCGCCGTGCTTTGTCAGCTCCGCGCCATATATAAGGGTCAAGCCCTCAACCTCTGGAAAATCCTTGCAATTAACGTTGTGGTCGGTAATCATCAAAAAGTCAAGCTTGTTTTTCTTTGCTTTTTTTATAACCTGCTCCAAGGTGAGCCCACCGTCAGAAGCAACCGTGTGACAATGGGGCACGCCCACGTACCATTTATAACCGTCGTAGCTCATAAAACCTCTCCTTTATAACGATTACAGTTAGTCGAAACAGTGTGAAATTACACTGTTTCGATACCAAATTATGATTTGGTATCGAATTTTCTTCGAAAATTCGACTATAATCCTTTCAATGAGTGTAATGCAAAATTGTATTTATAAAAAACAATTTTGCTAAAAGCCGATAAAATCGGCTTTTGCGAAACGCGACTGCGTTTCGACAAATTACAATCATTATAACGATTACAGTTAGTCGAAACAGCTTTTTATATTTTCAGTATATCTTTCCGCCGCCATTTTGTCAATCCGCAGGATTTTGGCTTTCACGCCCACAAAACAGGCTCAACCCGCATTAAAAAAGGGACGGTCAAGACCGTCCCCTGCATTGTAAAATTACACACTTTATCACAAATAAAAGAAAAACAACAATCACAGCATAGACCTCTCGGGTCAGTGCAAGAAACAACACAGCAAAAATATTAATTATCATAGATATTTTTATCAGAGCTGTGTTTGCTTTTTCTTTTCCTCTCTTTGATACTGCAAGCTTTATCGCCCCCATAGCAAAAAGAGCGGTGAACATAACCCAATAAATGGTTAAGCTAAAAGAAGATATGCGTGTGTAATCCATTAACCCCACAGAATAAACGAAACCGTCAATGGTGTTTGGGTACAGCGGCAAAAAAACAAGAAAAACAGAAAACAAATCGGCTGTGGCAAATAAAAAGTCACACAATCTTTTTATTTTTTTATTACTTTCACTCTCTGCTATTGAAAGAAGCTTTTCGCCCGACAGCAAAACATCAAGCGACACAGAAAAAAACCGTGAAATTTCTTTTAACGACTCTATATTCGGGTACCCTCGCCCCGATTCCCATTTTGAAACTGCCGTTCTTGACACATACAGAATTTCTGCAAGCTCTTCTTGTGTCAGACCCTTGCTTTTTCTTAATTCCTGTAATTTTTCGTTAAATTCCATAGCACTATTCCTTTGTAAATACAAAATAATCCCAAGCTCAAAAGAATTGAGCCGACAATATCCGTTAACCAATGAACACCCGAAAGCAATCTTCCTGCCACCATAAATATTGTAAACATTACCGTGACGCTTGCGGTTAGTCTTTTTATTGCCGCATTTCTTAACCTTTGATTTGCCTGAAAAACCGCTGTTGGCATAACCGACAACACAAGAAGGGTTGTCGAAGACGGGTAAGAGCTTTCTAAAAAACCGTCGATTAAAATCGGTCTGTAATTTATAGGTATCGTTTCAAAAATAAGATACCCGAATATTACTATAACATAATAAACTCCTAAAAGCACAATATCAAAATCGACTTTAAATAAGCTTCTTCTTTTTATTAGCTGAACAACCCCCAACACACAAAAAAACGTGCAGACAAATATGGGAACAAGCCCCAGCCAATCTGTAATATTATACAACAGCATATTTACTCCCGTTTCAGAATGAAACCACGTGTTAATTGCAGAAAAGCCTATTTCTGTTCCGTTTGCTCCTGCGGGTTTTACGTCTATTATTTGTATCAACAAAGTCCACAAAACAAACCACAAAATTAACACTATGCCGGATAATAATATTTTTTTCTCTTTCGTTTTCATTTTCTTTTTTCCTTTCTGTTTCTTTTTAATAAAAAAATAACAGAACACAGAAAAAATAAAAAGCATTTTCAAGTAACAATCAACGATACTTTTCGTGTCAACAATAAAAAGGGACGGTCAAAACCGTCCCGAAAGTGATTGATATAAGAAATTATTTAAAAATAAGCGTTTTTGTTTTCAAATATCTTGTGCTTTATATAGATGCTATCAGCTTTTCACAATGCTCCTTTAAATAATCGGGCAAACCGTCAACAAGCTTTTTTGACTCGTCTTTTTTGCCCTCAATGGCATATAAAACAGCAACTATGTAGTTTCTTTGAGGATTTTCGGCGGGGCTGCATTTGCATGATTTTTCAATAAACTCCCAAGATTTATCATAATCCTGACAAGAAAGATAAATTGTTGCCATATCGTAATATATCTGCCCCATATTTTCGAGCCCTGCTGTGTCGGCTTCATTCTCAGAAAACAGTTCGAGTGCTTTATTATAATAGCTCAGAGCCTTTGCATTTTCAGCTTTTCGCTGTGCAAATTTTGCTGTGCGATAATATGGGTGAAAGGCCACCATAAAGGTGAATTTTATATCATATTTCTGCATTTGCTCATAGTATTTGTTCATCTGCGGCTCATTTTCCAGCAGCTCGTAGCAAAGACCTATGAAATAACTCAACGCCGCACAATCAAAGTCGTTAAAGCAAACGCTTTCGAGCATAAGAAGCGTTGAAAGACCCCCGTTAAAATCACGCTTCGATATTTTAATCAGTGCGGCTGTCAGATGTATCTGCGCTTCAGCGGATTCTTCAAACGCTGCAAGAAACACGTCACCAAAGGCTTTGCCGTGTATCTCCCGCCACTGTTTGTAGTTTTCGTTATCCAACGCATATTCCCGCATTAATTCGGCAAATTCGTTTATATCCAAAAAATCATCCCTATTTATCGCAAAAGTTAACCTTATTTTTTCTTTTTGAATGCCGAAGTGAGCTTGTAAACAGCTTTATATGATGTTGTTTCAAGCACCTTTTCGGCTTCCTTCAATTCTTTTCTTATCTCAATGCCCTGCGGACAATGCTTTTCACACTTGCCGCAGCCTATGCATTGTGAAGCAGGTGCAGATTTCATCGTGCATTTTACATAATCCTTGAAGCCGGCAAGGCTGCTGTCAGAAAAATGCTTGTTATACGCCGAAAAAGTGCCGCTGATATTAACCCTTTGCGGGCACGGCATACAATATTCGCAGCCGGTGCAGCCAACCTTCATTTTTGAGTTTATGGCATTAACAACCCTTTTGAGCATCACTTCATCATCGGCAGTTAATTCGCCTATTTCCGTTTCGGATGCTGTCCTTATGTTGTCTGCTACCATTTCGTCGGAATTCATACCGGAAAGCACAACGGCAATCTGTGGCTGATTCCAAAGCCAACGAAAAGCCCATTGTGCGGGAGTGTGCTGCACAGAATGGCTTGCAAAAATCTCTTTTGCATCCGTCGGCAGATTGTTCACAAGTCTGCCACCGCGAAGTGGCTCCATAATCATAACAGGAATCCCCTTTTCGTATGCGTGATTCAAGCCCTTGCGACCTGCCTGAGTGTGCTCATCCATATAGTTATACTGAATGAGGCACATATCCCAATCGTATGCATCTATTATTTTGCAAAACATATCCGATTTGCCGTGATACGAAAAGCCTATCTGACGTATTGCGCCGCTTGCTTTCTTGTCTTCAATCCATTTTTCAATACCAATACTTTTTAGCCTTTCCCATACCTTGATATCAGACATCATATGCATAAGATAAAAATCAATGTGGTCTGTGCGCAGTCTTTTTAACTGCTCATTAAAAAGCTTGTCGAGAATTTCTGTGCTTCGCATCAACTGCGGCGGGAGCTTTGTTGCAATATATACCTTGTCACGGATGTTGTTTTTCTGAAAAATTTCGCCTATTGCCGATTCGCTGCCGGGATAAATAAATGCGGTATCAAAATAATTTACACCGTTTTCGAAAGCTCTCATAACCTGTCGCTCGGCATCATCCATATTAATTTTGCCCATTTTCTTTTTAAAGCGCATACAACCAAAGCCCAAAACAGAAAGCTTGTTGCCATATTTATCCTCACGGTATTTCATAAAGCCACCTCCGGTATATCAACTGTAAAAGCTGAACCTATAAATTGATTATAGCATATCCAACACACCTGTCAACTTTACCGCATAAAAGGTGTTAATTATTTAATATAATAAGCATCCTACCTGAAGTAAAATGGCAAAAATTTTTGTGAACCTACGACAACGACGGTCAGAAACATAGTCCTCTCACTCGCTCTTCGCTTCGTGATACTCCTTGTTTCTTCCTCTCGAAACCTCGCCTTTCTCTGCCACCGGCAGCGGCAAGGCTTCGAGCAGTTAACAGCCGGCTCGTCTGCCGTAAACAAGCTATCGTAGATTTAATTTCTTATTTTAGAAACAAAACAAAAAGCACACCGATTGGTGTGCTTTTATTTTGGCGCCTCAAGTAGGACTCGAACCTACGACAACGACGGTCAGAAACATAGTCGTCTCACTCGCTCTTCGCTTCGTGATACTCCTTGTTTCTTCCTCTCGAAACCTCGCTTTTTTCTGCCACAGGCAGCGGCAAGGCTTCGAGCAGTTAACAGCGTCGGCTGTCAACCTTGAGTTGTCTTACTTTTGAATTCTATTTTAGAAACAAAACAAAAGCACACCAATCGGTGTGCTTTTATTTTGGCGCCTCAAGTAGGACTCGAACCTACGACAACTCGGTTAACAGCCGAGTGCTCTACCGACTGAGCTATTAAGGCATATAACCGGATGAAACCATCCGGTGTTTGTGTCGGCATCGCCCTATTTTCCCAAGCGGCTTCCCACTAAGTATCTTCGGCACTGTTGAGCTTAACTACCGTGTTCGGGATGGGAACGGGTGGACCCTCAACGCCATCAACACCGACTATTATATTATAAACAGCTCTTCACCGTTTATTCCTAAAAAATGGTGACCCGTACGAGATTCGAACTCGTGTTGCCGGCGTGAGAGGCCGGAGTCTTAGGCCACTTGACCAACGGGCCACATATGAACTGAATCCAAAGGGTCTTTGGTGCACCTTCAGGGACTCGAACCCTGGACACCCTGATTAAGAGTCAGGTGCTCTACCAACTGAGCTAAAGGTGCGAATTTTCCCTTTTACAAGGCATATACCCTGAAAACTGAACAAAGTCAAGCGAAGAAACAAACGAAATGGTCAAGCCCTCGACCTATTAGTACTGCTTAGCTGAACATGTCACCATGCTTACACACGCAGCCTATCAACCTCATAGTC
>SVOT01000013.1 GCA_015066225.1 Oscillospiraceae bacterium
GAAAGAATTCAACTAAAAACAAAACTGACTCCGCTTGAAAAACGAAATCAGTTTGTTGCTTAAAATTTAATTTTATCTACCGTAAAGGTCTCTTTTTGTACTGTCCGCACAATTTGGGGCAGTTCAACCTATAAAAGTCCCTTTATTTATATAGTTTTGTGCGGTCTGCGCTTTTTTTACAGCCCCTTTATTTTAATCGTCAATTTATTTAATCATTGATTCTTCCCAAGAAGCATAGGGCTCGATGCCGAAAATTGTTGCAACTGTGGGAGCAACGTTTGCGAGACCGAATGAACCCTCTTTGAGCTCATAGGAGTTTTTGCTGTAAACAATGAAAGGAACCTCGTTAAGGGAGTGTGCTGTTCTGGGAGCAACGTTACCCTTTTTATCCTTTTCGAGCATTTCGTCAGCGTTGCCGTGGTCAGCAGTGATAAGAACTGTTACACCGCATTTGTCAGCCGCTTTGAGAACTCTTGCAAGCCCAAGGTCAACAGCCTCAACAGCCGTGATTGTTGCATCAAGGTTACCTGTGTGGCCAACCATATCGCCGTTGGGATAGTTGCAACGGATAAAGTCGTATTTGCCGCTTTCCATTGCTTCGATAACAGCATCTGTAACCTCAGCGGATTTCATCCAGGGTCTTTCGTCGAAAGAAACCTTGTCTGAGGGAATTTCCATATATGTTTCAAGCTCTTCTGAGAACTTGTCGCTCTTGTTACCATTCCAGAAATATGTTACATGGCCGTATTTCTGAGTTTCGGAAACAGCAAACTGATTCATACCCTTTGAAACAAGAAGCTCTGAAAGAGTGTCTTTAATTTCGGGGGGATTAACAAGGAAACGTGCGGGAAGCTTGAGGTCGCCGTCATACTGAAGCATGCCGGCATAGCAAACATCGGGCTTTGCGCCTCTGTCAAATGCTGTGAATTCATCATTATCAAAAGCCATTGAAAGCTCAATAGCACGGTCACCACGGAAGTTGAAAAGAACAACACTGTCGCCATCCTTGATTGCACCAACGGGCTCGCCGTTTTCAGCAATAACAAATGGGGGCAAATCCTGATCGATAACTCCGTCGTTTTCTGCACGGTAGGTTTCGATTGCTTCGGTAGCGGAAGCGAACTGTCTGCCGATGCCTTTTACGTGTGTATCCCAACCGAGCTTAACCATATTCCAGTTAGCCTCATAACGGTCCATTGTGATAACCATTCTGCCGCCGCCTGATGCAATTTTGCCGCAGAATGTACCGTCGTTGAGTTCAGCGAGTGCATCTTCGAGCTCTTTAACATAAACAAGACCTGATGTTGCGGGAACGTCACGACCGTCAAGAAGGATGTGAGCACGAACACTCTTTACACCCTCTGCCTTTGCCTGCTTGAGCATTGCAATAAGGTGAGAAATATTTGAGTGAACGTTACCGTCGGAAAGAAGACCGATGAAGTGAAGTGTTGAGCTTTTTTCAACACAGTTGCCTGCGATTTCTTTCCAGGCAGTTGATTTATAGATTTTGCCGGATTCAATTGATTCATTAACAAGCTTTGCACCCTGTGAATAAACCTGACCGCAACCGAGAGCATTGTGACCGACCTCGCTGTTACCCATATCGTCATCAGAGGGAAGACCAACTGCTGAACCGTGAGCTTTAAGACGAGTGTTGGGACATTCTTTAAGAAGCTTGTCAAGAACGGGTGTGTTAGCAAGTGTAACAGCGTCGCCGAGACCTGTTTTTGAATAACCGACCCCGTCCATAACAACAAGAAGTACTTTTTCAGACATTTTAATCACCTTTTACAGAAAATTTGGGCAGACAGCTGTCTGCCCTGAATTATTTAAGATTAAACGCTTGCAGCTTTAACGATAACTGAGAAATCTGCAGCCTTAAGAGATGCACCGCCGATAAGACCGCCGTCAACATCAACCTGTGCGAGAAGCTCTGCAGCATTACCTGCGTTCATTGAACCGCCGTACTGGATTGTTACACGGCTTGCACATTTGGGGCAATAGATTTCACCAAGAACCTCACGGATTGCGTGGTTAACCTCGTTTGCCTGCTCTGCTGTTGCTGTTTCACCTGTGCCGATAGCCCAAACGGGTTCATAAGCGATGATGATTCTGTCAAGCTCTTCGTTGGAAACGCCCTGAAGAGCGATTTTTGTCTGTGAACGAACAACTTCCATTGTAACGCCTTTTTTGCGTTCATCGAGAAGCTCGCCAACGCAAAGGATTACTGTAAGACCGCTGTCAAGAGCAGCTCTTACTCTTTTGTTAACTGTTTCGTCGGTTTCACCGAAATACTGTCTTCTTTCGGAGTGACCGATGATTACGTATTCAACACCGATAGCCTTGAGCATAGGTGCTGAAACCTCACCTGTGAATGCACCGCTTTCTGCCCAGTGGCAGTTCTCCGCACCGATTTTGATGTTGGAGCCTGCAGCTGCCTCCTGTGCTGCGAAAATGTCGATATAGGGAACGCAAAGTACCACGTCACAATCTGCATCTGCAACAAGGGGCTTCATTTCGTTGATGATAGCTTTTGCCTCATCGGGAGTTTTGTTCATTTTCCAGTTACCTGCGATAACTGCTTTACGAAGTGATTTATCCATATCAATTAAACCTTTCACTTAAATAAAGTTTATTTCAAATGCGTAATGTGTAATTCAAGGGCTACGCCGTTATTATAAAAAACACATTAAAACTACTGAACAGTGATAAATAATAGAGTGCGCATAATGTGCTTTTTAGGCGCCCCGAAGCGTATAAAGATACGCGAGTTCGGGCGACTAAAATGCGCAGGATGTGTGCTATATTATTTATCGTTAACGGCTTCAATACCGGGGAGAGCTTTACCTTCAAGGAATTCAAGAGAAGCACCGCCACCTGTTGAGATATGAGTCATCTTTGCGCCGTAGCCAAGAGTGTTAACAGCTGCTGCTGAGTCGCCGCCGCCAATGATTGTAACAGCATCTGTTTCTGCAAGAGATTCAGCAACTGCGATTGTACCCTTTGCAAGGATGGGGTTTTCGAAAACGCCCATAGGTCCGTTCCAAACAACTGTTTTTGCAGATTTAACTGCTGCTGCATAAAGCTCTGCTGTTTTGGGACCGATGTCAAGACCCATCATATCTGCGGGGATTTTGTCTGCATCGCAAACTGCAACTTCGATTTCTGCATCGATGGGGTCAGGGAAAGCTTTTGTGATTGTAACGTCAACAGGGAGAAGAATCTGAACGCCTTTTTCTGCAGCCTTTGCGAGCATATCCTTGCAGTAGTCAATCTTTGTTTCGTCAAGAAGAGATGTGCCTACGCTGTAGCCCTTAGCAGCAAGGAATGTGTAAGCCATACCGCCGCCGATGATGAGTGTATCTGCTTTGTTGAGAAGGTTTTCAATAACGTTGAGCTTGTCTGCAACCTTTGCACCACCGAGAATTGTAACGAAAGGTCTCTGAGGATCTTCAACAGCGTTGCCGAGGTATTTGAGTTCTTTACCCATAAGGTAACCAACAGCAGCTTCTTCAACGAAGGAAGCAACGCCAACTGTTGAGCAGTGAGCTCTGTGAGCAGCACCGAAAGCGTCATTTACATAGATATCGCAAAGAGAAGCGAGCTCTTTTGAGAATGCCTCACCGTTCTTTGTTTCTTCGGGGCGGAAACGAGTATTCTGAAGAAGAACAACATCGCCATCCTTCATTTCTGCAACAGCCTTTTTAGCATTTTCGCCAACGACTACATCGTCTGCAGCGAAAACAACGTCTTTGTTAAGAAGCTCGGAAAGTCTCTTTGCAACAGGTGCAAGGCTTTCTTTCTCGTTGGGGCCGTTTTTAACTTTACCGAGATGAGAGCAAAGGATAACCTGAGCGCCGTCATCAAGAAGCTTCTGGATTGTGGGAAGTGCTGCTGTGATTCTGTTTTCGTCTGTGATTACGCCATCTTTGAGCGGAACGTTGAAATCGCAACGAACGAGCACTTTTTTGCCTTTTGCGTTAATGTCATCAACTGTTTTTTTGTTTAAAAGTCCCATGTGATTAACTCCTTTATGTTTGTTAATTTTTTACCGAATACATTTTATAACAAATAACGCTATTTTTCAAGTGTATTTGCTATTTTTTGGTATATCATTTTCAACATTCTTTAACCACTCCAACCAGTTATTTTTGGTATATATTCACGCACTCAAGCCCCGCCTTATTTCCTGCAGTATCTTCTTTTCTCTGCGCGACACCTGAACCTGACTCATACCGAGTATTTTAGCCGTATCAGACTGGGTTTTCGATTGAAAATATCTTAACCTTATTATGGACCTGTCAACCTCGTTCAATGCATCAATACAGGCATCGAGGGATAATTTTTCTGCTATTTTCTCCTCTTCACCATCAATGGGTACGTCAATCTGCCTCTCGTCGGAATCCTCCTCGGAGGCCGTCAGCGAAAGCACGGGCATTCCCGCCATAAGAAGCTCGCTGACCTTGCAGACGTCCATTTTGAGATATTCGGCGATTTCGCTGAGGGTAGGCTCACGTTTCAATTCATCCGCCAGCTTTTCGCTTTCAGCTTTAACCACCCTTGCCTGCTCCTTTAACGCCCTGCTGACCTTCACAGTGCCCCCATCCCTGAAAATCCGTTTTATTTCGCCCAGAACAGCGGGGACGGCATAGGTTGAAAACACGTAGCCCAAGCTTTCATCAAACCCGTCAACAGCTTTGATAAGTCCCACGCATCCCGCCTGAAAAAGGTCATCATATTCAACGCCCCTGCCCTTGAATTTTGCGGCACAGGAATGGACGAGCCCAAGATTATCTTCAATAAATTTCTGACGGTCTGTCATCTTACTTTTCCTTTTATTTTCTTTTCAACTGTAACAGTTGTGCCCACGCCGGGCTTTGAACGCACCTTTAATTTATCAGAAAAACATTCCATAACCGAAAATCCCAAGCCCGAGCGGTCACCGCCCTTGCTTGTATATAGTGGCTCCATAGCCTTTTTCACGTCTTCCATACCGCAACCCTTATCCCTTATTGATATTCGGATAACCCCCTCTTCAAAAACGGTGCAGGTTATGTAGATGTTGCCGATATTGTCGCCATAGGCATGAACTATACAGTTTGTTACCGCTTCGCTGACCACGGTTTTGATATCACCAAGCTCTTCAACAGTCATATCCAGCTGTGAAGAAAAAGCCCCCACTGCAACTCTTGAAAAGCTTTCGTTTACAGACTTGCTGTCGAAAACCATTTTTAATTGATTGATTTTTTTCATTTGCTTTCACTCTCCGTTTTCTGGTTTATCTGAGCCAATTTTTCTATACCTGACATTCGCATTATTTTGTAATCCCTGTTTGACAGGTTGTCCACCCTGAGCTTTATATTCATTGGCGTTATGAACCTGTATCGCCCCATAACAAGACCAACCCCCGAGCTATCCATAAAGCTGACGTCACCGAAATCGAGAACAAGTGTATTGACGTTGCCGCAATCACAAACAGCATCATCTATTTGCTCCCTTATTGACGGCACGGTGTGGTGGTCTATTTCACCCTTTATAAATGCATACATTTGCGAATCCTTAGTTTTAATTGTTACCGACATATTCAACCTCCTGTTTTTCTTTACATTCTACACCAGCTCATATAAAAAATTTGTTGAATTATGGCGCAGAAATGGTATAATAATTATTATGTTATTTCGGGGAAACGGGTGAAACTCCCGTACGGGCCCGCCGCCGTGAGGTGCAATAATGCCGTTTATCTGTCCGATGCCGCAATCGGAGACACACCATTGGAGAAATCTGAGAAGGTGATAATCGGTGCACCGAGTCGAAATACCCGGTAACAAAAATCTCTTACTAACAACAACTGCGAGCGCCGGTTTCAAAAGAGAAATAATTTATAAAGGAGAAATCCAGAATGCAAAAAAAACACGTAAAAAAAGTGTTGTCGTTGCTCCTTTGTGCTGTGCTTATTGCGGCTATTGCACTGTTCGTGGGCTGTGGCGCCGACAAAAACCCTGAAACACCAAAACAACAGGAACAGCAAGGCTTAACTGATTCGTCAACCAATGAATCAGCCTTGCCCGACACAGAAAAGCCCTCGCCACAGATTTTGGGCGAAGGCAAAACAAAGTTCAGCTTTTCTGTTGTTGACTTGGACGGGAAGGAAACCTTTTTCGAAATCCACACAGACAAAAAGACTGTGGGTGAAGCTCTTCTTGATATCGAGCTCATCGCGGGCGACGAAGGTGCTTACGGATTATATGTTAAAACCGTAAATGGTGTTACCCTTGATTATGAAAAAGACGGTGCCTATTGGTCGTTCTATATTGGTGATGAATACGCAACAAGCGGTGTGGATTCAACAGAAATCATCCCGGGTAAAGCTTACACATTCAAGGCAGAGAAGGCATGAGATTAAAGGTTAAAGAAGCTGTTATTTTCGGCATGCTGGGTGCTGTTATGTTTGCATCGAAAATTATTATGGATGCATTCCCCAACATACATCTCATCGGTGTTTTTGTTGTTGCCGTAACAGTAGTTTATCGAAAAAAAGCCCTTTACCCCATCTACATTTTTGTTATGCTGACGGGGTTATACGGCGGATTCGGTACCTGGTGGATACCCTATCTTTACATCTGGACCGTGCTTTGGGGTGCAGTTATGCTTATCCCCAAAAATCTGACGACAAAAGCGAAAACAATCGTTTATATGATTGTCTGCTCGCTTCACGGCTTTTTGTTCGGTTTGCTCTATGCCCCCGTTCAAGCTTTACTTTTTAATCTGAGCTTTGAGGGAACAATCGCCTGGATAATTGCAGGCCTCCCATTCGACATAACTCACGGCATCAGTAACCTTATCGGGGGCATACTCATTGTGCCTATTATATCAATACTGAAGCTTGCAGAAAAAGCATCTCACAGAACCTAAAGAAACCCCTGTACGAATTTTCGTACAGGGGCATTTTTTACATATAGCTTTCGATATCTGCCGCCATTTTTTCGGCACAATTATCAACGTTTTCAATATATTTTCTTATATATTTTTCCATATACTCGTAGTCATATTCGAGCTCAAGTTTTTCTACAAGTTTTTTTGCATCCTTTTCCTTGTAGCCGGGCAAATCATTGTAGTCAATAGTAAGACCTCTTACATCCTCATAAAGCTCTGCATCATAATTGTAAAAATACAAAGGAATGCCTTTTATTCCTGCCTCATAGACAATACAGGAATAGTCACTTATGAGCTTATCGGCAACAGAGAACATTTCAAAGCTTGAAAAATCTTTATCGAAAATAACCTTATCATTGCATACATCCACCTCTGAAAGGGGGTGAAGCTTGACTATAAGATTGTATTTATCAAAATCAAAAGCATCAACCAAAGCGTTAAAATATTTATTGAATTCGCTTTCATTTTTTCTGAAGGTGGGTGCATAAACAACATTAGGCTTATCTGCCAGCATCGGGTATTTTTGATAAATTTTCTGTTTTGTTTTATCTTGATATTCTTTGTTTTTCAAAAGGTCGATTCTCGGCAACGTGTAGATTTTGAACACGTCCTCTGAAACGTTGAAGCCCTCTGCCAGAACATCAAGATACTCTTTGCCGGCGCAATAGATGACGTCGTAGTTTTTGTGCATACGCATTAGTTTTGCGGTTTCGGGCGAGCTGCCCTCACCCCATCCGAGAATCTGCCACCCGAATTTTTTGAGAGTTCCGATTGAGTGCCATATCTGAACAACTGTAAGAGTTTTTTTGTGATTCAAAAGACTGACTATGGGGCTGTATGAATCCAGCACGCACACCTTCGAGGTTGAGAGGTGATACATCTGTGTGAACATATGAAGCCCGTAGGATATCTTTGTTTTCAAGCCCGAATCAACGCCGCCGTCAAGGGTTTTGCAAAGGTAAACCACCTGATGTTTTTTTGAAAGAACATCGCCCAGAAGTCTGAAATCGTCGTTAACGGCGTTAGACTGTCTGCTAATCATAACCACCTTGTCTTTTTGTGGCAAGAGCTTATAAAAAGCGTAAATAACGTTAAGGGCAAATATAAAAATTTTAATAATAACAGCTTTCATAAAATCACCTTAAAATTTCGTCTGCAATAAGCTTACAACTGTCATTCTGACGCTGTATGAACGCTTTAAACCTGTCGTTTACCGAAATGTTTTTTAAACATTCAAGAACCGTCATCAAATCCTTGAAAGATGTGGTTTCATATTGTTGACTCGAAAAAGCATCAAGCGTGTGAACGGGTCGTTCATACTCATAAAAGAGTTTATCAAATCTGTAAAACACAAGGGGTCTGTTGAAAAATGAGAACTCATAAGCACAGGATGAATAATCCGTAACCATTATATCTGCAATATAAATAAGGTCGTTTATATCTCTGTGAGAGTAGTCGAATATTCTGTCAGAATAGCCTTGCGGAATGTTAATTTTTTCTTTAACAAAGGGGTGCATTTTTACAACAAAGCAAAAATCATTTCTTACACAATAGCTGTATATTTCGTCGAGATTTATATTGTTGTAGTCATAGTAGGCATCGTCTGCAGTAACGCCCCTGTAGGTTGGTGAAAAAAGAATTATCTTTTTGCCTTTGAGAAGCGGATTTTCGTTATACAACTCTTCGGTGACCTCTGCAATACGCTCATTGCTCAGATAACCCTGCAGCCTCGGCATACCGTACACCTTGAATATATCTTCAGACGCACCGAAAACCTCTTTATATATATCTATAAGCTTTTCATCATCCACAATAGCCACAGTGTATTTTCTGTGGCTTGATTTAAAGGGATGTGCGCCGCCGTCCTTACCGAATCTTGCATAGCCCACAGCCTTGAAGCCAACACCTGCGTGCCAGAGCTGAACAATCTTCTGCTTTTTCGAAAGATTGAGAATGTTCACAACAGAAACGTAGTTATCAACAACAATAACATCGCTGAAGGCAATATCCACAACAGCCCTCACCATTTTCATCAAACTGTTTTCACCGTGAAGGTTAAAGAAATTACCTCTGACAACAATGTCGGGAAAAGCCTGCATATATTCATATTGAAATTTCAGATTCCCGATTGGCTCGTTGCCGTTTTCAGAATAAAATAACACCGTTTTTGTTTTCTTCTGTCTTATTAATCGCAAAATTTTATAAACAACATTCAAAAAAAACGGAACTGCAATTTTCACAAAAGTCTTTATTTTACCGAAAACACCCTTACCCTCTGACATACGTGAATTTTTTTTGTATTTTCTGTTTTTCATCATATAGTCAACAGAAACCACAAGCCCCTTTTCGGAATCAATGCCAAAATCAACCAGAAGGGCGTAAAAATCCTTTCTGTATTTGAAAATGCGTGAAAAATCATCAAGCTCTGGAATCAACGCATCGCAGACAGTAAGCTTTTCTCCGTTCGCTTCGAAGAAAAACTCGCCGTCTTCAATCATATCCCCACAAGAAACGTTAGTCACGTTAAGGGTTATTTTGTTATTCTCTGCCTTGAGTAGTGTTTTTTCATCGCCCTTGACAAAATAAACATCGCCCTCAACGGCATCTTCGGTTTCAAGAATCAGATTAACTCTGCTCCAATAGATTTTTGTGATTTTGTTCATATTACTGAGTCATTTTCTCCTGCTTCACCTTATGGTCGATAACATGACGTGATTTAAGCTCTGCCATAATATCATCCACCGATATGCCCATTTCAATCATAAGCACAAGAACATGATACATCAAATCTGCAATTTCGTAAACAGTTTCTTTTTTATCGTCTGCCTTACCTGCGATAATTACCTCTGTGCACTCCTCGCCGACCTTTTTGAGAATTTTATCAATCCCCTTTTCAAAAAGATAGGTTGTGTAAGAGCCTTCCTTCGGGTCAAGCTTTCTGCCCTCAATAGTTTTAACAAGGCTGTCAACGCTGAATGCGGGAGCAATTTCATCATTCCCAAAAACAGGGTTAAAGAAGCAACTTTCCTCACCTGTGTGGCAAGCGGGACCGTCTTTTTTCACCCTTACGGTGAGCGCATCCATATCGCAATCTGCAGTTATGCTCACAATATGCTGATAATTTCCGCTTGTTTCACCCTTGAGCCAGAGCTCCTGTCTTGAACGGCTCCAGAAACAGGTCTTTTTCTTTTCAAGAGAAATACCAAGACTTTCTTTGTTCATATACGCAAGGGTGAGAACATCCCCTGTTTCGTCATCAACAACAATTGCGGGAATGAGACCCTTTTCATCAAATTTAAGCTTTTCAATATCGAACATATTATAACCTCACTGTAATATCGTTTTCTTTTAATGTCTTTTTCAAATCCTTTACAGATACCTCGCCGTAATGGAAAATTGATGCCGCAAGACCTGCACTGATACCGGGAACGGTTTTGAAAAGGTCAACAAAATCCTGCTTGCTACCGGCACCGCCCGATGCGATAACGGGCACATTAACAATCTCGCAAACGGCTTTTAGCATTTCAATATCGAAGCCTTTTTTCACACCGTCGGTATCAATCGAATTCACAACTATTTCGCCTGCGCCGTTTTTAACTCCACGTTCAATCCAACTGAGAGCATCAAGCCCCGTGTTTTCTCTGCCACCCTTGGCAAAAACCTTGAACTGACCGTCAACTCTTTTGACGTCAACCGAAAGAACGACACATTGGTCGCCGTATTTTTCCGCCGCCGCATGAATCAAATCGGGGTTTCTTATTGCACCGGAGTTCACGCTGACCTTATCCGCACCGCATTTGAGTACACGGTCAAAATCATCAAGCGTATTTATGCCGCCGCCCACAGTTAAAGGAATAAACACGTTTTCAGCCGTTTCTCTGAGAATATCGGTAAAAAGCTTTCTGCCGTCTGACGAAGCAGTAATGTCATAAAAAACAAGCTCGTCCGCACCGTTGTCACTGTAAAACTTTGCAAGCTCCACAGGTGAAGATATCTCGTTGAGATTTTCAAAATTCGTGCCCTTTACAACTGTTCCGTTTCTCACGTCAAGGCATGGAATTATTCTTTTTGTAATCATCCCACTACCTCCAACGCATCGCTGATTTTAATGGCACCTGTGTAATATGCCTTGCCTATTATTGCACCAAAAAGCTTCATTGAATTCAGCGCCTCAACATCATCTAAAGAAGACACTCCGCCCGATGCTATTATATTCACATTAAACCTTTCCGAAAGCTCCTTGTATAGCTCTCTGTTGGTGCCCTGCATTGCGCCATCTTTTGAAATATCGGTGCAAATAACTGTTGAAACACCAATTTTTTGAAGCTTTTCAAAAAACTCAAATGTGCCATAGTCGGATTTTTCCACCCAACCCTTTATTGCGATCTTGCCGTCTTTTATATCTGCGCCAACGGCAATTTTGTCGCCGTAGGTTTCAACGGCTTTTTTCAAAAATTCTTCGTCTGTAACAGCCGCCGTGCCGAGAATCACCCTTGTGACTCCTGCATCAAGATACGCCTTTACAGTATCCATTGAACGAATACCACCGCCCACCTCAACGTTAAGAGAGGTGTTTTCAACAAAGCTTTTTATTATATCAATATTGGGGGTTCCGCCATCACGCGCGCCCTCAAGATCAACCGTGTGAAGCTCGGTTGCGCCCTGTCTTTCAAAATCCTTTGCAATTTCAATAGGATTTTCGGAATACACCGTCAGGTTATTGTAATCACCCTTGAGCAAACGAACGGCTTTACCTTCATATAAATCTATTGCGGGAAAAATTTTCATTATATTACTATATCCTTTCATAGTACGAAACAACGCACACTAAAGCACAGAAGAACTTCGTGCTGTATGCAATTTTATCCGGCTTTATATTTCACAGAATGCTTTAAGAATTTTAAGACCTACGTCCCCACTCTTTTCGGGATGGAACTGACAGCCGTAAACGTTGCCCTTTGCAACCGCCGCCGTAATCTGTGCGCCGTATTCTGCAGAAGCGATAAGAGAATCCTCGCAGTTAATGCCAAAATAAGAATGAACGAAATATACGCAGTCACCCTCATTTATATACTTGAAAATCTCATTTTTTCCGTTATGAAATTTAAGGGCATTCCACCCCATATGGGGCACGGCATACTCCTGTGATATTTCTTTTTTCAAAGAAACTATTTCACCCTCAATAAGCCCTAAGCCCTCATATTCACCATACTCATAGCTTTTCTCAAAAAGCATTTGCATCCCAAGACAGATACCCATTAAGGGCTTGCCGTTGCGGGCTTCTTCTATAACAAGCTCAAAAAGCCCGCTTTTGTGCAGCTTATTAACAGCATCGCCGAAAGCGCCCACACCGGGAAGAATTATTCTGTCCGCCGCTTTTATTATATTTTCGTCGCTTGTTACAACAGCTTCAACACCGATTTTTTTAAGCGAGCATTGAAGCGAAAACAAGTTCCCTACACCATAGTCAATTATTGCAAGCATTATAAAACTCCTTTTGAAGACGGAATCTCACCGTTAAGACTTTCATCAATTTTAACCGCCGCCTTGAGAGTTCTTGCAAAGGATTTGAAGGTGCCTTCGATGATGTGGTGGCTGTTCATTCCGTCAAGACCGCGGATGTGAAGTGTTACACCTGCATTAAAAGCAAATGCCACAAAGAATTCTCTGACAAGCTCCGTATCGAAATCACCTACCATAGGGGCAGGAATTTCAAGATTATAGCGAAGATAAGGTCTGCCCGAAACGTCAACAGCAGTCAAAATCAATGCTTCATCCATTGGGAGTGTTGTGTCGGCATATCTTGTTATGCCACCCTTGTCACCCAAGGCCTCTTTAAACGCCTGGCCGAGAGCGATGCCGATATCCTCTGTTGTGTGGTGACCGTCAACACACAAATCCCCCTTGCAGGAAATATCAAGGTCGAATCTTGAATGCTTTGACAAAAGCACAAGCATATGGTCAAGGAAGCCGATGCCTGTTTCGATGCTGCAAACACCTGTTCCGTCAAGATTGATTTTTACATATACATCTGTTTCGGCTGTTTTTCTTTTAATTTCTGCTATACGCATTTAAACCGCCTCCATAATTTCTTTTATTTTATCAATAAGAATGTGCATTTGCTCGGGTGTACCGATTGTTATTCTGTTAAAATTCTTGATTCTGTCTGAAGTAAAGTGTCTTACAAGAACGCCCATTTCCTTCAACTTCAGATAAAGCTCTTCACCGCTGACAGTGTCAGATTCGGCAAAAACGAAATTTGCCTTTGAGGGAAGCACTCTGAAGCCCAGCTTTTCAAGCTCATTTGTGGTGAATTCTCTTGTTTTTTCAATTCTCTTGCAATTTTCGGTGTAGTAGCTTTGTGAATCAATAGCCGCCGCACCCGCCACAAGAGTCAATCTGTTTATGTTATAAGGGTTTGTTGAATATCGGAGCTTGTGAAGGTCGCCGATAAGCTCCTTGTTGCCGATGGCAAAGCCAAGACGGGCACCCGCCATTGACCTTGACTTCGAAAAAGTCTGCACAACAAGAAGATTTTCGTATTTTGAAACAAGCTTTACGGCACTCTCTGTGCCGAAATCCACATAAGCCTCATCCACCACAACAACGTTGTCCGGGTTGGTTTTGAGAATTTCTTCTATTTCATCAAGACCGAGAGCAATGCCTGTGGGTGCATTAGGGTTTGCGATAAACACGGCACCGTCGAGATTGCAAAACCTTTTGTAGTCTATTGTAAAATCATCTTCAAGGGGAATTGTTTTATAATCCGAGCCGTGGAGATTTGCAAATACGCTGTAAAAGCCGTAGGTAATATCTGCAAAATATGTTTTTCTGCCATTGGCACCAAATGCCATAAAAGCAAAATTCAGAATATCATCGGAGCCGTTTACAAGAATCACGTTTTCTGTGCCCACACCATAAAGGTCGGCGATTTTCTTTGTAAGAACTCTGCCATCGGGGTCCGGGTAAAGCCTTAAAAGCTCCGCCTCGCTTTTATTCACCGCCGCCACGGTTTCGGGGCTGGGCGGGTACGGTGATTCGTTTGTGTTGAGCTTTATATACTGCTTATCCTGGGGCTGTTCACCGGGAACATACGCCGCAAGGGAGCTGTAACGTTTGTCAAGAAATTTACTCATTTCAGTTTCTATTCTCCAATCTTATACTTACGCTGTTTGCGTGGGCGTGGAGACCTTCTTCATTCGCAAAGCGAACAACCTTGGAGCCAATGCCGTTAAGAGCCTCACGGCTAAAATATGAGAACTGTGTTTTCTTAACAAAGTCATCAACCGAAAGGGGGCTTGAGAAGCGTGCTGTTCCGCTTGTTGGCAGGGTGTGGTTTGGACCTGCAAAATAATCACCCAATGCCTCGGGGCAATTTTTGCCGAGGAACACGGAGCCCGCGTGCTTAACGTAGCCGAGATACTCAAAGGGATTGTCAACGCAGATTTCAAGATGCTCGGGAGCAAGAAGGTTTGAAGCTTCCATTGCTTCAACAAGCGAATCTGTGATAATAATTTTGCCGTTTGTATCAATGGAGCAACGTGCAATTTCTGCCCGGGGAAGAAGCGGAATCTGAATTTCAAGCTGTTCGCTGACCTTGCTTGCAAAATCCTCGCTGTCTGTAATGAGAACGGCTGTTGCCATTTTATCATGCTCTGCCTGTGAAAGCAAATCTGCAGCAATATGTGCGGGGTTGTTTGTCCCGTCAGCAACGACAAGAATCTCACTGGGGCCTGCAATCATATCAATATCAACCGTGCCGAAAACCTGCTTTTTTGCCTCTGCAACAAATGCGTTGCCGGGTCCAACGATTTTGTCAACCTTGGGCACGCTTTGTGTGCCGTAAGCAAGAGCCGCAACAGCCTGCGCACCGCCGATTTTAAATATTCTGTCAACGCCCGCAATGCTTGCCGCCGCAAGAATAACAGGCTTCACCTTACCCTCTTTGGCGGGTGTAACCATAACGATTTCGCTGCAGCCCGCAATTTTTGCAGGCACACAGTTCATAAGCACCGATGATGGATAAGCCGCTGTGCCGCCGGGAACATAAAGACCGACCTTTTCAATGGGGATAACCTTCTGACCAATAATAACACCTTCGTTTTCATTGATAAGAAAGCTGTTTCTGACCTGTCTTGAGTGGAAAGCGGTTATGTTTTCTTTCGCCTGCTTTAAAATCTCAATAAGCTCGCTGTCAACCTGGGTTAAAGCATCTTCGATTTCTTCCTTTGTGACCTCAAGAACGTCATCAAGCGCACCGTCGAACTTTTTGCTGTATTCAACAAGTGCCTCGTCGCCGTTTGCACGAACATTTTTTATGATATCCGCAACAATGCCCTCAACATCAATTGTCTGTTCGCTTCTTTCGAGAATCTGCTCTGTTGAGATTTCGTTGCGTTTATATATTTTAATCACTGTTTTTCCCTCACAATTTCATCCATGGATATTTTCAATTTATCAATAATGTCGGATTTAAATTTATAGCTCGCTTTGTTTGAAATGAGCCTTGCGCTTATTCCCACAATCGTTTCCTTGGGCTCAAGGCCGTTTTCGAGAAGCGTTGCACCTGTTTCAACGATATCAACTATAACGTCGGAAAGGCCAAGAATTGGCGCAATTTCGATTGAGCCGTTGAGCTTTATAATGTCAATATCACGACATTTGTCGGCATAATAGCTTTTTGCGATATTGGTGAATTTTGTTGCAACACGAAGGGTGCTTGTGCCGTTGTCGGTAAATTCTTTTTTACCCGCAACACACATTCTGCATTTGCCCATATCAAGGTCAAGAAGCTCGTAAACGTCGGGCGCATATTCAAGAAGAATATCCTTGCCCGCAACGCCTATATCTGCTGCTCCACGCTCAACGTAAATTGCAACGTCTGAGGGCTTGACCCAGAAATAACGAACCTTCTTTTCCGCATTTTCAAAAATAAGTCGGCGATTTTTTTCATATATCTGCGGGCATTCAAAGCCTGCTTTTTCAAACATAGCATAAACCTTTTCACCAAGCCTGCCCTTGGGAAGTGCAACGTTGAGCCAGCCATCGTCTGCGGCTTCGTTTGCTTCTTCTTTGTTTTCAAGAAGCCTGTCAACCTCGTCGAGATAAACAGCAAAGCCGATAGCCCCCGCCTTTTTGTTGACACGCTCCATAAGCTTGTCGTATCTGCCGCCCGAAAGAACACTTGCAGGCACGCCGTGAACAAAGCCCTTGAACGCAATGCCGTTATAGTAATTCATATCGTTGACAAGAGAGCAATCAATATTAATATTCTTTTCATAGCCTTTTTCAATAAGCTTTTCGCAAACCTTTGAAAGCTCGTTGAATGCATTCTGCATTTCGGAATTAACGGCAACCGCACCGATTTTTTTTAGAACGTCTGAGGGCTTTCCGCAGGCATTCATAATTTCAAGAAGCATATTCCGGAGCGCTTCACCCACGCCAAAGCATTCACACAGTGCTTTTATTGCACCCGCATTCTTCTCGGCAATTGCAGAAAGCAGCTCCGTTTTGTTGCCCTCACTCAGCTCCATTGCGTTGAAAAGACCGCTGAGAAGACCGAGGTGAGAAATATCAAGCACGTAGTTTTCACTGATTGTATAAAGACTGCGTGCGGCGAGAATAATAACGTCGCAAACGTCGTTATCGGTGATGTCGCCCATACACTCAACACCGGTCTGCATAATTTCGCTGAAGCCGCCCGCCTTTTTAGACTCACGGTAAACATTTTCGTTATAATAAACCTTCTGCACGCCTTTAACGGAATCATCAAGGTTTTTAATAATAGAAAAGGTTACGTCCGGCTTGAGAGCAAGAAGCCTGCCGTCGGTATCGGTAAATGTAATACAATTACCGCTGACGAGGAAATCCTTGTTAGAGCCGTATAAATCATATTCCTCAAACTTGCTCATTTTAAAGGGCTTGTAGCCGAATTTTGAATAAAGCGAGCGAAGCTCGAATATTATTTTCTCGGTGGGGTTAAGAACAGAAAAATCAATACTCATTTGCTTTCTCCCCCTTTGAGCTTTTCGATTATTTTCTTGTAGCCGCCATTGCCGTATGAAAGGCAGCGGTTAACTCTGCCGATGGTGGCGGAGCTTGCACCGGTTTCGGCGGTGATTGTTGAAAAGGTTTTGCCCTCGTCAAGCTTTTTGGCAACGCTAAGGCGCTGTGAAAGAGAGATGATTTCATTGATGGTGCACAAATCCTCAAAAAACAAAGCACATTCCTCTTCGTTTTCAAGGCTCAATATTGCTTTGTAAAGCACATCAACCTCGCTATTTTTTAAAGGTGTCATAATTTTTGACCACGGCTTTTGATTGATACCGAAAGCCTTTCCTTTCTGCAAAATCTCATTTTAAAAACGTGTTCATATGGTAGCACACTAAAGTGCTAAAGTCAATAGAAAATAACCATTATTTTTGCCACAAATCAATTTTGTCAAAATAAATAAAAACACTTGAAAAATACAAGTGTTTTATATATAATACTATTCGTGTTCAAAATAAAATCTGCTGGAATAGCTCAGTTGGTAGAGCAGCTCATTCGTAATGAGCAGGTCGCGTGTTCGAGTCACGTTTCCAGCTCCAAAAAATAAAGCATCTGCAATAGCAGGTGCTTTATTTTTATCCAATCCAAAGGATTGGTATGCTATCACGCCTCAGCGTGTATGTAATCAGCGAAGCTATATGGCATCACCTTGGTGTATGCAATCCTTCGTATTGATTACATTCATAATTTCATTATGATTACATACGCAACTAAAGTTGCGATTACATTCCGTCTGCGACGAATTACATACACACCTACGGTGTGATTTTTCAGCCTTATAAGAACTCAATGCAAGAATCCTGAACGAGCTCATTGAGAAAAATTGTGGTATCAGAAAAGGAAATCATAAACGGTGAAAAATACCAATGCGTGCATATATACTACAAGTTTGTAGGGTTGATGAGTATATAAAAATGTTAGAATTATAGTATCTATTTTTAATATTAAGAATTTCTTAAGATTTCATCTTTATGTTGTTTTTGGGTTTATACAACTGCTATAATAATGATATACCATATTTTAGGAGGAGTTTTATGACACAATTCAAATCAAAAAAGAAAATAATTAAAATAATTGTAAGTGTTACAATAGTTCTTGTGGCAGCAAACATTCTTTTAAATGGTATAAATTTAGTACCATTCAGATACAGAAATGTGCCTGTTTCTTTCTTAACACCTGATTTAACATGGAACAGCAAGCCGAGTGATATTATATTAAAATATGATTTACCCGAAGATATGGGCGAAGCAAGCGACATAACAGGTGACCGTACTTTTGATTTTAAGTTTGTTTATGATGAAAAAGATGTTTCTTTATCAGCTGATAACAGAGGTGCTCTGAATAGCGAAATCCACCACTACTATTTCACAATAGATTGCAAAACACCTGAAGAAGCGAACAAATACTTTGACGAATGCCATAAAAAGATAATGGATTTATATAAAAACGAGCCGGATTTTAAGTTTGAGGGAGCAGAAACAGAAACCGATTATGAATTCGCGGATGGCAACGCCGGCGCATACAGCTCCACTAACGAAAACGGTGTTATAAAAACCACTATCATAGACGATGACGGAAACGAAATTCCGGTTGAAGGAGCAGATAATGTTATACAAGTGAACACAAAGATAAACAGCTACGGTATATTTAACACATTAGGCGTTCATTGGTGGCTATCTTATTCCGAAGGCGATTCTTCAATTTATTTACAGGCTGAAATTATGTATTAAAACCATAATATTAAACCAACAAACAGCTATCCTTAAATACAACCATAGGTTGCAGGTTCGATTCCCGTCACCAGCTCCAAAAAAACCTCGTTCTTGCGAACGAGGTTTTTTATTAATTGGTATAATTCTGCAACACATTTAATCTAGCATCGTAATCAGGTGTGGAATCCACCGATGCTCTGAAAAGTAGTTCTCCGTCATAATCATATCCGGAATAAACAGTTTCTGTGTAATACCAAACGGAACTTATGAATTCCGGTGTTTTTTCATATTCGCCTGTCATATTCTCAGATACAATCAAGTAAAAATCTTCATATTCAATATATGCAGTTGGAGTTCCTGCATCATAATCTTTTAGCAATGCATCGTTATCGTATATAGCTTCACCGTTTCTTTCTCCAATTTTCTCATATAAATCATATTTTTCACTTCCACGTTCCTTTTGAATTATCTCAAGTTTATGATTTACGGTAATAACATAATCAACAGAATATCCGTCTGCATTTTGTTTTGAAAAATCGCCGTCGTTTGATTGTGAACTAACAGACAAAAAGAATTGTCATCTTGTATTTTCACTGAATTCAAGTCATCATAATCCGAACCACCAATGGTTGCGGTTTTTATAACCTTTCCCTTTGAATCTAGAATCGTCATATAAATATCCGTCGGAGAGTAAACACCCTGTGTTTTAGTTTCAGGGGTCTCTCTTGTTCCGAACAAATAGTATTTATTATCTGTTTCAAAACAATAACTAAGTGCTTCACCCTCAACATTTTCAAAATCCGTATCAAATTGCACTTCACCTGAAGCATCACATTTAATGACTCGGGAAGCAAAGCCATTTTCACTTGCCCATACATTTTGATCATACGCATAATCCTCAAAACCCACAACGAACAGGAAGCCCCCATCATTTGTTGCCGTAAGAGTTCTAATATGGTATGCATCATCTGACTTGTACGAATAGGCGGATAGTTTATTACCAAACAAATCCAGCATTTGAATATTATGAACAACTGAATGATTTTCCTCATTTGAAGAAGAGCTTTCTGTTTTGAGTACCCTCCCATCAAATGGTGTAGCATTATGAAAGATATTTTTCTTTACTACATTACGTAGATTTTCCGGAACTTCTCCTACCTGCTCAACTTTCTTTAAATCTTCATCCTGCTCAATTTCATTTATTAAATCTTCTGATATTAATGCATCGTTGGGTATCTTATCGGTTGAACAGCCAGACAAAAAACAAGCGAGAACAAAAACTATAAATGCAAGAGAAACAGAAATTGACTTTTTCATATTAATCACTCCTTTGTTACACTGAAAATTAGATAAACAGGATTTTATTTCCATATCTAATCTAGCATAAAGCAAATAATTTTTCAATGAACGTAGTGTAAATGATTTTTCGATGAAATCACATTTCAAAAATTGTACCTACACTTATAATTTCAGTCCGATTTTAGTGGCAGGAATAAGTGTTGGCACCGTAACGGCACTCAACACGACTCACAACAGACGGCGATGCCGACTGTATAAAGGATTGTGACACGGTCTATAACCACCTGAAATAGTTATCCTTAAATACACCAAAACACTCTTCCTATAACCAAAAATCCGTTTAACAGATTTTTCTGCTAAACGGATTTTTTACACAACTATGCTTTTTTATCATCAACTTTTTTGCTGTGTTTTCGCTTAATTTTACTCAGCAATAAATCTACTAAATACACTTCCCAAACTATAGTTGATAAATATGCAACACCATAGTTTCTCACACGATTGAGCCACTCAGGAATCGTCCAATAGTAAATGCCATCACCGCTTGGGTCAACATATTGATTCAGCTCATCATATAACGCAGTGTTATCCTTTGCCTTATATACAGCAAACTCACTTTCATCGCTCTTTGTCTAGCGTTCATCTGTAAACCTTACAATATAAACGGAGCCATCATATACATAAAACCACAATTGTGAGATTGGCTCCTTAATACTTTCAAATATTCCGTCTGATTTATAACTACCAGGAATAGCAAAATAAAAAGCAAAGGATTTTTCATTTAAAATATAGAGCATTTTATAGCTTTCTTTTTCAGAAAGTTTGATTGCAGAATTATCTTTTAAAAGTCTGTCTATGCGTTCAACATCGGCCTCATCAATATTGAAATTTGTATCATTATGTAAATACTCTATACCTTTCTCATTTTCTTCTGCAACCATATTATAGATAACCTCTTCTTCGGGTGCATTTTCCCAATACGATATTTGGAATGAGTTTACTATAGATAAAATCAAAACATTTACAACTAATACAATTACAAAGGATATTGCAAGCCTTTTGATTTCTTTCTTTTTCATAATACCACTCCTAACTCGTAAAGTGTCTTTATATTTGTAATATATCACAGTAAAAAATGATTTGCAACATTTTAGTTTTTCGCACTCCACCCTTAACTACAACCATAGGTTGCAGGTTCGATTCCCGTCACCAGCTCCAAAAAATCCTCGTTCAAAAGAACGAGGATTTTTTACTTATTCACTATTAACTATTTATTCTTTACTAATTGTTACTGAAACTATGCATCACTTCAATTACATTAAATCTTTATTGAAGCTAAACAAAAAACTACCAGTTAAATATAGTATGGAACCAGCACTTAACTTTTTGTGTTTACTAACTATGGATTGTCCTAGTGGAAATAAACTTTTTTATTGCCTTAACACAAGATTTATAACCTGCTGATAATCTGATGCATCAACAGTTCCGTCATTTGCAAAATCTGTTGCTAAAAGATAGCTATCCTGAAGCGTTACCAAACCAGATGATGCCAACTGCACCATAGCTGCATCAAGAACATCAACCACACTATCTCCGTTAACATCGCCGTAAACTACAACATTATATGTATAAACCAATGAGCCGTTTCTGAAAAAATAAAGTACAGAACCAGTTCCGTAATAGTTAGCTTCTGATGACATAGCAGATGGAATTGCCATTACGGTGTAACTTGAATCAGCTTTCACGATTTCATCCACTTGTGTCTTAAATGTCTGATGAGTGAAAATAATTCCCGCTTCTTCATTTATCACTGTTTTACCTACAGGAACAAGATCTAGAAGAACATACGGTATCTCATTATCTTCGGCATAACTTTGCGCATACGAACCTTCATAGCAATAAATTGTAAGATTACCACATCCGTCGAAAGCACCGTCTGCTATTTCCGTTACTGATTTGGGAATAGTAATTTTACTTATATTTGCACAACCCGAAAAACAATTATCTCCTATAGTTTCAACTGTATTGGGGATGTTAACCGAAACAACACTTGATTTATCAAGAAAAGCGTTCTCTGAAAGTGTTTTTGTTTCAAGCCCATCAATCTCCATCGGAACAGTTATATTCGCAGCAGAACCGTTATAAGCCGTAATTGTCAATGTATTTGCGTCAATTTCTTCATAACTGAAAAGTGCTGCAGGAATAACATCAAAGTTTGTTATATCTATCATAACAGTACTTGAAAGAAGGTTATTACCTATAATAGTAAGAGCATAACTGCCGTTTTTGCTTACTGTTGCTTTCAACGATTCTGTTACATCCTCACCGTTAAAATAAATTTTAAGATAACCTGATTCACCTGCCACAGGAACTATAGCAACATCATAAGGTGCATCAGTTTTTTCTGTAACACCGGGAATGATATAACCACTCGGTTCTAAATTATCTATCATAACTTTGTATGAGTCTGATGGTGCACTTTCAAGCCCTGCACCATTTACCGCTTTAAAACTGTAATGTGCGTTTGTGCTTTCATCAAGAACCAAAACATTTCCTTCAAGCTCATACCAACCGGTACCATCATTGTAATAATATACACAACCTGACGGACATTCAATAAGTGTGCTTAGGGTAAATGTTACATTATCCTTTGTCCATTGACCAAATGTACCCTCAAGCTCAACCCTTATTGTAGGAATCGTTCTATCTATATTAACTTTAATTTCATAAACATCACTTTCAAGCCCTGAATATGAAACAGCTTTAAATCCATACACAAAAGAACCACCTTCTCTTGCACGAAGTGTTTCTGTGGTGAGTTTTGTCCATTCGCCTCCGTTAATATTGTAATAATACTCATATACCCCAGAAAAAGTATCTGCTTCGGGAGTAAAATAAACTATATCATCAGCCCAATTACCTGCAATATATTCATCGCCATCTTCTCCGCAGATTGCATTAAGTGTTGTTATAACAGGTTTTGCGTTATCTCTGACAAAACCGTCTGAATAATATGATGAAGACTCATTACCGGCTTTATCTACTGCAACGAACTCAAAATAACCTTTAAAATTTCTATCACAGATAGCTCTTACATCATCCGTTATAGTTGTCCAATCGCTAACAGGCGTATAATCAGCACCAACAAGTCTGTATTTGATATAATCAATTCCTGCAACGCCACTGTCTTCAGCGGTTGCGTTGGCAACAAGGTCTGCACTGTAATAATGACCGAATTCACCGTCGAGATGTCTTTCGGGAGATTCTGTGGGTTCTTGGGTGAGAACAATGTCTGTTATACCGGGAACTTCCTTATCAATATTATTAATTTCTAGTGTTTGTTCACTGTAAAGACCATTATTAGCAGTTATCTTAACTACATATTCGCCGTTTCTTTGTACAATGAAACTTAAAGCATCTGAACCAAAATCTACACCGTTAACCTCAACAGTTTTCAAACCCGAAACACTATAAACTAAATTTTCTATATTTACAGTGTAATCCTCGTTTGTAACATCGGTTACACTTTGGCTTAAAGTAAATGTTGGAGTTGTTTTATCAAGTTTAACAACTAAAGCTTCGCTTTCATCACTTTCATAGTCCATACTATTTACAGCTTTGACATAGAAAATTGCATCTGTATCTGAATTTATTGTAAGAATATTGCCATCTATTTTATTCCATATTTCACTGTCACTCTGTCGCCAAAAATATGTTGCACCATCAAGCTGGTGTGTGCTGTCTAAAGTGAAAACAACATCTTCAGTTGTCCATTCACCCAACACACCCTCGGTGGTCACCGAAATTACCGGTTTACCATATACAATTATCGGGAATGTAGCCTCTGCGCTACGGTCGGCGTGTTCATAAACAACCCTTACATTTTGTTCTACATCATAAGTTTCCATTGAAAAAGATGTTTCATCTATTTCATAATCGGTTACTTCTTCACTTTCGGCATTGAGATAATTTGCAACCACCTTAAGACCTGTTGTATCAAAAGTCTCACCTTCTGCATAAACAGTTTTATCAGGCGGTGTAATTGTGATAGTATCAACCTGCTTGGAGTTGAGTGTTACAGCAAACACAGCGTTATATGTCTTACCGGCCCTTTCAACAGAAACAATAATATACTGAGTCATATCAAGGGCCTTCACATTCAAGTCACTTACCGTATAGTCAGTTACTTGACATTTGAGCATATCATCAGTATAGCTTTCCCAATCCGAATAATACGGTGAAAGGGATTCTTTATTATAGTTTAAATAAACCTCCATACCTGTTAAATCGAGCTCTGTTTCACCCTCAATATATTCAGTTTTATCCGGTGCTTTAAGGGTAATACTCTCAGGAAGAATTTCTATTATTTCTATCTCCTTTGTTCTTTCTACATGGCTTTGCAACAAATATCTGCTGAAACCATAAAGAGTTGTTGTTCCTGCTTTTTTTCCGGTAACTATTCCGTCATCGGAAACCGATGCATAATCATTTTCTGTATTTCTGTTAGAACCCATGTATGTATTCGAAGCCGTCCATGGTGCACTACCATCGTTCGTAACAAGTCCCCAATATACCGCTGATTGAGCAAGTGATTCAGGATATGTTTTCAAGGTGAATCCGTGTGGAATGTCACGAATTACATAATCGTCCCCTTCTACCTGACCGTCAGTATATTTAGAAAGATTCAGCCAACCTCTTGAGACCGTTATCGTAACACTTCTTGTAACACCTGAAATGGTAGCATACACCGCAGTTGTTCTGGATTTGTTTCTGCCTCCGGCATCACGACCCAATACAACACCATCTGAAGAAACAGATGCAACTGTATCATCTGCTACACTCCATTTTATTGTATCAAGAAGACTTGTTTCATAATTGTCAGGAGCAAGAACATTTATTGAAAGCGTCGTAGTTTCACCTTCATCAATGCTTGTTGTTCCGACAATTTCAAAATCAGTTATGGCATTTCCACAGGTTATTTCCAAAGAAGTTTCAACACTACTTGAACCGTAAGCACCTTTAGCATAAAGTTTAGCAACACCGACGGAAACACCCGTAACATTACCAATTGAATCAACGCTTATAATACCATTGGTTGCCGGATCTTCTGCAGTTGCATAAACAACCGCACCTGAATCCTCGTCATAAACACCCCATTGGCGACTTACACTTGAAGATGTGTTAAGACGGCCGGGTGCAACTGTTGAAGTATAAGTTGCTGTTGCACCTATACCCAAAACGGTATCACCTTCAATTGTAATGTCTGTAAGTGCAGAAACAAGCTGGCGTGTAACCGTCATTTCAATATCTTTTGATACCCCACCCATTGTTGCTGTAATAATTACTTTTTGGGAATATGTTAAACCGTCCCCACCATTAAGACCCGTTACTACTCCACTTTGGTCAACAGTTGCGATTGAAGAATCAGCAGAAGACCACACCAAATCACCTTGGTATGCACCCGCCGGGTTAACATTAGCAATTGAGAGTTGAGAAGTTGCACCTTCTGCAACGCTGGTTTCTCCGTTGATTTCAAAGCTTGTAACAGGCAATTCCGACGGTTCAACAACAGTAAAAGTTATTGTATCGGAAAAAGCTGCATATAATGTACTTTCGGGATTAACTCGTATGGTCACCTCGCCTGCAGCAAGGAAAGTAACAAGCCCGTCGTTGCTTATGCGAGCATAATCAGAAGCATCACTATCAAATGCATTTTTACCTACTGCCCATTTCACACCCTGATCAAGTCTGACAGGAGTACAAGCACCGTATAGTTGAACTGTAGCCCCAACTGCAACTGTTGTAGGTACTGCCTTTTTATTTGTTATATGCACACCGGTAGGAGCAACAGAAGCAACAACACTTTTTTCAATAACAAATTCCACACTGTCGCTTCCAAGAACAGTTCCATCCGCATCATAAAGAGTTGCAGTAATAACAACATTCATATTATCAAGAAATGTACGAAGCGACTCTCCTAATGTTTCACCTGCAATACCCGACACTATTCCAACAATAGTATCTGTACTTGCACTATCAAGATCTATCCCGGAAGATTCAAATGTTGCCCATATGGCATCAGCAGTTGTGTCGCCCACAAGAGGCAGACTTCTGATATTCTCATCAATCCAAAGCTGAATTACAGCTTTTTTTGAGAAGTCGTAAGCAGTTACCGTTCCGGCATCATCAACACCTGCAAGTAAAGGGAGGTTGCTCTCCCATTCAATATATCTTCCATCAGATGTATCAATAGCCGTACCGCTTACAGTACCATCTTCGGCTGTGGAAGGTACAAGTGCTTGTAACTGTTGTGTTCTATATTCGGTCAGATACTGTTTTTCAGTGATTTGCACTCCGTCCTCATTAAAAACTTCAACAACACTATCTGCATAAACGCTTGTTACAGGTATGCAAGAAAGAACAAGAAAAACTGAGAGCGAATAGCTGAATACTCTTTTAATAAAGTTCTTCATAAATATACCTCAAAAATGAATAATACTCATTAATTTTATCACAAAAACATCTTTTCTTCAACAAGCAGTAGACAAGAAATGGGATCTAAAATTAATAATTTATAAACAAATAGTCTATTATTACAAAAGCAATATCTAACCCAATACCGTTTTTTTACCTAACAAAGATATTTTCAATTAAACCCGGGGCGCGTGTTCGAGTCACGTTTCCAGCCCCAAAAAAGACAGTCCTCGGACCGTCTTTTTTTATCCATTGCGAAAGCAATGGTATATCAGCGTGTATATCATAAAAACAGTTTCCACTCCGATTATTACAAAAAACAGCCCGAAAATTACAAACCATACAAATTCCGGTATATTACTGATAAAGTGTAATCAGAAGGCGGGGCTACAAGTATTAACCCTCGAAAGGAGATAACACTATGCTGATTACAGAAAACAATAATCATAATGATTGGACCAGAGCAGAAACATTTACAGATGGTAAGCCAACCTTTAAAAGCACCTGCAAAAACATATTCAAAGAAATATTTCACAAAGACAGCACCACCGGAGCTGTGTTGCTTTTTATCGCTTTATGCACAATAAATATTCTATCTGTAAAAGCGGGATATGGATACTGGTATTTTGTAGAGCCATGGGGCGATTATCTTCCCAGTATTGTTACATTGGCTTTTTGGCTTGCGGGATTTATACTCTTTACTGTTTACACAATAATCTGTTGCAGAAAGAAACTAAAAAAACATCTGACCGCTATAACAACTGCACTTGGGCTGATCGCTCTCGGCTCCGTTATCACAAGCGGCATATTCTACCCCATATTCAATGCCCTTGGTCTTGTGTTTAGATACGTGACAAACACCTATGACTCCGAAAGCACTGTAATTGCCATAATCCCGTACACACTGAACATCATAGCTCTGATTATTTACGTCTGCCTTACATTCCATGCGCTTTATAAGAACGCTGACGGTGAAGTCGCAACATATCGTTTCTCTTCACGTAAAATCGCAGCCATTCTCTCTGTTATCTGTGCAACACTCCTTGTTTTGTACGGCTTTGCTTTTGCAGAATACGAATACGAAGAGTTTAATGATGATTACTATACAGAGGCTACTCCTGAATATCAAACCTCAAGACTCACAGCAGAGCAACGTAATTTATATGACGGCATAAAAATCGGAGACGATGCAAACAAAAAGGAAAAAGAACTTTTGGCGAAAGGCTTTGTAAAGCAAGAACAAAATTATGAGGATTTCATCTATGACTGCCTGTTTCCATACTATATAGATGATTATTTGAACCGAAACTCCCCCGAAAACGCAGTTACAAGCAAGTATGCAATATACTGTTACTCCCACGAAATGGAGGAGCCTGAAAGCTGGGATGACATTATTAGCTGCATAATTATCTCTTACGACCCAAACGGTAAAATCAATTACAAGCTCTTTATACCTAATGCAGACGGTTGCAATACAGATGGATACTATCTGAGCTATGAACACGGCAAACAGACAAGAGAATGGTTTGATAATATAAAAAATGGCGAAAGCACTGCTTGTGCTTTAGAGTTCATCAGAAGTACAGGTGCAACTATAATCGAAGCTGAGAAATGCGAAGGTGAAACAAAAATTAACACCTATAAAATCATCTTGCAATGTTTCTACCCTCTCGAGGTTGATTTTTGCGATTTCTTGCTTAACCGATATGCAGACAATATGAGTTATTTTTACGACTTTGAAATAACAACCGCCGACGGTGCTGTTGTAAAGAAACAAGAAATGCACGATTATGATTATTGATACCGTTACGTTAGAGTCACCCTTCTGATTTTAAAAAACTCCTCGTTCAACCGAACGAGGAGTTTCCACTTTTTATAATTCACTGATAAAATTCAATTCATCACATACAAGAATTCTCATTTTATCACCGCATATTTAAAAATTTCCTGTGCTTCTTCTTTGGTAAAGCCTGCAAGTTTAATGGCATAAATCTTACTTAAATCTTCTTTTGATTGAAAATATAAAAGATAGGTTTCGGAATTATCCTCTCCAAGAATATAGTGCCCCTGTGCTACTGCCTCGTCGTTTTCTGAAACGATATAATATGAATTGCCGCCCGACGGCAAAACCGATATTGCCATTACCGAATAGTAAGCGCAAGCCTTTGTGTAATCCTCAAATGAGCATAAAAGCTTTGCTTCGGGCGGGTCACTTGAAAGAAAATCCTTTATCATTTCATAATTATAGGGGATTGCAATTTCTGTGCTGTATCCGTAATTCTCAATTCCCTTTTTAGCAAATGCGTAAGCAATAGGATATTTCAAAGACTGGTTAAAATACCTTTTATGATCCTCAAGAGACGGAACAGGCTGACCTTGATTTTCATCATACATAACAATATCTTTACCTTTACCAAAATCAAGAATATATGTTTGTTCTGTCTTTTTTTTCGTATATTCACCCATATCTGCAGAAAGATACAAATCAAAATATTCGTTACTGTAGTTGCACATTGAGCCGTCTCCGCTCTCAAATGTCTCACAGGCTTCTGTAACCGTGCTGTAGCTACCTTTATCAAATTCAATTTTGTATAACATCAGCGGCACTTTTAGAAATGCAAAAACACCCAGCAAAACAAAAACCACCAAAAAAACTGAAACAGTTTTAATAACAGCTTTTTTCTTATCCCTTTTAAACATTTTACCAACTCCTTTTATTAATTCCGACGAATCATTGTCAATAGCCTTAATGTCCGGGGAATTTGTTAATTTCTCGTATTCATTTCTGCAGGATGAACAAATTGCCAAATGTTTTTTTATATATTCAGTTGATTCTTTACTGCAAAGCTCATCTACATAAAGGGGTAATACATCTTTTATCAAAAAGCAATTTTCTTTACTCAATTTCACTCATCCTTTCTTCAATTTGTTTTTTAGCTCTGAAATATGTTACTCTCGCCCAGTTTTCTTTTTTAGAGAAAACCTCTGCTATAATTGAATACGGCATATCCCCTAAGGTTTTCATATAAAAAACTTCTTTATAAGGTGTTTCCAATTTTACGGCTTCGGCTAGTATTCTTTTGACGTGTTCATTTTTAATTGCGTTTTCTTCTAAGTTGCTTTCTGATACTAAATTGGGGTAATCCGAAATATTTTCCGTTTGTTTATTTCTTTTTGAATTAAAGAAAACATTTCTTGCAATACTGCAAAGCCACGTTTCGATTTTACACTCGTTTTTAAATGTATCAATCTTTTTAATAGCTTTATAAAAAGTCTCTTGCGTTATATCTTCTGCCACGGTTTCATTAAGGCATAAAGACAATGCATAGCTCTTAACATATTTATAATGCAGATTACACATTTTTTCTAAATCATCCAAAGCCGTCACCCCTTTCGCTTTTTATTCATGTGTAACAAACTCGTTCACTTTTTCTTTCAATTATTAGAAACATAAAAAAGCTTTTTGTTACAAAAAAATTAAATTTCTTTAATTATACCACAAAAATCCGCTTGACAGAAAAAACTATCAAGCGGATTTTTTAATATCATTTATGCCCGAACTGTTGCTTCATTCGTTTTTCCTTTGAAAGGATTTTCTTTCTTAAACGAATGCTTTCGGGGGTGATTTCAAGAAGCTCATCCTCACCGATGAATTCCATTGACTGTTCAAGAGAAAGCGTTGTGGGCGGAACAAGTCTGAGTGCCTCGTCGCTACCGGATGCACGGGTGTTTGTCATCTGCTTTTTCTTACAAACGTTGCAAACAATATCCTCGTTCTTTGCGCATTCGCCGACTATCATACCCTCATAAACCTGCACACCGGGCCCAATGAAAAGTCTGCCCCTGTCCTGAGTATTAAAAAGACCGTAGCCTGTGCTTTCACCTGTCTCGTGAACAACAATCGAGCCCCTTTCACGCATCTGAATATCGCCTTTATAGGGCTCGTAGCCTGCGAAAAGGTTGTTCATAATACCGTTACCGTTTGTGTCGGTCATAAACTCTGAACGGTAGCCGATAAGTCCACGTGCGGGAATTTTAAACTCGATGTGAGTTGAGCCGCCGTCACGAACGTCCATATTTTCCAGCTCGCCTTTTCGTGAACCGATTTTTTCCATAACAGCACCAACGTAATTTTCAGGCACTTCAACAATAAGAAGCTCCATTGGTTCTAAAAGCTCCCCGTCGGGACCTTTTTTGTAAATAACCTGCGGGCGTGAAACCTGAAACTCGTAGCCCTGGCGACGCATTGTTTCAATAAGAATTGAAAGGTGAAGCTCGCCTCTGCCGCTGACCTTGAAGGAGTCTGTGGTGTCGGTTTCTTCAACACGCATGCTTACGTTTGTTTCAACCTCTTTGAAAAGCCTTGCACGGATATTTCTTGATGTAACAAACTTGCCTTCCTGCCCGGCAAATGGGCTGTCGTTAACCATAAAGTTCATTGAAATTGTGGGCTCGTCAATCTCCACAAAGGGAAGTGCCTCGGGGTGCTCCTTGTCACAGGCTGTTTCACCTATATTGAGCTCCGCAATACCCGAAACGGCAACAAGGTCGCCCATTTTGGCTTCTGCACACTCAACTCGTGACAGACCTTCGAAGTTATAAAGCTTCACAATTTTAGCGTTTGCAGTAGTTCCGTCCTGGCGGCAAAGAACAACCTGCTGACCTTCTTTAACAGAACCTCTCTCAACTCTGCCCACGCCGATTCTGCCGAGATAATCGTCATAATCAAGGCTTGAGAAAAGAAGCTGCAGCGGTCCGCTCATATCACCTGTTGGTGGGTCAATATTTTCAAGGATTGAATCAAAGAGGGGTCTCATATCACCCTCTCTTACGTTGTGGTCAAGAGAAGCGTAGCCATCCCTTGCAGAAGCGAATACAACAGGGAACTCTATCTGGTCATCGTTTGCGCCAAGCTCAATAAACAAATCAAGAACCTCGTCAATAACCTCAAGGGGTCTTGCACCGGGGCGGTCAATTTTATTAATAACAACAATAGCCTTTTTGCCGAGGCTCAACGCTTTTTTAAGAACGAACCTTGTCTGGGGCATACAGCCTTCAAATGCGTCAACAAGCAAAAGAACGCCGTCAACCATCATCATAATACGCTCAACCTCACCACCGAAATCGGCGTGGCCGGGAGTGTCAACAATATTGATTTTAACACCATTGTAATGAACACCCGTGTTTTTTGAAAGAATTGTAATGCCTCTTTCTTTTTCGAGGTCATTTGAGTCCATAACACGTTCATCAACCTGTTCATTGGAACGGAAAATGCCGCTCTGATGAAGAAGCTGGTCAACAAGTGTGGTTTTGCCGTGGTCAACGTGGGCAATAATTGCAACGTTTCTGATATCTTCTCTTCTATCCACTTTTTCACCTTCAATAATAATTTCATATCTTAACTAAGAAATTATACCACTCAACAGAGCTTTAATCAAGTTTTTTAACGACACGAATCATAGAAAATACACAAAACATATCTAAAACTATTATATATTTTGCCAAAACAAGTCTGAATATTGAAAAATCAACTTCTATTTGTTAAAATATGTGCGGTGATAATATGAAATTTGAAAAAGTGCTTCTCGCATCCGATTTTGACGGCACGCTGAAAAACGATGACGGCAAAATCACAGATGATGTTATTTCCGCAATCAGATATTTTATGGCTGAGGGTGGTCTGTTTACGGTTTGCACGGGGCGTATTTATCAGGGCTTTCACCTCTACAGCCCCGAATATATCAATGCACCCGTTCTTTTGGGCAACGGCGCCATGGCGTATGATTACGAAAATGACAAGGTTATTTTCAACGATGCAATCGGTGACGAGGGGCTTGAAGCAATAAACGATGTTTTGAAAGCATTCCCCGGCACCTCTGTTGAATTTTATAATTTCAACGAGGTTTGCTCGCTTAATCTCAACAACCATTCAGAACAGCATTTCACAAGTCAAGGTATTGACTTCAAAAGAATAAATTCCCCCGAAGAAGCTCCCCGCCCCTGGACAAAGGTTATGATTCTTGCCCACGGCAAATCCGCCGAGGTTCAAAGAATTTTAGATTTGCACCCGGAGGTAAATTACCTTAAAACAACCGGCGATTATGTGGAAGTTTTGAAAAAAGGTGTGGATAAAGGTACAGGGCTTTTAAAGCTTGCAAGGGCTCTTGGTTGCAAAGAAACTGACACCTACGCCGCAGGTGATGGCTATAACGATGTTGAAATGCTTGTTGCGGCACAGGGCGGTTTCGTCCCCGAAAACGGTTCAAAGGAAGCCCTTGCTGTTGCAAAACACATAACAAGGTCAAACAATGATGGTTGCATAGCACATGCGATTAAAATACTTGACGAGATATATTAAAAGAGCAGATAAACCTACTAAGGGTTTATCTGCTTTCTTATTAATCTGCTTTAATTTTTGCTTCCTTACCCTCTTTTAAAAGCTGTTTGAGAGTTACGGGGTCGTTGTTTTTCATTGCATCGCTGTATTTCTGAAGTTCTGATATTATGTTATCGAGCTCGAAAATGAGATTATCTTTATTGTCAAGAAAAAGCTCTGTCCACATATCCTCATTAAGGTAGGCAACACGGGTAAGGTCTTTGTAGCTGCCTGCAGAAATGCCTTTTCGTTCAATGGCAGACGGGCTTTTAACAAAAGCATTTGAAACCACGTGAGCCAGCTGTGAAGTAAATGCAATAAGTTTATCGTGCTTCTGAGGTGTCATAACAGAAACTCTGCCAAACCCAAGCTTCATAATAACCTCACGTGCGTTTGCAAGTGTTAAAATATCCTCATTCTCCTTAGGAGTGAGAACAAACGGTGCATTGTAAAACATTGTATCCTTTGAGTTTTCAAATCCCGAAAATTGTGTACCTGCCATTGGGTGACCGCCAACAAAAGAAAAATTGTGCTTTTCTGCAATTTCAAAGCATTTCTCGCACACAGAGCGTTTTACACCGGCGCAATCAATCACAGTAGCTCCATCTTTAAAATTAGCGGCGTTTTTTTCAACAAATTCAACAACCGCTTCGGGGTAAAGGGGGATAAAAATATAGTCACAGGTTAAAATTCGCTTTTCAGTCAATTCGCCGTCGATGCTTTTTTCATTAATAGCACTTTTGATTACACTCTCAGATATATCATAGCCGTAAACTTTGAAACCTGTATTCTTTTTAGCGGATTTTGCAATAGAGCCACCAATAAGGCCAAGACCAACAACACCAATGTTCATAAAAAACCTCCAACAATAAAATAAAAAAATCCCTTGCAGTGATTATACTGCAAGGGAATCAAACGACTAAAAACAGCAGCACAAATCACTATTACTTATTGAGTTAAGTAATAGTAATAATAGTATGTAGCTGTATTGAACTGTTTCATAACCGTTAACCTCTCATTTTTTTCTTGATTTTAACACCATAATAAGCATTTGTCAATATCGATTCGTTGAATTATTCCGATGTTAGCCATCGATATTTTCGATTAAACAAGATATCGAAAATTCGCAAATTCAATCTGCCATAAATTGTTGAGGAAAATTTGATGAAGTTGCGTGAATTGAGAGCTGAAGCTGTACAAAGGTACTGCGAAGCAAGTAAACACGCAAATCCGCAAATTAACCAACAAAAAAGAACTCCAGCCAATGCTGAAGTTCATCTCTAGTAATATACCCTGAAAACTGAACAAAGTCAAGCGAAGAAACAAACGAAATGGTCAAGCCCTCGACCTATTAGTACTGCTTAGCTGAACATGTCACCATGCTTACACACGCAGCCTATCAACCTCATAGTC